>JBOFPV010000126.1:0-26261 GCA_051660585.1 Tannerellaceae bacterium
AAGCTTTTATTATCGGAGAGAAGTTTATCGGAGAAGACTCCGTTTGTTTGGTGCTTGGGGATAATATCTTTTATGGTCAAGGTTTCTCTGCCATGTTGCAAAACGCGGTTCGCCATGTTGACGAGCAAAGTAAAGCAACCATCTTTGGTTATTGGGTGAATGACCCGGAGCGTTATGGCGTAGCTGAGTTTGATGCGGAAGGTAACGTGCTGTCTATCGAAGAGAAGCCAGAGCAACCTAAATCAAACTATGCAGTGGTGGGGCTTTACTTCTATCCGAATAGCGTAGTGGAGATTGCTAAGAATATCAAGCCTTCGGCTCGCGGAGAACTGGAGATTACAACGGTAAATCAATACTACCTTGAAAGTAAAGAACTTTGTATGCAAACACTAGGTCGCGGTTTTGCTTGGTTAGATACCGGAACGCATGATTCACTGTCGGAGGCTTCTACATTTGTAGAGGTGATAGAAAAGCGCCAGGGACTGAAGATCGCTTGTCTTGAAGAGATTGCTTATCGAAACGGTTGGATTGACGAAACAAAACTAGAGCAAGTGGCCTATCCAATGCGAAAGAATCAGTACGGTCAATATTTGATGAACTTGAAAGCTTCTAAGTAAAGATCTAATTTAAAAAGCCATGCTTATCTTCATAGAAGAATGAGCATGGCTTTTTTTGCTAGATGCGTATAATAATTATACGTTATCTTTTATTTGAGAAGGAGCTTCCGTTACCGGTTTCTTGCCTCTTAACTTCTCGTCGAGACGTTGAAGTATGTCATAAAACATCGGGATCACGATTGTACCAAATACCGTGTTAAATGCCATACCAAACACCACGGCAGTACCCAGCGATATACGGCTATCGGCACCAGCACCAGATGCGAATAGCAATGGCATCACACCAAATACAAATGCAAACGATGTCATTAAGATAGGACGAAGACGAAGTTTGCCGGCTTCAACAGCTGAGTCTCGAATTGTTAAGCCTTCATTGTGTTTGTCTCGAGCAAAGGCTACAATTAAGATACCATTCTTTGCAGAAAGAGCCATCAAAAGTACCATCCCAATTTGTGAGTAAACACTTAAGGATTGATGCATTACGATACATCCTACGATAACACCCAGTAATGCAAAAGGTATTCCCATTACTACTGCAAACGGATTGGTCCAGCTTTCGTATTGAGCTGCCAAAACAAGTATCGCAACGATAAAGGCCAATACATAGATGATCATAACACCACTTGAAGAGGTCGCTTCTTGATAAGCCATGCCAGTCCATTCGTAGCCATAGTTTTTACCAAGTACTTTATTTACGAGTTGTTCCATCTGTTGCATACCTTGACCGGAACTATATCCCGATTTTGTATTACAAATGATTGATGCTGCATTGTACAAGTCGTAACGATTGATCTGATCTACACCAGTATAATATTCAATAGTTGCAAAAGCAGAGAATGGAACCATTTGTCCCTGACTATTCTGAACTTGAAGTTTAAGAATGTCTTCAATTGTTTGTCGAGAGGTTGCTGCACCACCCAACACGACGTTGAAGATACGACCAAACATTGGGAAGTTATTGATGTATGCCGTACCTGAATATACGGTGAGAATTTCATTAACTTGCTCATATGTAAGCCCTAGTAGTCTGATTTTATCTTTGTCAATGTTCAATTGATATTTCGGAACATTTGCACTATACTGAGAGGTAATGCTTTCTATAGCCGGAGCCTCTTTTACACTTGTTTCCAAAGCTTGAATAGCCTGCATCATAGGACCTTGTCCGAGGTTGTTGATATCTTCAAGAACAAGATTTAAACCTCCTACCGTACCTAGGCCCGGAATTGCCGGAGGGTTGAATGCAAACACCTGCCCAGTCTGTATAGTTTCGTATGCTATGCCATTGAATCTGTTTACCAAGGCAGCTACTTTTTGATCTTTCTTAGTTCTATATTTCCAGTTCTTTAACGATACCCATACGGTAGAACTGTTTGAACCCAAACTACCCGAAAGCATGTTATATCCATCAACTGTGATGATTGACGATATTTCATCAAATGAAGATAGAATTTCTCTTACTTGATCTGTTGTTTGTTCGGTACGTCCCATACCGGCAGCGTCAGGCAATTGTATACTAACAAAGAAATATCCTTGGTCTTCTTCAGGGATAAAGCTTGTTGGTGTTTTTGAGAACAAATAAAATGTTCCGGCAGCACAAATAACAAAGAATAGTACACCGGCTCCGGCTTTTTTCAAAAAGGCCATTGTGGTTTTTCCATACCAGTTGGCAACCTTCGCATAAAATCTGTCGAACCAGTCGTAGATAAAGAACTTGCTACGTTTTTCGGGTTTCAAGAATAATGCGCATAATGCAGGAGTCAACGTAAGCGAACACAATCCACTAATAAAGGTTGAGGCTGCAATAGTAAGCGCAAACTGACGAAACAATTGACCTGTAATACCTCCAATAAAAGCTGTAGGAACGAATACGGCCAACATTACAAGAACGATTGCTACAATTGGACCAGTGATTTCTTCCATAGCCTTGATTACTGCATCTTTGATTGGCAAGTTGTCAGACTCCATAAGGCGATAGGTATTTTCTACTACCATAATGGCGTCGTCGACCACAATTGCGATGGCCAGAATCAGACCAAACAGCGTTAGCATATTGATCGAGAATCCCAGTAAGTTCATAACAGCAAATGTCGAGATCAAAGAAACCGGAATCGTAATGGATGGTATAATTACTGCCCTCCAGTTTTGGAGGAAGAGCAAGATAACCAAGATTACAATAAGCATGGTTTCGAAGAATGTCTTAATAACCTCGTGGATAGAATCTCGGATAAAGTCTGTTGTATCCAATGAAACATCATAATACACTCCAGATGGGAAATACTTGCTAAGACTTTCCATTTTTGCTTTTACTTCATTTGAAAGCTGAAGTGCATTAGCTCCCGGAGATTGAGCAATACCAATGAATGAAGTTTGCTGTCCGTTGTCTTTTGATACTGTTGAGTAGGTAAAGCTACCTAAGTCTACTTGAGCAATATCCTTTAAGCGAAGGTATTGTCCCGAAGAAGTAGAGCGGATGATAATATTCTCAAACTGATCCACAGAGGTAAGTTGTCCCGGAGTTTGGATTGCATAAGAATATGCGATGTTGTTACTTCCCGGAGGAGTACCTACGCTACCAGCAGTAGAACCGATGTTTTGCGATTTTAGAGCTTGCATTACATCTTGAATTGAAACGCCCCGGCTAGCCAGAATAACAGGGTCGAGCCAAATACGCATACTATAGTTGCCGGCTCCAAGAGACATGACATTACCAACCCCATTGATACGAGATAGCTCGTCTACAATGTTTAGTGTTGAATAATTTGAAAGATACAAACCGTCGTAGATTGAATCTTTAGAAAGCAAGTTGATAATCATCAACATGTTGCTTTCTTGTTTCTTGATGGTAAGTCCTTGTTGTACTACACTCGCCGGAAGGGTATTTAAAATCGGATTGATTTTGTTTTGTACCATCACATTAGCCATGTCTACATCGACACCAATGTTGAAGGTAATGGTCAGGTTGTACTGTCCGCTTCCCGAATAGGAGCTCATATACATCATGCCCTCTACACCATTCACCTGCTCTTCGATAGGTGAGCCTATCGCCTCGGCTATTAATTCAGGTGAAGCACCCGGATAATTGGCCGATACCATAATTGTAGGTGGAGTGATTTCGGGGTATTGTGCTATGGGTAAATTTATGAGTGAAACTAAACCCGCTAGCATGGCCATCAATGAAATTACAGTTGCAAAGATGGGCCTATTTATAAAAAACTTTGACACAATGGTTTGTTTTAGTGTATTTTAAACTCAATTATTTAGCCTCAATAGGTTTAATAGGCATATCGTTTCTTACTTTGAGTAGACCGGTAACAACATACTTGTCGCCGGGCTTCACTCCGGAAACGATTTCACGTAGATTATTGCTCATTAGTTGACCAACTTGTACGGGCGTATATTTCACGATATTCGAATCGTTTACCAAGTAAACAAATCGTCCACGTTGGTCGTTACCTATACTAGCTTCCGGTATCAATACGGCTTGTTCTTTATTAGCATAAGGTAAAATTACACGAACATATAAACCATCCCTTAGCTCACCAATACTATTATTAAGCACGGCTCGCATTTCTACTGTTCCGGTGCTCAATGTGACGTTCGGACCTAAATAATCAACCCTGGCTTTCTTTGCAAAAGCATTGTCGCCACTAGGCAATACGGTAACAGAATCGATTGATTCTTTTCCATACGAATTATTTTTGCTATTCAAGTACGCATTTAAGTATTGATTGTCGGATACATCAAAATATGCATATAATTGCTTGTCATCATATACAGTTGCAAGCACAGGACTGGATGCACCGTTAATATAATTACCAAGATCGTATTGATTTTTTGAAATACGTCCGTTGCAAGGTGCGGTTACATAACAATAGCTTAGATTCAGCTCGGCATTTGCGAGAGCAGCCTTAGCGTCCTCAACCGAAGCTTTAGCCTGATTCATATTGGCTTCGGTTTGAATTACGGAGATTTCACTTACCGCATTGGATATTGAAGCCTCTTTGGTGCGATCATATGAAGCTTTAGCATAGGTATACTGTGCATTAGCATTAGCGAGTTGAGCTTTGGCTTCTTCTACTTGATGTTGGTAAGTCGATGGTTCAATGACAAATAGCAACTGACCTTGTTTTACTTCACTTCCCGGGGTGTAATTGATTCGTTGTAATGTACCATTGACACGTGCAACAAGATTTACAGTTTTAAATGCAGTGAGATAACCCGGATAGTCTTTGGTTAAGGTGATGTTTTGTATAACCGGATTTGCTACTGTGATCTCGAGTGGAGGCATGGCTTGAGCATGTTCTTTTTTCGAGTTGCTACACCCTGTTACAGCCATTATTGATGCGGCAAGACCCAGCATCATACATTTGTGGTTTGTTAGCATAATTATAATATTTATCTGTTGTTATTACTTTCGATATCCCATCCGCCCCCAAGAGCTTTGTAGAGCTCTACAAGGTAAACGAGTGTATTTCCTTGTGACTGGGTAAGTGAGCTTTGATATTGAAGCAAAGATTGTTGTGCAGAAAGAACATTTTGGAATTCAGTCAAACCTTCTTTATACAAATCAATAGAAAGTTTTAGCGTTACTTCGCCTTGATTTACAACGGTTCTTAATTCATTTACTTCTCGAATAGAGTTCTTATAGGCATCCATAGAGCTTTCTACTTCTTGTACGGCACTAAGCATAGAAAGATTGAATTGGTTTATGTTCTCTTCCAATACCGCTTTTGCTGCTGTGACAGCCTCTTTGCGTTGTCCGCCATTGAAAATAGTCCATTTCATGGTAGGCTGTATTTGCCAGTTTTGACTATTCTTTTCGAATAGATGGTTTAACTCAGGAGCCGAAAAGCCAAATGCACCATTGAGAAAAAATGAAGGAAGCCAATCGGCTTTAGCTGCACCTAACTGAGCAGCCTGTGCTTCAATTTGCTTTTCTGCAGCTCGCAGGTCGGGGCGTTGTAAAAGCAATTTGCCCGGAATACTAACCGGAATAATATGTACGGGATTAGGTAAATCTTTTGCCGACATAAAAGCATCACGAATTTGTGCCGGATAAGCACCCATAAGCACCGCAAGCGAATTGATGTTGTTAGAGATTGTAGTCATGATCGAGTTACGACTCGCTTGCGTATTGTAATAAATCGATTTAGCTTGAGCAACATCGAGTTGTGAGGCTAGTCCTGTATTGTAACGTACTTCAGTTATTTTGAGAATGCTCTCTTGTGATTTGATATTTTTATTGGTAACTAACAATAGTTGTTGAGCAGTACGTATTTGAAAATAGGTGGAGGCAATTTGTGATGCCAGCGAAATCATAACTGATTGATAATCATCTTCACTTGCTTGATAGAGTTTGCGTTGTGCATTAGCTTGATTACGGATCTTTCCAAAAATATCAACCTCCCAACTCATATCAACAGCGGCATTGTATTGCGAACTATAAATAGAGGGAAGGAGAGGATTGGCATTTTTGCTAGATCTCGCTCTTGTGAAATCTGCTGTTAACCCAAATGATGGTAATAATGCTCCATATGCACTACGCATCTGTGCTCGTGCTGCTGAAATTCTATTGATGGCTGTAAGGACGTTGTAATTGTTTTGAATTGCAACATTGATAATAGAATCTAGCTGAGGATCATTGAATGATTTCCACCACGAACAATAAATAGCATTATTCTGAAATAAACTATCAGTTACCCAAGTTTCGGGAAGTGGCTCTTTTAAGTATTTACCGGTATGCTGAGCTTGTATCGCTGAAGAGGGAAGAATTATTCCTAATGAAACTAGTAGTTTTAGCATCGTTTTTCTATTTTGTTTTACCAAAATAGTTTTTAGGTGTTGTGTTTTTTTCATATGTCGAATTTATTGATCATCAATTGTTATATTTATACAAAGAACAACTCTAAGATTCATTTGTTGATTTATATAATGTTAAGCTATTTCGATTGTGGTTAATTAATATAATAACTATATAAAGCATTACTAAATGAACAGACGGGTGTTGCTTGATTGTTATTTATTGGTTACTTTGTAATAACGTTATGTGTAACTTAAAAAAATAGCAGAATCTATGAAAATCGTATTTCTTGACAGATATACTGTCGCAAATGTAGACACTTCGGTTTTTGGACTGTTGGGTGATTATTCTGAATATGACTATACATATCCGGATCAGTTAATTGATAGATGTAAAGGTGCTGATGTGGTAATTACAAATAAAGTATATTTTGGCGAAGACGAAATGAAGCAACTTCCCGACTTACGTTTGATTTGTATTGCAGCAACCGGCATGAATAATGTAGATCTTGATGCGGCTAAAGAACACAATATTGCTGTAAAGAACGTCGTAAACTATTCTACCTCTTCTGTGGCAGAGCATACGTTTGCTTTGTTACTTGAGTTATATAAAGCAATTCCTCATTATGATGCGTATGTAAAGGACGGATCGTATTCAAAAAGTGGACGCTTCTTTTATCCGGGATCTGTATTTCATGAAATTCATGGAAAGAAGTGGGGTATTATCGGAATGGGTAACATTGGGAAGAAGGTTGCAGCTATAGCTACTGCCTTCGGTGCAGAGGTGGTTTATTACTCTACAAGTGGACGGAATATGGATGCTGGTTATCCTGCTATTGCATTAGACGAGCTCATGTCTACTTGTGATATCATTACGATTCATGCACCACTCAACGATGCAACTCGAAATCTGATTGATCTCAAAGCTTTGATCATGATGAAGCCCACCGCATATATTATTAATGTAGGACGTGGAGGTATTGTGGATGAAGCGGCATTGGCAACTGTTCTTAATGATGATACAATTGCTGGAGCCGCGTTGGATGTATATAGCGAAGAGCCCTTATCTGCCGACAGTCCGTTGCTGAAATTAAATAACCCCAATAAGATTGTCTTAACCCCTCATATTGCTTGGGCATCGTACGAAGCTCGCAATGCTTTGGTGCAAAAGATTGTCGTAAACATTAAAGAGACGTTCAACGTATGAAAACAGCAACTCACGCTATAACCAAAGAAGAACTATATAACACCATCACGCACGGGATTGGTGCGGTTATGGGATTGGGGGTAATGATTTGGTTTGCGATCTTATCCATCTCTACCGGAAACGTATGGTACATAACGAGCTTTTGTACCTTTGCGCTGTGTATGTTTTTACTTTATTCGATGTCGACTATTTATCATGCGATAACGAATGCCGACTTGAAACGCTTTTTCAGAAAGCTAGATCATAGTGCGATCTATTTACTCATTGCGGGTACATATACCCCTTTTACGCTGATTACACTTCGCGAAGAAGGTATTTGGGGCTGGCTGTTATTCGGCTTTATCTGGTGTGCGGCAATCATTGGCATTATTTTCTCATTTCTGAAGATGAAGAAAACAAGTATCGTGAAAACGATCTGTTATTTGTTGATGGGATGGGTGGTAGTCTTTGCAATAAAACCATTGATAAATGTACTAAGTGAGTCTGGGCATATGGACGTACTTTACTGGCTTGTTGCCGGCGGGGCTTTTTATACTATAGGGACAATCTTTTATGTGCTCGACAAGTATAAATACATGCACTCAATCTGGCACTTGTTTGTGTTAGGAGGAACTCTTTGCCATGTCGTAGCTATTGCGAACTTGGTATAACTGATTTCGAATAGAATTGATATCATATAAAGCTGTCTTATCTTCGGATAGGGCAGCTTTTGTTTTTCGTGAATAAATCATATAAACCTTATCTATTGCTTAGTTGTTTTGACAAAAGATTTATGACTAAAACTACAAAATGAATAATCTGTTATGAAAAAGAAAATTATATTGTCACTTCCTCATATGAGTGGCAACGAAAGAGACTTTCTTGGTGCTTTTATGGATAATGAACGCACATTTCAACCCGGAGATAATGTAATTGGTTTTGAAAATGATCTAGCTGTTTATTTAAAAGAAGATACAACGGTTGTTGCATTAAATTCATCGACTGCTGCTTTGCATTTGGCTTTTGAGATTGTGGGAGTACAAAAAGGCGATGAAATCATTTGTCAGGCACTAACACATCCGCGTGTAATCAATGCGATTACTTTGGCCGGTGCTGAGGCGGTACTCGTAGATAGTGAAGAACGTACTTGGAATATGGATCCGACAGAGCTAGAGAATGCGATTGCCGACAGAAAGAAGTTGGGTAAAAATATTCGTGCAATTGTTTTGTCGCATGCTTATGGTACTCCTTGTAATATTGAAGAGATTGATCGTATTGCCGGCGAAAATGATATCCCACTTATAGATGATGCTTCCGAAGCTCTCGGTGCTACTTGTAAAGGACAGAAATGTGGTACGTTTGGCGTAATGGGTGTGCTTTCTTTCGGAGAAGAGCATGTGATTACGACTTGGGGTGGAGGAGCACTGGTTTGTTCCTTGCACGAACAGCGAATCGTTGCTGAATATCTAGCGGGCAAAGAAGACATCACGCGAATTGATAAGCACGATGCAGCGATGCGCTATGATTATAAAATGAGTGAAATGGTTGCAGGTATTGGTCGTGGCCAAATGATGGTTTTGAAAGATCGCGTTAAGTGTCGTCTTACCAATACTGATCTGTATCGCCACGCATTGAAAGATATCGAAGGCGTTACTTTTCAGCATACGGTAAATAATGATTACGAATCGAGCGGATGGCTTGCTGCATTACGTATTTCTTCTCCATCAAAGGTTTCTGTAGATACTTTTATCGCAGAAATGGATGCTGTGGGAATTCAAACGGCTCGTGTTATACGTCCGATCAACCTGTATGATAAATATAAATCTTTGCCATTTTATGGTAGGGGTGTTGTAAATGAACTCTATGCCGAGTGCGTTTGCTTGCCAAATGGGTCGGCTTTGGAGAATGAAGAACTTTCTATTGTAGCTGAGGCGGCTAAGAAGATTCTAGCCTGAGCTTATTAATAAACGCAAAACTAAAAATTAATGAGTTATGAAAAAATGGATCGTTTGTTTACTGACAATCGTTGTGTCGGGATTTACAGTATTTGCTCAAGACGGAAAGAAGGGGCATAAGGGTAAAGATTATGATCAGGTAATTGCAGCAGATCAGGTTCCTTAGGTAATTCAGAATTTTATTCAAGATTATCTAGAAGGACAACCCATCATCAAAGCAAAACTGCAAAGCAACAATGTTTATGAAATAAAGTTGGCCGACGGTATCGAAGTGAAGTTTCATAGTGATGGCGAATGGCATCACATCGAAAGTGATAATAAAAAACCTTTGTCGAAAGTCGTTTTGGGTTTGCTGCCTACAGATGTTTTGAATTATCTAAATGCAAACTATAAAGGTGTTGCTGTTTCCGAAATTAGTAAATGTACTCAAGGATATGAAGTGGAAGTAGAAACAACTCCTAAAAGCAAAGATTTGATGTTTACTCCTGATGGTAAATTCTTGAAAGCAGAAGAGTAATTGACAGTATAAAAAAATCCGCAAGCATACACTTGCGGATTTTTTGTATTATTAGAATTGTTCTTATCGTTTCTTAGAACCACGAGCCGGAGCCTTTGGGCCTCTATTTGTCGTGGATGGTCTACTTTTTCCAACACGTGGACCCGATGATGCGTTTCGTTTTGCACCTTTTTCAGAGCCAGAACCAGCTGCACTTGGTTTAGAACCTTTTGGAGCAGATGTACTTCTTGGTTTGAAATTTGTTGAGTTTGTCGGTTTACCATTGCTTCTAACATCACGTTTGTCATCACGAGATGGTTTAGCTCCATCGCGTTTGTTTGTCGGTGATTTAGGCTCTGCTGCCTTATAAGGACGTGAACCCGGTCTTGGTTTCGACGAGCTTTTATGACTTGGCTTGTAAGAACTACTAGAGGTTTTTTGTGCCGGTTTAGAGCTTTTAGATGATTTAGATTTAGGTGTTCCATCAGAATCCTTAATCATATCCATCAATACTTCAATTTCTTTTCCGGTAAGGAAACGCCATTGACCTAACGGAAGTTTGTCTAGCGTAATATTCATTACACGTACACGTTTCAACTTTAGAACCTCGTATCCCAAAGCTTCACACATACGGCGAATTTGTCTGTTCAATCCTTGTGTAAGTGTAATACGGAAGCGATTGTCGCCTTCTTTCTCAAACTTACATTTGCGAGTCATGGTGCCAAGAATAGGAACACCTGTCGCCATCTTTGTAGCAAACTCTTCTGTGATTGACTTATTCACAACCACTTCGTATTCTTTTTCGTGATTGTTTGATGCACGAAGAATCTTATTTACGATATCACCGTCGTTGGTTAGAAGAATCAAACCTTCCGAAGGTTTATCCAATCTACCAATATTGAAAATGCGCGTAGGATAGTTTACAAAGTCAACAATATTATCCGATTCGGTTTGATCTGTAGTACAAGTGATACCAGCAGGTTTATTTAATACGATGTATACCGCTTCGTTTTCGTGTTTAATAATATGACCATCAACTTTTACGATGTCATTTGGGCCAACCTTTGTGCCCATTTCGGCTGTTTTACCATTTACAGTTACTCGTCCTTGCTCGATACAGATGTCAGCTTTACGGCGAGAACATAGTCCCGAATCACTAATTATTTTGTTTAGTCTGATATTCATTAATTTGTATGCTAATGGTATATGCTTTAATATATCTGAATGCAAAAATAATTCCTAAACTTCATTTCCTCAAATAAGAATCTATAACAATCTGAAAAGACGAGAAAATAGGATATAAGAAGCCTTCTTACTTGATCGAATCAAGGTGATCCATGATGTTTGCCGGCGGACGTTCGTTGAGCAGTTCTTGTTTCATAAAGTCCATATAAGGAGCTACATGATTGAAGAACTGATAGTATCCCTTGCAAAGATAATTATGACCAAACTCACCTCTAGAGTCCGTAATAAATCGGTTTTTAGGACATTCACCATAGCATGCGAAAAGGTACTCACAATCTTTGCATTGTGTAGTAAGTTTGTCAAACTTGTCATTGCCAAACTTCAACTGCATTGGAGAATACATCATTTCTATCAAGCTACTTGAGTAGATATTGCCTAATTTGTGAGAAGGGAACACAAAGTGGTCGCAAGAATAGACATCACCGTTAAACTCGATAACTCCTGCATGCCCACAAGTTTTAGCCATTGTGCAAATGCCCGGTTGCACACCCATCCAGTTGGCCAAGGTTGCATCAAATAGCTGAATAAAGTATTCTCCCACGTCTTGCTTTACCCATTCGTCAAAAATAGTACACAAGAAGTTGCCCCATGCTTCTGGCGTAATCGAATGCTCCGTCAGCTCAGCTTCCAAGATATGATTGGGTAATTGAAGCTTCAACTTATCTTTTGTTTTTTCATTGATACGCTCTACGATAGGCGCAAACTGAATAAACTTACAGTTGATACTTTTAAAGAAGTTGTAAAAATCGAGAGGATACTCTACGTTAAAGTCATTTACTACGGCCATTGCATTCCACTCTACATTATACTTGTTGAGCAGTTGAATACCTTTCATCACCTTATGAAACGAAGGCAAACCTTGTCTATTGCGGCGATATTCGTCGTGAAACTCCTGTGGCCCGTCTATCGATACCCCTACAAGGATATTGTTTTCACGGAAAAACTTACACCATTCTTCGGTAATTAACGTACCATTCGTTTGGAAGCAATTGTCTACCTGTTTTCCACGACCATATTTCTTTTGAAACTCAATTGCTTTTTTGTAAAAAGATACCGGACGCATCAGTGTTTCACCGCCGTGCCAAGTAAATAAGATATTTGAAGAGCTTTGAGACTCGATGTATTCACGTACAAACTTCTCTAGAAGTTCGTCGCTCATGGTATGCTGTTTAATCTGATCGTACAGATTGCCTTTTTCGAGGTAATAGCAATATTCGCATGCAAGATTACAAACCGAGCCTATTGGCTTGGCCATTATGTACATCGGTTTAGCAAAAGGGGATAATACGGGTTGCATATCGTTTGTTCGTTATGGGATATTATACTATCAATATAAATTATTATAAATACAAAGTTAGCATTTTGAGCGAACTTTGCTATTTTTGCCTTATACTGATTCACGAAAAGATAGAAATAATGAGTTTAAATAAAGAGCAGGTTAAGGCTCAGATAGATAGTTTAAGATCTGAATTGGAAAAGCATAATTACAATTATTATGTACTATCTAAGCCGGAGATTACCGACTTCGAATTTGACAATAAACTGCATGAATTACAAAAACTAGAAGCGGATAATCCCGAATTCTTCGATCCGCTGTCGCCAACTCAGCGCGTAGGGAGCGATATCTCGAACGAATTTGTTCAGGTAGAGCACCGCTATCCGATGCTATCTTTGGGGAATACATATTCGGCCGAGGAAGTTACCGATTTCTATGAACGTACACGTAAAACGCTACAAGAGGATTTTACAATCGTAGCCGAACTAAAATATGATGGTACATCCATATCTGTAACGTATGAGAATGGAGAACTATTGCGTGCTGTAACTCGTGGAGACGGAACTCGTGGAGATGACGTAACGAATAACGTAAAAACAATTCGTTCTGTGCCTCTCAAGCTTCGTGAAGAAGGTTTTCCTGCTCATTTTGAAATGCGAGGAGAGATTCTGATGCCATGGGCTGTTTTTGATGGTCTTAACAAAGAACGAGAAGAACAAGAAGAACCCTTGTTTGCTAATCCGCGCAATGCAGCATCCGGTACACTGAAACTTCAAAACTCATCTGTCGTAGCTCAGCGTCGTCTCGATGCTTACTTCTATTACATGATGAGCGAAACACTTCCTACCGATTCGCATTACGAGAATCTGCAACTGGCACGTACTTGGGGCTTTAAAGTCCCGGAGACGATGAAACGTTGTACTACACTTGATGAAATATTTGAATTTATCAATTATTGGGATGTAGAGCGCAAAAACCTTCCCGTTGCAACAGATGGTATCGTATTAAAAGTAGATTCGATTACTCAGCAACAGGAGCTTGGTTATACGGCTAAGTCGCCTCGTTGGGCTATTTCCTATAAGTTTCAGGCCGAGCAAGCGCTAACCCGCCTCAGCTCAGTTTCTTATCAAGTAGGTCGTACCGGTGCAGTTACGCCAGTAGCTAATCTAGATGCCGTACAATTGTCGGGTACTGTTGTAAAGCGTGCATCGTTGCATAATGCAGATATTATCGAAAGCCTCGATTTGCATATCGGCGATATGGTTTATGTAGAGAAGGGAGGCGAAATTATTCCGAAGATTGTAGGAGTTGACAAAGACGCACGTCTATTGATTGGCGAAAAAGTACAATTCATTAAGAATTGTCCCGAGTGCGGTACACCGCTTGACCGAATCGAAGGCGAAGCAGCATTCTATTGTCCTAACGATACCGGCTGTCCGCCACAAATTAAGGGGCGTATCGAACACTTCCTTACACGTAGAGCAATGAACATTGCAGCCGGACCTGAAACCGTAGACACGCTCTATAGTGCCGAATTGATCAAGAATGTGGCCGACTTGTACGACTTATCGTTCGACGATCTTATCGCGCTTCCACGCTGGAAAGAGAAGAGTGTACAAAATCTGCTTTCAAGTCTTGAGCAAAGCAAACAAGTACCTTTCGAACGTGTATTGTTCGGACTGGGTATTCGCTATGTAGGCGAAACTGTCGCTAAAAAACTGGCAGCAGCTTTCAAAAACATCGATGCACTCGAGCAAGCCTCATACGATGCCTTGATCGAGGTCGATGAGATTGGCGATCGTATTGCCCGTAGCGTACTCGAGTATTTCGATAATGTCGAAAATAAAGCGATGGTAGAACGCTTGCGTACAGCAGGCCTGCAATTAGCGATAAAAGAAGTAGAAGGGCTTATTACAACAGACAAACTAAAAGGCGTAAGCATCGTAATCAGTGGTACATTTAAGCACCATTCGAGAGATGAATATAAGGAACTTATTCTTGCTAATGGTGGTAAAAATCCGGGCTCAGTTTCGGGTAAAACCAATTATTTGCTAGCAGGAGAAGGAATAGGACCTTCAAAACTAGACAAAGCAACCAAGTTGGGCATTACCTTGTTATCAGAAGAAGAGTTTCTGCAAATGATTCAGGACTGAATAAACTAAATTAGATCTGTTATGAAGCTTTCAAATATGATATTAAAACGCAAGCTGCAAGGCTTGTTGCAAACCGGCAATCACGAAAGACGTTATCTTTCGTATGACGAAATTCGTACGATGGTTGTATTTGTGAATGCATCCGACTTTGATCTTATTTATGCTGAGGCGGATTCGTTGCGCAAAGCCGGCAAAAAGCTCAAATTTGTCGTGTTTGGAAAAGGAGTTAAAGAAGCTGAAGACGTAATCAATGTGAGTGGTAAACAGTTCATTTCTCGCTTTGGTCTTCCAACCGAACATTGCTTTTCTGTATTTAAAAAGCTACATGCAGATGTATTTGTCGACCTCACCGCCGACACCTCTTCATTGCATGCTTATTTATATTGGTTAGGTTCTACATTTCTACGTATTGGCATTGGCTCTAAGCCTGTTCAGTTCGTTTATGATATTGAGCTTTCGTATAAAGAATCGGCAGATATTAAATCAATTTTCGAACAAATATTATTTTATCTCCGCACAATCCGTGCAAAATGATATTTTTGCTTATTTTTGTAAGTAATTAAAGTAAATCAAAGGATTTTGACCGTATGGCAGATATAAATCTAAAAGGAATGGGAGTAGCACTAATTACTCCCTTTAAGCAAGATGAAAGCGTAGACTTTGAAGCACTGGGACGATTGGTCGATCACCAAATTCAAAATGGTACAGACTATCTCGTAGTGTTGGGTACTACAGCCGAAACACCAACGCTAACCGAAGAAGAGAAGACTGAAATATTAAACCTTGTAATAGAGCGAGTACGCGGTCGTATTCCTATTGTTTTGGGTGTAGGCGGAAACAGTACAAAAGCTGTTTGCGACAAGCTTAAGACTGGAAATTTCAATGGGGTAGATGCCATTCTTTCCGTAGTTCCTTACTACAACAAACCTTCTCAAGAAGGAATCTACAGACACTATAAAGCTATTTCTGAAGCAACACGTTTGCCTATTATACTTTATAATGTTCCGGGACGTACAGGTGTAAACATGACAGCCGAAACAACATTACGTATCGCGCGTGAATGCAAAAACTGCGTAGCAATCAAAGAAGCATCAGGCAATATTACGCAAATGGATGACATCATTAAGCACAAACCGGCCGACTTTGATGTAATCTCCGGCGACGATGGTATTACTTATCCACTCATTTCTTTGGGTGCAGTAGGAGTAATCTCGGTAATCGGAAATGCATTTCCATATGAGTTTAGCCGTATGGTACGCTTGGCTCTTAATGGCGACTACCAAAGTTCGTTGTTGATTCACCACCGTTTTACGGAGCTTTTCGAATTGTTGTTTGTGGATGGAAATCCTGCCGGTGTGAAAAGTATTCTTCATGCAATGGGATACATCGAAAACAAACTTCGTTTACCGTTGGTGCCAACAAGAATTACTACCTTCGAAAAAATTCGCGATGTATTGCGCGAACTAAATATTCGCTGCTAGTACAAAACAATTTTACATAGAATATAAGGATCCCCCTAATGATACACAAACTTGTGTCATTAGGGGGATTTTGCGTTTGAGCTTTATCTAAGAAGCAAATTTTGTTTTCAAGGAGAGCGAAAAAAGTTTTCGTGAAGATTCTGAAAAGTCTCCATGGAGAATATGAGAAATCTTCGTGGAGATTCTAAAAACTATTCACGAAGACTTTTTTTATTCTTCCCGAAGAAATTGCAAAGTGTTTTCCCGAAGAAATGGCTATTGATAGAATTAGAGACTATCGTATGTATGATTTTAGAGAGTTGTTATTGTAGTATCGTGTGAATATTTACCTGTAATGATGCATGAGAAATATTTTATGAAAATCTCAGGCAGTTTGTGTTTGCCAAAATGTTTTCAAATGCAGATATATGCTATTAATATGATAGATTGTTTTTGTCTTGTCTCGGGCATTTACCGCACATGTGTTATGTATAGTATCTGTTTTGATGATAAAATGATATATTTGTTTTAGTCGTAAATTAATTTTGTTTATGCTATAATCGACAAGTGAAAACATAGAATACAATGAATTTGTTTGAAATATGAGAAAATGCATTGCTATAATGATGTAATGTGTAATTTGAGAGATTGATCTCTTTTATAAATTTGATGATAGATGAATATTCTGCCTAAACGAAACGGAAAGGAACGAGCAAGATCGAGTGCATTCGATTTGTTGAAATACATTGGGCCCGGATTGTTGGTCACAATTGGGTTTATTGATCCGGGTAACTGGGCAACCAACTTGGCTGCCGGATCTGAATATGGCTATGCGCTTCTTTGGGTCGTGACGCTTTCGTCCGTTATGCTCATTATTATTCAGCACAATGTAGCTCACTTGGGAATTGTAACGGGATTATGTCTTTCCGAAGCAACCAATCAATACATTCCTAAACCCCTGAGTAGAACAATAATTATTTCGGCCATGCTTGCTAGTGTATCTACCTCACTCGCCGAAATATTAGGCGGAGCCATTGCTCTGCAAATGCTTTTTGATATTCCCTTGAAAATAGGAGCGGCCTTCGTGATGATTGCTTGCATGATTTTGCTGATGAGCAATACCTACAAGCGCATAGAACGAGGTATAATCTTTTTTATTTCCATTATCGGCTTGTCGTTTTTGTACGAGTTGTGGCTGGTCGATATCGATTGGGTACAGTCATTGAAGTGCAGCGTTACGCCCCAGTTTCCTCGCAATTCCATGTTAATTATTATGGGTGTATTGGGTGCTGTTGTGATGCCACATAATCTTTTTCTCCATTCCGAGATTATTCAAAGCAGGGAGTGGAATCTCGAAGATGAAAGTACGAAACGAAGCAAACTGAAATATGAGTTTTACGATACATTATTTTCCATGATCGTAGGATGGGCAATCAATTCGGCCATGATTATTCTAGCAGCCGCTACATTTTACAAGCATCAAGTAAAGGTAGACGAACTGTCTCAAGCGCAACAGTTGTTAACTCCGCTTGTTGGAAATAATGCAGGAGTTGTGTTTGGTGTAGCTTTGCTGCTTGCCGGAATTGCTTCGACCATTACTTCCGGTATAGCCGGAGCATCTATATTTGCCGGACTCTTTGGTGAGACATATAACTATAAAGCAAAACGTTCGAAGCTAGGAGTGTTGTTGTCGTTTATCCCCGCAACGTTGATCATCTTTCTCATCAGTGATCCGTTCAAAGGGCTGATCTATTCGCAAGTAGTGCTGAGTATACAACTGCCCATCACCATCTTTACACAGGTATATCTCACATCGAATAAAGCAGTAATGGGAACTTATGCCAATACACGTTTTACAACAGGATTGCTGCTTGTATTGGGGCTGATCGTTACTGCGCTTAATTTTGCTTTGCTAATCAGTTTGATTTAAAGTTTTTATCTTTGCGTCTGATTTTGTATCGATCTTCGTAGATCTAAATTTAAGGTTATGATTAGAAAAATTGAAGCAGCAGATTATCCTCGTTTGATAGAGATTTGGGAAAGTGCAGTAAAGAATACGCACGATTTCTTAAAGCAAGAAGACTTTTTGTATTATAAAAAACAGCTTCCGATGTACTTTGAGCATGTATCCTTGTTTGGATTTGAGCAAGAAGAGCGCTTAGTTGGATTTATGGGAATTGCAGACCATAGTCTGGAAATGTTGTTTGTCGATAATGATTATCGCTATTGTGGGATAGGAAAGACGTTGGTAACGTATGCCATAGCTGCATTGCATGTAAACAAAGTGGATGTGAATGAGCAAAACGTTCAGGCCGTAGGGTTTTACAAACACATGGGATTCGAGATACAAAGACGATCAGAGCTTGATGGGGAAGGTAAAGCATATCCAATCCTGCACATGCAGTTGTAATTTGTTTTCATTGAAAATGCAAAACTGTTTTCGTCGAAGACGATAAAACGTCTTCAATGAAAACAGAAACGCGTCTTCGATGAAAACGTTTTTACCTTCTTGATGTCTTTTTTTTAGGCTGCTTCAATGAATTGGCAGATGCATTGTAAAGGTAGTTCCGATGCCGGGAGTACTCGATACTGCAAGGTGTCCGCCGTGCAAACGTACGATCTGTTTGCAGAGATTGAGTCCGATGCCCGATCCATTTTGCTTGGTGCTAAAAAATGGAACAAAGATTTTATCTTGCACTTCGGGCAGAATACCACAACCGTTGTCGCTAACCGAAAGAACAATTTGTTGCCTTTGACGGTCGTGAGAGCATTGTATGACTATTGCGGCCAACTCCTTTTCGCAACAAGCCTCCGTTGCATTCTTTATCAAATTGATCAGGGTTTGCTCAATCTGCGGGCGGTCTATCATGATGGATAATTCCGGGCAATCGGTGTTGTACGTGTAATGCACCTTATCTGTCGGATAAAGCTTCTTCATATCATCGAGTAGTTCGCCCACCGACACAGGTGTGCGTTGCGGAGGTGCAATGCGCGATAGTTTGCGGTAGTTTTCGACAAAAGTAAGCAACCCTTTGCTACGACGGTGAATGGTATGCATGGCTTGTTGCATGATGGAGAAGTCCTTTTCGTTAAAACCATTTGTGGAAGCTCGCTCGCTCAGGGTGTCGCTCAATGAAATGATTGGAGCAATCGAGTTCATAATCTCATGTGTGAGCACGCGAATCAGTTTTTGCCACGCCTCTATTTCGTTTGCTTCCAGAACGGAGCCAATATTTCTGATATTGATTAAGCGCAGATCGGTGCCTTTGGACGAATACTCGGTAACACTCACTGCCAATTCGCGAGAGCGGTCACCATCAGTCACTTTCACCGCTTTTATATCGCCCGGTTTCAGAGAGAGAAGCAGTGACGGAAGGTCGGGATTCATCGCGGATAAGTCATCGATAGATCGTGATATATGTGTACCCAACTCCCGAGTCGAAGCATGATTCATCCAGTGTATTTTGCCCGAAAGATCGATAACCAGCATACACGTATCCACCGTACTCAATAGTGTTTCGTAATATTGGCACCGTTCTTCACGATCCGATATACGCATCCGGATTTTGCTCAATACCAAATTCATGTCCGAGGCCAAACGCTGCTCGGCTTTCGTTTTATGTTGCAAAGAAAAGTTGATTGAGAAATCGGTGTGGTTTATTCCCTCTATCATGCGTGTGATCATATGTACGGTGTGCGATTGCCATTGTGTGGCAACGATCAGCAGGATAGTTCCTAATAAAATTGTAAAAACAAAGCAGAAATAAAGTTCGTGTTGGAAAAACAGCACACCGCCCACCGATGTTGCGCACATCAACAACAGTAATACGATGAGACGAAAGTTTTGAATACGACTCATAATCCAAGTTTTTCGAGTTTGCGGTAGAGTGAATAACGTGTAATGCCAAGATGCTCGGCCGCTCTGCTCAAGTTACCTTCGCTACGCTTCATGGCCCGTTCGATAGCACAGCGTTCGAGCTGCTCCAGGTTGAGAATTTCATCATCGACGCTACGTTTTGCTGCTTGTGGCTGCAACATGAAATTATCGGGTTTCAGTTGTGTACTGTCTGATAAGATGATTGCCCTTTCGATGGCATGCTGCAATTCGCGCACATTGCCGGGCCAGTGGTAGCGCATCAATTTCTGTTTGGCTTCCCGATTAAGGCCATTTACTGGTTTCTTATACTTGTGAGCATAACGCTGCAAAAAGAAATCGGCAAGCAGCAATACATCTTCACCGCGTTCGCGAAGCGGCGGAATATGCAACTCGATCGTATTGATCCGGTACAGCAAGTCTTGACGGAAGTTGCCGTCGTCTATCATATCCCGAATTTGTGCGTTGGTTGCGCAAATGAGGCGAACATCAATATCGATAGGTTGCGTAGAACCGAGGCGCATGATTTGACGTTTTTCGATTGCCGTGAGCAGTTTGGCCTGCATCGGTAACGAAAGATTCCCAATTTCGTCGAGAAAGAGCGTTCCACCCGAGGCCACTTCCATACGTCCGGCTTTCCCTTTTTTTGCATCGGTAAAAGCTCCTTTCTCGTGTCCGAACAATTCACTTTCAAACAGATTTTCGGGAATACTGCCCAAGTCTATGTTGATAAACGGAAGTTCTTTGCGTGGCGAATCGTGATGAAGTGCACGGGCAATAAGGTCTTTGCCGGTTCCGTTTTCGCCCAGAATAAGAATATTGGCGTCGGTATGAGCCAGTTTATTGATCGTATCCATTACTTCCTGCATGGGTTGCGAACACCCGATGATGCAGGGATTGTCGTCGTGATGGTTGCTCAATGCTACGACTTTCTCTTGCAGTTGCTTCACCTCCCGGCGCGACTGGCGCAGTTTGATGGCCGACGATAGCGTGGCAAGCAGCTTCTCTTTTTCCCAGGGTTTGGGTATAAAGTCGATCGCTCCGGCTTTGATGGCACGTACCGCCTTGTCGGTATCTGCATAAGCAGTCATAAACAACACAATGGCTTGCGGGTCGAGTTTAAGGATAAGCTCGAGGCAGTCGAAACCTTCTTGTCCGCTGATGGCATCGCGACTGAAATTCATATCAAGTAAAACGACATCGGGCTCAAACGTGTTCATGAAATGTTCGATTCGGGCAGGTTGTGTCGTTACTTTTATCTTTTCCACATAGGGCTCGAGCAACAAATTCAGTGCAAAGAGCACATCTTCGTTGTCATCGACTATTAATATCTTTCCTTTGGTCTCCATGGTCTTAAAATCGGTTTGTCTGCAAATATAACTTAAATTATAATGTGTTGTATGTGCGTATTCGCACTCGTTTTGTGCGCAAATGCACAGTGTTTATTGGTATGTGTCTATGTAAATGTATTGTTTATTAGGTGTTTATTGTTTTGGCATGACTTTTGATTTGTTAAATTCGGAGATACACACTGTGTCGTGTTTCTATAATTGAGAAATAATAAATCTATCACTATGAAACAATACGTATGGTTGATCGCATTATGGATGCTTCCTTTTTCCGGTGTATACGGACAGCGCGAAGAGTTGCGTCTTACTTTGCAACAGACCATTGATATAGCTCGGGAGCAATCGCTCGATGCGCAAGCTGCACGGCATAGTTATCGGGCAGCATACTGGAACTATCGCTTTTATAAGGCGAACTATCTGCCGTCTGTTACACTATCGTCGTCACCCAATTTGAATAAACAAATTAATAAAGTGACGCAACCCGATGGTACGGTTCTTTTCATCAAACAGAATCAACTGACTACCGATTTAAATGTACAAATCAATCAAAACATTGCTTTTACGGGTGGTAATTTATTCCTGAAATCGACTACGCAGCGCATGGATGAGTTTGAAGCAAAGGTGAAGTCTTGGAATTCTAATCCGGTAATCTTCGGATATGAGCAGTCACTTTTCGGATACAATGCCCTGAAATGGGATAAGCGTATTGAACCGATTCGTTACCGTGAAGCACAAAAGGCATATGCCGAAACAATGGAATTGGTGGCCTCTCGTGCCTGCTTGTATTTTTTCGATTTGGCTACGGCACAGGCCAATCTCGATATTGCCACATTTAATCATCAGCAGGCCGACACGCTTTATATATATGCTGAAGGGCGCTATAATATCGGGACAATCAATGAGAATGAGATGCTGCAACTCGAACTGAACAAGCTTACGGAAGAGACCAATATGATGAATGCCCGTATTCATGTAGACGATCAAATGCAGCGGTTGAGATCGTTTCTTGGCTACAATACAGAAGTGGTTTTACAGGTCGTTCCTGATGATCATATTCCGGAGTTTGATGTTCCGCTCGACAAAGCCTTGCAAATGGCTTTTGAGCATAATCCCGATCCTGATATGTTTCAGCGACAAGTACAAGAGAGTAAAAGTGAACTGGCACGGGCAAAGGCGAATGCCGGATTGAAGGCAGATTTGTATGTGCAATTCGGACTTTCGCAAACGGGCAATACGTTTGCCGAGTCATATAAAGATCCGATCAATCAACAATACGCTAGTATAAGCATTCGCTTTCCATTGCTCGATTGGGGGCGTGGAAAAGGCCGGGTGCGGGTAGCCCGTTCCAATGTAGACTTGGT
Organism: Tannerellaceae bacterium; assembly: GCA_051660585.1. Taxonomy (GTDB): domain Bacteria; phylum Bacteroidota; class Bacteroidia; order Bacteroidales; family CAMTPD01; genus UBA12018. The sequence goes on from JBOFPV010000126.1 coordinate 22,772, forward strand.
CGAGATCAGAACGGAACAAGGATTGAAAGACTTTGAGCTAAACGTGTGCAAGATGGTGCGCCAGTTCAACTTGCAGGCTTATCATGTAGCGGTGGCGGCAAAGACGGACAAGACCGCAAAGCGACGTAATGATGTAGCCCGAAAGTTGTACCTATTGGGGAAGTCTACCATTCTGGACTTGAATGCTTCTATCTCGGAAAAAGATATGGCGCATCGCAATTATATCGGTGCCTTGAAAACGTATTGGAGTTTGTATTATGGTATCAGAAGCATTACGCGTTATGACTTTGAGCGCGACCAATTAATCAATACGCAAATGCCTAATTAAGGAGTTTATGTGGAAATAATATGAAGAATAAAAAATACAATTATGGATATTAAACTGGAAAAGAAACCTTGGTACATTCGCTTTCGCTTCTATCTGATCGGAGGGGTTGTATTCGTTGCATTTCTTATTTATGTGGCAGTGCTTTCATTGGCTCCGCGTAGGTTGAGCGTAGAAACGGATAAAATAAAAATAGAAACTGTTGACGATGACCGCTTTCTCGAGTTTGTAGAGATTGAGGGTGTAGTACAGCCTATTCTCACCATCAAAGTAAATACGCAAGAGGCGGGAAGTGTATCTCGTATTGTAGGGGAAGAAGGAACACCTGTAGAGCAGGGAGATACGATTCTTGTGCTTGAGAATACAGAGTTGCTACGCGGAATCGAGGATCAGCAGGATGAATGGGAGAAACAACGGATTACTTACAAAGAGAAAGAACTTGAGATGGAGCAGAAGAGTCTCACGCTGAAGCAGCAAGCTCTGGAAGCTGCGTATGAAATGAATCGACTGAAAAAAAGTTTTGAACTCGACAAAGAGGAGTACAAGATGGGGATTAAGAGCAAAGCGCAGATGGAAGTTGCCGATGATGAATATCGTTTCAAGGTAAATAGTTTGGCGTTGAAACTCGAAAGTTTGAAACAAGACTCGGCAATGACACTCATCCGCAGGGAATTGCTGGCGAATGACAGGGAGCGGGAGTATAAGAAAAATATACGGGCAAATGACCGTCTTGGGCGGTTGATTGTACGGGCTCCGATAACCGGCCAACTGAGTTTTGTAAAAGTAACGCCCGGCCAACGAGTGGGTAGTGGAGAGAGCATTGCCGAGATTAAAGTGCTGGATCAGTTTAAGGTGCATACTACGTTGAGCGAATACTATATCGATCGTGTAACGACCGGACTCGAGGCTACTGCATCGAACCAAGGGAAACGTTTCCCGATGCGGATAAGTAAGGTGGTGCCCGAAGTGAAAGACCGAATGTTTGATGTGGACCTGGTTTTTGCCGACGAGATGCCCGAGAATGTGCGGGTAGGGAAAAGTTTTCGGGTGCAGATTGAACTGGGACAACCCGAACAGGCTATTGTGATTCCGCGGGGCAACTTTTATCAGGCTACCGGCGGACAGTGGATCTATAAGGTGAGTGCCGACAAGTCGAAAGCTGTAAAAGTGCCCATTAGCGTGGGACGACAAAATCCGCGTCAGTACGAGATATTAGAAGGTTTATCTCCCGGTGATTTGGTGATAACGACGGGGTATGATACCTTTGGAGATGCAGAAGAGTTGATATTAAACTAGAAAAACACAGAATTTACATGAAAAATATATTGCTAGCCATTCGTATGTTGTTGCGTTTCAAGGTGTATACGTTCATCAACTTACTCGGATTGATATTAAGTCTTACCTGCGCGCTGATTATAGCCCGCTACATTCATCAGGAATATACAGTAGATCACTACTGCCCCGAGCTAGACAGAACGTTTCTGATGACCATTGTGAGAGAAGGCGATAAGCCTTCTCTGTCAGGAGCTACCGATAACAATAAAGATCCTAATTTCATAGACCCGTTAAATGATCCTTCAATAGATCGTATTTCCAATTTTATTGTGTTTGAGGATGATTTTGTTACGGTTGATAATAAGCAGTTTGTGGCGAGAACAATGGCTGCAGATAGTTCTTTTCTACAACTATTGCCTCATCCGATTATCAGTGGACAACAAACGATAAAATCTACAACAGATGCGATCATTACAAAAGCAATGGCACAGAAATTGTTTGGTGATGAAGAACCACTTGGGAAAATAATTACATTTTCGACAAATGTCATGTTAACGGTTGTTGGAGTAATAGACAATGCTTCGACTAAATCTTCAATTCAATTTGATCTAATAACCTCTATTGATCAGCAGAAATATTGGACGAGGGTGAAGTATCAATTGGTTCAGTTACATCGAAAAGAAGATCTCTTTGCTTTTAATAAGAAGAACGAAAAACCAATGAAATTAAGATCTTATTTAGATGGGCCGGTTTATTATCAGCTCTTGCCATTAAAAGAATTTTATCTCGATACAGAGGTTGTAACTAGTAATGATAATGCGATTATTCGAGGTGATGTGAAAAGTCTGCGAATTTTATCAATAGTAGCATTATTGTTGTTGATTGTAGGAATTTTCAATTATATCAATTTGCATAGTGTAATTATGCTTCGCAGGGCGAGAGAGTTCGGGATAAAGAAAATATATGGAGCAAAAGGTATGGAGATATTTGTGCAATTGTATTTAGAGAATGGAATGATTGGAGTGATAGCTCTATTCTTTATCTGGTTGCTGATAGAAGTAACGCAAGGATTAGTCCATAACTGGTTTAATATTCCTGTACAATCAAATTGGCAATTTGACTTAGTAGCATCCATATTACTACTGATTCTTCTACCATTTATTACAACTATAACACCATTTGTTCGCTATCATTATTCACAGGCAATTACATCACTACGTTCAATAAATAGGGGCGGTGGTTCTGTAATATCCCGTACATTATTTATGTGGGTTCAATATGTAATTACAATTTCATTGATTGTTCTTGCGATCTATTTCACACGACAATTAAACTACATGCTCAATGCTGACTTGAACTTTAACCACAAAGATATTATTGGTTGTAGAATAATGAACCAATTGGATAATGTGGCTTATATAAGTCATAATCATACCAAAACAATCGAAAAGCTTTTTGCAGATTTTAATTTGATTAAACAGCGAGTATCCGCTTCGCCTACAATTACAAAGTATGCATTTGGTGATTTTCCGATAGATATACCTTCAGATCTAGAGTTTTTTGATAATGATGAATCTAGTCATAGATTGCTTTTTAAGTATGTTGATTGTGAATATATGGATCTGTATGGTTTTAAGTTGATTGAGGGAAGGCTTTTTAATGAAGAAAAGGATAACGACTGTCTTAATTTAATAATTAATGAAGCAGCAAAGAAGGCTTTTGCTTTTGAAGATCTTTCAAAGGCTCAGTTAAGACCAAGGGTTCCTCTTCGTTTTAGTACTGATAAAGATTGGGATCAAATACCATTTTCTCAAGTTGTAGGAGTTGTTGAAAATATCAAAGTTGGACATTTGTCAAATGGGGAACAACCAATGGTGTATGCATATAGCA
>JBOFPV010000127.1:0-10478 GCA_051660585.1 Tannerellaceae bacterium
AAAGGTTACTGGTTAAACATCGCGGGGTGGAGCAGTGGTAGCTCGTTGGGCTCATAACCCAAAGGTCGTCAGTTCGAGTCTGGCCTCCGCAACTATCAAGAGGTTGTCAAGTTATTGACGACCTCTTTTTTTATTCCCCCTATCCTACAAATAGAATCCTCACATTCCCGATTTACAATTCCCCTATTCCCGACTTGCAGCTCTCACATTCTCTACCTGCGATTCCCCTGTTCCCTAAACTCACTTTCCGCGCTCCATAAATTCATTTCATACGTCCGTTAGTTGTCGTTGTTACGAAAGTTAAGCTTAGACACGTACCTGTACACATCTTAGACAGGTATATGACAAGAATGCGTCACGACCGTGTACACATCTTAGACACGTACCTGTCTAAGCTTAACCTTCACGACAATCGCCTTTAGCCAACGAATGCTAACAGACTAAGCTCCGCTTACGACGTATCTAACTCATGCTGCGACACATGCCCCCTACGACAGGCATCGGAACATAAACCGGCAAATACACAATCAAAATGTTATTAGGTGAATTAATGCAAAAAGGCTTGGATAAACCGAATGCTCGCCTTATCTTTGCATTGTAATCGAAAGGTTATTGGTTAAACATCGCGGGGTGGAGCAGTGGTAGCTCGTTGGGCTCATAACCCAAAGGTCGTCAGTTCGAGTCTGGCCTCCGCAACTATCAAGAGGTTGTCAAGTTATTGACGACCTCTTTTTTTATATACTTCCAACTCGAGCAATGCAAACACGGAAAATCATACACGTAGACATGGATGCCTTTTATGCCTCTGTAGAGCAGCGAGATAATCCGGAGTTTCGCGGCAAACCTGTAGCCGTGGGACATGCAGGACCGCGTGGTGTGGTTGCGGCCGCAAGCTACGAGGCCCGAAAGTATGGCGTGCGCTCGGCCATGTCGTCGCAAGCGGCGCTCAAGAAATGCCCGAACTTGATTTTTACCCATCCCCGCTTCGAGGTGTACAAGTCGGTATCCATGCAAATACGATCCATTTTCCTCGAATACACTCCCCTTGTAGAACCGCTTTCGCTCGACGAGGCTTTTCTCGACGTTACCTTCAACCTCGTAAATAATCCTTCAGCAACACTTATCGCCAAGGAAATAAAGGAGAAGATTAAAGCTCAAACAGGTCTCACAGCTTCGGCGGGTGTTTCGATCAATAAGTTCCTGGCCAAGATTGCCTCTGATTACCGAAAACCCGACGGGTTGTTTGTGATTCCGCCCAAGAAAGCCTACGACTTCGTGGCCCAGTTAGACATTGAACGATTTTACGGAATAGGCAAGGTTACGGCCGAACGCATGCATAAGCTGGGAATTTATACCGGTGCGCAGCTACGCGAGTTTAGCATGCAACACCTCGAGTCGCTCTTTGGGAAAGCCGGACAACGCTATTACCAGTTTGCAAGAGCTATTGACGACAGACCGGTTTGCCCCGATCGTGAATACAAATCGGTGGGCACGGAAAATACGTTTGCCACGGACCTCGACAAACGGGAAGACTTGCTTGCCGAACTACAACTGATACAACAGGACTTGTGTGAGCGTGTGCGTCGAAAATCGTTTGCGGGGAAAACACTGACGCTAAAGGTAAAATTCGGAGACTTTAAGCAGATTACCCGATCGCGCACGGTGGCAGAAGATATCCACACACTGGAACAGATCAAGGAACTTTCGGAGGGATTGCTTTCGGGAGTAGACCTGACGGGAAAGAAAGTGCGCCTAATGGGCATTTCGATTAATAACAATGCGCGACCAAAGCCGGAGGAGCCTCTGCAATTGCGCATCGAGTTTGAAGAATTTATTTAAAACGCTGCGTGAGCGTATCCATTCACGCAGCGTGAAAATGGTTTGTACAATTCATAAATTACTCATTACATAGCAGCCATCATGCTTGGGCGCGATGACGTACCACCTCTACTACATTTCCTAAATGATAAATAATGTGCCACGCGGCCAAGTGCCCGTTGTCGGCATCGAGGATGTAGCCATTGACTTCATCCCAATCATAGCGTAAGTCTTTACCTTCTTTGTCTTTCGCTACTTCAAAAGTAATATCCTTTACAACGATAAGAGCTTTATCGGCAAGATCTGATTCGCCGGCAGCCAACTCTAGATAATCGTAGTCTTTTGGCAAATAAGGAAAGTATCCGTTATTATAAGCCAATACATTCATTGGATCCACAAAGCGTGTCTGCGGATCAAGATAAAAGAAACCGTCTTTATCGGTTGCAAGGAACTGTTTCCATGTACTCTCCCTCACTTCCCGACTTTCCTCTTTTTTCACACCTTTTACTATCAGATCAAAGCATGTCGACTTGGTGGTAAGGAAAAGTGTATTTTCCTTCGTTGATTTAAACATATCCTTCACAAATTTAGAGATTACACAACATGTTGCCACAATCGTGCAGATTTACAGAAATCATGCATCCTACGTTATTATTATAACATGCCGATGCTTGGTTAGTTTGTAAAAGTCTTATAACCGAGACTTAACATATTTCAAATACACTCTGCACCGTGAGCGAATTCACTTTCTTTGCCCAAAGAAGCCGCTTTGCATTGCCCAAATCGTTTTTTTGCATTAGATTCATGCCCTATTAATATTAAAATGAAAACAAGATGGCACTAGAAGAATTAGCGGCGTGGACTTTTGTTTGCGAAACAACTCCCCCTTCTGAAATCACGGAGTTATTAATCCCGGGTGAAGTAGCTGTGGCAGCCTACAAAACGTTGCGCGATACGGCTGTCATTACAAACAAAAGACTGATCATTGCCGACAAGCAAGGCATTACCGGTAAGAAGGTGGAACTGTATACGATACCATTCAAAAACATCGAAATGTACTCGACCGAAAATGCCGGTTTTCTCGACTTCAGCTCCGAACTAGAACTATGGACCCGCTCGGGAAAGATCAAGATCAAACTAAACCGCGGCGTAGACATTCGCAAGCTCGACAAGCTCATCGCTCAGTATATATTATAGGCAACACCTTTATACAACAAACGGTTACTACTCTACGGGCAGTAACCGTTTCTCTTATAATAGAAAGCAAATTCATTTACATCTTCAATGATGCAGGCTTTTAAAAGTGCTTGATGTAGTCGTCGAGGGTTTGATCTGTTACACCCAATTTATCGCGTAAGCGGCCCTTGCGTTTCGAAATGCTATTTTTCTCGATATGATAGATTGCCGAAAGCAAATTGAGCGGCAGCTCCATCTTGATCAGACAGCAGAAACGTATCTCATCGTCCGACATGTGTGGATACATCTCTCTCAATCGCTTCGTGAAGTGGTCGAAGCATGCGTTGGTATTATTCTCAATTACATCCCATTCTTTTTTCCCTAAGAAAATAAAGCCTTGCTTGTCTTTGGGTGCAGAAAGAATCGGTATGGAAATCATATTCAACCGCTTGTAAGACTCCGCTTTCATAATCATATCACGTGCCAAGAGTTGTTCCTTCTCGGCCTGCTCTCTCAACAGTTGGTTCTCCATGCTCTGACGTTCAAGCTCCAACTCGGCAAGTTTCATTTTCTTTTCTCGCACCGACGACTCGAGCTTGATCTTTCGGTTTCGGTAAAACATAAGAATAAGCAGCATAAGAACCCCTAAGAGTAGAAATACAGTTGATATTTTGTAGGTAAGCGTACGCGTGCGGTAAATTTCGAATTTATCCTTTACATACTGCTCGCGTTGCTTTTTATACGCTTGAATACTCTGCATGCGTTCGGTGGTTTCATCGCGCTCGCCTCGATTCATCGAGTCTTGCAATGCAATCATATTCTCCACATTCTGCAACGCTTTACTGGCTTGATGTGTTGCACTATTGATGCGATACATTCCCAGATTCTGCTGCAACCGCGAAGTTATATCCGAACTATCGGATACCATGCTAAAGCACTTTTCGGCCTCTGCATACGCTTTTTGATTCAATAATATACGGGCTTTGATTAAGTAGGATGCCGAAAGCTCTTCTTTATTACTACCCAAAGTAATCGCTTTATCAATGTACAACATTGCGGAGTCTTCTTGTCCGATTCGATTGCATGCAATGGCCATGTTTTTATATACGGCCGCTTGCGCTTGATTGTCACTTAACACTGTATAGTTCAAGGCTTCATGCAAAAACAGTAGTGCAGAATCGGGGCACTGCTGCTGGGTAGTAAAGATATAAGCCAACCCTATCAAGTCATTTGCGATACGTGATGAATCGGCAAGCAGACGGGAGTTGATAAGTGCTTCATTGCGGGCTTTCTTTTCCTCCTCATACAATTTATTATACCGATATACATCGGCAAGAGATACCAAGATATCATGCTTGAGTTGCAAACTCTCCTCTTGTGGGAAATATTCTTTTGCATGCAGATAACTACTCACAGCCTCGAGCGAATGGCTTGCTTTGTGCAAGATGCGTCCACGCAAAAAGAGAGCACGCGTTGTTGCCGAAGAGTCGCTCCCATTGAGAAAGTAAAGAAGAGAGGCATTGATTAATGAATCATTAGCCGGCACCTGGCCATTTAAAATAGAAGCTTGCGTAACAAGCAAATCATAGTATGCACGATCTTTTTGCGACATCGTCATCTCTTTCAAATGTCCAAGTTCATGTAGCGCGTCGGCAGGATTAGTTGCAATCAAAGAGTCTACTTGCTGCAAAGCTATCGCAGTCTTATTTTCTCGCCCAAACCATACCATCAACGCGGCAAGCGTAAATATTACAGCAACAAGCCCTATCTTAATATATGATTTTTTGTTCATTACGATCGTCACAAATAAATATGGAAACCACAAACTTACAATATTTCTAATAAAAAAACCACCCAAAACGTACGAATCAGTTTTGGGTGGTTTAAGAAACGCTTTATAACAATTCAAATCTCGAAATAAATAAAGTGATGTATATTCCCTTTATTTCGAACTATTTAAATCTGTGGTCTTTCATAATGGCATCAGACAAGGCTCATGAAGGCTGATATTCTATCCGTCTAAAGTAGAATACCATGGTTTCATAATAGCATGATTGGCGAGTTTGAATTATTTATCTTAAGAATCTGTCTAAACTAACTTATTCAATGTCTTTCAGTTGGATAACGACTTCGACATTCTTACCGAGGTTGAACGTGTATCCTACCACTCAAATCTCAGAGTTTGTATCTCCTACTCCGTTTTGCACAACAAACGTAATTTGTCGAGATCGTGAAGAAGAACTCATTCGTTTCGGTCATTCCTAAAAAACAACTTCGAGAAAAAGAACATTCCAATCAATAGCCATCTCTCATTCAAGAGCAAGTCGTCGTTGGGGTATTCGTATGCACGAACTCAGACTAACGACTATCGATACGGAGTGTCCTTTTCTTGTTACAACTGATAAGAGAGCGGAGTTTAAACCAATTGAAACCATTCTCTATACTGTATCCAATTCAATCGCAACCATATCCATAAAAATGCAAGATGACAGAAACATCATCCCCAAAAAACACAAATAATTATTATTGCATTTCTATGGAACATTTCACCCGAAGTTGAAAAAAATAGAAACACTACAAACAATACGATTCGGCACGTATACGCAAAGCATAGTATCGAAAGTTTACTGTAGGATTTGCATTGTCTCTCAACTCACACTGCAAAAGTAGGCATGATCTAAACACAAAACATCAAAATGCAATGACACTTCCGTCACATACTAAAAACCTAAACTACAGCTACATAAAAAAGAATTGTCCATCTAAAATGACGTATTTAGATGGACAATTGCATGAAAAGCTCTTTTTATTTTGAGCTAAACGTATAAATATTTTACTGAATCGCAGGCTTTATCGTGATGGCAAAGCCTCCTCCCGCAGCCATTGGCAACGTTAGCTTCGAAGCCTTTGTAATCTTCTCTTGTGTGATTTCGAAAGCTGTAGGATTTGAAATCCAATCAGCATCGGCAGCATCCTTATAAATGGTTGCTGTGTATTCGCCGGCAGGCAAGAAGTCGAAGGCAACATCAATGGTGCGTTTTTGCTCGTTGGTTGTTGCGCCGACAAACCAGTTATCTCCTGCACGACGGGCAATGGTAATGTATTCCCCTATTTCGCCATTCACCACAACAGACTCATCGCAATCGGCATTGTAGTCTTTGATAAACTGAAAGGCTGGGTGTCCTTGGTAATTCTCAGGCAAATCGGATGCCATTTGCAACGGACTGTAAATCGTAACCAACAAAGCCAGCTGGTGACAAAGCGTACTGTGCACGCGCGTTTGCGAAATATCTTTCAGCTGATCGTTCCATTGCGTGCGTTGTTCCTTCTTTCCAAGCAACAGCACATCTATAATCCCCGGCGTATAATCGGTAGGCCCGGCCAAGCCTCGCGTATAAGGAATCGTTGTGGTGTGTGAAGGCGAGTTTCCTACACTCCAAGCCTCCCATTCCATACCACGCACCCCTTCGCGCGTCATTAGGTTGGGCCATGTACGTTCTAAGCCCGAACCTTTGCTCGGCTCATGCACATCGAGCATAATATTATATTGAGCAGCTTTCTCTACGATGTATTGATAATGTTCTACCATTTGCTGTCCGTGATGGTTTTCGCCTGTAGACACTCCACCTGCATAACCGGTTTTCACGGCATGAATACCCAACTCTTGGCACAATGAAAACGCAGAATCAACCAATGCTTCATAGCCATGAATATCAGCACCCGTTTCGTGGTGCATAATCAACCAAACTCCTTTTTCTTTAGCATAGGCAGCAACCTCTCGTAGGTCATAACCTTGCGCCGAAGTGATATAGTCGAAAGCATCTTCCTCTCCCCACTTATCCCAGCCGGTATTCCAGCCTTCGATCACAACGCCCGGAATATCATTTGCCGCAGCAAAGTCAATATAACGTTTTGCCTCTTCGGTCGTAGCCGCTTGCATCTTACCTTCTTTCCACTGCTTACTACCCAAGTGCATTTCCCACCAAATACCCATGTAGGTCATTGGTTTGATCCACTCCGATTGAGCAAGCTTCGACGGCTCGTTCAAGTTGACCATCATTGCCGACGCAACAAGCCCCTTTGCGTCCGGCGATACCACGACCATGCGCCACGGCGTATGAAAAGGCGCCTTCACATAAGCCTTTACCCCATTCTTCCAAGGAGTCAATTCGCATTTCATAGTACCGTCGCCCATATTCTTAATGGTCATGTCGGGATACTTTACAATTGCCGCTTCGTGAATAAACAGATGCGTTCCGTTGTCTTTGCGCATCGACATCGGCGTTGCTGCCCACGACACGCTATCGAGTCTGTTATTCATAAACAGCTTCTCGTAGGTGTTAAAGTCGGCATAACTCCACCAGGTTTCGGGATTACCGCTTACTTTAAACTCGGTAACCTCGTCCATGATCACAATAGAGTCGTTGGCAAAAGCATCGGGAAACTCATATCGCAATGCAAATCCATCGTCAAACAGTCTAAAGTTGACACGATACAATCGGTTTGTCGGTTTGTGCATCACCGACACCAAAGCTTGATTGTACTGATTGCGTACCGACTTGTTTTCTCCCCATTGGCGGTACCAAACTTCATCAAACGAAGAGAGGGCAACATCCTCTATCTGCAAATCGCGACAAATAGAGTCGCCATCTTGCAATACAAAGCCCAAACGGGAAGGAGCAAGCACTGTATCAGTACCATTTATTAATGTATAGGATAGAAATCCATCTTGCGAAGTTTCGAAACTCAAGTTGAGTCGTTTATCGGGAGAAGTGATGTGTTGCTGAGAAACAGACGTGCACGACACGGCGCCCATTATAGAAAGGGCGAATAATACTTCCTTCATAGGGTTCATTAGTAGTTTAGTTAGTAGCGTTCAGTTTTATTGAAATGCAAATATTTACAAATATAAAAAGAGATAAGGCTATATACCGTATGCAAAGCTTGTGTTTAAAAACAACTTTTTTAATCTTTGCATCTTACACATCGGTTTTAAGTATTAATATAAAGTCGACTACTGTAAAAAATATACTTAATCATTTATTTAATTCAAAGCGTTGTATTATGAAACGAATGTATCTATCATTGATCGCTTGCGCTTGTATCGCCGGCGTTAGCTGCACATCAAAACCAGCCGACAAGTCGGCAAGTACAACAGAGACACAACCAGCCGCAACAGAAACTGTTGACATGCACACGGCCGAGAACTCGCTTGATTATCCGGGAGTATATGAAGGAACCATACCGGCAGCATCGGGTCCGGGTATTAAAATGACGCTTACATTAAATAAAGACAAAACCTTCAAACTACGATCGGAGTACATCGACGAGAAAGATGGCATCTACAACGAGCAAGGAAAGTATGTAGTGAACGGCAACATTGCCACGCTCGAACTTCCACAAAGCGAAAAGAAATACTTTAAAATCGAAGAGGGCCGTGTGCGCATGCTCGATCTTGATCAAAAAGTGATTGAAGGAGCTTTGGCTGATCATTATATATTGAAGCAAACAACCGTATTCTAAGATCGCACAAAAACAAAAAAGTGCTTGCCGGTATCGAGTCCGACAAGCACTTTTTTCTTACACACAGGCTTCTTTCTGCCTATTTATGCTTCACCTTCATTGCCGAAGGAGACTTAAATAACCGCCTCAACAATAAAATAGAAACCACAAAGGCACATACCTCTGCCAAAGGAACGGCTGCCCAAATACCATCTATCCCAACTAGCGAAGGCAATACGGTAATCCATAGCGCCACAAAGACCAATCCGCGCAACATCGACACGATCATCGAAACTTTGGCATTTGCCAGAGCCGTAAAGAAACTAGCCGTTAGAATGTTTAGCCCGTTTAGCAAAAATGCAAACGCATAAATCGAAGCACCTTTTTCGGCAAGCGCAACCACCGCGGCATTGCCTTCTCGACGGAAAAACAATCCGATGATTTCACCGCCAAACAAATATAGAATCGTAAAGAGCGTAATGCCGATGATCACGTTTGTCTTGGCAGCCAGCTTGACAACCTCTACAATGCGCGACCACTTTCGAGCCCCCAAGTTGTAACTGACAATGGGGATAATACCATCGGAAATACCCAAAAACACCGTCGTTCCTACAAAGAAGATGTAATTAATCACCGTGAAAGCCGCGACGCCTGTTTCGCCGCTATACTTCATCAATGCGATATTAAAAAGCAAAACACTAATACCGGCCGCCAGTTCGGACATTCCTTCCGACGAACCGTTGTAGGCCATTGGCCAGATGAGCTTGCGATCGAATCGTCCTGCCAATATAGAAATCTTGCGACGACGATTGAGTGTGATGCAAAACGAACAAAGCGCTCCTACCGAAAAAGCAATCCCCGTAGCCAATCCGGCACCAAAGATTCCCATGGGCCACACCACCACCAATAGTATATCCAAGATGATATTCAAGATAACAGTACCACCCATGATCAGCATCGAAAAGGTAGGATGCCCCGTTGCCTTGAGCATGTAATCGCTAAAAAACATCCCAACGATCAGCGGAAAGAAAGGAAACAATCCCTTTATATAATCCCAAGCATAGGGCAACAGCACATCATTTGCCCCCAATGCCCGTGCAAGGTCTTTACCAAATAGCGTAAGAAAAAACGTAACTACAATAGAAAAGACCATCAGCGTAGTAAAAGCTGTAGTCATTGCATCCTTGGCACGCTCATAGTTCTTCTCTCCCATATTGATGCTTACCAAGGTTTGACAACCTACCCCGATAACCACCGCGATGGCTGCAAAAAAGCTATAGCAAGGAAGTACCAAGCTTACACTGGCCAAAGCATTTGCTCCGAGAAAATTCCCCACAACCACTCCGTCGATAATCGTTTGCAGTCCTAAGAAAAGCAAACCAATCACACCCGGAATGGCAAAGCGACGAAACAGTTTACTTATCTTTCCGTGCTCCAATTGGTGCTCACTTTGCGAGAGCACCCTATCTTCGGCTTGCTTTGTGCTTGCCTCCGTTTTTGTAGATTGCATGTTGTGTATATTCATAACTCCGTTACTTTCTAAATATCATCCATTAATACAGCTATATAACGTTGTGTAAATAACCGAAAAATGCTTGCTTAAAGATAAAGTCTTTCTCTTTGTTTCTTTTCATTTAATCAAATGAAAAGATCTCACCACAACGACAATATACTTTTCGATTTATAAATACATGCCCATTTTTACAATTAACCTATTTTACCATATACACATATACAACTTTGATGCAATACGTTACAACCTCTACACTCTTACTAAAACGGAAAAAAGAGTCTGCGAAGCGTGAAAGGGGTTGCAGGAATCAATAACTTGCCTTATCTTTGCATTGTAATCGAAAGGTTACTGGTTAAACATCGCGGGGTGGAGCAGTGGTAGCTCGTTGGGCTCATAACCCAAAGGTCGTCAGTTCGAGTCTGGCCTCCGCAACTATCAAGAGGTTGTCAAGTTATTGACGACCTCTTTT
>JBOFPV010000128.1:0-69225 GCA_051660585.1 Tannerellaceae bacterium
CAAGGTTGGTTCGCTTTATGCCAAGTGGGGAGACCTCTGTTGGCCGGTAGGAACATCGGGAACTTTCCTTGAGTTTCTGAAGTCGAACATTACCGACGGACAGCTATATAGCAATGTGTGGCAAATAGAAAACGGGCGACTCTTTCAGGTGCCTGCCCTGTTTATGTTCGGTATGTTACTGGGGCGCAAGCGTTACTTTGTAAAGAGCGAGACGTCTGTTCGATTCTGGAAACGCACGTTGATCATAGCCGGAGCAGCCTTTGCCGTGTTGTATTTTACAAAGATGGGCATCGTTCCGTATATAAAACCCATGTCGAAAGCCTTCAAGACCGGTTATAGTATTGCGACAGGTTCGTACCTCAACTTCCTGTTCATGTGTGTACTTGTTTCTATGTTTACACTCTTTTGGTTCTATAAAGGCAACGGATATCGCTTTCAACGCTTTATCATTCCTTACGGCCGCATGAGTTTGACCAACTACATCACGCAATCGATCATCGGTTGCACGATTTACTATCACTATGGATTCAATCTTTGGAAGTCTACGGGAGCATCCGCAACCATCTTGATCGGACTCGGTATTTTTGCCCTGCAATGGATCTTTAGTCAGTGGTGGTTGTCTCACTTCAAGCAAGGACCGCTCGAGTATCTATGGAAGAAGCTTACATGGATCTACGCAAAACGAAACTAATACACGGCTAGATCAACTGCATCGCCATGGCTGTTTGAATCGCTTCCATCGAATTCTTTACACCCAGTTTCTCTAAGATATTTTGGCGATGCCTGTTTACCGTATTGATACTGATGTGTAGGCGAAGGGCTATTTCCTTGCTGAGAAGTCCTTCGCGCACGCATTGTAAGATCTCCTTTTCGCGGGTAGAAAGAATCTCCGCGCAGTTGTCATACTTATCGATCGGAATAACCTCTCCCGTTTTATTATTGATAATCTTCCCCTGTATTCCCACAAAAGGCGACGCGTCGTTGCTGAAATTATACAAGCACAAAGCCAGCCACAATCGGTTTTTATCGTTGTTTTGCAAATAAAGTGTACGGTGATTGATCGGCTGATATTCGCCGTTTCGATTCAATGCACGTATGCGGCACGAGGTGTTGTAACTGAGACGCTCGTGGGGAGGAAGCTGTTCGAGAAAATGAAAGAAGCGCAGTTCGAGCACGTGACGTTCAAACAAATCGTCGGGATGTATCTTGCTGTAGATTTCATCTTCCCATTTCGACTCGATTACCAACGGCGAGGAAAGATTCTGTTCAATGCCTAGATAATCGGCAAACGTCCCCGAGTATATGTAACTTTTGTCGGCCGTAAGATCCGACATCACAGCTACACAATGTTCGATGGTTGCATAGGCCTTTACCACTTGCAGGCATTGCTCAAGTTGCATCGTCGAACTGTCTTTTTCAGTGAGCTGCTGTGACGCAAAACGATCTTCGAGTTGTTGAATAATCTGATCCATATGATTCGAAATGGTTATTTATCACCATTGACCCGAAAGGTCGAAAGAGTGATCTTTGCATCAAAGATAATACGAATTCAAAATAGGAGGATGACAATGAAAAAGTTTTTAGCTGCTTCGGCGGTTGCATTGTGTGGTTTGTTTGCCCAACAAGCAACGGCGCAATCGCTCGAAAAGATGAACTGGTTTAACGAACCAGCAAAATGGGAAATTAGCAACAAGTCTAAATTTGTGATGCAAGTGCCCGGACAAACCGATTACTGGCGTATCTCGCACTACGGATTCACGGTAGATGACGCTCCGTTTTACTATGCGCTGTACGGAGGTGAGTTTGAAGCGAAAGTAAAGATTACGGGCAATTACAAGACTACCTTCGACCAAATGGGCTTGATGTTGCGTATCGACCACGAAAACTGGATTAAGACCGGTATCGAATACGTGAATGGAAAGCAAAACGTGAGCACGGTGGTTACCCACAAAACAAGCGACTGGAGTGTGGTAGAGTTGAGCGACGCGCCTCGATCTATCTGGATAAAGGCGGTAAGACGCCTCGATGCCGTAGAGGTATTCTACTCGTTAGACGATAAAAACTATACGATGCTTCGCACCTGCTGGTTGCAAGATAATTGTCCGGTGATGGTAGGGATTATGGGAGCTTCGCCAGACGGTGCCGGCTTTGAAGCCATATTTGAGCATTTCGAAGTGAAGCAGTTGCCCGATCAGCGCCGCCTCGAATGGGCAAAGAAACAGCAAGCTCATTAAGCAGACTTGATAAGAAGCGTTTTGGTTCAATGCAACATCGATTCGTGCACGTTACAGTGCCCGAATGTAAACACTGCATCGAGCTAAAACGCTTTTCGTTTGCTTCCAATCGTTCGATGCCCATCAAACGATTTACTCTTCACTATAAACAAATCGTCAGGTCGCCATCTGACGATTCGTTCTTCACTATGATTAAATCGTCAGGTCGGCACCTGACGATTCGATCTATGCATACTTTAAAAATGATCACCGCGATGTTTGCTTTCAAAGCTTGCATTGCGGTTTTTTTATATATACCTTGTTGCCAGATCTTAAAGATGAATTGTCATGAAGAAGAATGTGTTACGTTGTGTTTTTACTGCTTTTGTATTGACGTGTTCAATGCCTGCTTTTGCGGTACATGCGTCGAATACGGCGGCTGTATGTCAAGAGAAGGGAGAGAAGCCTTCGAAAGTAACGTATAAAATGGAGACGGATATTCCGTATGTTGCTAACGAAACTGATGCGTATCGCAAGGAGCGATGCAAACTGGATGTGTATTATCCCGACGGGCAAACTAACGTTGCTACGGTGGTGTATTTTCATGGCGGCGGACTCGAAGCGGGTAGTAAGACAGTTCCCAATGCCTTGCGCGAAAAGGGTATTGCCGTGGTTGCGCCCAACTACAGGCTGAGTCCGAAGGCCAATCATCCCGACTATATTCTGGATGCTGCCGAAGCCGTGGCCTGGACATTGCAACATATCAAAACCTTTGGTGGCGATCCTACGCGCGTGTTTGTAGCCGGACATTCTGCCGGTGGCTATCTAACGTTGATGTTGGCTATGGACACGACCTATCTTGCCAAGCATGGAATAGATGCCGACCAAGTGGCGGGGTATGTGCCGCTAAGCGGACAAACCAACACGCACTATACGATACGCAAAGAGCGTGGACTAAAGAGTGAGATTCCGATCATTGATACATTCGCACCGATTTATCACGCTCGCAAAATGGGAACGCCGCTTATTTTGGTAACGGGCGACAGGGACAAGGAGCTACTTGCCCGCTATACCGAGAATCTGCACATGAAGAATATCCTCGAAGCGGTAGGCAACGAGCAGATCCCACTCTTCGAACTACAGGGGTTTGACCACGGCACGATGGAAACGCCCGGACTGCTACTTCTACTCGAATTGATGCGTAAATAGAAAACTCCTCAGCTATATAAACAGCTGAAGAGTTTCAATATTGGTACCATGCCGATGCTTTGATATGCTTTTACTCCTTAAGGAGTTGTTCGACTTTTTCAGTTATATCAATTTTGATTGTAGAGTCGCAATCGAACGTTTCTAGGTCTGATAGTGAGGAAGGAGTGGGAAGGGATTGCATCGATTCAATCAATGTGTTGATGCTTGCTTTGAATAAATCTCTCAAGAAAGTGGTACGTTCATCTTTGTTGAGTGACTTTAATTGTTTAAACATCTCCTTCTCTTCTTCCGAAATCGTAGGAGAGTCGACGCTTAATGTGTCAAAGTAAGCAATAGAGGATTCAATAATTTGGTTTACAAATGTATTGATGGCTGCGGTGTCGGAGGCGGCAAACTTTTTGGTTATGCCATCCAATGATGTCAAAGTGAGTGTATCCATTTGAATTTGTGCATTTGCAGAACAAAGACAGGTAAATACGAAAACGAAAGAAAGGATAAATGATTTCATAATCGAAGTATTAGTGGTTTCACATTTTTAGGTGGTTCAAAGTTTTCAAATGTAATCAAAATTCTAAATCACACGAATAAAACGATTAAATAATGTCTTTAAGTATAAGAAAAACAATATCTTTGGAGATCAAATATTCATTGCTATAATAATTTACAAATCATGAAATTAAGAACGTTGGCCTCTGCGCTGCTCGTAGCAGCTACAGGCACGGCTATGCTAACCGGATGTGGAGCAAAAGGAAATGGTGAATGCACTAAAACAGAAAGTACTTCTACTGCTCAGGCTACAAAAGCTCCTTACCAAAAGAAGTATACCAATGCAGATTTCTACAAAGATGGTGTATTCCAAGCTGAGGTTGCATTGCAAGCTTACCTTGATATGTTCTCACACTATGGAGTAGAATATAACAACTTCTTGAAAGAGAATATGTTTATCTCAGACTTTAATCTTGGAGACTTTGAACACGTTGGTATGGCCGGCGTATTCTGGCAAAACAATCCTGTGGCCGGATATGTAGGGCACAACATCTACCTTTTGCCTAGTCAGGCGATTGTAGAGCATACACACATGGGTACATCTTTCCCTGCGAAAATGGAATCATGGTATGTAGAGCACGGTTCTGCTCATAACTTCGGTATTGGCGAGCCTACACCAAATCCTCCGGTAATGGCTGAGAGTCAGGAGAAATTCCGTACGGTGAAGAATTTTATTACCATGCAAGTTGGTGATACCGCTTCACTTACCGCAATCGAAACTCCGCACTTCTTGATGGCCGGTCCTAATGGGGCGGTGGTTCTTGAAACGGGTAACTATCACGATGGGTCGGGACTACGTTTCGCAAATCCTTCGGTAGAGTTTGTTGATGCATTGGAACCTTTGAAAGCAAAAAAACTAGAGCTTCAATCGAAAGAGATGTAATCTGTTTCGAAACAATATGAAACGAAACCACCCTTTGCGCTATCGATGATCGAAGCAGCAAAGGGTGGTTTTCTTTGTTTATGGATCAAGCTTTTGCTTATAACGCTTCAAGCTTGATTTCTTGTAGTGTAGGAGGTGAGCTTTGAATGTACTTAATATCTGATTGCGGTTTGCTTATATCAAAAATAGTATATTCAGAACCTACTCCGACCAAACGTTTAGTTCCGTATGCTGCATAGGTTAAGTGGTATTCTTTACCTGCTTTTCCCGTAAGTGCTGGAGCATTTTTAAGAACGTTGTCTAAAGCCTGCATATAGTCAATATCAGCTGTATTGCCATTCTTCATTATATCAGCATCGAGAGGTATGACTTTCCCTTCTTTGTCAAGCTTGAAACCGAGTCTAGTTCGGATGTTTTTGTCAGCAGCTTGTAAGACTGGAGTTGCATACATTTGGTCGATTACATACTGAAGAAACGGCTCGCCAGTACTTTTAATGCATACTTCTTGTGTTGAGGCGGATTGGTTTGCGGTGGTTGTTTCGTTCGCAAAACTTTCGGACTGCAACAACGGGTTTAGAATCGAAGTTTCATTAACTTTGTTATTAGAGAGAGTCTCGGTTGAGACTTCGGGTTCGGTAACTACCGGGTTGTTTACAACATCGGTTGCATTTCCCGTAGGGGAAAAGACGACGAGCATGGAGACTGTGAGCGGGATGAAGAGACCTATCTTCATCATTGCCCATCGATTTGACTTTGATTTTAGCATCATGGCAATTCGTTTTTTTAGTGTACTGTGATTAAAACTGTTGGCCAAGGTGTAGGAGCTGGTGCCAACAGCTTTCTTGATTAATAAGAGTTGATATGCTTTGGACTGAAATCCTTGCTTCAACACTTCGAGATCTGCTTCGTATTCATGAATAGCTTGCAGTTCTTGCTTGAGGAGGTACGCCGCGGGATTAAACCATTGCAGCGCGATAACGACTTCACTTAGTAGAATGTCGTACGAATGTTTCTTTTCGATATGTGCAATCTCGTGCGCCAATATTTCATGGGCCGACTCTTTCAAGTCTTGCTTCGAAATAAGAATATACTTTCGCCAACATGAGGGAGCTTTGTAGCGCGGCAAAACAACGAGTGTATAGTTTTGATATGTTGTCTTCCGTCCGGTTGCTATTGTTCTTTTGATTGCGATAATAGCATAAAGTAGTCGCAAAATGGAGTAAAGAACGCCTGCGATGTAGACTGCTAACATCATTGCGACAAACAAATATGAATAGTCCGGACTGTCTGCCTTCATTGGCAAACTCGCTTGTTCGGAGTTATCCGATGGAGGTTGTTGCTTGACTTCGCTCAATGCTTCCGGCGCAGTAGGAGCATTGATGATTTCAGAAAGTTTGCCAATACTGGATGGTATATGCTTTGTATCGTTGAATGAAATGGTAACGAATGGCAGCACAAAAGCCGACACAAGTAGCGACAAAACCATAAAGCGGTTCACTTGGTGAAATGTCTCTTTGCTAAGCAAAAGCTTAAAGAAGAGATAGAACAGTGTGAGTAGAATCGACACTTTCAGTATGTATGAAAATAAGATGTCCATAGTCTTTGTGTTTACATTGTTCTAATCTCTTCTTTATATGATTACTTATCTAGTTTGATATCTTGCAGTTCCGGAGGTGTACTTTGAATGTACTTGATTTCTGATTGCGGTTTGCTTATATCGAAAATAGTATATTCAGAACCGACTCCGACCAAACGTTTAGTTCCATATGCTGCATAGGTTAAGTGGTATTCTTTACCTACTTTACCCGTAACAACCGGAGTGTTTTTAATCATATCATCTAAGGCAATTAGATATTCATTGCTGGCAGTGAGACCGTTATTGCTGACACCAACATTACCTGCTTTTATTTTTCCATTAGAATCAATTGTGAAATAAAGTCTAGACCGAATATTGTTGTCAGCAGCCTGTAAGGTTGGAGTTGCATACATTTGGCCGATTACATACAGAAGAAACGGCTCGCCGGTACTTTTAATGCATACTTCTTGTGTTGAGGCGGCTTGGTTTGCGGAGGTTGTTTCGTTCGCAAAACTTTCGGACTGCAACAACGGGTTTAGAACCGAAGTTTCATTAACTTTGTTATTAGAGAGAGTCTCGGTTGAGACTTCGGGTTCGGCAACTACCGGGTTGTTTACAACATCGGCAGCATTGCCCCACTGTGAAAAGACTGCAAGCATGGATGCAGTCAGCGGAATGAAGAATCCGATCTTCATCATCGCCCATCGATTTGATTTGCATTTTAACATCATAGAAATTCTTTTTTTAAGAGAACTGTGATTGAAGCTGTTGGCTAAGGTGTAGGAGCTGGTGCCAACGGCTTTCTTTATTAATAATAGTTGATATTGCTTGGGATGAAATCCTTTATTCAGCACTGCAAGATCGGCTTCGTATTCATGAATGGCTTGCAATTCTTGCTTGAGCAGATAGGCTGCGGGGTTGAACCATTGAAGGATTATCATGAGTTCTACCAGCAATATATCCAATGAATGAAACTTATCGCTGTGTGCCATTTCGTGCGCGAGTATTTCGTCTTTCGCCTCTTGCAGGTCTTTTTCCGAAATTAGAATGTATCGAAACCAACTGTATGGGGCGATATTGGATGGATGTATAACGAGTCTGTAGTTTCCTATTCGCTTTGTTGTTCCCTGTTTTATGTGTAGTCGCATAGCTCGCATCGAAACAATTAGTTTGGCTAATGCTACAATCGCACCACATACATAAAGTATAAGAAGAGTTGCGAAAAGAAGTCCGACATAATTATATGGCGTAGTGTGCTGCGGAGATGGCTTGCTTGCAATCGTTTCTTCGGTAGATTCGTGGTTTGTTGCTTCGATAATGACCGGCGTTGCTTGCTCATCGGTGAAACGGATGATTTGATTAACTACGGGAGACAACGGCTCGGGTAGATCAAATGGTGCCGGAATTATCGGTACGATGAATGCGAGGCTGATCAACGAAAGTAGTACAATTCTGTTTGCCCGATGAAAGGTTTCCTTACTGAGTAATACCTCGAAGAAAAGATAAAACAGTGTAAGACAAACAGAAACCTTGAGACTATATATTACAAATAAGTACATGATGTCTATTTTTGGTTGCCTTTTTCAACTTCCTGTATAAGCTCCTTGAGCTCGTCGATACTCAATGATTCTTCTTCAATCAAAGCGGAAACCAGTTTTTTAGGAGAACCTCCGAAAAACTTTTTCATAAAGGTTTGCATACCACTCATGCTATATTCGTCGCGACTTTGCAGCGGATAGTATTGATAGGTATTGCCATATGTCTTGTGGCTTAAGAGACCTTTCTCTTCCAGCACCCTTACGTAGGTCGAGATTGTATTAAAGTGTGGCTTTGGGTCGGGGTAGAATTCGCAAATCTCTTTCACAAACAAGGCTCCTTTATCCCAAAAGAAACTCATCACTTCTTCCTCTTTTTTAGAAAGCTTTTTCATAACCTGTTGTCGTTTTCTTTTATAACACCAGGAGAGTAACTAATTGTTCTAGTTTTCGAACTATACTTCTTAGTTATTTATTGTTTTTAACGTTATGGGTGATTTGTTGGATGGCTATATTTAGTTTGTTGTGCTGCTATTTGTCATATTATGAATTAATTATTGTGTTTTGATGTGTTGTATTTAAACAAAGTATTTGTGCTAATGAATATAAAATAATTACATTTGAATGCTAACTTTAAGAAGACATGAAACTAAAGAAACTGACCTTGGTATTGTTTACCTGTTTTGCGACGCAGCTTGGTGCGCAGACGAATGTATGGACTCCTGATAATGGAAATGGAACGTTTACGAATCCGATTATGTGGGGCGACTGGCCCGATCCGGATGTGATACGTGTAGGGGATTACTTCTACATGGTGTCTACAAGTATGCATTATGTGCCGGGATGCCCGATTGTGCGATCAAAAGATTTGGTCAATTGGGAGATGGTGGGTTATGCAGTGGATAGATACGATGAAGACCCGAAGTATAATCTGGATGGTGGAAACTTGTATTTGAACGGTTCTTGGGCGGCAACGATCAGACATCACAACGATAAGTTTTATGTAGGATTCTGTACTCCGTATGGGTGGGGTCGCGAAACCGGACACTATTCGATGTGTATTGCCGATAAACCCGAAGGGCCTTGGGAGCGTGTTATATTCCCGGAATATCTTTACGATCCGGGGTTGTTGTTTGACGACGACGGTAAAGTTTATGTAATACACGGACAACATAAATTGTATGCTACGGAGTTGAATCCCGATGGACGCTCAGTGAAGGGCGAAAACGTGCTGATCTGGGACAAAGGGATCTTAAACCCGAATACGCAAAAAGGGCATGCCGGAATGGAGGGGTCTCATGCTTATAAAATCAACGGGATGTATTACATAACGTGTCCTGCCGGAGGCACCGAAGGATGGCAGGTTTGTTTGCGGTCAAAGAATATTTACGGACCGTACGAATCTAAGATCATTATGAATGATTGCACCTCTTATCCGACCAATGGCATGCATCAAGGCGGAATGGTGCAACTGAAAAACGGCGATTGGTGGTTTATAATCATGCAAGATCGCGGGGCTATCGGGCGAGTTCCTCATTTGATGCCGGTAAAATGGGTTGACGGTTGGCCAATGATTGGCGACATGGGGAAAGATTTGATTACATATCCGAAACCAAAAGTGGAGAAGAAATCTGCGATATGCTCTCCGGCAACAAGCGATGAGTTTGCAAGTAAAAAGCTGGGACTGCAATGGCAATGGAATCACAATCCCGATGATTTGAAATGGACGCTGTCGGAACGAAAAGGGCACTTGCGCTTAAAGGCTTCAAAGGCGGAGTCGTTGAAGAATGCGCGCAATACATTGACACAGCGCGTACAAGGGCCAAGCTGCGAAGGTTCTGTAGCGATTGATTTGAGTGGACTAAAGAATGGAAATGTTGCAGGCTTTGGTGTGTTTGAGTTTCCGTATGCTTTTGTTGGCGTACGACAAGAAAATGGCAAAAAGGAACTGATCATGTGCAACGACGGAGCAGTGATTGATTCGATGCAATTAAAAGGTGAGCAAAAGTTGTGGGTGCGCGCTCGTGTTACCGACAAAGACTTCACGGCTCGATTCTATTACAGCCTCGACGGAGAGCAATACCATCAAATCGGAAACGTTTTGAATATGGGGTTGGGTTTGCCTTGGACTGCCAATCGTTTTGCTTTGTTTAATTTCACAACAACCGATGAAGGGATAGATGGTTATGCTGATTTTGACTGGTTCCGCTTTACAAACAAGTAAAGTTTTTAGGCTTAGTCATCATTTTTAGCAGATGATTTGATAAATTTGTGGTTTATTGCTGAATTATAACTACTAAAGAATGATGCAAAGTGATTCATTATCAGTGAGCTCAACGCAGCAACGAATGCGTTATGCCATGTTGTCTTTTTTTCTTGCTCAGGGACTTTGTTTCTCTTCGTGGGCAAGTCGTATTCCCGATATCAAACAGTTGTTTGATGTAAACTATGCTTTCTATTGGGGGTTGGTTTTGTTCTTAATTCCTGTGGGTAAGTTTATTGCAATTCCGCTTGCGGGATATTTAGTTTCGAAGTTGGGGAGTCGCATCATGGTGCAAATTAGTATCATGGGATATGCCTTGGCTTTGTTTGCTATTGGTACTGCCACAAACATTTATGTGTTGGGAGTTTGCCTGTTTTGCTTTGGCGTATTTTGGAATTTATGTGATATATCTTTGAATACACAAGCTATCGGTATCGAACGAGTTTATGGGCGTACCATCATGGCTTCGTTTCACGGAGGTTGGAGTCTTGCTGCTTGCTTGGGTGCACTTATCGGGTTTATTATGATTATTCAAGATGTAAATCCTTTTTGGCATTTTAGCTTGATTGCGTTGATTATCCTTGGTATCACGTTGATGAACAGAGGTTATCTGCAAGAAGACAAGCAAGACGATGAGTTTGTGACGGATGAGATAAAAGAAGAGAAAGTGTCTTTGTTGAGTTTCATTAAACGTCCCGAGTCGTTGCTTTTGAAGTTAGGGCTGGTAGGTTTGCTTGCCTTGATTGTAGAAAGTGCGATGTTCGACTGGAGCGGGGTGTATTTTGAAACCGTATTGAAGGCACCGAAATCGATGCAAATCGGCTTTCTTGTTTTTATGGTAATGATGACGGTAGGCAGATTCCTTACTAACTTTGCTTACGGCAAACTAGGAAAGAAGAAGGTATTGCAGCTTGCGGGCGTATTCATCTCGATCGGTTTCTTTATCTCTGCGATATTCCCGGGGTATTTCAGTTCGATGGAATTGAATGTTGCCGTAAACTCAATCGGTTTTATGCTGGTAGGGTTGGGTATCTCTTGTATGGTACCAACGATCTACAGCTTGGTTGGTGAGCAATCGAAGACTCCGGTGGGAATTGCCTTAACGATATTGTCAAGCATTAGCTTTATCGGTTCGCTGGTTGCGCCATTGCTAATTGGCGGAATTGCTCAGTGGTTCGATATGAAGTATGCGTATATGGTGATTGGTATATTGGGTGTATTTATCGTACTGATGACTACATTTGGTAAAATAACCAAGTCTGACGAATAAAGAGATCTGCTCCGTATTTGATACGGTATAGGAATATATAGAAAAAGCTCACAAAGACGAACATCGGTTCTCTTTGTGAGCTTTTCTTATGATGGAGACTTTTGATTACAATTCGGGAAGTCGTTGTTCGCAGTTCTTCATGCAATTCAGAATGTCTTCTTCTGTTCCGTCGAACGGACCAGACTTCTGGATCTTGATTGTCGACATTGCCGCTGCATAATGTCCGGCTTCTTCCGGAGTTGCCCCTTGTGCTCGTTTGTACAAATAACCACACATGTAGGTGTCGCCACAGCCTGTTGCATCGACAACCTCACTTGGTTTGTATGCCGGAATGCGGTAAAATTCTTTGCCGTCATAAATGACAGAACCTAAACTTCCAAGTGTGATAAGCACTTCTTTAATGCCCCATTCGTGTAGGCAAGTAGCTGCTTTGCGAATGTCGTCATAGCCGGTAAGGACTTCCATTTCATGTTCGTTTGCTTTCATGAAGTGAATGTGCTTCATCGCCTCAAGTTTATCTGTCCAGTCAACGGCAAAAACCTGCTCGTCTCTTACCTCTCTCAAATAACCTTGTGAGTCTACCGAAACTTTGCCTTTGCTTGCCATAAACTTGACAAGGTCTAAAGAAAAGTCATCTGCCATCAAACTTCCCAAGTGAAAGATCCCGGCATCCAAATCTTTTAAAAATTCTACGGTAAAAGGATCGGCTTTCGCTGTTACGCGTTGTGTTCTGTTGTCTTGGTTCTCTCCATAAATATTTTCAAAACATAGTGTCTTCTTACTCGGCATAACCAATACATCGATGCCTTCCTCTTGCAGTTTGTTTGCAATCTCAATTTCTGATGTTGCAAGTGCTGTAGCCAGTTTGTACTGAATCGGATTGAGGTTTTTAATAGCGCTAGAGAAATAAAAAGCGGTTCCTCCCGGCATATCTACTGTTTTCTTTGGTGTGATAACTTTGTCAAGAGTTATATGTCCCACACAACATAGATCGTATTTTGTCATCTTATTTTATATTTAATGTAAAGTTAGCAACTACAATCAATCGTACAAGTCGGATTCTTGCAAAATGTTTGTTATTTTTGGGCAGTTAATTAATTAAAAGCATATTATCAATGTATACAATTCGTAAATCGGAGACTGCAGATATCCCACGCATGCTGGAGATTATAGCTGAGGCTCAAGCTGCTTTTCGTGAACAAGGTATTGACCAATGGCAAGACGGATACCCTAACCAAGAAGTATTGCTGCAAGATATTGAAGCCGGAGATAGTTATGTTGTACTTGATGAACAACAGATTGTTGCGACTGCTATGATTTCGTTCGATGGAGATCCAAACTACAAATTAATTATCGGAGCATGGAAAAATGATTTGCCATACGTTGTTGTACATCGCATCGCAGTTGCAACTTCTCAAAAAGGAAAAGGTCTTGCAGGTTTTATTCTAGACTTTGCCCGTTCGATGTGCAAAGAAAGAGGCGTGAAGTGTATGCGTATTGATACACACGTTGATAATGTTGCCATGCAACGCTCGATTGAGAAGTTTGGCTACTATTACTGCGGTATTGTATTTGTTCGAGATGGCTCTGAACGATTGGCTTTTGAATTATTGATCTAGTGCTAGTTGCGCTCAGGCGGAGATAGATGCAATATATTCTTAACGAAGAAGTCATGTATCAATCTCATTTCATAGGAGCCACCTAAACTATGTCCATATCCCGGCATGTACATCATCTCAAAAGATTTGTTTGCATTGATAAGCGCTTTTACAACTTGAAGGGATGACGCAGGATCTACATTGTCGTCGATTTCTCCATTGATAAGCATCAGTTTGCCTTTTAATAAATGAGCATTGACTACATTGGATGATTGGGCATACCATTCACCAATAGGATACCCCATCCATTGCTCGTTCCACCAAATTTTATCCATTCTATTATCATGGCAACCGCATAATGCTACAGCCACCTTGTAGAAGTCGTTGTGAAAAAGTAATGCACCCAAAGCACTTTGGCCTCCGGCAGAGTATCCGTAGATGCCAACATAGTCGATGTTTAGCTGCTTGTATTTAGTTGCGGCTGCTTTGATCCAAGCGATTCGATCGGGGAAACCGGCGTCTTTGAGGTTTCTCCAGCAGACATCGTGAAAAGCTTTCGAACGATTGGCCGTGCCCATTCCATCAATGGTAACAACGATAAAGCCAAGTTCGCACAGTCGAGACGTTAAATGATTGTATGCTTGAAAATTCTTGTTTACATGTGAATCATGCGGACCAGCATAGATAAATTCGATTACCGGATAGGTCTTAGACGCATCAAAGTGAGAAGGTCTGAATATGGTTCCCCAGATGTCACTGACTCCGTCACGCCCTTTTGCACAAAACACCTCAGGCATGGTCCATCCTTCCTTTTGCAATTCCGAAATATCTGCTTTCTCCAGTTCCGTAATGACTTTTCCTGTGATCGTACGCAATACAGATACCGTAGGCATATCCGGTCTCGAATAGCAATCGACAACGTATTGTTTGTTCGGTGCAACTGTAACGATGTGATTGGCTTGTTCGGGAGTAAGATCTTCAAAGTCCGATCCATCCCATTTAATCTTGCAAAGATGTATGTTATAAGGATCCTCTTTTTTATTTATACCCGAGGCTTTGAATAAAATAGTTTGGTTAGCTTCGTCTACCCATACAACATCTCTTACCACCCAATTCCCTTTGGTAATTTGATTTATTAGTTTTCCCGTGTTCGCATCAAAGCGGTATAAATGACGCCATCCATCTCGCTCCGAGATCCAGAAAAGCTGTTTCTCATCCGAAGTTGTGTAACGATAATTCTTATAGTAATGGATAAATGTTTTTGATGTTTCTTTTACGATGGGCTTTACATTGCCGGTTGTGTCTACAAGTGTTACTTCGTACCGCTGATGCCCACGCTCATTAAATTCGAAAGTAAAAGCAGAGCTCTCTTTGTTCCATCCTGTAAAGTTGAGCCAATATTGATGCTTATAATCTTTTAGATTCAGAGGGATTTCTTGAAGTGTTTTAGCAGAAAACAATCTTGGTGTTGCAATGGATAATACATCTCCCGGCTTGTTGTAGTTAATCCATTTGAGTCGAGGTTGAAGCTGATCTGATGGGGTAGACTCAATAAGAGGAATTGTACGTTGAGGAGCTTCGAGCACTTGCATTGCAACAAAGAATTCTGACGAGGGCGACCAATGTATTTCGGACGAAAAGCCGTTGTTTGGGGCTCCATTATAGCTGAGTTGTGTTTTTACTCCCGACTTTTGATCTGTAATCCAAATGTTGTTATTGTAGATCGTAACTGTGTATTTTTGATCCGGAGATATTAGTTTGTTTTCGGGAATACGATCTTTTGACTCGATATCTTTTGTCTTATTAGCTGTTTGTGGCTTGATAAATTGCTGCAAATCCTCATAAGAGCTGAACATTTGTTTATTGCCATTCGTGCAATCGATGTGTACATATTGTTTGCCCGATCGGTCGTTGTTCTCATACCAAAAAGAATTGCTTTCTGATATCCAGTTAGGATTGACTTGATTATTAAAGACTTTGTTGTTTCGAGTATAGATAGAATCAATTGACTTGTATTTAGCATTTAAGGTCGTTGTAGGTAAAGCAGATGCAGGGAAAATGGCTGCGTTGCATAGAAGCGAATTGATAAACAAGCCCGTAATTAAGCAGAAACGTATTTGAATATTTCTCATAACTCATTATTTAAGGATAGACTGTTGCAAATATATATGTTTATATATAATTGGCAATCAGTATCACTCCTTAAATACAGTCACACAACAATTCGCTAGTTTGTGCTTTGTAAAAGAATTGCATAAAGATTGTCGATTTGTTTTTTAGCCCAGTTTTGGGGAGCAGAAAAGATACCCTCGATCTGCTCATTACTAAATCCGGCAGAATGCAATGCCCAAATAGTCTTCTGATCTTTTGATAAAGATTGCAGGCGATAGTTGATCGTTTTAATGGATACTATTTGCTTGGATTGGTATGCTTTATATATAGGGAAGATATATATATCTGTATTTGGATTTGGTACTGCTTCATATGTAGGAAAACACAGATGAATTGATGTCTCAAAGTAATTAGCTTTGAATGTTCTGTAAATTCGATAAGATTGAAGTAAGAATCGTTTTTTCTTCATAATAAGGTCTAGATTATAAGTCCATTATTTGGAAACTTTATGTTACTCTAATTTTGTCGTTTCTGCAAATATAAATTGAATTTTTAATTTCTCTATATTGTATAATTTTGCCGAATGTCGTAATAGACCCTAAAATACACCATTGTTTTATTTATTAATGGGGGCTGTTTGGTTGTAAGTTGTTTGTTGTTAGTGTTGTAGGTTATTTCTAGGTGTTGGTTTGTCCTAAGTAAAAATTACCTAGAAAGATCTATTCAAATCTTTCTTTATTTTAAATTATACTGATTATATACAGATAATTTAATGTTTTGTGAGAGTTCTCTCTTTGAGGGCAGTTTATTGACCAAATGAGCAGAAGATGACTGTGTAGATATTGTATAATGATCTTTTTTTGATGATGAATTGTCGCAGTGAAAGTTTAATTATATTTGCATGTAGTAATAAAAGACATCAATTGTAATATTAATATATTACATGAAGAGATGAAGCTAATCTTGTTAATTGACTGAACTAAAATAAACCGACTAATTCATGAAAAACTTAAATTGTAGAAAGCTGCTACTGTGTGCTAGTATATTATTATTGGGAATAGGTGTTGAGTTGAACGCTCAAAAGCAACTCTTACCAAAGCCTCAAACCATACATATAGAAGAGGGTCTGTTAGTGTATAATCAATTTAAGTTGAGCTGCGATCCTGAAGTGAGCAAGCTTGTGCAAGATCAACTTTCGCAATTGAATATACAAACAGCAAAAGAGAGCAAACTTCAGTTGTCTGTAAAACTGATTGATTCGATATCGGGTGTAAAAAATAACATGGATGAGGCGTATTCATTAAGTATAACGCCTGTAGGTATTGAACTGCTGGCAACTACGACTCAAGGTGTATATTGGGGATTGCAAACATTGGCCCAACTAGTGCAAGAAAACAAGCCTGGAAAACTACCATACATAAGTATCACCGACTGGCCATCTTTTCGCGTACGCGGATTTATGCAAGATGTAGGTCGTAGTTATATCTCGATGGACGAACTCAAACGTGAGATCGCAGCTTTATCCAAATACAAGATCAACGTATTCCATTGGCACCTTACTGAAAATCAAGCTTGGCGACTCGAAAGCAAGAAGTATCCTCAACTTACGTCGGCCGAGAATATGACGCGAATGCCCGGTAAGTTTTACACTCAAGCTGAGGCAAGAGAGTTGGTCGAGTTCTGTAAGGCTCACAATGTAACCTTAATACCCGAGCTCGATATGCCGGGGCATAGTGCCGCTTTTAATAGAGCTTTCAAGTGTGATATGCAGAGCGAAGAGGGGATGGCTATTCTAAAAGATTTGATCGCGGAAGCATGCGAGGTATTGGATGTTCCTTATCTACATATCGGAACGGATGAAGTTCAGTTTACAAATCCACGTTTCGTTCCCGAGATGGTTGACTTTGTGCGTGCTCGAGGAAAGAAAGTAATATCATGGAATCCTGGTTGGAACTACAAAAAAGGAGAAGTAGATATGACGCAACTGTGGAGCTATCGTGGAAAAGCAACTCCTGGTATTCCGGCCATCGATAGCAAGTTTCATTACTTGAATCACTTCGATACGTTTGCCGATATCTATGCTTTATACACCAGTAGAATTGGAAATGTCACAGAAGGTTCAGATCAACACGCGGGTACTATATTGGCTTTGTGGCACGATCGTTACATTGCCAATGAGCGTAATATGATACTCGAAAACTATTTATACCCGAATATGCTTGCGATTGCCGAGCGTGCTTGGCAAGGAGGAGGTTGGCAGTATTTTGATGACTTCGGAACAACGATGGAGCCTAAAACAGAACCTTACCAAGCTTTCCAAGACTTTGAGTCGCGTATGTTGTGGCATAAAGCAAACAACTTCGACGGATATCCGTTTGCCTATGTAAAGCAGACAAATGTAAATTGGAACATTGCCGGTCCTTTTCCGAATGCAGGAAATCTGACTGAAGCATTCGAGCCCGAGCAAGTCTTAAAGAATACCTACACATACGAAGGCAACGAAATCCCGGTAGCATCGGCAAATGGAGCGGGTGTTTACTTACGTCATGTGTGGGGAACGTTTGTGCCCGGATTCTACAAAGAACCCAAAGAAAACAGTACGGCCTACGCTTGGACTTATGTGTATTCGCCAAAGAAACAGAAGGTAGGACTGTGGTTTGAAACGCAAAACTACAGTCGCTCCGAGATGGACTTGGCTCCCGAGCAAGGCAAATGGGATTACAAAGAAAGTAAGATATGGATTAACGATTCCGCAATACAGCCTCCGGTATGGACATCGGTGCATCGTGAGAAATCAAACGAGACTCCCCTCGGCAATGAAAACATGGTAGGGCGCGATCCGATTGAGGTACAGCTAAACAAAGGCTGGAATAAAGTCTTGATCAAACTACCAATCGGGAAGTTCTCCGCACCGCAAGTGAGACTCACCAAATGGATGTTTTCGGCGGTATTTGTAACTCCCGACGGACAACAAGCCATTGATGGACTGATTTACTCTCCGGATAAAAAGAAATAACAACAATAGAATCTTGCCACACGCTTTATCAATCGGGATAATCGTGTGGCATTTTTTTTACCTTTGCAGCATCAATCCATGTCAACTCCCTATCTTGAATGAAGCAAAATATATTAGCTCTTTACGCCATCAAACTGTCCAAGTGGTTTTCGCTTGTAATGCCGGTAATCGTTCTGTTTTATGAGAAAAACGGACTCACCTTGCAAGATATCTTTATGCTTAAAAGTGTATACTCTATTGCCGCTGTGGCATTGGAGATTCCTTCGGGATATCTGGCCGATGTATGGGGAAAGAAAAAATGTTTGCTTACAGGTAGTATTTTGTTTTTTATAGGGTATCTGGTTTATGCACTCACCGGAAGTTTTCAGGCCTTTCTTGTTGCGGAGGTTTTGCTGGGGATTGGTCAGACGCTGGTGAATGGGGCAGATTCGGCATTGCTTTATGATACGACGCTTCACTTTAAGAAGCAAGATTTGTATTTGCGCTATGAAGGACGCATCATGATGATCGGAAACTTTGCCGAAGCCTTGGCCGGAATTGCCGGAGGATTGCTGGCTGCTTATTCGATTCGTATGCCGTTTTACTTGCAAGCAGTAGTCGCATTTAGCGGTATTCCGGCTGCTTTGTTTTTAAAGGAGTATACGTCGAAACTGGATATTAAGAACCCGATGAAAGAGATTGTGCGTATCGTACGTTATTCGCTCATAACAAACAAACCGTTGTTTTACAACATCATGTTTTCGGGTATTATTGGTGCGGCCACGTTGACAATGGCTTGGTTTGTACAACCTGTATTAATTGATCTGAAAACGCCCACATCTTATTTCGGAGTTATTTGGACGGTACTTAACCTGACCGTTGGCTTCTCTGCTTTATACTCCGATCGTGTAGAGCGAGCCATGGGACCTACACGAATGGCATGGCTTATCCTTTTCTTTATTGCCGGAGGTTATGTCGCGTTAGCATTCAATCTTACTTGGGCAGCATTGCTTGTTTTGTTGGTCTTTTATGTGGTTCGTGGTTTTGCTACACCCATCTTGAAAGGATATATCAACCAGATGACGATGTCGGAGATGCGCACCACCGTATTGTCGATCCGTAACTTTGTGATCCGCATCATATTTGCGGCAGTTGCACCGTTTATTGGTTGGCTTAGCGATGCTTACTCTCTCAAGATCGCATTACTGCTTACTGCCGTTGTGATCGGTATACCCGGACTGTTTTTTGTTTGGCTGCAAACGCGCAATAAATTGCAATAGTCGTATTATCTTTACACACTCAACACAAGATACCTTCAATGAAAACAAAACTTTTCGTAGCACTCATCTTGAGCATTGCTTTTAATACGCTTGCGACAGCTCAGAATTTACAGCAAAAAATAGACTCGATCGTTGCCGGAAAACAAGCCGGAATAGGCGTTGCTATTCGCAATCTGGATACGGGAGAGACACTAGGTCTGCACCTGGATGAGCGTTTTCCGATGCAAAGTGTCTTTAAGTTTCACTTAGCTTTGCATGTGCTAAACGAGGTGGATAAAGGGAATCTTGATTTGAATGATATGATTGTGTTGCAACCTGCCGACTTGCTTGAGGATACATGGAGCCCTATGCGTGATGTCTACAAAGCAGGGGAGAAGATCAATATTGTAACACTTCTCGACCTTTCAGTGAAACGAAGTGATAACAATGCCTGTGATGTGTTGCTACGACAAACCGGTGGCCCGGTTGCTTTAAACAACTACATTCATTCATTAGGTATCGACTCGGTGAATATTGTCTACGATGAAGCAACCATGCATCAGGCGTGGAACAATCAATACGAAAACTATACAACTCCGCGTGCCATGGCAGATCTGCTTACGTTGTTTGCCGAGCGCAAAGTCCTTGCCAATAATACCCGTTTTTATTTGTGGAATGCAATGTCTAATCTGGCCACAGGGAGCGGCCGTCTACGTAAGTATCTGCCCGAAGAAGCTTTGCTGGTAAACAAAACAGGGACTTCAGGTTATAATAAAGAAGGCGTAGCCGGAGCAACAAATGATGCCGGTGTAATTGTAATGCCCAATGATGGTCCGCTGGTTGTGGTTGCCGTGTTTGTAAAAGACTCGACAGAACCCAACGACGTAAACGAAGAAATCATTGCGCAGATTGCACGCGAAGTGTATAATTATTACGCAGAAAAATAGTCTATTACGCTTAACTGCCGAAAAATAAACGGGCAAAGAAACCTCGTTTGGATTCATATCTTTTCATAAACCGACACGAAGGGAAGTTGGAGCATCCTAAAAACTTACCGTATTTACCTTTGCGCTTCACGAGTTTGCCTCCGCAATAGGGGCAAAGTCCGGCTGCCAGAGCTGCCTTTTTTCGTACCACATTTTCTTTGGTCGTTTTTACATGAATCCGACGATTGGTGTACGTGTTGATATTGGCTGCTTGCAGACAAGCAGTGATTTGCGTTACTTGGTCATCCGACAGGCGTCGTTTGCGGTGTTTCCAAACTGTCCAGAACAAGCGTTTCCATCGAATTACGTATGCACTTTCGGCCCTTACATTTAATCTGGCTTCGTTAGAGAAGGCAATAATAGAGAAGAAGTATAGCGGACCTAGTCCCAGCAGTGTCTTTTTCAAAGCACTGATATGTCCCTTGTTTTGTTGTATCGGGTTTTGAAATTCGCGCTTCTTGTCATACACAGTTTGCTTCCACATTTCACTGTGCTCACTTCCCGTAATCAAACCCATGTAATTCTTGGTTTCAATCACAAAGATTCCACGTTTCGAAACCACGATATGGTCTATCTGTGTAGTACCAAAACTTGTCTTTAATAATACGTTGTTGAGTGTTTTATAATTCTTTCCGGATAAGAAACGAAGGATAAAGGTTACTTTCTTTTCACCCATTACGCCCCTTATCTTTGGCTTGTATATTTTGAGAAGAAGACGAATAGTCAGAAATAATATAACAGGAACTAAAATGAGTAAATAAATAGAAGTATTCATAGAGGGGCGTTGGCGTCTTGTTAAAGTTGAGCCGTAAAGGTATCTCTTTTATCTCGAAAAAAGAAAATCCCTTTGCCAAAGCCATGCGCGAACGACATGCTTTTTGCAAAGGGATTTATATCAAATCAAGTTTACTTCTAAAAGCTTACCCGATTATACAGTTTACTTTTTGTACGATTTGCCTGTTTTGGTTTGTGCTTGCGCAGCATTGTCAACAGGAATCATCGTGAAGTTCCAATCGTAGTTTTGGTTTGCAGGAATGTTATAGCCCGGTTCCGGACGCGCACCCCAGCTGTTGTAACCGGCTACACCTTGTTGCTTCATATCCACACATACCTCTACAAAGTTACGAGGGGTAACGTCGTTGATGTGTGTTTGTTTAGGTTTGCTGTCTTTAGCAGCCTCGTAATTGCGACCGGCAATCTCTTCGGCTGTAAAGTTGTTCCATTGGTATTCACGGTTCGATTCTTGCGCATCGAAATCTTCGATGGAGTTGCGAAGTGCGTTGAATCCTACGGTTTCGGTTGCTTCAATCAACAAACCTTTGCTATTCTTAGCAGTTACGGCAAACCAGCGTGTGTCGGTGTGGTGACCATTCTCTTGCGGACGAACGTATGGGAAATACATATCATCGGCAGTTGTTTGGTACAAGCCAACCATTGTTCCGTACTTACGGTCGATGTAGTTCTCTTCAGGACCACGACCAAAGTATGTCACCTGATTCATCTTCAAAGGCATGCGGAAACGAACACCAATACGTGGTACTTCTACGTTTTTAGATGCCGCACGAGCCTCTTCGCTACCAGGAGAGAAGGTTGCGTTTTGCAATGCCGCGATCGAAACTTTCACGTCTTTTGCTTCCATATCGCACGATGTAAACTTAGCATCTACATTCACAATACCCGAAGGATATACCGTATAAGTCATGATGTAGAAGTTGCCCGCTGCCAATTGATAGCTTGCAGTAAGCACTACGTTTTCGCCTTCATTCGCAATCTTCGTGTCTACAACATTGAAGTCTTTGCTCGATTGCTTCCAGATTTGCATACGCTTAGGACCGCCGTTTCCGTAGTCGTTGTCGTTTGGTGCTCTCCAGAAGTTTGGTTGAATACCAAAGCCTTTGTCAAAGTATTCTGTTCCGTTTACTTTATACGATGTAGCGATACCCGACTTCTTGTCGAATACGAACTTCACTTTCGAAGAAGAGATAACAACGTCGTTGCCTTTTGTTTCAAACTTAAGAGCCGGACCTTGTTCTGCGTAAGCAAGTTTATCCGCTTCAAACGGAAGTTTAAATTGATCGTATGCCACGTTGTGGTTTGCAGGGATACCCAATACTTCGTTTGTAGTGCGTACGTCGAAGTTTACAAAATATTCAACGCCCGGTTTAGCAGAAACACCGTCCATGTTTACTTTCACCACTTCCGATGCTTGCGGAGCTGTGTTTAGTTTCACTTTCTCTGTTCTGATTACCTTGCCGTTTTCAGTAATGGTATAGGTAAAGTCATAACCTGTAAGTGGTGTGAAGTAGTTGCGGTTGATGATACGAATCTCACCTTTCGACAAGTCTACTGCTTCGAAACCTACATTCTGATGACAATATTTCACCTCTGCCATTGCCGGATGTGGTGTGCGATCGGGACCAACGATACCGTTACAAACAAAGTTTCCGTCGCTCGGAGTGTTTACGCCGAAGTCACCTCCGTATGCGTAGAAGCCACCTTCTGTTTTTGTTGCAGGCACCCAAATACCTTGGTCTACCCAGTCCCAGATGTATCCGCCTTGTAGGTTCGGATATTTGTTGATCGCTTGCCATTGATCCCAAAGGTTACCCGACGAGTTACCCATTGCGTGCGAATATTCTGAAGGAACAATAGGACGGTCGCTGCCTTTTTTACCAATACTTTCCAACCATTCTGCACCCGGATATTGCGGTACATACATGTCGGTGTTCGGATCCCATTGTGCACGTTCGTAACATACAGGGCGATCCATCAAATTCTTGTCGGCACGTTTCAACCAAAGATACGTTTGGAAGAAGTTGTACCCGTTGCCGGCTTCGTTACCCAAAGACCAGATGGTAAGTGAAGGGTAGTTTTTGTTACGTTCAAACATGTTGATGGTACGATCCATGTGTGGAATCAACCAGCGATAGTTGTTACCCAGCGAGGTAGCCAAGTCGTAATACATACCGTGCGACTCGATGTTTGCTTCGTCGTAAACGTACAAACCGTATTCGTCGCAAAGTTCGTAAAACTTACGGTCTTGCGGATAGTGACACAAACGAACCGAGTTGAGGTTGTTTTGCTTCATCAACTCAAAGTCTTTGCGCATGATGTCTTCCGTTACGTAGTGGCCGGTAAGCGGATTATGCTCGTGGATGTTTACCCCTTTTAGTTTGATTGGCTGACCATTTACAAGGAAACAAGTATAGGGTTTACCGTTTTCGGCAAGCTGGTCTATTTCCTTGATTTCGATACGACGGAAACCAACGTTGAATGGTACTACTTCTACCACTTGGTTGTTTTCCTTCACCGTCATCAACATCTTGTATAGATACGGACTTTCCGAAGTCCATGTGTTTACGTTTGGAAGCGTTTTTTCAAAGTCTACAATAGTAGGATGCTTTGTAGTTACGTTTACGGTTTTCTCTTCCGAGCTTACTACGTTGCCTTTGTGATCAAGAAGTTCGTACGAAACCGTTACATTCTTCGCGGCATTCGACGTGTTCTTGATATCCATACCCAACTTGAATACACCATTCTTGTAGGTGTCGTCAAGAGAAGATACTACGCGGAAATCTTTCAAAGCAGCACGAGGTTGTGAGTATACGAATACGTCGCGCTCGATACCGCTAATGCGCCAAAAGTCTTGGCACTCCATATATGAGCCGGTAGACCAACGGAAGATTTTAAACGTAAGAACGTTCTTTCCCGGTTTTACGTAGTCGTTGATTACAAATTCGGCCGGGTTTTTAGAGTCTTCGCTATAACCAACTTCTTGTCCGTTGATGTAAACGTAAAGTCCCGACTTAGCACCTGCTACATGAAGGTAGATTTCACGATCCATCCAGTCTGCAGGGACTTCGAAGTCGCGGCGGTATACTCCAACCGGGTTCGATTCTGGCAATTCAGGCGGATTGGGGTTTTTCGGTTTGAATTCATAACCGTGATTGGTATAGATTGCGGTACCGAAACCTTGTACTTCCCAGTTGCCCGGAACCTTGATGTCGCTCCAGCTGTCTGTCGAAGTAGTAGGATCTGTAATATTTGCAGGAAGCATCTTGTAGCCGTCTACATAATAGAACTTCCAAGTTCCGTTTAGCAACTTATAATACTTACTGTTTTCAAACTTTTGAGTTAAAGCATCAGCCTTGTTATCGTAAGTCATAAACGAGGAGCGCGGGTATTCTTTGTTTACCGCAACCACGTCGATGTCTTGCCAGTAGGGTTTTGCTTCTTTGGTCTTTGTTTGAGCAACTCCGGCAATACTAGAGAAAGCCGAGCACCAAAGCAACCCTGACACTAGAAAGTTTTTCATGCGTTGTGTTAGTTTTCGTGTATATGAAACGTTAGTAATTCGTGTTCTTATTGTAAAATTAGAACTTCAAAGATAATAATATTTTTAGTTTTAAATATTTATTTAGTATGTGTTTAAGAATATACGATTGCATACTATAGCGTAGGTGGATGTGATGTCTAAAGATCGATGTTGCACTGCTTAGGTATGACGAACGTGAACGTTAAGCTTAGACACGTACGTGTCTAAGATGTGTACTGGTACGTGACGCATTCTTGTCATATACCTGTCTAAGTTGTGTACACGTACGTGTCTAAGCTTAGTTGTCGGCATAAAAAAAGGAGTATAAAGCAACGCGTGTTGTTTATACTCCCTTTGTGTGCAGTTATTCTGCTGCTGTATTAACCTTGCTTCTTGCGAAGTTCTTCGAAGATCAATGCTTCTAGTTCGTCGGCAAGCTCCGGGTTGTCGCGAAGACATTCTTTAGCTGCTTCACGGCCTTGACCAAGTTTGCTGTCGTTGTAGCTGTACCATGAACCGCTTTTCTTGATTACTCCAAGATCAGAGCCCAAGTCTACGATTTCGCCCGCGCGAGAAATACCTTCACCGTACATGATGTCGAATTCTGCTTTGCGGAACGGAGGTGCCACTTTGTTCTTGATTACCTTCACGCGAGTAGACGTACCTTTTACTTCGTCGCCGTCTTTTAGTTGTCCGATCTTACGGATGTCTAGACGAACAGATGCGTAGAATTTAAGGGCGTTACCACCGGTTGTTGTTTCAGGGTTACCGAACATTACACCGATTTTATCGCGCAACTGGTTGATGAAGATACAAGTTGTATTTGTTTTGTTGATTGCTGCTGTAAGCTTTCTCAACGCTTGCGACATCAAACGAGCCTGTAGACCCATTTTTGAATCACCCATTTCTCCTTCAAGCTCTGCTTTTGGTGTAAGCGCGGCAACAGAGTCGATCACGATAATGTCGATAGCCGACGAACGGATCAATTGTTCTGCGATTTCCAAAGCTTGCTCTCCCGAGTCGGGTTGTGAGATCCAAAGATTCTCGATGTCTACACCTAGCTTCTCTGCATAAAAGCGATCGAAGGCGTGTTCTGCATCGATGAATGCAGCGATACCACCGGCTTTTTGTGCTTCGGCAATGGCGTGAATGGCAAGAGTTGTTTTACCTGATGACTCCGGACCATAGATTTCAATGACACGTCCGCGAGGGTAACCGCCTACACCAAGTGCAGCATTGAGTGCGATCGAACCTGTTGGAATTACACTGATCTCTTCGACCTGATCGTCACCCATTTTCATGATTGAGCCTTTTCCATAGTTCTTTTCAATCTTGTCCATGGCTGCTCTTAGCGCTTTCAGCTTCTCAGGGTTTGGTGCTGTTTTGCCTGTGTTTGTTATCTCTTTTGCTTCTTCTGACATAAAATCATTTTAAAATTTGATTTGCATGGTCTTTTGTATTGATCTCTTTCGGTGAGATTATGCGTTCTATGATACCATCTTCATTGATGATAAAAGTAGTGCGCAGAGTACCCATATAGGTGCGTCCGGCCATCTTCTTTTCTGCCCATACACCAAACTCTTGGTTTAGTTTTGTTTCAGTGTCGGAGATGAGTTGGAATGGTAAGCTTTGCTTGGCGATAAAGTTTTTGTGCGACTTTTCGCTGTCTTTACTTACGCCCAAGACCTCATATCCGGCTGCTTGAAGTGCATCGTAGCTATCGCGAAGACTACAAGCTTCGGCCGTACACCCGGGGGTGCTGTCTTTCGGATAGAAATAGAGAATTAGTTTTTTACCTTTGAAATCACTTAATTTTACTTCTTTCCCGTCTTGGTTGATGCCAAGTATTTCGGGAGCTTTATCTCCGACTTTCATAACCGTTATAGATTAAAAAGGCCTGGATTAGCAGTTTTGGCTTGCTTCTCCCGGCCTTTCGTATGTTTTTAAAATTATAGTTCTAGATCGATATTTTGCAACTCATGCCAAGGAAGACCTTGCTTGTTTAGTTGTTCCATGAATGGATCCGGATTAAATTCTTCGACGTTGTATACGCCTGGTTTTCTCCAAAGACCTTTCATAAACATCATAGCGCCGATCATTGCCGGAACACCAGTTGTATAACTTACGCCCTGAGCTCCTGTTTCGTCGTAGGCAGCTTGGTGGCTACAGTTGTTGTAGATGTAATATGTAAGTTCTTTTCCGTCTTTGCCAATACCTTTGATACGGCAACCGATCGAAGTTTCACCAGTGTAGTTTTCTCCAAGTTCGCCCGGATTAGGAAGTACTTCTTTCAAGAACTGGATAGGAACGATTTCAACGCCATTATACATAATAGGGTCGATACGCGCCATACCGATGTTTTGGATTACACGCAAGTGTGTTAGGTATTCTTGACCGAATGTCATCCAGAAACGTGCACGTTTCAATGTTGGGAAATTCTTAGTCAATGACTCCAACTCTTCGTGATAAATCACATATGACTCTTTAGGTCCGATGTTCGGATAGTTCAAAGGCATATGGATTGCGTGAGGTTCTGTTTCAACCCATTCGCCATTCTCCCAGTATTTACCTTTTTGGGTAACCTCGCGGATGTTGATTTCAGGATTGAAGTTAGTTGCGAATGCTTTGCCATGGTCGCCCGCGTTGCAGTCTACGATGTCAAGGTATTCCATTTTCTCAAAGTGATGCTTCGCAGCATAAGCGGTAAATACGCCGGTAACACCCGGGTCAAATCCGCAGCCCAAGATCGCTGTAAGACCAGCTTCCTTAAAACGTTCTTGGTATGCCCACTGCCAGCTGTATTCGAACTTCGCTTCATCAATCGGTTCGTAGTTAGCAGTATCCAAGTAGTTAACACCACATGCTAAACAAGCATCCATGATGGTAAGATCTTGGTAGGGAAGGGCAACGTTAATTACAATTTCCGGCTTAAATGAGTTGAACAAAGCGATCAATTCATTTACGTTATCGGCGTCAACCTGCGCAGTTTTAATTCTGTCGCCACCGATAGCTTTAGCGATTGCGTCGCATTTTGACTTTGTACGGCTTGCCAACATGATTTCGGTAAAAACATCAGGATTCTGTGCTACCTTGTGAACAACTACCGTTCCAACGCCTCCGGCACCGATAATAAGAACTTTTCCCATTTACAATTTCAGTTTAATCGCGTTATTAAAAAATTAAACGTTTCCGCATCGGCAGAATATGATTCTGTCGAATTAAAACCACTACAAAAATAAGATTAATATTCTAATAATCCTATATCGTTGTTTATGGAGATGTTTTTGTTTTAAAACACATGTCGTGGAATTTTCTTTTTCTTCGTACTTTTGCCATACCGAACCAAAGTTTCGGAACTTTATAGATTATGGGTGCAGAGAGAGAAAACATGTTGGCTTTTATCAAAGAACATCTCAACGACAATACGCATGAGTTGTTGCTGAAGGCTGCAAAATATCCGGATATTGATATGCCGCAAGCTGTGGATCAGATTGTATGCCGCAAGTTGATGAAAGATAAACTTCCCGATTGGTATGAGAATGGTCGTGTTATTTTTCCTTCAAGGGTATCGGCCGAGCAATGTTCTTCCGAAAAGACAGCGTTGTATAAACAGCGACTGATTGATGCAACAGAGCATGTGTTGTGTGATCTTACCGGGGGAATGGGTGTGGATAGTTTTTATTTTTCAAAAGTACTCGATAGGGTTGTTTATATAGAGCGTTTCGAAAACTATTGTGCATGTGCGAAAGAAAACTTCAAGGAGTTAGGAGCTTTGAATATCGATGTTCATAACGGAGATTCTTCATCTTTGTTTCCTACTATTGGCGCTATCGATGTGTTTTATATCGATCCTGCCCGAAGAGGTGAAGGAAACAAACGCTTATTTGCTATTGAGGATTGTGAGCCTAATGTGCTAGAGTTGAAAGATGAACTGCTCAATCAAGCAAAGAAAGTAATCATCAAGCTTTCTCCAATGGTAGATATCACACATTCGCTTTCGAAACTGCCCGAGGCAACTGCTGTGCATGTGGTATCTGTAAAGAATGAATGTAAGGAGTTGCTTCTTGTGTTGGAAAAAGGAGTTTGCTTTGATAAGCCTGTAGAGGTTATGTGCGTAAACTTTACAACAGATGGCGAGGAGCAGTGTTTTGTATTTACTCCTGATGCGGAGCAGCAAGCTTTGGTTGTGTATGCCGAGAAGATGCGTCGTTATCTTTACGAACCGAATGCGTCCGTTATGAAAGCGGGAGCTTTTAAGTCGATTGCCCATCAGCTTGGACTAGAGAAGTTGCAGGTGAGTAGCCACTTATATACATCGGATGTTTTACTGCCTGATTTTCCGGGACGTACTTTCGAGGTCGAGGAAGTGCTTGACTTCTCGGGTAAAACAGCAAAGAAACTGAGTACTCAGATACCGAAAGCTAATATTGCGGTACGCAACTTTCCGTTGGATGTAAATGAGCTACGAAAGAAAACAAAAATAAAAGAAGGTGGGGATGTGTATTTGTTTGCAACCACTTTGCAGAATGACGATAAAGTAATTTTGAAGTGTAGTAAGGTATAGTGTCCCTGAAAATAAAAAAGAAAGAGGTTACTTGGCAAACAGTCGGTAACCTCTTTCTTTTTTTATTAGTGGATTATCTGAAATCTCTTAGTTTCTCTTGTAATGTTTTTCTTGCAAAGAAAATTCTACTTTTAATGGTGCCTAAAGGTAAATGCAGTTCATCTGCAATTTCATTGTATTTAAAGCCGGTAAGAAACATCGAGAACGGAACCTTAAGTTCGTCGGTAAGTGCTTCGATTGCTTTATTTATTTCGGCCATAGCATAGGCGCCATCCGGTGAGTCGATGCCCGACTCTGTTGTGAGATTAAGGTTGTAAAGATCAATTTCCTGATCAACGACTGTTTGGGTGCGCAATACTTTGTGATAGTTGTTTATGAACGTATGACGCATAATCGTTAATACCCAACCTTTGAAGTTTACATTGTCAACAAATTTCTCTTGGTTGTCGAGAGCCTTGAGCGTAGTGTCTTGTAATAGATCTTGCGCATCGTCACGATTTGAAGTAAGCAACATTGCAAAGTTGAACATGTTACTTTGCAAGCTCATTAGTTTTTGTTGAAAAAGTTGTGAGTTCATAACCTTAATAATTAATTGGTTTGTAATCTCGTTCTCTTCTCTCGTAATTGGTTTTTTGTCGCCGGTACAACTTTCTATGTT
Organism: Tannerellaceae bacterium; assembly: GCA_051660585.1. GTDB lineage: Bacteria > Bacteroidota > Bacteroidia > Bacteroidales > CAMTPD01 > UBA12018. Next base: position 29,983 of record JBOFPV010000128.1, read on the forward strand.
TGCCTTTAGACACAGCAAATATATAATGAAAATGATACGATTATTCACCTTCTTCAATTGATATATACTAAAGTTCACCCAAAAATATATTCTTTAGTTTTTTAAGGGTTTGCGAGAGTGCTGTTTCTGTTGGTAATGCGTTGGTATAATGCTTTTTATTTTGTTTTGAGTTGGAGATGATCTTTTTGTTATTACCTAAAAGAGTGATAATTATTTTAGTGTTTCCAGAAAAAAGAATTAGCCTGTTCCGAAAGTCGCTTTTTTCTTCTTGTAATATTCCATAGTTTGTTTCCTTGAATGGGAATTAGTTTTTCCCTTATCTTTGTACTGCAAACCGAATAATATTGACCATGAAACGAATTACAACGACTATTGTCTCATTGCTACTGATGGGTTCGTCTTGTTTTTATGCTACAGCACAAGTAAATGAAAAACAAATAAAGATTGTACCATTGCCCCAAAAGTATATGCAAGGGGTAGATAGTTTTACAATAAATAATAAGACTGTATTATATGTACAAAACGAAAGTCAGCATGCTGCGGTAGAAACGTTACTCTCTTGTATTTCATTAAAGAAGAAGTCAGGTTCTCCTAAAAAGAATGCAAAGAACACGATTGAGTTTAAGGAGAATCAATCTTTACCACACGAAGCATATTCTCTACAAATAACTAAAGATAATGTTATAATTGAAGCATCGGATAAAGCCGGTTTTTTGTATGGCGTACAGTCGCTCAAGCAGCTGCTAGTTACTAGTGCGAATGTCAACGATGCAACGAAAACGTATAAATTGCCTGCATTGCAAATCGAGGATGCTCCCCGATTTGAATACCGAGGGGTAATGCTTGATGTTTCTCGCTGTTTTATACCTAAGGAAAATGTAAAGAAAATTATCGATGCAGCAGCACTTTTGAAACTAAACAAACTGCATTTGCACTTGGTGGATGATAACGGCTGGAGACTAGAAATCAAGAAATATCCGAAATTGACCGACGTTGGAGCATGGAGAGTAGAACGTGAGGGTTTCTTTCCCGAGCGCACAGCTCCCCAAAAAGGTGAGGCTACACCTATAGGAGGCTTTTATACGCAAGAAGACATGGCTGAGTTGATACGTTATGCATCGGAGCGTGCAATTGAGATTATTCCTGAAATAGAAATGCCAGCCCATACCACCTCATCATTGGCTGCCTATCCAAATCTTGCTTGTCCTGTTGTAGAGGAGTATATCGGTGTTTTGCCGGGTTTTGCCGGAAACACAGATGGTTTGGTCTATTGTGCAGGTAATGAGGATGTGTTTACAATGCTTGAAGGGGTAATCGATGAGGTTGCAACATTGTTTCCTTCTTCATATATCCATTTAGGTGGGGATGAAGCCTCTAAAGTGTTGTGGAAGAAATGTCCAAAGTGCCAAGCGCGAATGAAGGCTGAAAATATAGAACATGAAGAAGAGTTGCAAAGCTATTTCATGAAGCGCATGAGCAAATATGTGCAAAGTAAAGGCAAACAAGTTTTAGGATGGGATGAACTTACAAATAGTACGATTCCCGAAGGTGCAACCATTATGGGCTGGCAAGGTATGGGCAATGCCGGATATAAAGCCGGCAAACTTGGACATAAGTTTATCATGACGCCTGCACGTGTTATGTATTTGATCCGTTATCAAGGACCACAATGGTTTGAGCCGCGCACGTACTTTGGAAATAATACGCTCAAGGATGTGTATATGTACGAACCAATACAAGCCAATTGGGATAAGGATGTAGCAAAGAACTTAATAGGTGTGCAGGCTTCTTTATGGACAGAGTTTTGCAGCTCGGCCGAAGATGTAGAGTATCTGCTCTTCCCTCGTTTGATCGGTGCGGCGGAAGTTGCATGGAGTGATGCTAATACAAAAGATTGGAATGGATTTGTTACACGCTTAGATGGTGTAAATAATCAAATACAACAATTGGGGATTATATCCGCAGCTTCAATGTATAATATCGATCATAAGGTAGAACCAAATCAAAGCAACATAAAGGTTACTTTATCTTGCATTCGTCCCGATGTGCAGATTTATTATACCACGAATGGAAATGAACCAACAGTTGCAGACTCGCTTTATACAGTTCCGATTTGTGTAGAAAAGGAACAGGACGTAAAAGCGGTAACGTATAAAGATGGAGAGGTGGCTGGTAAAGTGCTTTCGTTGTCTTTTGCGAAAAATAAAGCCACAGGTAAGAAGGTGTTTTCGTCTAATCCAAATGCGTATGTACTGACAAACGGCTTGCGAGGTAGCAACAAGCACTCAGACTTTGAGTGGTGTGGTTGGTATGGTGAGGATGCTTCTTTTGTTGTTGACTTAGGTACGGTGATGCCAATTAATCGAGTTGTTTTAGGAACGATCCTAAATCATGGAATGGGAGTGCATCGTCCTGCAAAGATTGTTGTTTCTGTATCGAATGATAATGAAAATTATGCAGTTGTAGCAATAGATGGAGCAGGAGACAATACAACGCAAGAAGAAGGTATTGCGATAAAAGATCATGAGTTTAAGAATCTGAACAAACAAGCTCGCTATGTGAAGTTTAATTTATCTACATCCGGGGTGTGCTATCCGAAACATGTACGTGCCGGACAAAAAACATGGATGCATTGTGATGAGGTTATCATAGAATAGATAAACGAAAACGTTTCATTATATAAAAGCAAAAAGCTATAGAGTTCGAGACTCTATAGCTTTTGTTTTATTCAGCTGAAGGGGGCGCACATTGTGCATCGGTTCCCCAATTGAAGTTTGCGTTTTTGCCCATCCGAAGAATTAACTTTCCGCCGTTAATCAAGTCTTCGTGAGTAAACCAAGGCTTATCATGCTCCTTTCCATTTAATACGGCCGATTGAATATATTTATTATCTTCCGAATAGTTCTCGGCAACGATTTCAAATGTTTTTCCGTTGTCGAGGTTAATAACGGTACGCTCAAAAACAGGACTTCCGATATTATACACCGCAAAGCCCGGAGTTACTGGATAGAATCCCATGGTGGAGAAAGCAACAAATGCCGACATTCCTCCTCCGTCTTCATCACCCGGAATGCCCATTAAGTCGTTTCGAAACCATTGATTAAGTAACGTTCTGATGCGTTTTTGTGTTTTCCACGGCTGTCCCGAATAATTATATAAATAGGGAATGTGTAAACTTGGTTCATTTGCCATCGAAAACTGTCCTACATTACCTGTATGATCAGGGAGCTGAGAATAGAAATCATACTTTGATTTCCCCAGCGGTTCGCGGAATGTTTGATCCAATTCTTTGTTAAACGCATCGCGTCCTCCCATCAAAACGATAAGGTCTGCAACATTGTGAGGGACATCCCAGCGATAAACCCAGCCATTGTTCTCGCCGTAAAATTCGCGAGCACCCGGGCCACCGTCATAGCGATAGTCGAACGGATCAAGAAATTTGCCCTCTTTATCTTTCGGATGAAAGAACTTTGTTTTCTCATTAAAGACATTGCGATAGTTATATGCTCGTTTTGCAAAATAACGACTCTCTTTTTCATTGTTCAGAGCTTTTGCAATTTGAGACAAACACCATTCGTCGTAGGCTGTACCAAGGGTCACGGCAATGGGTTGTCTCTTTTCCCAACCATGTACTTCGGGTATTGTCTCTTTTTCGCCTGCTTTGAGTGCCGGAATATATCCTTTATCAACGTAAAACTGGTCTAGCTCTCCTGCGGGTTTTGCCGACCAAGGAGCCAATGTTTTCTCTGTTATCGCATTTTTACAAGCATCGTATGCCTCTTGAAGATTAAAACCTCCTAAGTTTTTCGCTTGGGCATCGGCAATAGTGGCCACACCATGATTGGAATTCATCCTGCGCGAGTCGCCCATGATTTCCGGGAAAGTCGGCATCCAGAAGTTGGGCATTTGTTCGGCCATTCGAAGATATGAATTGATCACATCACGTTCTACTTGTGGAGTCATTATTATGCGCAAAGGGTGTGTTGCTCGATATGTATCCCAAATCCAGTCGTCGGTATAGAAAGGAGTCCCATTGTCCTCGTGTATTTTACCGTCAAAAGCGCTAAAATAGCGGCCGTCTTCACTGATATTTACAGGTCTTTCAAAACATCTATAAAGTGATGTGTAGAATATCGTTTTATCATTTTCATTTCCTGTAACATTGATTTTGTCCAATACATTATTCCATGCATTGGCTCCTTCTGCTACGATGGTTTTGAGATCTTTATTATTAAGCTCTCGAACCATGTTTTTCTTTGCTTGTGTAGCATCAATAAAAGAGATACCATACTTTACCGTTACGTTGTTGGTATTCTTTCCTAATGCAACAACTGTATAAGCGCCTCTATCTGTTGTAATGGTATTGCAATCGATAGGCTTTTTGTTTAACTCTAGATACACATAGACTTTAGTGTTATTATCTAGGTTTTGGTATCCGCTGATTGTATTCTTATCACAGGATAATTGTCCGTTGGAAGTGCTAAGTACAAGAAAAGCCGAGTCTGGTTTATCGAAATCGATTTGGTACATTGCACTTTGGTGGGAGGGGGCAAACTGTATGTCCGTTTGCATTTCATCAAGTCGTACTTTGTAGTAATAAGGCTTTATGACTTCATTATCGTAACTCATTGCATTTACGGGGGTGATATCTGCAATTTCCCCTTGAAAGGGCGAAAGTTTAAAAGCCGAACTTCCCCGGTGACTCGTAACAATAATGGGAAGTCCGTGTAACAAATCACCTGTAAAGTCGCCACGTTCGGGATACACTCGCAGCATACTATTGGGAAGATGGATGGTCGGAAACGTAGGAACCAGCAGGTGACTGATATTACCCATGTAAGGATTTACGTATTCGACCGATGCTTTGGTCTGTGCACTCATGGATGAGAAGACAGAAAGAAAGCAACTACTTGAAATTAGAATAAGGTTTCTTACTTTCATATTACTAAGTTAATCGTTTATTGTAGGAGAAATCAAAACCTTATATAAGGTTTTGAGTGTTAAATATAAAGATAAAACTTATTGGAAGTTTGTTTTACAGATTAAATACTTATATTTCAGTAGTAAATGTAGAAGGCGGATATTATGAAAGAGACACAAACACATCAAGAACATTGTACTTTATCCGAGCAGTTGATAAAAAATGATGACGGATCCATATTAACAGGGATTGAAGAGTTTGACATTGAAGATGTCGTGGTCGAACTTCATTATTTCTCGAATGAATCTGATGAGCATTCAGACTTTAAGATAAAGATAACAGGTGCCGGCGTTTTGTTTTTTGAGCAAGATGGAACGCAGCAAGTTGCTTATCGTTTAATCCCCCGCTACGTTTTGTTTGTGTTATTGGAACGAATCTACGAGTCAGGTTTCTTGAATATGCGTGCAGAATATGCCACACATCTTACATTATCCATTGTGGAGGAGCGCATTTTTGTACGTTGTAATATTCCCGATAATAAAGACTTGTATGTCTTGTCTTTTGGAATAGGCCGATTCAAAAAAACAGTTTGTGATTACCAAGGGGCACCGGCAAAATTAAAGATGTTGGAAAAGTTTATAGTAAATCTGTGTCGTACCCATTTGGGCGAAGAATTGCCGGAGCCAAAGTAGGGATTGGATTATATACAAAAATAGATCTACATATGCGTAGATTTATTTTTGTATAACGAGATAAATTCATCTTATTTACTTTCTTTATCCGAATGAGAAATTCGTGAATGGCTCAAAGCATAATCTTTACCTACAGATAATAAAATAGAAACTGCCAATGTAGTAAGAATTACAGCTAATGAAACCCAGGCATGTGCCGAGAAAAAGTGTTCTATTGGAGCAAAAGTTGAGAATAGCATTTTTGCACCGATAAAGAAAAGAATAATGCAAACGCCACTTTTTAGATAGCGAAACATATTCATAATACCTTTCAAAGCAAAAAACAAAGAAACTAATCCCATGCAAGCAAAAACATTAGAAGTAATGGCGAGATAATTTTGTTCGTCGAGCGTTAAAACATTCTTCGCACCCTCTTGGATTACACCGATTATTGCCGGGATAGAGTCCATTGCAAAAAGCACATTACTAGATCCGATGATCAAGAAAATAAGCATAAATGATGTGATTATTAATTGCCCGTTAACTCGGGTAAAGAATGTGTCCGCATGAATATTCTCATCAACTTTAAAAAACTTACGAGCAATCTTTACAAAGAGATTGTTATGTACATCAACATCGTCGTCTTCTTTCTCGCGAAGCATCTTGATTGCCATCCAGACCAATAGTCCGCCAAATAAATAAATCAACCATTCAAACTCATTAACTAAGCTCATGCCGGCAACAATGCAAACGATTCTCAGTATAATTGAAAGCAAGACCCCAAGCTTTAGAAGTTTAGGTTGTATCATGTCAGGAACATGCATCACTGAAAAGATCATGATAAAAACAAAAAGATTATCGATCGAAAGCATGTACTCTGTTAGGTAACCTGCAAAGAACTTAATCCCCATGATATGATTGGTCGGCAAAGAAGATGCCGGATTTTGAGGATAAAACAAGAACAACGACAGGCCGAATAGTGCAGCAATAGAGATCCAAATTGCCGTCCATTTTAATGCGCTTTTTACAGTCATTGGTTTGTGCTTATGTTGTACGATAGTCATATCGAGTGTAAACGCCAAACCGAAGATTACTATAAATGCAACCCAAAATAACATATGTGTGTTCATACAATTATATGCGTATAAAAGAATGATTATTAATATGATGCCTTGTCTCTGCATAGCGTGAAGTGCCGAGATACTAATTGTCCTAAAAGAGGATGGGCTAAATCAATAACATTCTAAATAAGATATACTTGTAGGAATTAGACGTGCTTAATGAGTTGAGGGAGATGTCATTTGTGTACTCTAATTCGGAAAGCTTATAAATGTTGCAATCCCATTGAACTAGATCTGCATGATTGATCTTTAATATTTTATGAGTAGTTCTATTTATACAGCGTCGAGTCTTTTGAGAAAACTCAGTACGTTCAATGTTGATCGGTTGTTGAGGAGCATCGAAGTTGAAGTGATCAGAAGAGTTGTATTCGGAAAGACCAACACTAAAAGAGTCTGCATCAGGTGATGGAGAGATTATAACTTCAGCATTGTTTTGCGAATAGCAAAAGAGGGTGAAGATCAAAAGAAAAATGTATTTCACAACAGACTTCATAGCCTATACGATCTTTTAATCCATACAAATAACAGATTGTATCGAGGAAAGTTGTGTGAGTAAACTGTATCAAAGATTAAAAATACTTTGACACAGTTTTATTCTGGTTTTTGTTGCTTTAATACGCTAATTCAAGCACTTGTTTGATGTCTTGTTTTGTAGCTGGGGGATTTGAGTAAAGAACACCTTCTGCATTAAAACTAACCTTTACAACATCAGCAATAATAGGAGCGAAGTCTTCACTTGTTATATTTGTTTGTTGCAAAGAAGTAGGTGTTCCTATTCGATGTAGAAAGTCTTTAAAGGCTGCAATTCCTTCCAAAACAACAGCTTCTTTTGTTTTTCCGATAGTATCTATTTGCATTACATTTTTAGCAAAGCGGAAATACTGATCGGGACGAATACTCCAACGATGCTTCATCCAAGCAGGCATCAATATTGATAAAGAAGCACCGTGACTAACTTTATGTCGAGAAGTAAGTACATGCCCGATTTGATGAATAGGAGTCCAGGCATCACCCGGCGAAGCCCATCCATTTATTGCGCATGTTGCAGCCCATTGCAAATGAGACCTTGCCGAAATATCAGTCGGATCTTTTAGCGCTTTGTCGATATTATCAATGACCGTTCTCATTACTCCCTCTTGGAAGTAATGCTGAAGATCACTATCAACCTCACCATTTAGATAGATTTCCAGTACATGTGATATCGTATCAGCAGCGGCACAAGCTGTTTGATAAGCGGGTAACGAAAGCGTTAGGCTCGGGTCTATTATAGAAACTTTCGGATACAAACAAGTAGCCCAGATATAAGACTTTTCGCCGAGAGAATGATTACTTACAACGGCGCATTGATTCATTTCACTTCCGGTTGCAGGAAGCGTTGGTACCATGATTGTAGGCAATGCATTTGTAGGAGGAATAGCTTCTACACGATCGTGGCGGCTATAAACCATATTCCACAAATCCCCCGAATAGAATACACCGGCAGCAATTGCCTTGGCTGCATCCATGGCACTTCCACCACCAATACCAATAATTAATTCGACTTGCTCTTCTTTGCAAAGCTCAACGCCGGCTTTAATTGTTTCTATTTCCGGATTAGGTTCTGCTTGACAGAATCTAAAAACAGTACATTCATTAGCTTCTAATAACGCTTGTATTTCATCAATAAGCGGGGCGAGTACATTTAGATCTTTGTATGAAACAAGAGCTACTTTAGTACCAAAGGCTTTTGCCTCTGTGCCTATTCTTTTTAGTTCTCCCGCGCCAAAAATTACGCGCACAGGATTGTAGTATTCAAAGTTGTTCATATCTGTTAGATTGGTGTGTTTAGTTTAACAATCAGGCATGCCAAGGGCTGCACCGACAATCGCTCTCGATTGTCGGTGTGCATTGGAAAGGATTTAGTAGTATGTATTTATTGATGAACTATTCTCGATCAAATATGCTCAGCCCTTTGCTGATGGCTTCATTGTTTTGCTTTTCAATGCTGAGGCGTTCGGCATATTTGCGGAGTTGCTCTTTGTGGCGGTCGCAAGGGACAAGGTCCTTTTCGATGTCGCCGCGCGGAGTTTGTTTGAGTCGTTTGCGACCTTGCTTGATCAGCTCCACCGCTCTTTTGTATTTTACTTTGTCTGCACGAATGCCATCGAGGCAAGGACTTTCTTCCGGACGGTCAAATGCTATTTGTGCCGTGAGGTTACGTCCGTGATTATTCAGTGCCCAGAAGTTGATGCCGGTAAGTTGTCCCAGTTCGTTTATCTCATGGTTATGGAGCGGACTGCGTCCTGCCATTGTAGAGTCGAAGGCCGATTCATACACCGGATAATAAACACCATTGATATCCATCCAAGCGTAGAGCGTTTCCTTTTCACGGTCGCTAAGCTTTACGTTGTGATGATTACCGTCGATTATGCCCGTAAGTTTACTTGCGTGCGCCCCCCAAGAATAGGCTTGTTGGATATCGGCCGGCCCGCCGCCTACCAACGTGACCAACTTCTTCACGTAAAGATTTACGTAAGCCGCGTTGAAGAACGGGTTCATGTCGCGTGATAAAACAAGCTTGTTGCGGTCGTTCTTGTCAAAGTCGTGGCAACTCATACAATGCTTGTCAAAGATCGGTTGCACTTGCTCCATGAATGAGAAGTTGACAGGTGCTTTGTCGTGCCAAGGCGAGATCTTAGCCGGAGCTTTGCGAAGCGCCATCGGCGTATTCGGCGTAGGAGTAGGCACCGAAAGTCTGTCTTCGTGACAGCCTATGCAGCCATTCGTTTCATTCGGCATCAGCATGGTACCGCTACGCATTGACTGAATCATCTTTTTGTCTTCATCGAGCAATTGAAAATAGACATACGTCATGGCCGGAGCTTCGAAGTGAGCCGATCCGTCGGCCTCGATCGGCACCTCGCCCAAGATACGTTTGGTTTCGAAACTGTGCCAGTTTACCCCCGGAGCTTGTTCTCCCTGACCGCCCCAGCCGCTTTGCGTCCAGGTGCGCTTCTCGGGCGACTCAACAATACGCAGGTACTTCGCTTTCCCTTTTTCCACACCTTTCATGTGCGTCCCTTCGTACACGTTTTGTACGTAAAAGATTCCTTTGCTGTTTTTATGGTCGCGCATGGCCGGGATCACGTTTGGCTTTTGGCGCGGCTCTACTACAACGGGATCAAAAAGGCTAAGCGTTCCTTCGAGCAGCAACTCTTCGATACCGTCGCGACTCAGCAGGTATAAACCACTTTTCGAGTCGAGCGCCATCCAGCCCCCCGGCTTGTACCAAATGGTGCGTGAGACCAAGAAGTTGTTTTCATTCACCGGATACGGGTCTTCGTAATAATGATCGAGCCATTTGAACGAGTCGAGATCGCCTTCCTTTACAAGGTCGATCGATTTTGCAGGCCATATTTGTTGCACAGGCTCCACGCCGTCTACCCCTTTTCTGCGGTCTACGATTGCGATAGCTCCCCACGGTCTGTCGTGACAAGGGGCGAATGTACACACAACGGTCTCGGTGCCCGGAATCTGGCGCGCATCGAGCACTCCGCCCGGCGACTTGGTATTGTTTCCGTAATACACGGCATGCTTTGTTCCGTCAGGGTTTACCGTCCACAGTCCTTGTGCGTCGCCAAAGTTGCGGTCTACGTATTCCCATCTGTCGTAAAGGATACGGCCGTCGCTTAGTACCGAGGCATGTCCTTCAAATAAGGTACTGATCCCGATCTGCGTAATGTTGGATCCATCAGCGTTCATGCGGTACAGATTGGCCATGATGTGGCGGTTGCACATGCAGTATTTGGGTTGGCGGGTCGAACTAAAGGCTATTCCGCCATCGGGCAAATACACCGGATCGATATCGGAAACATCGTTTGCTTTGGTCAGTTGCTTGAGCTCCGAACCATCTACATTCATTTCATAAATATGGAAACCATCGTCTTTGTTTTTGCGCATGGAGAAAAGCACCTTCATGCCGTCGTACGAAAGCTCGGGGTCTCTTACTACGCCATCGGGCAGTGAGATCAAGGTTTTGATTTCATTGGTGTTTACATCCCAGATGCGCATGGCACTACCCGGTCTGAAGCTGTCTTCGTTGATCTCTCCCTTTTGAAACAATGTCTCGGTATTGTGATGATCGGGTGCATACTGTTCTCGTTCGATAAAAAGGATCTTTTTATTGCTGAGAATCTCTTTTGCTTTCGGTGAAAGTACGATTGACTTCTCTTTCAGGTCCTGGGCCGAGACCAGGCTCAATGAAGTGCTTAATAATCCGGCCGAAAGTATGCACAAAGCAAAATTCCGTTTCATGAAAAAATGGTATTAGTTATCGTTATGTTATTCCTTATTATTCAATGTATCCAAGTGATGCGGAGATCTCTTTGGCAGTATCCATGATGGCTTGCGCGATTTGCGGGAACTCCTGTTTGGTGAGTCGGCCCGACGGACCCGATGTCCAGATCGAAGCAATCACCTGTCCGAATTGATTAAAAACCGGCGCTGCAACACAGTTTACACCGGCAAGCTCCTCTTCGAGGTCGACACCATAACCAAGTTTTCGCACCTTCTCAAGTTCCTTTCGCATGGCATCGGCCGAAGCGATGGTGCGCTTGTTGAATACCTCAAATGTCATTCCATTTAAGATCTCTTCGCGTTGCGTTTCGTCGCAAAAGGCCAGCAATACTTTGCCCGGAGCCGAAGCATGTAAGCAAAAAGCCGCCCCCGGTTTCAAGATAAAAGTAAAGTTGTGCGAGCCCAAAACCTGCTCAAGCAACACGACTTTGTCATTGACCAACGCACCAAGCATGACAGCCTCTTTTATCTGATCACGCAACTTTTGCATCGGACGCAAACTGCGTTCTACCAGATTGGAGCCGCCCAGCGACGAGAGTCCGAGTTTGAAGATACGCTGCGTAAGTGCAAAACGTTTCGTCTCTTCGTCTTTGTATAAGTAGCCCATCTCGAGAAACGAATTCGCGATGCGAAAGACTGTGGTCTTCGATAGCTTTGTTTTTTCGTGCATCTCTTGTATGGTTACTCCTCCGGGAAACTCCGAAACGAATTCAAGTATTTCCATTCCCTTCGTAAGCATGGGGACTGTATATTTCGATTCTTGATCTTCAAGTTCTTCTTTCTTAGCTGCTTTTGGCATTATTTTAATGTCTTTATTTTGTTTCAAATATAAAACCTTGTTTCGTATATGATGCAAAAGTAAGTTTTCAAATGAATAAAACAAACATTCTTCGTATAAAATATTTATGGGATTTATGTTCAAGAACGATGGGGTTGGTTACGAATAAGTTTTTTCTTCAAATAGATTAAACCTTGTGTGGGCCCACGCAAATACGAACCAGGGCCCACACCCATTTTTGTGTCGTCCCACGCAAGGATGGGTGTCGTCCCACACAAAGCTTACTTCTTATTTATAAGTTGGTTATATTATTAAATAATGTATATTTGTTTCCATATAATCTAGACCTAGATCATGAAACAACACATCAAGAAATTGGCAGCCTTCTCGCTGCTTGCAACCGTATCGGTTAATTTGTATGCGCAAGAAATCTCGCAAAACGACTTGCAATTGTTTGGCAATGCGCAACTAACCAAGCTGCAAAAGAAAGCATCTTCGTCGCAAATAGAGCAGATGAACTCTTCGCTTCTTAAGGAGGCTGCCCTTGCGATAAAGGAAAATTCGTATGCCGTAAAAGAGCGATTCAAAAGTTACGAATGCTACCTCAATCCGCAGGTTCTTGCAAAGGAGCTAAAGACAAGCGGCTACTCTCAGTTCGAAAATCCTACAGGTATCTATTTCGCGGCGGGTGATTCGGCTTTGCTTTGGGTGGGACCGCTCAACGGTGCCGACGTATCGCTTGTGGTGCAAGAGTGGGGACCTCAGGAGAAAAAGGAAACACGCGGACGCCGTGGCGAGCGCAACGGGCATTACAAACTCAAGGAGGGCTTGAACGTGTTTGCAATAAAGGACGGAGGTAATAGTTATATCCGTTATTATGCCGACGCTACACCCGCCGATCATTTTCGAAATAACAAAAAGAAAGCGAAAGGGCAAACTGCGTTCGCGCCGGTGCAGGTGCACATTGTGGGCGGACGTGTAAATGGGGTGTTTAATGCCGCAAAGGATGATAACAAACGCTGGAATCAATTGCTCGACGGAGCAGTAAGTCCGGTGATGGATGTGGTAGGACAGCAAACACAACTCATCTATTCCGTGGCATCGCTCAAGCGAGAAGCGTACGGAAAGGGGGTAGAGCTGGTCGCGCTTTACGATAGTTTGATCGGACATCAGCACCAAATCATGGGCTTGAAGAAGTATAACCGGATTCCGAAAAACCACATGCTTGGCCGCGTAATCTGGAATGGTTTTATGCATGCCGACGGCTTGGGGGCAGCCTTTCACGACAATACCATGGTTGATCTTGCCAATGTAGACAAATTGCGCACCAATAGTTGGGGCGTGGCGCACGAGTTTGGGCATGTCAATCAAGTAAGGCCCAATATGAAGTGGGTAGGTACAACGGAGGTGACAAACAATATCTTTTCCGTTTGGTCGCAGTATTATTACAACGGACAGGCACCGAAGTTGGAACGAGAAGTCTTGCGCGATTACGACGGATTAAAGATTGGCGGACGCATCACCGCTTATATGGAGAGTGCTTTTGTGCACGAGCAACCGTGGCTTACGCAAGCAGGAAACGATCGCTGGGATCGTGAGCGTCCGCGCGATTGGGGAGGCGACCACTTTGTAAAGTTGGTGCCTTTCTGGCAGCTTCAACTCTACTTTGCCGTTGCGGGAAAAGGCAATCAATGGTACAACCCCGACTTTTACGGAGATATTTATATTCAGGCTATCGACGACACGGTGACGAAAGACAAAGAGGATAGTTACTATCAGCTCGCTTTTGTAAAACGTGCTTGTGATGTGGCTAAGCTCGACCTGACTGATTTCTTTACTCAATCGCGTATGTTGCATCCGGTCGATTTGTGGGTCGACGACTATACGTGTGCGCAAATGACCATTACGCCTGCCGATATCGAGGCTATCAAGCAATATGCTTCGAAGTATCCTAAGCCAACGACTCCTGTTTTGCATTACCTTACGGCAAACAGTGTAGAACAATATCGCAAGCAACTGCCGCTATCGGGCGAAAGGGGTAAAGGGTATACGCTTTGCAAAGGCGAGGGCGCAAAAAAAGTGGTCGACGGAAACATCAACGCCACCATTAAAGGAGACTATTTACTGGTCGACAATTCGGCATGGAAGAATGCCGTTGCTTTTGAAACGTATGCCAACGACAAACTTGTAAAGGTTGCTTTCGTAGGAGCCGGTTCAAACGACCTTGCATCTACGGTTGTTCATCTGCCCGAAGGCTACACCACGGTAAAAGCTGTGGGCTTCGATGGCACCCGCCTCGCAGTGATTGATTGAAAGGTTTGTCCGAATACACCTATAACTTAAAATGTAATACTTATGAAAAAATCACTTTTATTTATGTTGGCTTCCGGTTTGTTGATGATGAGTTGCCGGAATACACAGAAGGAGCATCAGCCTTCAACGATTACCGTAGACCTGACAAGTGAATTAAAATATCCATTTGATGGCATGATTGATTCGATGTATTTAGTTCCATTGGAAACTACGGATGATGCATTATTATCTCATAGAAATAATATTGTTTTAAATGATTCGCTCATTTTGTGTCATTCGGATTTTTCTAAACAGATTGCAGTGTTCTATCGTGATGGAAAACATCGTAATACAATCAGTCGCTTTGGTCAAGGGGGAGAAGAATATATTTCCATTTCGTCTTATTTTTTAAGAGGAGATACTGTTGTTGTCAATGAGCTATCGAGAAAAAGACTGATTTATTACTCTTTAGATGGAGACTTTATACAAGCAAAGAATCTTCCGAACAAATATTCTGAAGTATATCCATATGATCAGAATGGTAATTATATTGCAAGAAGTGGAATCTCTAGTTCTTCGTATCCTACGCGATTAGTTTTACTAGGTCCTGATTTAGATGAGAAAAAAGAATTATTCAATTATGCACTTAAAGATGAATGTAAAGGATTTGCATTATTTAGCCCATTGAGTTATCAGCAAGACTCATGGTGTTTTACTGCTAATTTTAGTGATAAAATTTATGCCGTTAATGAAGATTCTTGTAGCGTTAAATATGAATTTGATTTTGGTAAATGGTCTTTACAGAAAAATCAAAATATGGATGATCTTTCTTCTTTCTTTAAAGCGATAGATAATAGATCAGCTTCAAAGTATATTATCGGTCTTGACTGTATTATGGAACATGGTGACTGGTTGTATGTTGCAACAATTGAAACTTTCTCAGCTGATGCTTTTTTTGTGAATCTTAAAACAGGAATAGCTTATCCTAAAAATTGTGACGGGATTGGAGCCATTAGTATCTTAGAGCGAAAACTTGTTCGTGATGGAGATTATCTAGTAGGTGTAATGAATCCTTCTCGTATACAGTATGTGCAAGGGGCATTCGACCGCAAGTTTGATGGATTCAATAGAGAGCCCGATGCCTTTGAGCAGAAGATCGTAGACTTGGAAATTGATGAGGAGGCAAATCCTGTTCTTTGTTTCTTTAAGCTGAAATAGCCGTTTTTAGAAGTGCGTCTTGTTATATCGAACTCGTTTTTTTTCTACAATATAATGGGCGGCAGCACTACTAGCACACGCTTTATAGTCAGTTGTTTACGAATGATTCGTCGTGCAGACATCAAAATTCTTCATTGAAAACTTTTTTGAGTGTTTTGTGTGTGTATTGCTTATTGGTTTAAACATCAGTGTTTTACGGCGTTGTAAACATGCCCGTTTTGTATAGTCAAAATGGTGTATGTGTTGATAATCAGTGGTTTGTATTTTGTGTCTGATTGTCGAATATTAGACTTATTTTACATATAAAGCTTGCAAGGAGAGCGTGAGATAAGCTGAACATCGAGTGTGTGCCTTAGCATTGTATTAATTTTATTTGTTTAAACAGGTGTATATTGGTGAAAATATATCTATGTTTAAAAAAAAGTACACACGATGTGTTGTTCGTTTAAAAAAAGCGTATATTGCTGTCGGATTGATTTTCTGATTTAGGATATAATGTTTTACGATTAGTGGAAATCTTAAATATGATTTAGTTATGAAAAACTGTAAAATTGATATAGGACTATTACTTATGCAGTATAAAGACTTGTTTTATACGTTGATACTTGTTTTATTAGTTGCTATAACATATGAGCGTGTTTTGTATTTTGATTTTATTGTACAATGGGACGATCAATGGCAGGTACTTACCGAGTCAACTCGAAGTGGATTGACATCTGATAATTTGCATAAACTTTTCTTGAATTCTTTTCATGGTCAGTACTTTCCTATAAATCAATTGGTTTATATAGTTGTGTATGAATTTTTTGGAGGGTATAATGCAATGGCGTTTCATGTGATGACAGTATGTTTTCATTTAATGAATGTATTATTGGTATATTTTTTTATTTCAAGATTGCTTCATCAATCAAAAAGAGTAGAGAAATATTTGATTATTTATATTTCATTTATTGTTGCAGCGTTATTTGCTGTACATCCTCTCAATGTAGAGTCTGTTGCTTGGATTAGTGCTTCGAAAATTGTTATATATTCATTTTTTTATTTGTGTGCTATGTTATGGTATATACAATATATCAAAACACATAGTTTTGTTTATTATTTTCTTGTACTCATAATGTTGATTCTTTCATTTGGTGCAAAGGAACAGGCTGTTACATTACCATTTACTCTTCTTTTAATTGACTGGTTTTTGCATAGGAATATTCTGTCATGGGAGATTATTTGTGAGAAAATTCCTTTCTTTATTTTATCAATGTTGTTAGGTTTTATCACGATCTATTGTGCAATGGATGGAGGTGGTGTTGCTAATGTTGATTATACTTTTTGGGAACGAGTTATCTTTGCATTCTATTCTGTTGCAGAGTATCTTACCAAATGGATATTCCCTGTAAATTTGCTTTATATTTATCCTTTTCCTATTCAACCGGGCGACTCAATCCCATTATGGATATTAATGTATCCGGTGTTTTTTATTATTGCATCAATTGTGTTCTTTAAGTATATAAAACATTGGGCTTTTGTATTTGGATTACTTTTCTTTTTCGCCAACATATTTATTACTCTTCATATTATTCCAATGCCTCGTTTTGTCATTGTTGCAGATAGGTATATGTATATCCCCGCTATTGGCTTTGCTTTTATATTTGCTTATTTTTTTGTCTTATTTATAAATAGGAGTATGTCAAGAAAGCTGGTGGGGTATGGGGTGTTTACTTTATATCTAATTATACTGATATCATATTCGAATGTTCGGAGTTCTGTATGGCAAAACTCAGAGACACTGAAAGAGAAGGTTCGATATTTGCTGGATGAGAGAGATGATGATTTAGAATAAAATATATAGCACAATTCCGTGGTATATGAAATTCATACAAATTATGAATGCAAAATTTTTAGTTGGCACTTGTGCCGTTTTAGCAATGATGGGATTAAATCTTCATCATGCAGTTGGTAATTATGGTTTCCTTAATGGAAATCTAGGTATTGATATCTTAGCCCAGACTTCTAGTACAGGCAGCAGCTCTTCGTCTGGTGGTGGTAGTAGTTCTTCGTCGGGAGGCAGCAGTAGTAGTTCCGGTGGTGGTAGCTCTTCAGGTGGAGGTGGAGGTTCTATGCTTCCTGGATACTATGAGGAAATAACTTATGAAAATCAGCGAATAGACGAAAAGACTATGTCTGACGGAAGTATTGAGTTATTCTATATCGCATCTAAGCAGCACCAGTGTGTAAATGGAGGGAATGAGTGTGATACATCTCAAAATGGATATAGAGAAATTGTGTCAAGTACAAAGCCTAGTTGGTGGAGAGACTAAAGCATGAATAAACATAGCTGCTTACACAATGTAAGCAGCTATATTAAGGTTTGATAGAATTTAAACTTGTATATTAAAAATAATTAGGTATGAAGTATTTAGTTGCATTTTCCCTATTAGCATTAATGTTTAGTTGTGGCTCTGTAGATAGTCAAAAAGATCAACAATCTATCCTTTTTGATCCTAACGGTTTAAAATATCCATTTGATGGCATGATTGATTCGATGTATTTAGTGGCATTGGAAACTACGGATGATGCATTACTGTCTAATAAAAATACTATTGTTTTAAATGATTCTCTTATATTTTGTCATTCGAATGGTTCTAAACAGATTGCAGTGTTCTATCGTGATGGAAAACATCGTAATACAATCAGTCGCTTTGGTCAAGGGGGAGAAGAATATAATAACATCTCCTCTTATTTTATTAGCGAAGATACGATTGTTATAAATGACTACGGAAAGAAAAAGTTGATGTATTATTCTTTAGATGGAAACTTTATACAAGCTAGAAATTTACCGGATGGTTATAGTAGAGTTTATCCCTACGGTCAAGATGGAGCTTTTGTAGCTTTGGTTGGCTTTTCTAACCCCTCTTATCCAACTCGAGTTGTTTTGTTAGATTCGGATTTGAAAGAGAGAAAAGAGATATTTCGATATGCAATTTCGGATGACTGTAAAGGTATTAATCTTTACGAACCTTTGACTTTACAGCAAGATGGTACATGGTATTTTTCGGCTAGTTTTACTGAAGATATTTACGCAATAGAAGGAGACTCGTGTAAGATGAAATACGAATTTGATTTCGGAAGCAGGTCTCTAAAGAAAAATAATGATATGAATGATCTTTCTAGCCTATTGAAACAACTTGAAGATTTTACGGCTTTACCTTTTGTCTTAGGGCTCGGTTGTATTACTACATGTAATGATTGGATGTATGTTGGATGTATTGAATCGACAGGTCAAAATCCCTTTTTTGTGAATCTTAAAACCGGAGTTGCTTATAGAAAGAATTTTAGTAAAAATGGATCTCTTGGTATATTGGAACAACAGATGGTGCGAGATAACGATTATTTTGTAGGAGTAATGACTCCCTCAAGAATTCATTTTATTCAACGTGCATTCAAAAGAAGATACAAAGATTTGTTTGATAGAGAACCTGATGCTTTTGAGCAGCAAATAGTAGATTTTGAAATTGATGAGGAGGCAAATCCTGTTCTTTGTTTCTTTAAATTAAAGTAAGAGATATGAAATCAACTGTGTTTTTATGTATTGCTATTTGTATTCTCATTATAGGAAACGTATTTCAGCTTTGGTTAAATGTTGATTTAAAGCAGAATGCAAGAAAAGATATTGATATGAATTATGTTGGCGATGTATTGAATAGTGCATACAACTATCTTAGAATTGATGATATTCGGAGTTCAGATACCATAATGATGAGAAAAATACCCTTAAAGCGTAAGCAAAATGTAGAAATAGAACAAATTTCAACATTAGATCTCTTTAAAGGAGAGAAAGTTGTATTTTATTTCCCATCTCATTTTTGCGAGAGCTGTGTACATGATCAATTGTCAAGGTTAGGGAAGTTGGCAAATGAAATGAAGAGTTTAGACATAATAGTAATTTCAGATGAAATACGGAGTGATATGGTTGATTATTTTTTGGTGAATAATATAAGGCTGCCTTATTTTATAGCTGAAGATACTTCTGGTTTTGTGCCTGAAAATATACAAGATTGTGTCCTTTACTATCTTCGTGATACGGCAGTAAAGCACTCATTTGTGTATTCAATGGTGACAAAAGGTTTTGTGGATCATTTTTATGAAATGGTAATCTTGAATACAGAATTCGTAAAATAATATTAACTATGGCTGTGAATTCAATATCCGTAATTATTCCTTGTTATAATGAAGAACTTGTTATAAAGGAGTGTTATTTGCGTCTCAAGTTAGTTTTAAATACTCTTCAGGTTAAGCATGAAATAATATTTATTAATGATGGAAGTAGTGATAGAACTGCATTAATACTTGATAACTTCGCTGCGAATGATAAACGAACCAAAATAATTCATTTTTCTCGTAACTTTGGACATCAGCCTGCTGTGATGGCTGGTATTAATCATTCTTGTTCTGATGTTGCTGTTATTATTGATGCTGATCTGCAAGATCCGCCGGAATTGATTCCCCAAATATTGGAGACTCTTATAGATAATGATGCCAATGTTGTGTATTGTGTCCGAAAGAGCCGTGAAGGAGAAAGCTTATTTAAAAAAATAACAGCCAAAATGTTTTATAGAGTATTAAACTCGTTGAGTGATGTTACCTTACCTCTCGATACCGGAGATTTTAGGGCTATAGATCGGCAAGTAATAGATGAATTGAAGTCTTTGAGAGAGAAAAATAAATATATAAGAGGTTTAATATCGTGGATTGGGTTTAAGCAGGTGCCATTTTACTATGCTAGAGACTCAAGATTGAATGGTGAAACTAAATATCCGTTTACCAAGATGATTCGATTTGCATCAAATGCTCTTATTTCTTTTTCTTTAAAGCCTCTAAAATGGGCAACGATAATGGGTTTCATAAGTTGTAGTGTTGGCTTTATTTTGGGGCTTTTGTTTTTGTGTGGAAAAGTTTTTGGTTTTATATACTCTGAGACAGGATGGACTTCGTTAGTCATAATGATCATTTTTTTTGGAGGAGTTCAGTTGCTAACCATAGGAGTGCTAGGTCAATATCTCGGTGTGGTTTTGAATGAAGTGAAGAACCGCCCGGAATATGTTATTTCAAGGATAAATAATATATGAGATGAGTAGAATTAGATACATTGGGGCCTTTTTACTTTGTGTATTATTAGTGATCATTATTCGATTGTTTGTAGGCTATCCTTGCTATATTCCATCTGATAGTATGAAGAAGACCTTGTTAACGGGAGATTATGTTTGGTTGAATAGATTTACTTATGGGGCGAGACTACCTCAACGTTTTTCAGATATTCCAATAATAAATGTGTTTACTTGGAACAACTATTTACGCACGAAAGATTCCTTATTATGCTGGCCATATAGGAGGATTGGGGGATTAAATCAACCAAAGAGAAATGATCTAGTTGTTTTCAAGCATGGATATAATAGAAGGGAGTTAGTTGTAAAAAGGATTGTCGGTATGCCGGGTGATACAGTTGGTATTATTAAAGGTCAAGTATATATTAATAGTAAAGTTTATCCATCTACAAAAAATATTATCAAAGCGCAACGAGCAATTGAAACGACATTTCCTTCTAATTCAAAATGGAATACTCTGAACTATGGTCCAATACAAGTTCCATATAAAGGACAATGTATGGTGATTAATGATTTAAACTATACGTTGATTAAAGACGTTGTTGAAAAAAAAGGAGATTTATTGATAAAGGATGGAAATGTGTTTAAATATAATGGTAAATTAATAAAAGATTATATATTTGAGGAGGATTGCTATTTTGTTCTCGGAGATAACCGTAATAATTCGATAGATAGCAGATTTAATGGTTTTGTTCCAGAGCATAATATTGAGGGGAAAATTAATTGGATTTTATTTTCTCTTAGTATTGAGACCGATTACCCTTTAGTATTTAGATCAGATCGTTTATTGAAATTTGTAGAGTGATTATTTAAAATTTAATACGATGAAAATGGATAATTGCCGGATTATTATTCTGGCTAGTTTAGCTGTTTATTGCGGCTTTATGTCTTGTGTAAATTCAACAGACTCGAGTAATGATAGTAGCTCTGTGGAAACAGTTCTTCCGACCGACCCAAACAAAGTAACCACAATGATTCTCGAATCAACAGACTTCATGCATGAACTGGTGAGTAACGGTAAGCTTTCTGCTAGTCAGATTGTAGATTTGCGTTTTACTTCTCCTGAGATTATTTCAAAGATTTATGTAAAAAATGGTGATCGAGTACGTAAAGGTGATAAGATCGCCGAACTCGATAAGTTTAAACTTCTGCATAAATTAAATCAATCGAAAGACGACTTGATGCGCTCGAAGCTTGAGTTGCAAGATGTATTAATAGGACAAGGGTATTCGCTCGAAGACTCGTTGGCAATTCCTTCCGATATTATGAAGCTGGCAAAGGTAAAGAGTGGTTACGACAAAGCGGTTTCTCAGCTCGATCTTGCCCAATATGAAATGAATAATGCAGTGCTGACTGCTCCTTTTGATGGCACTGTTGCCAATCTTTTTGCAAAGCAACTTTCTACACCTTCTACATCCGAACCTTTCTGCTCTGTTATTGGTAACAGCGGACTTGGAGTGGAGTTTTCGGTATTGGAAAGCGAGTTGCCTTTGATTCAACGTGGCAACAGGGTGGAAGTTCGCCCTTATGCATATCAAGATAAAGTGATATCGGGACAAGTTACGGAGGTGAATCCGATCGTAGATGCCAATGGTATGGTAAAGGTGGTAGCATCGGTGCCGGCTAGTACAGACTTGTTTGAGGGTATGAATGTGCGAGTAAACGTGCAACGCTCGCTGGGTAAACAGCTCGTTGTGCCAAAAGAAGCGGTTGTGTTGCGCACAGGACGTAAGGTGGTGTTTACACTCAAAGATGATTTAGCTATGTGGGTGTATGTAGATACCGGACTTGAAAACTCTACGTCCTATACAATTACCGATGGACTTGTGCCCGGTGATACGGTGATTGTATCGGGTAATATTAATCTTGCGCATGAAGCTCCTGTAACCGTAGTAGACCAATTATGATTAGATTCTTACTTAATCGTCCGATTGCAGTGATAATGGCCTTTCTGGCTTTCTTTATTATCGGACTTATAACCTATTTTACAATACCGGTATCGTTGCTGCCGGATATTGCTATCCCTGAAATTACCGTGCAAGTAGCGGGTGCCAACACTTCGGCACGAGAGCTTGAGAATACGGTGGTAAAACCTATTCGCCAGGAGTTGATGCAAGTAGGACACTTGCGCGACATTACCAGTGAAACGCGCGACGGGCAGTCGATCATTAAGCTGAACTTCGATTATGGTACCGATACCGACTTGGCTTTTATTGAAGTAAACGAGAAGATTGATGCTTCGATGAGTCGTTTGCCTCGTTCGGTTGAGCGGCCTCGTGTCATCAAAGCGAGTGCGACCGATATCCCGGTATTCTGTCTCAATCTTACTCTCAAGGATGATGTTGCGTTTGAAAAGACGAATGAAACAAAGTTCTTGGGGCTGTGTGAGTTTGCCGAAACAGTAATAAAGCGTCGTATAGAGCAGTTGCCCGAAGTGGCAATGGTAGACGTAACAGGGGTGATGGGGCAACAGCTTCAGATCGTTCCTGATATGGATAAACTAAAGATGACGGGTATTACGCTGAACGAGATTGAGGGTATTCTTGCTGCAAATAATGTAGAACCGGGTAGCATGATTGTGCGCGATGGCTTTTATGAATACAACATCAAGTTTTCGTCGTTGCTACGTACGCTTGAGGATGTTCAGAATATTTACATCAATAAAAACGGGCGTATCTATCAGTTGAAAGATATTGCGCAAGTTGATCTTGCGGCCCAAAAGCAGAAGGGGGCTTCCTTTGCAAATGGCAAACGTGCGGTTACCCTTGCGGTGATCAAGCAAGCTGATGAGAACATTGCAAACATGCAGGCTTCGTTAGACAATGTAATTGGTACTTTCGGGCAAATGTATCCGGATATTGAGTTTTCGATTACGCGTAATCAAACAGAACTTCTCAACTACACGATATCGAACTTGAAACAGAATCTATTGCTGGGCTTTGTTTTTATTTGTATTGTGGCAGTGCTGTTCTTGGGAGATGTGAAGTCGCCGGCGGTAATTGGTATCAGTATGGTCGTGTCTATTGTGATCAGCTTTCTGTTCTTTTACCTCTTCAAGATGTCTCTTAATATCATT
Source organism: Tannerellaceae bacterium (assembly GCA_051660585.1). Lineage (GTDB taxonomy): Bacteria > Bacteroidota > Bacteroidia > Bacteroidales > CAMTPD01 > UBA12018. Next base: position 53,551 of record JBOFPV010000128.1, read on the forward strand.
TCGCTTTCGGGGTTGATTCTTGCACTGGGGATGATGATCGACAGTTCGATCATTGTAACGGAAAATATTACGCAGTATAGGGAAAAAGGGCTTTCGCTCGATGCTGCTTGTGAGAAAGGAACCGATGAGGTAATTACACCGATGTTGAGTTCGTCGCTTACAACCATTGCTGTTTTTGTGCCGCTGGTTTTTATGAGCGGTATTGCAGGTGCGATCTTTTTTGATCAAGCTTTTTCGGTAACGGTTGGGTTGATGGTTTCTTATTTTACCGGTATTATGTTACTTCCTGTACTGTATAAAATGATTTACAGTATGCAGATAACAAAGCGAAGTTTGCTTCCCGAGGCTTTTCATCGTTGGACACAAGGAAACGGAATCGAGAATTGGTATGAGCGAGGCTTGCACTTTGCTTTTCATCACAAGTTTCTGAACTTGGTGATTTGTGTAATCGTATTCCCGATTTGTGTGTTTATGTTCTACTTTATCCCAAAGGAGCGTATGCCTCAGATTGAAGAGGTAGAAATGATTGCGAAGGTAGAGTGGAATGAGAATATTCACTTGGATGAGAGTTCGAAACGAGTGTCTCAACTTTTTAGTGCTATGGATACGATTGCGATCGAACACAATGGATATGTAGGAATGCAACAGTTTCTGTTGAATAAAGATAAGGAGTTGTCGACATCGGAGTCTGAGCTTTATTTTAAAACGAAGTCTACGCAAGATATTGCACGTCTCGAAAAGAATATCAATGCTTGGTTGAAGATGAATTATCCGTTTGCGCTGGTTTCTTTTTCGCCTCCGCCTACAATCTTTGAGAAGATATTTGTAACGGGAGAGGCTGATTTGGTTGCAGAGTTCTATCCGAAAGACCGGAAAACGATTCCTACGGCCGATCAGGTGAAAGAGATTGCGAATAAGATGGAAGAGCAGTTTGGGCATAAACCGCTTACTGTGCCTTTCCAAGAGCAAATAGATTTCTCAATCGACAAGGAGAAGCTACTCCTTTATAATATACCTTACAATCAAGTGTACCAATTGTTGAAGACTGCTTTCATGGACAATAATATTGCTATGTTGCGATCGTTTCAGCAGTTTTTACCAATCTCGCTCGAAGGACGACAAAAGACAGTGAACCAGATTTTGAATGAAACATTGGTAGAGGTAACTGATCCCAAAACAAAAGGTATCAACTATATTCCAATCAATGAATTGATTTCTACGCGTCCGGCTGAAGACTTCAAAACGATTACCGCAGGAAAGAATGGGGAGTTTATTCCGTTTAGCTTCTACAGCGCGAATAGTCCGGAGCAAATCATCGAGGAAACAAAGGCTGAATACAAACAAGGTAACGACTGGGATATTTCGTTCTCGGGAAGTTTCTTCTCAAACCAAAAAATGCTGAATGAATTAGTTGTCATCTTGTTGGTCTCGATCATGTTGATGTACTTTATTCTTGCAGCTCAGTTTGAAAGTTTTATGCAACCTCTTATCGTACTGATCGAAATACCGATCGACGTAGCTGCTGCTTTGGTTTTGTTGTGGCTCTGTGGGCATACACTGAATTTGATGTCGGCAATTGGTATTGTGGTGACCTGTGGTATCATTATCAATGACTCGATTTTGAAGATCGACGCAATTAATGAACTGCGAAAAGGTGGTATGCCGCTGATGGATGCGATTCATGAAGCAGGAAAGAGACGTTTGCGCCCTATTGTGATGACGTCACTTACTACAATCTTTGCGATGGTACCGCTTTTGTTTACATCCGACTTTGGTTCGGAGCTTCAAAAGCCACTTGCTATTGCAATGATCGGAGCAATGGGTGTAGGAACAATTGTGAGTTTGTTCGTGATTCCGTTGGCATATTGGTTTATCTATGGTAGAAAAGTAAAAACAGTAAATGCATGAAAAACATAAATCTAATTATAACCTCCCTGTGTGCGTGGTTCTTGAGCATGTCGATGGTTGATGCACAAGATCGAATCGTACTTACGTTGGATAAGACTATTACATTGGCTTCGGATAGTTCGCTCGATGCCTTCCGTTCGAAGAATCTATATCTTGCTAATTATTGGCAATATCGTACTTACAAAGCAAACCGTTTGCCGAGTCTTACGCTTTATACAACACCGATTCGTTACAACAGAGATATTGTGCAACGTTACGATTCGGAGCAAAATATAGATGTGTATCGCGAGCAACAAACAATTTATTCATCGGCCAGTTTGGGTGTGAGGCAAAACTTTGATCTTACCGGTGGTACTTTCTTTGTGGACTCGGAGCTTGGTTATCTTCGTAATTTCGGAGATTACACGCAGACGCAATATAACTCTGTCCCGGTCAGGGTGGGATATCGTCAGGATCTCATCGGATATAATCCGTTTAAATGGGAAAAGAAGATTGAGCCTTTGCGTTATGAAAAAGCGAAGAAAGAGTTGATTTTTAATATGGAGGCAACTTCGGAGCGGGCTACGGATCTTTTCTTTGAGTTGGCGATGGTACAGGCACAGTATGATCTAGCCAAAAAGATGTTGGCTTCGAGCGATACATTATATAATATAGGATTGCAGCGCCAAAAGATTGCGGCAATTTCAAAGGCGGATTTACTTACGTTGGAGTTGGATCGTATTAATGCGCAAAATACACTCAAGAATGCCGATATGGATTTGAAGCGAGCAATGTTTTCGTTGGCTTTGTTTTTGAACTATGATAAAAATACGAAGATCACGCTTGTATTGCCGGGACGCCCGCGCGATATGGATATTTCTGTCGATGATGCTTTGTTTCAAGCCAAGGAAAACAATCCGAAGTTTTTGGAATTGCAGCAGCGTATTTTAGAAAGTGAACGAGATGTAGACAGAGCGAGAAAGGAGTCTATGTTTAATGCAAGTGTGAATGCCAGTATCGGTTTCAACCAATCGGCCGAGAGGTTTAACCGTGTATATAAAGATTTGATGCAACAAGATATTGTGGGTGTTTCGGTTTCTGTGCCTTTGGTAGACTGGGGCGTGAGAAAAGGAAAGCACAATATGGCGAAAAACAACTTGAATGTCTTGAAGATTTCTTCAAAACAAGAGGAGCTAAGTATTGAAGAAGATGTAATCATGACGGTTGGCGATTTTAATATCCAACAAGATATGATCTCGAGCGCAGAGAATGCATTGGAGTTGGCTTCGATGGCTTATGATGCAACCAAGCAACGTTTCTTGATTGGAAAAGCAGACTTGAATAGTCTTACACTTTCGCAAAATCGCGAACAATCGGCCCAACAAAATTATATTCAGGCGTTGCGTAATTATTGGAAGAGTTATTTCAAGATTCGGAAACTCACGCTTTATGATTTTGACAAAAAGATGGCTTTATCGACAGAGTATGACTTTAAATTGGAGAACTAGTGATAAAAACAAATTTTAAAATATCATCCTTTACACTCATTGTCGGTTTCTTGTGCTTGGCTTTGGGAGGATTGGCTTTTCTGCCCATGCTGCCAGTCAAACTTTCTCCTTCGGCGATGACTCCCAATGTGAATGTTTCATTCAGTATGTATGGGAGTTCGGCTCGCGTTGTAGAGATGGAAGCGACTTCCAAATTGGAGGGTTTGTTTGTTCGCGTCAAGGGTATAAAAGAAATTAGTTCGCAGTCGGGGAACGGTTGGGGGCGAATTTCGATAGGTTTTGATAAGCATGTCGACTTGGATATCGTTCGATTTGAAGTGTCTTCAATCATCCGACAGGCATGGCCTTCCCTTCCCGAAACTGTAACGTATCCGTTGGTGAGTGTAAATCGGTCTGACGATAATGCGAACAGACCATTTATGAGTTATTCGTTGAATGCTCCGGCTACGCCGATTCTAATCATGCGCTATGCCGAAAATGTGATAAAACCACAGTTGGCACAAGTGCCGGGTGTATATCGGGTCGATGTCAGTGGTGCAACTCCTATGGAATGGCAGATCTTGTACGACAATGCTCAACTGATACAGTTGGGTATTAAAGTGGATGATATTCGTAGTGCTATTTCTACCTACTTGCGTAAAGATCATCTAGGCATGGGCTTGGTGAGTAATTATTCGGGTGATAATACGGATCAATGGAAGCGTCTTGCGGTTGTTCCCGAAGAGGAGATCAGCCGTTTTGATCCTGCAAAGTTGATGGTGAAAGATAAAAATGGCCAAGATTTTTCACTTGATAAGCTTTTGAAAGTAGAGCGAGTGGAAGAACAACCACGTAGTTATTTTCGTATCAACGGTCTCAACTCGATTTATCTGTCTGTTGTTGCCGAAGAAACGGCAAATCAAATTGAAGTAGCTAAAGCGGTGAAGGCAGTGATTGATCAGGCAACAATCGGATTGCCTACCGGTTATCAAATGCACTTGCGTTATGACTCTACCGAATATATCAACAATGAATTGCGCAAGATTTATATCAGAACCGGGACTACGATCTTGATTCTATTGCTTTTTGTATTGCTGATTACGCGCAATCTGAAGTATTTGTTTTTGATTGTGGTGAGCTTATCTGTAAATATTGCGATTGCACTGATCTTTTATTATCTACTGGGACTCGAGATTCAACTTTATTCGTTGGCTGGTATTACCATTTCGTTGAGTCTGGTCATTGATAATACGATTATCATGTCTGACCATTTGATGCATAAAAAGAATCTGAAAGCTTTTTTGTCTATTCTAGCTGCTACGCTTACGACAATGGGAGCACTGGTTATTATCTTCTTTCTGGATGAAAAGATTCGACTCAACTTGCAAGATTTTGCTGCTGTTGTGATCGTGAACTTGTTTGTGTCGTTGTTTATTGCTTTGTTCTTTGTGCCTTCTATGATCGAGAAGCTTCGAATGGACGAAAAGAAACCCAGAAAAGGAAAGCCCCGTTTTCAGTATACGGGTAAGTTTCGCTTTCTTTCTCCACGACGTTTTGTGATCTATGTAACCAGGGGATATGCTTTTGTGATTCGTGTGTTATGTCGCAGAAAGTGGATTCCGATTACAATCTTGATCTTTGCTTTTGGTTTACCTGTGTTTATGCTGCCCGACAAAATCAAGGAGCCGGGTAAGTATGGCGAAAAGTACAACGAGCTTGTTTCAAAACCTTTCTATAAGGAAAAGGTGAAACCTTATATGGATAAGTTCTTAGGTGGCACGTTGCGCTTATTTATTGAGAAAGTTTCGAATAGTAGCTATTATAATAGGGAAGGAGAGATTTCATTGTCGATCAATGCAACATTGCCAAGTGGGTCAACATTGATGCAGATGAATAATCTGGTGCAACGAATGGAGGCTTATCTTTCGGAGTTTAAAGATATCAAGCAGTTTCAGACGAATATTTATAGTCCGAACCGGGCTTATATCCAAGTGAACTTTACGAAGGAAATTCAGAATTCATCGTTTCCATATATGTTACGTTCCAATATCGTGTCGAAAGCTTTGCAATTAGGAGGTGGCTCTTGGAGTGTATACGGATTGCCCGATAATCAAGGTTTTAATAACGATGTGCGCGAATCCGTTGGTAATTATACCATTGATATGACCGGATATAATTACGATGAATTGTATGCTCATGCTGAAAGGCTCAAAGCACAACTTCTAACGAATCGACGTATAAAAGAAGTGACGATCAATTATGAAAGTTCATATTGGAAAGACGATTATAAGGAATTTTCGTTTGATCTGAATAAAGAGATGCTTGCAAAAACCAATCTATTGGCGAATGATTTGTTTGCTTCTATCTCTCCTGTTTTTGGTAAAGATATGACGGTGGGAAGTGTTATCGTAGACAAAGATGTAGAGTATCTTAAACTTTCTTCACGCCAATCGAGTTTATATGATATATGGAGTTTGATGAATTTCCCATATCGTATTGGCCAAAATGAGTATAAGCTTACCGATTTTGCAACGATACAAAAAGGTCAAGCACCACAAAATGTGGCAAAAAAGAATCAGCAGTATGTTTTAGTGCTTCAATATGAGTATTTAGGAGTAGGTCAGCAAGGCGAAAAGATCTTAGAAAGAACACTTAAAGAGTTTAATACAACGTTGCCAATGGGGTATAATGCCAAGGGAGGTTCTCGTTCCTATTGGTGGTCAAAAGAGAATCAAAAATCATGGCTTTTGTTGGTATTGATTATAGTGATTATATTCTTTACAACAAGTATTCTCTTTAATTCTCTTAAGCAGCCGTTGTCGGTAATATGCGTTATTCCGGTTTCGTATATAGGGGTCTTTCTTACTTTTTATTTGTTTAAACTCAATTTTGATCAAGGAGGGTTTGCTTCCTTTATTTTGCTTTGCGGGATTACAGTGAACGCATCCATTTATATTATTAATGAATATAATAATGTGATGCGAGCTAAACCGGAAATGCCTCGTATTAGAGCATATCTTAAAGCTTGGAATTCAAAGATTATACCAATATTTCTAACAGTTGTGTCAACTATTCTTGGTTTTATACCGTTTATGTTGGGACAAAAAGAAGGGTTTTGGTTTCCTTTGGCTGCAGGAACTATTGGTGGGCTTGTGATGTCGATGGTGGCAATATTCATCTATCTACCTGTTTTTACATTGAAAAGACAACGCAAGAATGTTGAATGATTTAAAATGAATAGTTATGATTGTATTAAATGACAAACGTATTTCAAAATGGCCTTTCTGGAGAGAGAAGGGGATGTTGATTTATTGCCTTGCCTCAGGTGTATTGACATTGCTGTATATGGCAGTGGGATACTTCGTGATACAATCTTTGTTGTTTCACACGTATGAATGGGGCGGAATTATAGCTTTGGGTTGTGCCGGTATGTTGTGTGGAAGTGTTTTTGGTATCACATATTGGTATGATAACGAGCGAAGGTATAAGCTTTGGCTCGAGAGTCAAGAAGAGTAATTGGAAGTATATAAAAAAGGGGTGTCCGTTTTCAAAAGGACACCCCTTGTATTTAAGTCTTGCTTAGTTACTTGTTAAATGGATTTTTGCTTTTAATGTATTGCTCAAATTCATCTTTCAAAGATGTCATTGTATCCTTTACGGTTGTGATTTTATCTGCTTTGAAGGCATTTGCACCGGCAAAAGCATAACCACGCTCCAAATTTCCTTTGAAAGCATTGTATAAAGCAAGCATAATGCAATATGGACTTTTTTCAATATTGCAAGTTTTGATACAATGGAAGGGGCATTTTTTCGGTTGCGTTTTTCCTTCTTTCACCGCTTGTATAAACGGTCCGTTAATTGCTCTACCAGGCATGCCGACCGGACTTTGAATAATCTCAAGGTCTGACTCCTGCGCATTAACGTAGGTTTCTTTGAACGCTGTAGAGGCATCGCACTCTTCTGTTGTTACAAAGCGAGTTCCTAACTGTACTCCATCTGCACCGAGTTCAAGCATTCGGTGGATGTCTTCTCCCGTATAGATACCTCCGGCTGCAATTACAGGTATCTTTTTGTTGTATTTTTCTTCAAAAACACGAACTTCTTTGACCACATCGGTAAGGATTTGTTCCAAAGAATAGTTTTGATCATCTAGTTGATCCTTTTTATACCCTAAGTGGCCTCCGGCTTTTGGGCCTTCAACAACTACAGCATCAGGTAGATAATCATAATTGTTTTTCCATTTTTCGCAGATAACTTTTACTGCTCTAGCTGAAGAAACAATTGGGACTAATTTAGTTACACTGTCTTTCGTTAGGAAAGATGGCATATCCAATGGTAGACCTGCACCAGAAAAGATAATATCTACTTTCTCTGAAATGCATGTTTTCACGATGTCTGCAAAGTTAGTCATTGCTACCATTACGTTAACACCGATAATGCCTCTTGCTTTTTCGCGAGCTTTGCGAAGCTCTTCTTTTAATCCCATAATACTTGCCTCTGCGTAATTGTCAGACAAGTTTCTGTATAACAGGCCAAGACCTGCTGATGAAATAACACCAATTCCTCCTTCATTAGCTACAGCCGATGCTAATCCTGAAAGAGATATACCTACACCCATTCCGCCTTGAACTACAGGAATGCGTGCTAATAAATTTCCAATTTTTAAACTTCTCATGTAAGTTAAAGTATATATTGATTTATAATAATCGGCTCGGTTATACTTTGAGCTTTTAACCGAACTGTTATTCTCAGTTTAATTGTTTAAGCTGTGAATTAATTGGTGCACAAATATAATAATAATGTGCATTAAGCAATACCTCAACTATCAATTAATTTATTCAAAAATTCAAAACAGTTAAATTATAAAAACTATATCGTTATATTTCAAATAAAATTACATATGAGATGTTTTATGTTTTAGTCATGTGTATCAATGTGTAATGTGAGTTTTTAGAGTATAGTCTCTCTTTTTATAAGTATTTTAATGATAATATTTGATGTTTGAATAAATATTTTTTTTGATTGCGCAAGCACTTGATTCTAGAAATATTATAATTAATAAGGATGTATCGCTTACTAAATGTAATTAAATAGTCGTATTCTATTAAAGTTGACTTTGGAATGTTTAAACTATTTCTTCTTTATTTCTTTCATCTGTTAAACAAAACAGAACCTATTTATTGTTTATATAATATAAATGCCACTTAAATTTTTTAATACCTATCTTTTGAACGAAAGAATTATGAAAAGTAAATGCATGTTTTTGACATTCATGCTGCTAATCTTGAATGTCGGTGCCCTATTCGCACAAGCAAGAAAAGTGTCTGGTACCGTTACAGACACAGATAGTCAGACTCCCTTACCTGGAGCAACTGTAATGGTAAAGGGGACTACTATCGGAACTGTAACCGACGGAGATGGAAAATACACGATTGATGTGAAAACCGATGAAGAAGTGTTGATCTTTAATTTCCTAGGAATGCAGTCCGTAGAGCAAAAAGTTGGAGCTCGAAATGTGATTAATGTAAATATGATCACGGATGCTTTAGAAATCAATGAAGTTGTTGTTACTGCAATGGGTATTGAAAGAAAAGCCAAAAGTTTAACTTATGCAACTCAAAACGTCGCCGGATCTGAGATTGTACGAGCGAAAGATCCGAACATGATTAACTCTTTACAAGGAAAGACATCGGGTCTTGTAATTACTCCTAATGCCAGTGGTGCTGGTGGTTCCTCAAAGGTTCTGTTACGTGGTAATAAATCAGCACAAGGTAATAACCAACCGTTAGTAGTTATCGATGGTGTTCCTATGTCTAATCCAAGCACTGCTCAACAAACAAGTGAGTATGAAGGACGAGATGGTGGTTCTGCTTTATCAAATCTTAATCCTGACGATATTGCAAGTATCAATGTGTTGAAAGGAGCTTCTGCAGCGGCACTTTATGGTAGTATGGCTGCCAATGGTGTGTTGATGATTACAACTAAAAAGGGTAGAGAAGGTAAAGTGCGTGTAGATTTCTCTTCAAGTTTGCAGTTGGAAACTCCGTCTACGGCACCTAAACTTCAAAGTACTTATGGTGCGATTGTAACAGGTGATCAATTAAGTGCTAAGAGTTGGGGTGATAAAATCACAACAGCAGCATCAGGTAAAGATAGAATGGATGAGTTTTTCCGCACAGGAAGTACTTTGATAAACTCGATCGCCATCAATGGTGGTACAGAGAAAGTTCAATCATACCTATCATATGCAAATACTTCTGCTTGGGGTATTACACCGACGAACGATTTCTATAGACATAATATTACATTACGCGAATCATTTAATTTATTCAACAATAAATTGACTATCGATGGTAGTGTAAACTACATTGTTCAGAAAGGTAATAACCGTCCGCACGGAGGTACTTACTTCAATCCTCTTACAGGTATGTATACATTTCCTGCCAATGGTGATTTCAAGAATTACAAAGATAACTATGAAGTTTTTGATTCATCGCGCAATATGTATGTTCAGAATTGGTATACACCACTTGATGACTTCACACAAAACCCTTATTGGGTATTGAATCGCAATAAAAGTACCGAAAGACGTAATCGTATTCTTACAACCGGATCAGCGAAGTGGATGCTTACCGATTATTTGAATATTCTAGGTCGTTTAAGTTATGACAAGACTACAGATAACTTTGAACAAAAGTTTTATGCTTCAACAACCCAAGTTTTGGTTCCTGCAAATGGGCGTTATAGAAGAGAAGACTTTGATACACGTCAATTCTATGGTGATTTGTTATTAAACTTCAATAAATCGTTTAATGCATTTGATGTAAGCGCAACCGTTGGTACTAGTTTTATGGATTTCAAAGCTAACACGCTTAAACTTGATAGTGATAAGTTGGGTTTGGTTATTCCGAATTTCTTCGTTCCAGAAAACGTAAATGGAAATGGACTGCAGCGCATGTCGAATCCTCGCAAACGATTGAACTCTGTGTTCGGAACAGCACAACTTGGATACAAAGACATGGTGTTTGTGGATATTACAGGTCGTAACGACTGGTCGTCTACGTTGGCTTATACAAACAATAAATCATATTTCTATCCGGCTTTTGGTCTTACAGCTATTGCCAATGAGATCTTTAAAATGCCTGAAGTAATCAATTTGTTGAAATTAAGAGGTTCTTATAGTATTGTGGGTAATGATATGCCGGCTTATATTACCCATCCAAAAGATGGATTTAATTTAGGACAGTTAGAGCCAAATAATAATGCTCCTTTCTCTGAAATGAAACCAGAGAAGATGCACTCAATGGAGTTTGGTTTCGATTTAGCATTGCTAGATAATAGCGTAAATGTTGATTTTACTTGGTATAAATCAAACAATAAGAATCAATACTTCGAAATTAGCGCACCTATGGCCAGCGGTTATGATAAACTATACATCAATACTGGAGATATCCAAAATACAGGGGTTGAGTCTACATTGAGTTATACAAAGTCATTCAATTCTAATTGGGATTGGAAAACATCGTTCAACTTTGCTTACAATGATAACAAAGTCAAAAAGCTTGATCCTCGCTTAGGTAATTATGTAACGATTGGTGAAGGTGCCGGTTTTAGATTTATTCTTAAAGAAGGTGGTTCTTACGGTGATATTTACACACGTATACTTGAGCGTGACGAGCAAGGTGTGATCAAAGTAGATGATAAAGGTTTGCCTATTATCTCGAAAGATTATGAATACGTAGGTAATGTAAACTCAAAATGGCAATTAGGTTGGGGTAATACAATTAATTATAAAGACTTCTCGCTTTATTTCTTAATTGATGGTCGTATTGGAGGAAAGACTGTTGGTTTGACTCAAAGTTACCTTGATAGCTGGGGGGTAACAGAAGTAACTGCTAAAGCTAGAGAAAATGGAGGTGTAGATCGTGGTAATGGAGAAAAGATTGATGCACAATTATTTTATGAATCTACAGGTGGTAAAGACAAAGCGGGAGGTGAATATACTTACAGTGCAACAAACTTCCGTTTGCGTGAATTATCTTTAGGTTACACATTCCGCAATCTGTTTGGTGAATCAAAAGACCTAGGTTTGTCTTTGATTGCACGCAACTTGTTCTTTATCCATAAGAAATCACCAAATGATCCGGACTTATCTATTTCTACAGCAAACGGATGGCAAGGTTTCGATATCTTTGGATTGCCTGCTACACGTAGCTATGGATTTAGTTTAAAAGCAACATTCTAACCATTTTATGATTATCATTATGAAAAATATAGCATTTAAAACTTTGAGAAAGTTAGCACCATCAATGATCTTGGGAGCTATGATCGGAGTTACTTCATGTACAGATAATTTTGAGCAGATCAATGACGATCCTAACGGGCTTAATCCAAGTCAAGTCCCTGTAGAGTCTCGTTTTGCACAACCGATGCAATCAATTTATCTGAATTTCCAAAACAGAGACTACGAGTATCAGTTGCAACAAAACTTGAATGCCGACTTGTATTCCGGTTATTTGGCAAATCCAACGCCATTTGGTGGTAACAATAATAATTCAACCTACGCACTCAACGATGGGTGGAATAATATGGCGTTTAAAGCAGGTATTCTTTATGTGATGAAGCCTGTTTCGCAGATCATCGCATCTGCAACAGAGATGGGTTATAAAGACTACATAGCATTGGCCAAGATTATTCGTGTAGCAGCAATGCATCGTGTTTCAGATATTTACGGGCCACTGCCATACAGCAAAGCCATGCAAGGAGGACAATCGGTTCCTTACGATAGTCAAGAAAGTTTGTACGATCAATTCTTTGCCGAATTAGAAGAAGCGGTAAATGGATTGACAGACTTTGTAGACAATGATCCTGCGGCAGCAGAGCAACGTATTGTCCAATTTGATCAAATGTGTGAAGGAGACTATGTACGCTGGATTCGTTTTGCAAATACCTTGCGTTTGCGTTTGGCTATGCGTATTGTAAAGGTCAATCCGGAGAAAGCTAAAACGATTGCAGAGGCTGCAGTGAGTCAAAAATATGGAGTGCTAACTTCTTCCGATAAGAATATTGAAGTTAAAAGTGAAAAACTAACGAATCCTTTACAAGTGATTAGTTTTGCTTACGGTGATATCCGTGTAGGAGCTTCGTATGTTTCTATCCTAAGTGGTTATAATGATCCTCGTTTGTCAGCAACGGTGCTACCTGTAGGTTGGTTTGAAAAAGGAGGGAAACCTGCCGATATCTTAGATAATAAAGGTGTGCCAACAGGTAACATTGGAGAGTTCGTCGGTATTCGTCAAGGAACAATTATTCCGGACAAATCCAATTACGAAATGTATTCTGTAATTAACATGGATAAGACTGATAAGTCTAGCATGCGTTATCCTTTGCCAATTATGAAAGTAGCTGAGGCATACTTTTTACGTTCCGAAGGCGCTTTGCGAGGATGGAACATGGGAGGTACAGCTAAAGAACTTTACGAAGCAGGTATTCAAGTGTCGTTTGATGATTATGGAATCTCTCCGGATAAATACGCTGCTTATGTTGCAAACAATTCGGGTGTAGCTGCCGACTATGTAGATCCGTTCAACGCATCTAATAACATTGCCGGGCTAAATAAAGTAACGGTTATGTGGGATGAAGCCGCTTCAAACGAAATTAAACTTCAAAAGATCATTACTCAAAAATGGATCGCAATGTTCCCTGAAGGACAAGAAGGTTGGAGTGAGTTTCGCCGTACAGGTTATCCAAAGCTATTCCCTGTAGTTGATAATAGAAGTAATGGCGAAATACCTGAAGGTGAGTTTATCAAACGCTTACCATTTACTTTAGACGAACGTAATACTAATCTTGAAGCTGTAGAAGAAGCACGTAAACTACTAAGCGGGCCTGATAATGCAGGTACTCGTTTGTGGTGGGATGTAAATGCTCCGAATTTCAACTAAAGATTATTGATTTGTATTTAACAAATCGCTTATCATAAAAAGAACCGGTATCCTAAAAGCGTCAGCTTTGCACGATACCGGTTTTTCATTTCTTTATATTTAGGTCGAAGTTACTTCAGCAAATCGTCGATGACTTTAACCATTTCGTTAAACTCTTCTGTATTGAATAAGCGAGTAAGCATTACAATCTTACCGTCTTTTCCAATAATAACATTGCGTGTTATACCAGCTTTCTTATCAGCGTACAATCCAAAGATATCTGCATTTGGATCAAGGCCAAGCGGATAGGTTACACCCGTAGCCTTTGCAAACTTCTCAACCGTTTCAAGCGGCTCGTCTCTATCGATTCCAAATAGAGCAAAGTCGGGGTTGCTTTTGTGTTTATTCCAAATATCTTTTTCGATGAATGGCATTTCTTTGCGACAAACACCACACCAGCTAGCTGTAAATTGCAACATCACAACTTTTCCTTTCAGGTCTGAAAGCTTCATTGTTTTGCCATTCGTTAGCTTCATTTCAAAATCGGGAGCAACTTGTCCCACTTTTACTAAATAACCACGATCGTCGTCGTTTGTACTTTGCGTAGTAGCAAGGTCTGTTACAGTGCTAGCCTGTATTGGAGATGCGGCAAGAGCGGCAAGTGCACCCAAAACACCAAAAATCTTTTTCATATAGTCTCTGTTTTATATTCAAAATCAATAAGAGCAAAGATAAATAAACTATTGGCGTAAGAAAAGATAAAAGCACAAGTTGAAAGAAGTTTGCTTGTGATGTAAATATTTTTTATTAATATTGTTTTTTTGTAAAACCTGTAAAGGGTTGTTTTTGTTAGTTATTTATAATATTAAAACGTCAAGGCAAATCGCTAGTTCTGATATGAATGGCTTGTTGGTTAGCTGTTTGAGTAAAATGTAAATTTTTAGAACGTATTATTATGATCAAAGTGAATATTGTAAAAAGTCTGAAGAAGTGCGTACTACATGCCTGTTTCGCTATAACTGTATTAACAAGTATATTTTCATGTGACGATTCCATTCCATATTCGGATCGTACGGTATTGGTTTATATATTGGCCGAAAATTCATTGTCAAATAATGCATATTCGAATCTGGAAGATATGGTCGAAGGCGTTCAGAACGGAATTGGTTCGGGAAGCTTGGTTTGTTATTTCGATCCGGTTGATGCACCACCTTCATTAATACAGATTACTGCAAAAGGAAAAAAAACGATACGAGAATATAACGAGCAGAACTCAGCATCGCCCGAAGTGATGCGAAGTGTAATTGAAGAAGTACGATCAAAATTTCCATCTTCCAGTTATGGGTTGGTGTTGTGGTCGCATGGTACAGGTTGGATGCCTGCAACGATCTCCGCATCCCGACGTATGTCTACATTCTGGACAGCACCCTATTCCCCATTGGTAAAGCGTCCGGCAGCAACAACCAGAGCATTTGGTCAAGACGGGAACAATTGGATGGATTTGAACGATCTTCAAAATGGAATCCCGGACAAAGCGTTTGACTTTATAATGTTTGATGCTTGTTATATGTCCCAAATAGAAGTTGCATATGCGTTAAAAGACAAAACTCCTTATATCATTGCGTCTCCAACAGAAGTGCTAGCCACAGGCTTTCCGTATGCAGAAATCATTGATAACATGTTTTTATCGCAATTAGACTTAAAAGGAATATGTAAAGAATACTTTGATTATTATAATAATAAGACAGGGTTTAATAAGTCGGCAACCATTGCATTGATTAAAACTGAGAGATTGCAACAGATATCCGAGTTGGCGAAAACGATCTACATGCCTCGTTTGGCCCAGATTGAATCCTTTAATGTATCTGCATTGCAGTATTATGACCGTAACACTACGCACACAATGTTCGACTTCGATCAATTTGTTCGCTTACTTGCCCCCGAAGAGGCTGCGCAGTTTACGAGCTTACTAAACGAAATCATTGTATACAAAGCGGCAACGCCGATCTTTTTAGGAGGTAACTCGGGAAGCGGAATCACAATTAATTTAGAAAACTTTTCCGGTATTAGTACTTATGTTCCTATATCGAGTTATTCTTTGTTGAATCAATCGTATTATTTGCAAGATTGGTATCGTGCTGTGTATGAGTAGTAAGTAAAATATTTTAAAAAATAGTTGAGTAAAGGTATTGCAAGTTCAAAATATTGTAATACCTTTGCAACGCAATCGAGAAACAACGGTTGTGACCAACAAACGGTGTGGTAGTTCAGCTGGTTAGAATACCTGCCTGTCACGCAGGGGGTCGCGGGTTCGAGTCCCGTCCATACCGCAAAGCTGCTGAGTTTGCACTCGGCAGCGAAATCGCGAAAGTAGCTCA
>JBOFPV010000129.1:0-3700 GCA_051660585.1 Tannerellaceae bacterium
GATTACCATACCGCCCGATTAGAGCGCCAAAGTTTCCATCAATTGAAACATAGTCATTGATATTGTCATGTCCCAGCACAACATCCGTCAATTTCCCGTTCTTATCCGGAACCATCAGCGAAACCAGTCGCCCGCCAAAGTTGGTAATACACGCCTCAACCCCATTTTTATTCTTCAGCACATACAGTTTTGTCGGTTTACCCGCAACTATCGATTCAAACTTCTGTGGATCAAGTCCTGACAATGTATTACAAGAAGCTACTTGAAAACCTGTACACAATGCACAGATCATACTTACATAAAAGAATCTACGTAACATACGAATTAGATTAGATAGGTTAAATTATTTATTTTGAAACTTCAATTGCCACGACAGACAAAGCCGGAAGTACAACCGAAAGCACTCCGTCTTTCACCTTCACCCCCTCTAGTTTCTTTGGTCTTACAGTTTCGGGATTATCAAATGTATTGTGAGCAGTAAAACTAGAAGCCGACAAAACGGCTCCCGATACTCGTCCCATTTTACCCTCATCTTGTGTTATATCTACAGGAATAGCATCGGTCGATGAGATATTTACCAAAGTTAGTAGTACCGTTCCGTCTTCTCGAACAGAAGCAGAAGCATTAATCGCCGGCAAAGCATCATTGCCATTACGATACTCTTTCTTACTCATTTGCACAGGAAGATAACGTGCATTTTGATGGTCTTTATATAAATCAAAGACATGATACGTTGGCGTAAGAATCATCTTAGGACCATCGGTCAGGATCAAAGCTTGCAACACATTGATGGTCTGCGCAAGATTAGCCATACGCACCCGGTGCGAATAATTATTGAACAAATTCAGTGTAGTTGCAGCAATAAGAGCATCACGCAAAGAGTTTTGCTGATATAGGAATCCGGGGTTCGTACCAGGCTCAACATCCGTCCAAATTCCCCATTCATCTACACAAAGCGCCACATGCCGCTTGGGATCATACTTATCCATAATAGCAGTATGCTTTTGCAACAACTCGTCCATAACGAGACAATTCTGCATGGTCTTGAAATACTCCTGTTCTCCAAACTGAGTAGCCGAACCTTTATTCCCCCAGTTGCCCGTCGGAATAGTGTAATAATGCAATGAAATCCCCCACATCATATAAGCAGGAATCCGTTTCATACACACCTCCATCCAGTTATAATCGTTATTATTGGGGCCACAGGCAATCTTACGTATCGCATTTCCCGAGTAGTTTCTGGCATACGACTGGTATCTGCGGTACTGATCTGCATAATACTCTGGAGTCATATCTCCACCACATCCCCAACTTTCGTTACCGACACCCCAAAAGCTAACTTTCCAAGGTTCGTTTCGTCCGTTTTCTTTGCGTTTGCGCGTAAGGGTTGTTTCTCCTTCATAGTTGAGATATTCAATCCAGTCCCGCATTTGCTCGGGAGTGCCACTTCCCACATTTGCCGAAATATAAGGCTCGCACTCGAGTAACGCACATAGTTTTAGAAACTCATCTGTTCCAAAACTATTGTCTTCCGTTACTCCACCCCAATGACTATTTAGCGTAATGGGTCGCTTGTCGCGTGGTCCAATACCATCGCTCCATTGATACTCATCGGCAAAGCAGCCACCCGGCCATCGAAGATTGGGAATATTTATTTTCTTCAATGCCTCAACAATATCGAGACGAATGCGATCATCTTTAGCTACAGGCAAACCTTCATCTACCCAGAAGCCATCGTAAATGCAACGTCCCAAATGCTCGGCAAAATGCCCGTATATATCTTTACTGATGATCTCTTGGGGAGAGTTGGTCATCACATTAATACGGGTACGCTCTTGTGCAGATACATCCGAATCAGCAATGGCAATTAGCATAAATGCACCGAGTGCAATGGTTGTGTTTTTCATACAATACTATATTAGATTCTTAAAACGATTTCAAAGTCTTACCGATAAAAGCATCAAAAAGGACTTATGTATTTTGCGCCTTAAATTCTTTTGGTGTCATACCAAACTGCTTTTGAAAGCAACTCGAGAAATAAGAAGCCGAAGAGAATCCCACCAAAAAGGCAATCTCATTGATGCGGTAATTATTTTCGCACAACATAAGCGCTGCTTTCTTTAAACGAGTCACTCGGATATAATCATTAGGCGACATATCAGAGATCCCCTTTACCTTTCGATACAAACTCGAGGTACTCATACTCAGCATTTCTGCCAAGATCTCGACACTCAAGTCGGGATTATCGATATTTTGATAAATAAATTCATTCAACCTATTGATGAAAGCCTCGTCTACTTTATTGGCTACTAGCGATGAGGAAACTGCCAAAGGAGAGTTACCAAAAGCTTTTAATATTTGCTCTCTATTTTTGATCAGATTAGAGATACGCGCCTTGAGATAATTGATAGAGAATGGCTTGTCTATATAAGAATCGGCTCCTACCTCAAGCCCCTCAAGCTTGGCTTCCAGCGTACCTTTTGCTGTAAGCAAAATAACAGGAATATGGCTTGTATTGGGTTCTCCCTTGATGCGTTTGCACAGTTCGATACCATCCATCACCGGCATCATCACATCCGAGATCACCACCTTGATCATTTCCTTTGCCAGAATCTCAAGAGCTTCGGCTCCGTTACTTGCTCTAAAAACTTGATACTCGTGTTTCAATTCATTTGCAATAAATGCATTCATTTCCTCCTGATCTTCCACTACGAGTACAGCATCGTTCCCACATACCTCTGTAGCATGATGCATATGCTCTTTGATTTCCACAACCTCCTCGCTCTCTACCATGCATTGTGTATGTACCTCAAACACCACTTGCTGAATAAGCGGTAAGCGCAACTCGAATGTAGTAAGTGACGCTGCAGTATCTAAAGACAAATAACCATGGTGTAACTCGGCAAGCGAACGAGCAAGCGACAATCCGATACCACTACCCGAGACCGACATATTTGCCTTCATTCGATAAAATGGTTCAAAAACATTATCTTTCTCCTGATCAGGAATCTTTACACCATCATTAGCGATACGCACCACAAACATCCCGGAGCCTTCTTTTTCGATTCCATAATAAATCTCAATATGCTTATCGGAGTATTTAAGAGCATTCGACAATAGGTTACTTATGATCTTTGTAAATGCTTCAAAGTCTATTGCTAACGCAAATGCATCTAAATCATTTGCAACAATAAGCTCTTTGTTTGCTTCGGCAAACGAAGGCTGAAAGCGAGCAATAATTGAAGAGAGCAGTTGCACCACATCCGTGCGCACAAAGTTAAGTTTAAAACCCTCTACCTCTGTCTTTCTAAAGTCGAGCAATTGCGTAGACAAATGGATCAGGCGATCTACATTTCGATTCACCATCTTCAAGCTATGTTTGGCATCGGTATTCAGCTCACGCATACCGGTAACACTTTCTATCGGAGCCTTTATCAAAGAAAGCGGCGTTTTGATCTCATGTGCTACCATAGTAAAGAACTCAACTTTCGAATTATACAACTCGCGATCTTTCTCTCTATTTAACTTCTCCTGACGCAAAAGCATCTTCTCATTAGAACGTTTCTTATGGTATTTGAATATAAAGTAAAAGAGCAACAACCCCACGAGTATATACAATAAGAAAGCCGGAGTAGAAGCATAAAACGGAGGTGGTATTATAATGGTTAGCTCTTTGTTATGCCCATTCCACAAACCACTA
>JBOFPV010000130.1:0-72582 GCA_051660585.1 Tannerellaceae bacterium
TTTTGATTCGATATGAATATTTTCTATGAATTCCATATCTGCAATCTCATCTAAATATATACGAATCTCATTGTCATTTGATTCAACTTTGACAATAGCAAACTTGGTTAAGATATCAGTTGGTAATACAACCTGAGCGAGAAGTAAAAGTCCTTGTGTGTCCATAAGACAAAGATACTATTAAAAAGGAAGTCCCCATGGTTTATTAGGTGAACCATTTCGGAATACCATTTCCTTTAAAGGAGTATTTCCTGTATTCTTCTGCCTCTTTCCTCCAGCGATAGATTAAGTTACTTGAATACCTCGCTCTCTCGCTAATTCATTTACATTCTTTCGCTCATAGCTTAGTTTGACTGCATTTTCTTTAAAGCTACGATCATACTGTGTACGTTCTTTTCTCATACTGTAATGTTAAGTTCTTGCCTTAACTTAATGTCCGAACAAAGTTGCAACTCCACATATACTTATTCATGCTACATAAAATTTGACTGATCCGAAGTATCTGTATTAGTCATACTGCTCGTAATTATAACTCTTACGTTCATTATCAATATTTCAATTTTCTATCTTTGTAGATTATCGCTATCTTTGAAATAATATAACGATGATCATTAAATTAAATTTATGCAGAAATATCCTTCTGTTCTGTTAGAGAATGCTGTAAATGAATTTGCAAATCTGCCAGGAGTTGGTAAAAAGACAGCACTTCGTTTGGCCTTATATTTGCTTCGTCGTGATTCAGACTTTACAGAATCTTTTACAAAAGCGTTGACAGAGTTTCGTAACGATATAAAGTATTGTAAAGTATGTCACAATATTTGCGATGACGAAATCTGTCCACTTTGTTTAGATCCTTTGAGAGATTCAGGGTTGCTTTGTGTTGTAGAAAATGTAAAGGAGGTTATGGCGATTGAAAATACCGGTCAATTCAGGGGATTGTATCATGTTCTTGGAGGCATAATATCTCCTATGGAAGGAATTGGTCCCGCAGAGTTAGAAATTGAAAGTTTAGTAGAAAGAGTTAAATCAGGTCAGGTAAAAGAGATTATTTTAGCTTTAAGTACAACGATGGAAGGGGATACTACAAATTTTTATATATTTAGACGTTTATCTGGTTTAGATATAAAAATAACAGTCATAGCTCGAGGCGTATCGATAGGAGATGAAATTGAGTATGCCGATGAAATAACGTTAGGGCGCTCAATTCTTAATCGTACATCTTTTAATGATTCTATGAAAATTTAAGAATATTGCTCTGTGTAATTAGCGTATAATCTTTTACTAAGAATGTTATGAATGAAATAAAGTTGTCAGTAGTTATCGTAAACTACAATCAGAAATATTATCTAGAACAAGCTCTGGTTTCGCTACGAGCTGCAACTGTTGGCTTTGATATTGAAATTATAGTTGTAGATAATAATGCGGTAGATGGAGCAAGTGCTTATCTATCATCGCGCTTTCCTGAAGTGACAATTATTTCAAATGTAGGTAATGGCGGTATTGCTCAGGGAAATAATATAGCTTTCCGTTATGTGCATGGAGAATATGTCTTGTTTATGCATCCAGATATTCTTTTAGGAGAAGACGTGTTACGTACCATGTGTTTTTTTCTTGACGAGAATTCCAAAGTTGCAGGAGTTGGAGTTCGTGTAATTGATGCTTTCGGTAAATATTACAAAGAATCTTGTAGAGCATTCCCAACCCCCTCGGAATACTTAATGAAAGTTCTAGGTTTATCCTCTTTATTCACAAATAGTAAACAGCATAAGTTTGCAAAACTGACGTCGAAAGTAACACGTAGCAGACCATACAAAATTCAATCTCTTTGGGGCGCTTTTATGATGGTGCGTACAAATGTTTTCAGGGAGCTTGGTGGTATGGATGAGAACTTCTTCCTATATGGAGAAGATCTAGACTTTTCGAAGCGACTTGTTGATGCCGGATATGAAACATATTGTATTCCAGAAACCGTACTTCATTATCAAAGTAAGTTTACTAGAGATGAGAACCGTTTCTTTGTCAAAGCTTATTATCGTTCGATGTTGCTTTATTTCGGTAAATACTATAAATCATTGTCGGATTTGTATCCAAGTTGTTTAAAAGCAGCAGTAATGTGTCGATGGACTCTATCTCCCTTGTTCAAACGAAATAATGATGGAGTTCGTGAATTAGAAACAAAAAAAAGAAGAGTATTGCTAGTTAGCAATGAGATTGTAAGTGAGGAAATCAAAACACAGTTTAATCGACGTTTTGGTAAATCTGTTTTTGAGCGATGGGCTGTCGAACGCAAAAATCTAGATGATCTCCTGAATCGATTACAACAACGTCACAGTTTCACGGATATTATATATTGCTTCGAAGATGTTCGATTCGAACAGATTGTTTATAAAATTGAACAATTTTACCCTAAAACGATTATTAATCATATATACTGTAAAGAAACTGGCGTGCTAGTTTCTCCAGGAATGGCAAGAATGTAAAATTGAATAACCATGAAATTATTAGAAAATGATCGAATAAAGCTACGTGCTCTAGAACCTAGTGATTTATCAATTTTGTATAAATGGGAGAATGACACTGAACAGTGGGAGGTTGGTAACGCTTTGTCTCCTTACTCCAAGTATACACTCAATAACTATATTGAAGAAAGCGGATATGATATTTATCAAAGTAAACAGCAACGTTTGGTGATTGAAGATAAGCTTAGCAATCAGGCTGTAGGAGCTATTGATATGTACGCATTTGATCCACATAATTCACATGCTGCAATAGGGATAATAATTGATCCAGCTGCGAGAGAAAAGAAATATGCAACCGAAGCCTTAGATTTGTTGTCTTCATATGCTCTGGGTTTTCTACATTTAAATCAATTGTATGCATATGTCCCTGTAACAAATGAAAAAAGTGTGGCTTTATTTGAGAAGAATGGATTTATTATTACTGGTAAATTAATTCAATGGATTCATACAAGAGACGGGAAAGAAGATGTTTATTTAATGCAGAAACTTAGTTCGTATTAAAATTGATCCTCTAATAAGGTTCTCTTTTTGATAGAAATCTAAAATCTTAGATAGAACCTTATTAGGGGATTAGTTTTTAGTTCATAAAAGGTTTTTTGGGATAATTGACCCAATGTTTAAATCGCTCGCCTAGATTTATCACAGCGTCTTTCCAGAAACTTTCACCATCAGCCTTGAGTACTGGTAGATTTTGAGGTTCTGATACAATCCAAGCGTGCTCGTTTAATTCAGTTGCGAGTTGCCCACTATTCCAGCCCGAATATCCCATTATAAATTTGATATGGCCGTTTATTTTGCCACCCTCTTCTATATATTTCTTCATGGCATTGAAGTCTCCGTCAAAATATAGTCCATTGCCAATAGCATAGCAACCAGGTATAACTTCCTCTCCTAAATCATGAATAAAAAATAGTTTGCTTTGGTCTACAGGACCGCCCAAGTACAGATGGATATTTTCATTCTTTGGAATAAATGGGAGAAAGTCACTCAGAATAATTTTTGTTCGTTTATTTAAAACAAAACCTAAAGAACCGTGTACATCATGTTCAACGAGCAAAATGACCGCTCTCTCAAAATAATGATCTTGGAGAAGCGGTTCGGAAATGAGAAGAGATCCATTGTGAGGATGAATCTCATTCTCAATTGTCTTAAAAAGATTATCCAAAATAGTCATGTCAAGCAGTGGTTTTTTATTTTACTGCGACAATATAAAAGATTCGAATGTTTTATGCAAAATTCAACTGTTAAAGTTGAGATTATTTAGCTTGATTTTGAGCAAACAAAGTAAGTCTTTCATTCAGAATAGCATATTGATAATCTTTAATAAATGAAGTGCAGGCACGTAAACCTTCTTGATTACTACCCGTTGTCGATAATGATATTGCACTAATTCCATAATATATTAATTCCTTCATTAGTTCTCCACCTGTCATTCCCGGATAACTGATTGTAAAGTAAAAACCATCAGCAATCGGCTCGTCCATATCTTTATCATAAACTATTTCAAAGCCATGCTTCGTAAATATCTCTTTCATTTTGTGCGCTCTTTTGCCGTACTCTTTGACTTCTTCAACAAAATTGAATTGTCCGTCGGAAGCTGCTTTAAACATTGCGGCTAATGCATGTTGTGCCGAATGGCTCGTTCCTGATGAGATAGCATACAAAGCACGATGAATATATATCGTTCCAAATGTTCCTCCACCATAACGTTTGGTCAGTCCTGAATATGCCCGATTGTAGAGTTTATTCGAAATAGCAGCCACACCTATACGTTGTCCGGCATAACTAAAAGCCTTAGAGCCCGAAATATGTAAGATATAATGATCGGTGTATTTCGCAACCGATGGTTGATAAGGTGCTTGAAAAGGAATACCAAGTTCCTTTCTAAAATCCATTGCAAAATAAGCAAGATCTTCAATCACTATAGTATCATATTGTGTAGCAAGAGTTCCGATAGTCTTAAGTTCTTCATCAGTAAGACAAAACCATGCAGGGTTATTCGGGTTTGAATAAATAACAGCAGAAATATTACCTTGTGCAAGATATGATTCCAACTTATCTTTTAGCTTTTCTCCTCTGAAGTTATATACATCAAACGATTCGTATTTATATCCCAAAACTACCAATTGTTGTTTTTGTACCGGAAATCCAGGATCGATAAATAGAATCGTATCTTTCTTTTCGTCGCATTGGCCACAAACTAGAAATGAAGTGAAAGTACCTTGCATTGATCCCACAACCGGAACACAACCCTCTGGTGAAATATCTACATCAATAAAAGCTTTTACAAAGCGCGAAGCTTCTTGTTTCAATGCAGGTATACCATCAATGTTTGGATAAATCGAAGCAACACCGCTTTCGAGCGCAGCAATTTCGGCATCTACGCCAACTTGCGCCGCCTTAAGGCCCGGTACGCCCATTTCCATGTGAATGAACTCTACATTGGTTTGTTTCTCGATTTGATTCGATATTGCAACAATTTCTCTGATTGTAGCTTTTCCGATGTCGGGAAGATGGAATTTCTCAATAATGCTATCTGCTATTTGAGTATCAATAGGTTTGTTTTTCATTGGACATTATATATTATGATTTTTGCAAATGTATAAAATATTTCAACAAAAAATAATTCTATGAAGGTGTTGCAAGATTAAAAATAATAACTACCTTTGCAACGCAATCGGGAATAACGGTTGTGACCAACAAACGGTGTGGTAGTTCAGCTGGTTAGAATACCTGCCTGTCACGCAGGGGGTCGCGGGTTCGAGTCCCGTCCATACCGCAGCTGTTGAGTTTGTACTTGGCAGCAAATCGCGAAAGTAGCTCAGTTGGTAGAGCATAACCTTGCCAAGGTTAGGGTCGCGGGTTCGAGTCCCGTCTTTCGCTCATAGCGTTCAACTCATTGAGTTGAACGCTTTTTTTATATCTATTACTTCATTTCATGTTAAGCAACATTTGATATAATTGCGTAAAAGAAAGAACTAATACTACATTTGCCTTATCAATAATGAAAGACTCAACTAAACAGACTAACCATGAACAAGAAGATTGCATGTGCAGTAGCTTCTCTTTTTGTAGCAATGACTTCAATTGCTCAAAACCCAAGCTTAAAGTTTAATGATAATGGTAAATTTAAAATCGTACAATTTACCGATGTTCATTACAAATACAATAATCCCAAATCAGACATCTCTCTAGAGCGAATAAAAGAAGTTATTGAGGTTGAAAAGCCAGACTTGGTTGTATTTACCGGTGATGTAATCTATGCAAAACCTGCCGATAAAGGATTTCAAACCGTGACGCAGCCGTTGGTGAAAGCTAAAGTCCCATTTGTGGTCACCTTTGGTAACCATGACGACGAGCAAGGCATGTCACGCAAAGAGCTAATGGATGTTTTGTATAAAATACCCTATAATCTCACCGATACAGTTTCCGGGCTTTCTGGGGAATCCAATGTAATTTTAAAGGTAGCTTCTTCTAACGGCAATAAAAATGCAGCCATATTATATTGTATCGATTCAAATTCGTATTCATCCGTTGATGGAATAGGAGGTTATGATTTTATCAAGCCTGATCAGATCGAATGGTACAGACAAAACAGCAAAGAATTTACAAAACAAAATGGAGGAACCCCTGTGCCCTCATTGGCATTCTTCCATATCCCATTACCCGAATTCAGAAGTGCAACAACAACAGAAGGTTGTTCAATGATTGGAACTCGCATGGAGAAATCTTGTCCTCCCGAACTAAACTCAGGCTTCTTTACATCAATCAAACAAATGAAAGATGTGATGGGCGTATTCGTTGGGCATGATCACGATAACGACTATGCAGTCAATTATCACGGAGTTATGTTAGCTTATGGTCGATATACTGGTGGTGACACTGTATATAACAATCTTGCAAACGGCGCACGTGTAATTGAACTAACTGAAGGTGATAGTGGTTTCAATACATGGATACGTCTTGCAGGGGATCAGGTTACAAACATGGCTAAGTTTCCACAAGACTTTGTTCGTTCAAACAAGTAAAAACAAGAAAGTTCAGATTAATATAGTATAGTCAGAAGAGAGCGATTTGAGTTTGTCATCTCAAATAAGCTCTCTTTTCTATTTTTTGTGGCATTAAAAAAGAAACGGGGGATTCAATTGCAAAATTGAATCCCCCGTTTGATATAGACAAGTATATCTTTATTTTTTAGCGTAAACTTCAGCTAGTTTAGCCTCTAGTTCGTCGCCATGAAGTTGTTTTGCAATGATAATACCTTGTGGATCTACAAGGATTGTAAGAGGAATGCTGTTAATTGCATAGATAGGAGCAGCAGCGCACTGCCAACCTTGAAGGTCGCTAAGTTGTGGCCAAGGCATTTTCATTTCTTTCACTGCACCAACCCAAGCTTCTTTTGTCTTGTCAAATGAAACACCAACAATCTCGAAGCCTTCTTTGTGATACTTGTTGTATGCTTTCACTACATTCGGCATTTCTGCACGACAAGGACCACACCATGAAGCCCAAAAGTCGATCAATACATAGTTTCCTTTTCCAACATAGTCGCTAAGCTTTTGCATTTTTCCATCCATGTTTTCCATTTCGAAGTCGATGAATGGTTGACCTACTGCAACTTTCTTCAATGTTTCAAAGCGGTTTACGATTTTGTCAACGCCCGGAGCCGATTTGAAAGCAGAGTCAGCTTTCTCAATCCAAGAGCCTTGCATTTCGTCATTTACCACTTTTTTGAAGTTTGATAAAGCCATACCACCAGTTACGTTGTTCAAGTTTTTCTCGATATATGCAACTAAAGTCGATTGTCTTTTCTCGCCAATAGCTTTAGCTCTGTTACCAAACTCTTCATCCTTCTCAGGAGTGATCGCGCTGTCTTTACGCAATTGCATAGCTTCGCTATAAAGAGCAAACTGTTCGTCGTTGATCGATTTTGTTACTTTACGAAACTCAGTATATGCATCATTCAATACAGTACCGTTGATCGTAGAAAGAGAATCCATAACCGCAGTCATCGATCCGTTTTCAAGAATGATAGGAAGATTAAACGCTTTCGATTCGCCGGTAGTATTTCTGCCTTTGTTTTCAGGAAGGTTTAAGTCAGAAGCATTAAACGAAATATATCCGTACACCGGAGTCGCTTGTTCACCTTTGAAAACAAACTTGCCGTTTTCAACCACAACGCTATCGATACGTTGCAAAGCTCCGTCTTTGTATTCCGAAAGGTATACATACTTGCCATTTAGGTCAGTGCTGTTTACGGTACCATCAATTTCGTATCCTGCTTTTTGTGAGCAAGCAGCTAGCACGGCAGATGCAGCCACGAATGAAATAATACGTTTCATAAGATCAATTTTAAAATTATTTGTGTTATTGTTTTTCTTTGGTTGTGCAAACGTACAACAAACTTTGCAAAATGTAAAAGAATACCTAGGTATAGTTATAAACATTTATAATTTGAGGGGGTGGTACTTTCAAAAAAAAATGCGAAATTTGCGGCCGAATTATGATGAACAGTTCATTTATACTCTATAAATACTTTTAAGAAATGACAAAAAGCGCATTACAAATTGCTAGAGCAGCTTACGCACCTAAAGTGCCTAAAGCTCTTCACGGTGCAGTTGTTGCAAAAAACGGTGCTGCAACTCAATCAGTAGCTGACCAAGCTGAAATTGAAAAGTTGTTCCCTAACACTTATGGCATGCCAATCATCAGCTTCGAAGAAGCAGGTGAGAACAAAGAATATCCAGCTATCAATGCAGGTGTAATCCTTTCTGGTGGTCAAGCTCCAGGCGGACACAATGTAATTGCTGGTCTATTCGACGGTTTGAAAGCTCTTAACAAAGACTCTAAACTTTACGGTTTCCTTATGGGTCCTGGTGGTTTGGTTGATCACAAATACATGGAGCTTACTGCTGATATCATCGACGAATACCGCAACACAGGTGGTTTCGATATCATCGGTTCTGGCCGTACAAAACTAGAAACTACAGAGCAATATGACAAAGGTCTTGAGATCTTGAAACAATTGAACATCTCTGCATTGGTTATTATCGGTGGTGACGACTCAAACACTAATGCTTGTGTATTGGCTGAATACTATGCAGCAATCAACGCAGGTGTACAAGTAATCGGTTGTCCTAAAACTATCGACGGTGACTTGAAAAACGGAATGATTGAAACATCATTCGGTTTCGACACTGCATGTAAAGTATACTCTGAAGTTATCGGTAACATCCAACGTGACTGTAACTCAGCTCGTAAATACTGGCACTTTATCAAGTTGATGGGTCGTTCGGCTTCTCACATCGCTTTGGAATGTGCGCTACAAGTTCAACCAAATATCTGTATCATTTCAGAAGAAGTTGAGCAAAACAACCTTTCACTTGACGACGTAGTAAACAGCATCGCTGATTCTGTAGCTGCTCGTGCTGCACAAGGAAATAACTTCGGTACAGTTCTTATTCCAGAAGGATTGATCGAATTTATTCCTGCAATGAAAGCGCTTATCTCTGAATTGAACGATTTCTTGGCACACCACCAAGAAGAATTCAACGCAATCGACAAAGCAGAGCAACGTGCTTACATTATCTCTAACTTGTCTGAAGTAAATGCAGCTGTTTACGCTAGCCTTCCAGAAGGTGTTGCTCGTCAGTTGACATTAGACCGTGACCCACACGGTAACGTACAAGTTTCTTTGATCGAAACTGAAAAACTTCTTGCAGAGATGGTAGGTAACCGTCTTGCAGAATTGAAGAAAGAAGGCAAATACAACGGTAAATTCGCTGCTCAAGTACACTTCTTCGGTTACGAAGGTCGTTGTGCTGCTCCATCTAACTTCGATGCAGACTATTGTTACTCTTTAGGATTCACAGCTTCTTGCCTAATCGGCGAAGGCAAAACAGGTTACATGGCATCTGTACGTAACACTACAGCTCCTGCTGATCAGTGGATCGCTGGTGGTATTCCTGTAACTATGATGATGAACATGGAACGTCGTCACGGTGAAATGAAACCAGTAATCCAAAAAGCATTAGTTCTTCTTGATGGTGCTCCATTCAAAGCTTTCGCTGCACAACGCGAAAACTGGGCTATCAACACTGAATACGTTTACCCAGGTCCTATCCAATACTTCGGCCCAACTGAAGTTTGTGACCAACCTACAAAAACGCTTCAACTAGAGCAAGGTAAGTAATCATTACTTCTCTATATAGAAAAGGGCATCCGCATCGGATGCCCTTTTTTTAGCCCTATGTCGTAAGATTTTGTACGAGGATTTACCATCCGGCACTGGTTGGAGTAAGAACAACCTCCGTGCGGAAAGGAGCAACTGGAAGTCCTTCTTTCGAGAAAAGATTACCGATGTTGCTATCGTCAAACATATAATGCACGGCAACCGGCTTCTTTACCTCTTTGGCCCATACCACCAGCGTTCCGTTCTCGATCTTTGCGTTTGCAGGATAAAACTTCCCGTCTTCACCGGTAATTGATAGCGCCTCCGCTTTCTTGCCATTCATCACCAAGCCATCTTTGAGATTGGCAAACGAGACATACGCTTTGTTTCCTTTGAAGGATACTGACTCAAACAACGGACTTTCAATCGCCACAACCGGTTTGTTGTATGTTTTGGCCATTGCCATATTTGCCAAGCGTTTGCCTACATCCAGTTTGTTTTTCGGGTGAATGTTTTTTATATCATCTACCAAATCCGAAACTACCACCATTCCAGTGTTAGGAACCTCCTTGGCAACAAGCTCCTGTTGTTCGCGCAACAGAGCCGGCCCGTTTGTCTCTGACTTGTATGTGTGTGGAGCAATCTGAACAAAATAAAACGGGAAATTATTCTCGAAAGCACTACGCCACCCTTCGATCATCGTCTTCATTAGCAAACCATAACTCGAGGGATTCACTCGGTTTGACTCACCTTGATACCAAATGCTACCGGCAAGTTTATAAGGAACTACCGGGTTAATCATTTGATTATACAAAGCACCCGGTTGCTCGGGCCACCAAGGAGTAGGAGTGATCTTCGCTTCACGCAGCGTTTTGTTAGCCTCGATCAGCGGAGTAGGTGTCCACACTTCGGCCGGCGTGCCGCCCCAAGCCGAAACGATGATCCCAACCGGAACATCAAGTTGCTCCATCAATTCACGGGCAAAGAAGTAACCCACGGCGCTGGTTCTTCGCATCGACTCGGGCGAAGATACCTCCCACTGAGCCGTACAGTCGTTTTGCGGATATGCGTCGCCCCGCTTCGGGATGTGGAAAATACGCAAGTTAGGATGATTGGCAGCTGCAATTTCCTCTTCCTTATTAAAGACATCGTGGTTGTGACTCCACTCCATGTTGGATTGTCCGCTGCAAAGCCACACTTCACCCAGCATGACATCGTTGAGTTTTACACGGCTTGAACCCATCACCTCTACGGTATACGGACCTCCGGCAGAAGCCGTCTTTAGTTTACCACTCCATCGGCCAGCGTTGTCTACCTTTACGGCAATGGTATCGGCGGTATTCCAACTTCCTACAATGCGCACGGTTTCCGAGGCATTTCCCCAGCCCCAGATTGCAGCTTCACTATTCTGTTGCAATACCATGTGGTCGGTAAAAACTGAAGGAAGATTAATTTGTGCGAAAGAAAAGGTCGCAAAAGATTGCAGCAGAGCAATCCCTGCAATGTGTTTTAATTTCATGGTTGATATTCAGGTTTATAATTTAAGTGTCGTATAATAGATATTGTCCGAGATCAGCTCGTAAAGAAGTTTCTCAATGCGATCTGTAATCACTTTGCTGTAGATCTTCCCTTTCTCGGCAGTAGCTTCTGCCGGATTTCCAATACCGGTATCCTTCGATATGGCCGACCAGTCGCGCGGTGTCCATCCGGTTTTCTTGTTCAGTTCTTCGCTCTTAAACGGCAAACTTTCGCCCGAGCCGGCTACCTCCATGCGCACCAATTCGGGATGATAATGCAACATCAAAGAGGTTTCCACCTCGCAAGCGTGCTCTCCCGCATGGATAAACAAGTTGGGCGGAGGCGTAATTACAAACCAATCCGTTACCACGATAAGGAAGTTAGGATAATCGAAAGCCAAGTCGCGCACCATATTCTTAAATGAATTTCCTCCGTGTCCGTTTAGAATAAGCAACTTGTTAAAGCCTTGCTTCGACAGAGATTCTACCCAATCGCGCAAGATTGCATATTGTGTCTGATAGCGGGTATGCACGCAGAAAGGAAGCTTAAACTGTCCGATGTTTTGTTGTCCGAATGGTACGGGTGGCAATACCATAACCTTGTGGCGATGATTTGTAAACAACTTATTCGCAGCTTCGAGAGCCAGTGATTTAGAGATATGGCAGTCGGTAAGATAAGGCAAGTGATAATTGTGCGGCTCGGTTGCTCCCCATGGTAAAATAGCCATATCGTAGATGTGGTCCATCACGTCTCGCCACGTTGCCACAGACAAGTCGGGCTGAAATGTAGTACTGTTAAGTCCCATAATAGCTTAATTAAATCGTTGTATTGAGTTGGTGTATATCTCCAGTTAAGCAAACTTAATTACTTTATACAGTTATTGAGATAAAAGACCGCTGCGAATATAGGAAACTTTCTTTTCTAAGGCTAAAAGAATGAAGAACTATTTCATTGTTAGATGAATAAAATTAAATTTGTGTATCTATATATTTAGCTAACCATTAAAAGTATTCTATGATTAAGAAATCTTATCTGGCATTAAGTCTGCTTACCTTGTGTGCAGGAGTCTCACTACAAGCGCAATCGATGCAAGTAAACATTACGCAGCAGCAAATTCCGGTATTGAAAAACAAAGGGATGAATAAGCTCATTTCCCTTCAATGTATTCCCCAAGAAACCATTTCGGTAGAGGGAATCAAACTCACCTTCGACGGTACTACCAAACGAAGCGATATCGATAAAATCTATTTGGTACGTGAGGGGAAAGAAAAACAAATATTGGCAGAAGCCCACGTCAATAAATCGTCCTTGTATTTACCTATTACAACGCAACTTTCCGATACAACCAATCTGTCTTTATACTGCGACCTGAAACCGCAAACACCATTGCTGCATCGGATCGATGTGCAATGCAAAGAAATAAAAACCGATAAAGGCGTGATTCGTCCTACCGACGAAACCATCAAAGGACAACGAGTAGGAGTTGCCGTGCAAGATGCCGGAACCGAAAATGTTGCCGCATTTCGTATTCCGGGGCTGGCAACAACGAAAAACGGAAGCCTTATCGCCGTGTATGATGCACGCCGCGAATCGAGCCGAGATCTGCAAGGTCACATGGACATTGGAGTGAGCCGCAGTACCGACAACGGGCAAACTTGGGAACCGATGCGTGTGGCGCTTGATATGAAAACATGGGGCGGATTGCCCGAGAAGTTCAACGGTGTAAGCGACGCATGTGTATTGGCCGATCCGAATACAGGCACAATCTGGGTTGCCGGCTTGTGGATGCACGGGATTCTCGACAAAGAAGGAAAATGGATTGAAGGGTTGAACGAAGAAAGCAAGAACTGGCAACACCAATGGGCAGGGCGTGGTTCTCAGCCGGGACTTACACCCAAAGAAACCTGTCAATTCATTATTTCGCGCAGCGACGACGATGGAAAGACCTGGTCGGAGCCCGTGAATATAACCGAACAAACCAAGCGTTCCGAATGGTGGTTGTATGCTCCGGCTCCCGGACAAGGCATCGTGATGAAAGACGGAACACTTGTATTCCCTACACAGGGCCGCGATAAGGAGGGAATGCCTTTCTCGAATATAACTTACAGCAAAGATGGCGGTAAAACGTGGATCACGTCAAATCCCTCTTATACCAATACAACCGAGTGTGCCGTTGTGCAACTAAACGACGGAAGCCTGATGCTCAACATGCGCGACAATCGCAACGGTGCCGAAAAAGGAGATAAGAATGGCCGTGCCGTGTTTGTGACGAACGACTTGGGTAAAACCTGGACAGAGCATGCTTCGTCTCACGGAGCATTGAACGAGCCGGTTTGTATGGCATCGCTTCACAAGCATGAATACGGAAAAGGAAAGAATGCGAAATCTGTTTTGCTTTTCTCCAATCCCGATAGCAAATTCCACCGTCATCAGATTACCATCAAGGTAAGCACAGACGAGGGTAAGAGCTGGAAAAAAGGAGTACTTCTCGACGAAGGTTACGGCTGGGGGTATTCATGTATCACTTCCGTATCCGACGACTTGATTGGTATTTTGTATGAAAGTAGTCGTGCGCACATGACGTATCAATTGATCCCACTCAAAGAGATATTGTATTAATTGAAATATGAACGAACAGACTCGTTTTGCGGTCTCAATCTTGTTTTGAGTCACGCAGCGTGCCCGATTTCGTTGATCCAAAAAGCAAATAAGCTTCTAAAAAGAAGTAAACAGCCTTTTTTTAAGAACCAAATAAGGTTTCTAGGCAAACTAAACTAGGTTTTTGGGCAAAATAAGCACGGTTTTAGGCAAAATCATCCATAGTTATCCCCGAAAACCCGGCTTAAAGTATTTTTATTTATACTGTTTGATGGGGATTGGGTAAAATGGATGTGGCTTATAAAAAAGAAAGCCGTCTTGACTTCCTCGTCGAGACGGCTTTTATTTGCTATAGCGTGTTTGTTTATTTCATTTCGAAACCAACCACGGCCCAGTTGTTTTTGCTGTCTTGCGTAAATAACTGCAAACCGTATTTGTTGCATTCTTCTTCAATAAAAGGAATGTCTTCTGTGTAGAATCCACTCATGTAAAGTGTTGCTCCTTTCGTCATACATGCCGCGTAACGATTGATATCGTTAAGCAAAATGTTGCGATTGATGTTTGCGATGATAATGTCGAAGCTTTCTCCCGCTAGCAGTTCGGCCGCGCCAAGTTTTACTTCTACATTCGGAGTCTTATTGAGTTCAACGTTCTCAACCGAGTTGTTGTATGCCCATTCGTCGATATCAATAGCTACGATTTCTTTTGCGCCACGCATCGAAGCCAAGATACCAAGAACGGCAGTTCCGCAACCCATATCCAATACACGCTTGCCTTCAACATCCATCTTAAGGATTTGAGAAAGCATTAGAAACGTTGTTTCGTGATGGCCTGTACCGAATGCCATTTTCGGGTCGATAAGGATCTCGTATGTCGTTTGTGGAATGTCTTTGTGGAAAGTACTATGAATTACACATTCATTACCTACTACGATGGGTTGGAAAAAGTTCTTTTCCCACTCTTCGTTCCAGTTTTCGGTTTTGATGAACTTGTCTTCGTACGACAAGGTTGCTTCGAGTGGAAATTCGGCAATAACCTGATCAATGTTTTCTTTGCTAAATTCACTTACCGGAACATAAGCCTTTAGTGTATTTCCTTCTGTAACGAAGCTTTCAAAGCCAATTGGTGACAATTCTGAGGCAAGTACATCGCTCACGATTTCAGAATCTATCTCGGAATCAATCAAGAAACTCACTTCTACGTAATCCATATTGCTATATTATTTGTTCTTTATTTAGAAGTGCGAAGATACGCTTTTCTCTATTGATATTCATGCATGCAGCCTTTTATTTGCAAATAGCATCTTTTTAGTATTGGCCGTCAAGTGCGCAGTTTATAATGATCTAAGTGGAATGAGCCGCAAATGTTAAAGATTATATTCCTGCTTGCTTAAATGAAGCAAGAAACTATATTTGTATAGACGATTCTTTACACATTTGTAACACAATAGTTTTTTAAACCAACCAGTCTCTGCTTGGTCTTATTGTAAGTTATATATGTTGGTGTCAAAATTTAATCATAAGAGGAGAAACAAGTTATGAAACTATTCAAACTAACTTCTTTTTTATTGATGGGTATCGCATCGCTAAATGCTTTTGCGCAAAATGGCGAATGGGATGATGATATCTATTCAACTAAAAAAAAGAAAAGCGTTCCTGAGGTTCAGGAATACAAAGCCGTATCGAAAAGTAAGTCGGCACAAGTTGTGATTACGCCCTCTAATAATACTCGTACTGCTGATCGTGATGTTGATGAATACAACAGACGTGGCGGAAACAGAGATTATACCTCTCAAGATACAAATGATACAATTGTTCCGGTTTCAGATACCGAATATACAGAGCGTATTGTGAAGTTTCATGATCCCGCAAGGATCACTATTGTAGGAGCAGATGAAGTGAATTTGTACGTAGATGAAGACGGGCGTTTGGTTTCGTATGATACGGACTATAATTCAAATTATCGCTCAAACGTAAATATAAACCTCGGATTCAACAGTTGGTATGATTCGTGGTGGGGTTCTCCTTGGGGCTGGAACTCATGGGGGCCATCTTGGAGTTTCGGTTGGAATTCTTGGTGGGGACCTTCTTGGAATATGGGCTGGGGTCCATCCTGGGGTTGGGGACCTTCTTGGGGCTGGGGCCCATCGTGGGGATGCGGTTGGTATGATCCATGTTGGGGACCTTCATGGGGCGGTCCATCATGGGGCGGTCATTATCCTTCCTATCTTCCTGCCTATAAGAATTATCCGGGCGGAAGAGCAACTTCATATGCAGGAGGCCGTTGGTCATCGGGCAATAGAACTTCGGCTGGCGATCGATCTAACCGAGTAAGTTCGGGAAGAGGCACATCTAATAGAACAACTGCAACAAGAACTGATGGTGATCGTACAAATAATCGTGTAAGTAATCGCGTTGGTGTGAACAGAAATGACCAGTCAGGTGTTACTTCTTCAAGTTCGGGTAGAACTAGAATAGGAACCGACAGAAATTCCGGAAACCGTGTTGAGTCAAATAGAGTCAATCAAAACCGAGAACCGATTACCAGAGATTATAACAGCAACAGTAATAGTAACTACAATAATAATCGTTCATCTGGTAGTTTCTCTTCTCCATCTAGAGGTAGCAGCAGCGGAAGTTTTGGCAGCGGAAGCGTAGGTGGCGGAAGCGGTAGTGGAAGTCGCAATATGGGTGGTCGCAGTAGCGGCGGAAGAAGATAATATAAGCAGAAAAATAGATAGACTATGAAACGTTTAGCAATAGTTTGCGCATCTACGCTTTTGATAGCAGGTGATGCTTGGGCGCAAGGAGAAATAGATGCATATCGTTATTCTCAAACAGAGGTTACCGGTACCGCTCGCTCAATGAGTATGGGGGGCGCGTTTGGAGCACTCGGTGGAGATATATCTTCGATTGCAATCAATCCGGCGGGTATGTCTGTGTTTAGAAAATCTGAAGTGGCAACAACTTTGAGCTTGAGTAATATCAAAGCTAGCTCAAATCTGAATGGGCATCAGATGTCTGAAGACAAGTTTAAATTTAACTTCGACAACATCGGCTATGTTGGCTATTTCCCTACAGCAAACGATCGTGGTCTTATCAACTGGAATGTAGGTTTTACCTATAATCGTATCAAGAACTTTGAACGCAGATACCGCGTTGGTGGAAAAAACTTACCTAGTTCTCTAAGTGATTACATGGCGGCAAAAGCATCATTGGGTGGATTAAAAGCTGGAGAGTTAGCTCAGGTTGATAAATATGATCCATACAATAATCCAAACAACGGCGGATATTGGTTAGAGGTGTTAGGATATAATGCATTTATGTTTGATCCAAAGACCGAAAGTCTTGACGAAACTAACTACAGTAGTCCGTTTACCGGTGCTCCCAACTCAGACCTTACGGTGAGCGAGCGAGGCGGTATCGATGAATACGACTTTGCTTTCAGTGGTAATATTGGCAACTTTATCAATTTAGGGGCATCTTTTTCTATTTATGACGTAGACTATAAAATGTCGTCTAAGTATGATGAAGCCTTGGAAAATGGAGCTTTGTATTTAGATAATGAACTTCATACAGAAGGTACAGGTTACGGCTTCAAGATTGGTGCTATTGTAAATCCGGTCGACTTCTTTAGAATTGGTGTAGCTTATCACTCTCCGGTTTGGTATAACATGACTGATCGTTATATCGGCTATGCAGGTTCTGTTTACGATCCAACCAACTCGAAAGATGAAGCTTCAACTCCCGATAATGCATATACTGATTATAATCTTCGTACACCTGATAAGTGGGTATTTAGTGCAGCGGCAATATTTGGCAAAAGTGCTATATTGAGCGTAGATTATGAAATAGCAAACTACAAGAATATGCACTTGTCTTATCCTGATGGATTCTCATCTCCGGATAATGAGCTTATCAAGGAAGATTTTAAAACAGCTCGCACGTTGCGTATTGGTGCTGAGGTTAAAGTGACTCCTCAATTTGCGGTAAGAGCAGGTGGTGCTTTCAGAAACAGTCCTTTGCATGCAGACTTTAAAGACGGTTTGCTCGAAGTGTATACTTCTGGTACTGTTCCGAACTATACACTTGATAAAGGAATGAGTATGTATACATTTGGTTTGGGATACCGTTTTACTCCAAACTTCTACGTGGATGCGGCTTGCGTATTGAAACAACACAAAGAAGATGTTTATATGTTCTCAAATGTCTTTTCTGAAATACCGGAATATGATATCATTTCAAATCCTGCATCAATGAAGACAAAGACAACAAATGTGTTGTTGACTTTTGGCTATAAGTTCTGATTCAATATCGTATTGATATAGTATAATAAAAGGCACTGTTTGAGGTTGGTAATAATCTCGAACGGTGCTTTTTTATTTTGCTAATTTTAGTTTGTTTCGAATCATTTAATTAATAAATTCGCAATTGGTACATTTTATCTCAGTTTTACTTTTTGTACCTTTGCAAAAAAATAAGAAGATAAAATGAGTCACATGATAGCTCCTTCGCTTTTGTCCGCAGATTTCTTGGACTTGCGAAAAGACATTGAAATGATTAATAATAGTAGTGCAGACTGGCTTCACCTTGATATCATGGATGGTGTGTTTGTTCCAAATATTTCTTTCGGGTTTCCGGTATTAGAAGCTTTGAAAGGTGTATGTACAAAACCGCTTGATGTGCATTTGATGATTGTAGAACCTCAAAAGTTTATCAAGGAGATTGCTGCGGTTGGTGCCTATATGATGAATGTTCACTATGAGGCATGCACGCATTTGCATCGCACAGTTACTGCAATCAAAGAAGCAGGTATGAAGGCTGGTGTTACACTGAATCCTCATACTCCGGTTTCGGTGCTTGAAGATATTCTTGAAGAAGTAGACATGGTGCTTTTGATGTCGGTAAATCCGGGTTATGGCGGCCAGAAGTTTATCCCTCACACAATTGAGAAAGTGGCTAAACTAAAGAAAATGATTCAAGAAAGAAACCTTGATGTACTGATTCAGGTAGATGGTGGTGTAAACTTGCAAACTGCAAAACCACTAATCGACGCGGGTGCTGATGTGTTGGTTGCAGGAAGTTTTGTGTTCAACGCTGCAGATCCTATCGAAACAATCAAAGAACTGAAGGCTCTTTAATGACGACTGTTTGTTTGATTGTGGGAGTAAATGAAAAGACCTAACGATCAAACTTATGATAAAAGCTTTACAAAAGCGGCCCCTTGTGAGGCCGCTTTTTTTCTTGTTGACCGGAATTTTAGTACATGAATACGCCTTGCAAAATGTTTCCGTCTTGTTTATCTGTATTGGAAGCATGGTTGTTTCGCTGTTGCTGGCTCGCTATCGCACGCGGCAAATGAAGTATGCATTTCGATGGATAGATGGGGCAATCATTTCGATGCTTTTCTTTTTGGGCGGATATGCTTCGGCTGCATTGCATGCTAATAATGTGCGATGGCCATACTCCGACGGCCAAGCGAATGTAACAGTCAAGCTACTTTCTATCCCAAAGGAAAAAGAGAAAACCGTTGCTTGCGATGTTCAGTTGGTACAAATACAACGGCACGATTCGATTTTTACTTCACACAAAAAAGCCATTCTATATTTAAATAAGAAAACAGATTATACATCGTTGCAGGTTGGAGATCAAATAGCGATCTATGGCATGATCAGAGGGTTGCAAACCTGCGATTCCATCTGGGGCGGTTACCATACTTACTTGCAGCGCAAAGGATACGCCGCAACCATTTATGCACAAGAAATAATACACTCGACATCGGCTTTGCAATCCTGGTCGAGTTTAACGGCAAAGTGGAAGCAGCATTTAATTTGTAAACTACAAACCGACACCATGTTTGGAGAATTCTGGCATTTGCCTGTCGCTTTGTTGTTAGGAGATAAGTCGGGTATTTCGGTCAACGAGCGCGAGCGGTTTTCTTCGCTGGGAGTTTCGCATCTGTTTGCCGTTAGTGGGTTTCATATCGGACTCATCTTTCTTGTCTGTTCACTGTCTATTGGATTCTTTCTCCGCCGACAAGGTTGGCGAACTGCCTATTGCATCATCAGTTTGTCTGTAGTGTGGCTGTTTGTCGTATTGTCGGGTTTGTCTTATTCGGCAGTGAGAGCCGGGTTGATGCTTTCTTTCTATCTGCTGTCAATCTCCTTTTTTCGAAACTACGATGTCTTTAACACCTTAGTGGTTTGTGCTTTTCTTATTTTGTGTATTCAGCCTCAAGCACTTTTTGATGTAGGGTTTCAGCTTAGCTTTATATCTGTGTTTTTCATCCTATGGGTTGCATCAGATCTACTCTCTTTCGGTAAAAACAATCGGGTGGTGCGGTATGTGTTGTCGCTGGTTACGGTATCTTGTATAGCACAACTTGCTACGTTGCCACTTACACTTTACTACTTTGGGATCTTTCCGCTGTATTTCCTTCCGGCCAATCTTTGTTTGATTCCGCTCGTAACACTGTTGATCCCTTTGTTGCTTGTTTGGTTACTTTTGAGTTTCATACCCGGAGTCTCGTGGTGGTTGTCAAAAGCAATACACCTGCTCTTACAAACCATTGTCAGTATTTCGGATGCAATATCAGAACTTCCTTACGCTATAACTAATTTTACATTAACTGAGTATGAGGTCTTTGCTTTGTATGTGCTGATGTTTGGCGGTTTTGCAATTCTCAAATACAAAAAGCTACGATCTTTTCTACTAAGCAAACTATTTGTATTATCTTTGAGCCTACGCAAAAGATGAATTTATGTTGAGTAAGATAATTGCAGAAGAGAATATCCAAAGGATAAAAAAGTATATTGAAAAAGGCCAGCGCTTTACAATCGTAACCCATGTAAGTCCGGACGGAGACGCATTGGGCTCGTCGCTGGGATTATATAACTTCTTAAACTGTTTTGATAAAGAACGTATTTCGGTGGTGGTTCCTAATGACTTTCCTTCATTCTTGAAGTGGATGCCGGGGGCAAAAGATATCACAATCTTTGAGCAACATCCTGAGTTTGCCGTGCAATTGATTGAAGAGGCCGATGTAATCTTCTGCCTAGATTTTAATACACCAAAACGCGTAGAGAAACTTGCGCCTTATATCATCGGTGCAAAGGGAAGAAAGGTTTTGATAGACCATCACCTCGATCCGGACGAAATGTTTAATGTGATTGTATCGCATCCGCAAATTTCATCAACAAGTGAATTGATCTTCCGTCTTATTTGCCGTTTGGGCGATTTCGATATGATGGATCTAGAGATGGCGGAATGTATTTATACAGGGATGATGACCGATACAGGGGCATTCTCATATAACTCGAACAATCCGGAGATTTACTTGATCGTATACGAACTGCTTAAACTAGGCGTAGACAAAGATGATATCTATCGTCGTGTCAATCATACGTATTCGGAAGGTCGCGTTCGCCTCATGGGCTATACGCTTTCACAAAAGATGAAAGTTTATAAAAAGTACGGCGCTTCCTTGATCTGCCTAAGTGTAGATGAATTGAATCGCTACGATTATAAAACAGGAGATACAGAAGGATTTGTAAACATCCCGTTGAGCATAGAAGGTGTAAACTTCTCTGTGTTTTTACGTCGTGACGAAGACTATGTAAAGGTCTCTTTGCGTTCGGTGGGCGACTTCCCTTGTAATCTTTTTGCCGCTAGATATTTTAATGGAGGCGGACATAAAAATGCTTCGGGCGGAGAGTTTTTTGGTACACTCGATGAAGCCAGAGAGCTTTTCGAAAAAGCATTGCCAGAATTTTATGCTTCAATAGGCATTAAAATAGAAGATTAATTTGAAGTTATTAAGCGAGAATGCTTATTTTTGTCACAAATGAGAAACAAAATTATGAAAAGAGGTTTTTATCTTATAGCGTTGCTTGGTTTATTTTCTGCCTATTTTTCGTGCGATAATACTGAAACTTATGCAGAGAAACTGGAGAAACAAGAAAAAGCAATAGACCGTTTTATCAAAAGTGAAGGCATTATTGTTCTTGACGAGTATCCTTCTGATAGCGTCTTTGCGGAGAAAGAATTCGTAAAGTTACCATCGGGAATATATATGAATGTGATTGACTCGGGCAATGGTACACGTGCTAAGAAAGGACAATCTGTATATGTTCGCTTTAAAGATCTAATCTATTTCTCTACAAGCGATACGATCAAATATTCAAACATGCGTCCGGGATTGCAACCATCTACTATCGAGTATCAACAAAACTACGGTAACATCGACGCGTGCGAAGGCTTCGGTATTCCATTGGAATCGGTTGGTGATGGTGCAAAAGTAAAACTTATTGTTCCGGGTAAGTATGGTTTGCAGTCAGATCAGCAAAATATAACGCCAGTTTATTATGGCTTTTTAAAATATCAATTAGATTAAAAAATGACGTTGATCAAATCTATTTCAGGTATCCGTGGTACGATCGGTGGCAAACCGGGAGATGGTCTTAACCCCTTGGATATTGTAAAGTTTGTTGCAGCATACGCAACATTCATTAAGAAAAACACAACAGCTACAAGCAACAAGATTGTAGTAGGTCGTGATGCCCGTATTTCGGGACCAATGGTAAAACATATCGTGCTTGGTACGCTTACAGGTATCGGCTTTGATGTTGTTGATATCGACTTGGCTACAACACCTACTACCGAAATCGCTGTTGCAATGGAAGAAGCTTGCGGAGGTATCATCCTTACGGCAAGTCACAATCCGAAACAATGGAATGCACTTAAGTTGCTTAACGAGAAAGGCGAATTCTTGAATGCAGCGCAAGGAGAAGAAGTTCTTCGTATTGCAGAAGCAGAAGAATTTGAGTTTGCAGGTGTAGACGATCTTGGTAAAGTAATCGAAGATCAGTCGTATCTGGCAAAACACATCGAGAGTGTATTGAATCTTGATCTTGTAGATGTTGAGGCGATTAAAGCAGCAAACTTCAAGGTTGCGATAGACTGTGTAAACTCTGTGGGTGGTATCGTACTTCCTGAGTTGCTTGAAGCATTAGGCATAAAAGAAGTATTGAAGCTACACTGTGCACCACATGGAAACTTTGCGCACAATCCTGAGCCACTACCAGAACACCTTACTGAAATCTCTTCTTTGATTAAAGAAGCAAAAGCAGACGTTGGTTTCGTGGTAGACCCAGACGTAGACCGTTTGGCGATTGTATGCGAAAACGGCGAAATGTTTGGCGAAGAGTATACTTTGGTAGCAATCGGCGATTATATTCTTTCACACACACCAGGTAACACCGTTTCTAACTTAAGCTCAAGTCGTGCGTTGCGTGATGTAACTCGTATGCACGGTTGCGACTATAGCGCAGCTGCGGTAGGAGAGGTTAATGTGGTAACGAAGATGAAAGAAACAAATGCAGTGTTTGGCGGTGAAGGCAACGGTGGAGTTATCTACCCTGCAAGTCACTACGGTCGCGATGCATTGGTAGGAATCGCGTTGTTCCTTACACACTTGGCAAAGAAAAAACTAAGCTGTAGTGCATTGAGAGCAACATATCCTGCATACTTTATCTCAAAACAAAAGATCGAACTTACACCGGATATCGACGTAGACGCAATCCTTGTAAAAGTGAAAGAACGCTTTGCAGGAAACGATATTACTGATATCGATGGCGTTAAGATCGACTTCCCAGAGAAGTGGGTACACTTGAGAAAATCAAATACCGAACCAATTATCCGTATTTATTCTGAAGCCCACACAATGCAAGAAGCAGAAGAGTTGGGTCAAGAGATTATTGCGATCATTAAAGAAATCGCAGGCAAATAATCCCTGATACGATAGCGATACAATACAAAGGCAGCCTCGTCTCTACAAAGAGATTGAGGCTGCTTTTCGTTTATAAAGGCTCATCTTATGCGAATTAGATAAACAAATGTTGATGAGCTTTGCTATTTTTATCTATATTTGAGACAATTCTTTAGCGAAAGCACGCATTTGAAAAGTAATAAATACCTTCTTTAGATCTGTTTTTAGTTTAGACTAACTGCTGATATCACAAACGATACTGGTTGATGTTGCGTGCGTTAAGACGAAAGTATGCGAGAGTTAAACCTTGTGTGGTCCCTAGCAAATATGGTTGTGGGCCGTGGTTTGTATTTATCTGGGCCCACACAAATACGAACCACGAGGCTCGCAAGGGTTAATTCCTGTAATAAGGGTTCTTTACCATTGTATTATTCAGCTTTATTTAATGCAGCGACCGATGTAATAATTGATTGAATTTAAATTTGATAATATATGAAAAACATTCTTTTATCTGCGGCGGCGTCTCTTTGTTGCTGCGTGTCGTGTACACAAACAACAAACGAAACCGTTTGCACAACGATTGATTTGGGCGCAAGTATCGGGCAGACCACCGATGTGATTCCCCTGAATGACCTGTTCGACATTACACAAGTGCTTCCGATAGAAACGACGGACGACTTTCTGCTTTCGTCGATCAGTTTGGTTGGTAACCCCGAAAAGGAACTGGTTATTAATGACTCGGACCGACTCTACTTCGTCGATAAAACTACCGGAAAGCTTCTTTCTAAAATCGACCGAAAAGGAAACGGTCCCGAAGAATATACGTATATAAGGACTGCTTCTATAGACAACGATGGCAATGCATTGTTGTATGATCCAGAAAATAAGATGCTAATG
The DNA here is from genome assembly GCA_051660585.1 of Tannerellaceae bacterium. GTDB lineage: Bacteria > Bacteroidota > Bacteroidia > Bacteroidales > CAMTPD01 > UBA12018. The sequence goes on from JBOFPV010000130.1 coordinate 24,469, forward strand.
AAATATGCGCCTCAAGGTGAATTAATTTCGTCTGTTAAGAATGATTCAATTGGTAGTGTATTTCAGCTCTCAGATGGTAATTATGCGGTAAGTTATGGACCGTTGATAAAGTCTAGTCCCGGTATTGCTATCTACGACAAGAACTTTAAGTTGTTGAGACAGGGCCTAACTAATGAACCACTGAAATCGAATTTTGTACTTATGTTTAATACAATGTTTGAGAATGAAGGACAGTGCTACTTTCAAGACGCTCCATTCAATGATACACTCTTCTGCGTAACGAGCGAAAAAGATGTTCCTTTTCTGGTGTTGAGTAGTGGGGATTATAAGGCTCCAACTGATCTGTACCAAACGTATGATGTTTATAAGAGAGGTGGCTCAAGCTATATAAAGAATAAATACGGACAGTTAGCAGGCGACAAACTATTCACCACTTTCTCTTACGGAGAAAAGAAGTATCACGACATTTGGGATATGAAGACTTCGAAATTGCTCTACAGATCTGCGATTGGTAGAGACGGCGGAGTTAAAGGAATTCCTCTACAAATAGAAGGAACGGAAGTGGTGGTATGGCCTATGCTAACTTACGGTGATAAGGTTTACGTGGAAGTGCAAGCCGAAGAGGCGCAGGCTTTCTTGCCATCGATCTCCGAGACGGACAATCCGGTGCTTGTAGAACTTACGCTAAAGCAACGCCCTTAGTCGAGAAGGGCGGTTCTGAAGCGGGTGAATTCTTTTTCGAAGTTGGGCGTGAAGACTTCTTTGCCTGTCATGGCATCAATCTCTTCGATTGACCAGAAGCGGCCGCCGTCTAGCTCTTCGGCATCGGGGCAGATCGTTTCGGTGTATACGGTTTTGTAAATGTAAACGAGTTCTTTTTCGATCTCCGATTCAAATACGTAGCGTGCTACAAAGAAGGGCGTAAAACCTACGACGCCCAACTCTTCGCGGCTTTCGCGTACGAGAGCTGCGTCGGGAGTTTCGCCAAAGTCGACGTGACCACCTACGGCTGTGTCCCATTTGCCCGGCTGAATGTCTTTGTGCATCGGTCGCTTTTGCAAAAACAATTCGCCTGCTTCATTGAATACATGCAAATGCACAACGGGATGTAACAGTTTGCATCCGTTGTGGCACGTTTGGCGTGTTGCACTTCCCGTTACGTTTCCCGCTTCATCTACAAGCGGGAATAGTTCTTCGTTGTTATGGATCATAGTCTGTTACTTTTTTGAATTGATTATGCTTTGCAACTGGGCATGTGTAAGGTTGTCGCCGTGTTCGTCAAACGAAAGGCGGAAGTCGCATCCTTCTTTCCAGTTGCTACATCCGTAGGCCGCTTTGCCTTTCAAGATCTTTCCTTTGCCACACTTCGGGCAGACGATTGCCGTAGGCTGCTTGGGCGGATTGATTTCGTTGCGCACAATATTTACCACCATCTCTTTGAGCTCGGCAAGAAACACTTTTGCTTCGTACGTTCCGCGTTCTATCTGGCGCAGTTTGCTTTCCCAGATACCGGTGAGTTCGGCCGACTTCAACAACTCTTCGCGGATCGTATTGATCAGCTCGATGCCGGTTTCGGTAGCGGTAAGACTTTTGCGTTCTTTCTTGATGTACTTACGCTTGAAGAGGGTTTCGATAATTGCCGCGCGGGTCGATGGGCGACCGATACCGTTTTCCTTCAACGCATCGCGCAATTCTTCATTGTCGACAAGCTTGCCGGCTGTTTCCATTGCACGCAAAAGCGTTGCTTCGGTATAGTATTTGGGCGGTTGTGTCCATTTTTCGTTCAGTGCCGGTTCGTGCGGACCGCTTTCTCCTTTTTCAAAGTTTGGCAAGATGCCTTCGCTTTCGTCCGTCTCTTCTTCCTTTTCGCTGGTATCTACTTCTTTGGCAAATACCGTGCGCCAACCCGGATCAAGTATCTGCTTGCCCGTTACTTTAAACGGAATTTCGGCAGCCTCGCCCAGTACGGTGGTCGTAGATATTTTACAATCGGGATAGAACGCTGCGATGAATCGTTTCGTGATCAATTCATAGACTTTGCGTTCGTCCATGCTCATATTGTTGGCATTGGTGCCCGTAGGGATGATGGCATGGTGATCGGTAACCTTGCTGTTGTCGAATACTTTTTTCGACTTCTTTATTTTTGCTTTCAACACCGGCTCTGTCAGCGCGGCATAATCCTTTAGTCCGCGCATAATGCCCGGTATCTTCGGATAGATGTCATCACTCAAAAAGGTTGTATCTACACGCGGATAGGTTGTAAGCTTCTTTTCGTAAAGTGACTGAATCAGTTTGAGCGTTTCATCGGCCGAGAAGCTAAACTTCTTGTTGCATTCTACCTGTAGCGACGTAAGGTCAAACAGTCGCGGAGGTGCCTCAGTACCTTTCTTGATCGAGGTGTCGGTGATGGTAAATTCACTGTCTTTGATTTCTTCCAGTGCTTTAGTTCCGTCTTCCTGATTGGTAAACTTACCTTTTGTTGCCGAGAAGGTTGTTTTGCGGTATACGGTCTTCAACTCCCAGTATGCTTCGGGTTTGAAGTTTTCGATTTCGTGCTGACGTTTTACAATCAGGGCAAGGGTAGGCGTTTGTACACGGCCAATGGAAAGAACTTGTTTGTCTTTTCCATACAGCAAGGTATACAGACGAGTACCATTCATCCCCAACAGCCAGTCGCCGATGGCACGAGACAAACCGGCTTGGTATAGCTTGTCAAATTCCGATTGATCGCGTAGCTTTTGGAAGCCTTCGCGTATTGCTTCTTCGGTAAGTGAAGAGATCCATAGGCGATACACCGGACATTTGCACCCGGCTTTCTGCATTACCCAACGCTGAATCAGCTCTCCCTCCTGGCCGGCATCACCGCAGTTGATGACTGATTCTGCCTTAGAGATGAGAGACTCGATGGTGTTGAATTGCTTTTCTACTCCTTTGTCTTGTATGAGTTTGATGCCGAAACGATCGGGGATCATGGGAAGGTATCTGACGTTCCAGTATTTCCACTCGGGGGTGTAATCATTGGGTTCTTTCAGGGTGCACAAATGCCCGAATACCCATGTTACCTGGTATCCGTTTCCTTCAAAATATCCGTCTTTCTTATTCTTAGCTCCCAATACCTGGGCAATCTCGCGTGCTACACTTGGTTTTTCAGCTATACATACTTTCATAGGCAAAACGAAAGGCTATCTTTGATTCACTTTCGATGAGCAAAGATAGCCTTTTTAGATGATTCGTATAATTAATAATGCATATTAAGCTGCAATATTTCGAAGTAAAAAGAATGTGTAACCGATATAAATGATAAAAGAGAAAGCACCATCGGCTCTACTGATTTTATATTTATAGCGCATCATGATCAATAATAAAACAGATACGCTCAGCATAATGAGTAGGTCGATGTAGTTTACGTTTGGTGCGGTGATTGGTCTTACCAACGAGCTAATACCGAGGATCGACAAAATGTTGAAGATGTTTGATCCTACTACGTTTCCGATTGCGATTTCAGGGTTTTTACGAATGGCGGCAACGATGGATGTAGCAAGTTCGGGCATGCTTGTACCGGCAGCAATGATCGTAAGGCCGATCACGGCTTCACTGATTCCCATTGCTTTTGCAATAAATACCGAGCTTTCTACCAGTAGATTGGATGCCATAATTAGGATAACCAATCCAATTACAATGTATAATAAGTCGAGCCATACGCTTTTGCTGGCTTTAAACTCATCAAACTCTTCGAGAGATTCCGGGTCTTTTTTGCCTTCTTTCTTTGCATAAATAATACTAAAGACTGTATAGGCAATGATTCCGACAAATAAGATTGCACCAGCTATTCGACTTAAATGTCCGTGCCAGAACATAACCGTGAAAAGTGCTGCTACGGCAATCATGATCGGAACATCTATTTTTGTAAGTTGCTTTCTTACGTTCATCGGTTGAATCATTGCGGCAATTCCGAGAATAACACAGATGTTGAAGATGTTAGAACCCACAACGTTCCCGATCGAAATATCGCCCTGACCGGCAAGTGTGGCGTTGAGACTTACGACCAATTCGGGCGAACTGGTACCGAAGGCTACAATGGTAAGTCCGACGACAAGAGGAGAAACTTTTGCGCGAATCGCAAGTGAGGAGCTGCCTCGTACCAGACCTTCAGCTCCGAAGTAAAGCATTGCTAATGATAGCAATAATAAGAGAATGTTTAGTATCATAAATGATTGATTCGTGTGTCTTATAAACAAAATAAAAGGATAAAAGTTCTAGTGATTAAATACAGCTGTGTGCTGAAAATAGAGATATGTGCAATTATTTTTCATGTTGGCGTTCTCATGCGTCATAATGTTTGAATTAAGTGGATTTTTTATTACTGGTTTTTACGAATCGGATGCTAATGTAAAACAATCGAATTAGAAATAGCTCGAAATAGCTTGTTTTATTCTTTGTTTTATCAACACTTAAGGATGATGTGATATTGTTATAAATCGAAATTTTATTTAACGAATTCTTGAAAATATTTTGTCAGTACAAGACTGTTTGTTCATACAATTTATAATGATTCGTTGTATATTTGTACGAAACTTAAATTAGTGACAATATGGTAAAGATAGGAACTCCTATGTCTTCGACCGGAAAGAAAGTATTACTTTGTGGTTCCGGTGAATTGGGTAAAGAAGTAGCGATTGAGTTTCAACGTTATGGAGTAGAGGTGGTTGCGCTTGATAAGTACGAAAACGCACCTGCTATGCAAGTTGCCCATAAGTCTTATGTCGTTTCTATGTTGGATGGGGCTCGTTTGAGAGAGATAATCGAAGCTGAAAAGCCTGATTATATCGTACCGGAAGTTGAGGCCATTGCAACGCAGACGCTTATCGAATTAGAGAAAGAAGGATTCAATGTAGTTCCTACCGCACTAGCTACCTATCTGACCATGAATAGAGAAGGCATCCGTCGCTTGGCTGCCGAAGAATTAGGTATTAAAACTTCCCCTTATAAATTTGCTGCAACATTCGAAGAGTTTACTCAGGCAATCGAAGAGATTGGTATGCCTTGCGTAATCAAGCCGATCATGAGTTCGTCCGGTCACGGTCAAAGCGTAGTGCGCTCGGCTGCCGATATTGAGAAATCATGGACGTATGCACAAGAAGGTGGTAGAGCCGGTGCCGGTAAAGTGATTGTAGAAGGCTTTGTTGATTTCGACTATGAAATCACGCTGCTTACTGTACGCCACTGTCAAGGTACTTCTTTCTGCGAACCGATAGGTCACCGTCAGGAAGATGGAGATTATCGTGAATCATGGCAACCACAAGCTATGTCGGCTGTGGCAAAGGCAAAAGCGCAAGAAATTGCACAAAAGGTAACCGGTGCACTTGGCGGCTATGGTTTGTTTGGTGTTGAACTATTTATCAAAGGCGACGATGTAATCTTTAGTGAAGTTTCTCCTCGTCCTCACGATACAGGCATGGTAACAATGATCTCACAAGATTTGTCTCAATTTGCATTGCATGCAAGAGCAGTTCTTGGATTGCCAATTCCTAATATTGCATTTCACGGTCCGTCTGCATCACGTGCAGTAGTAGTTGAAGGTGATTCAGATCACGTACAATTCGGAAACTTGATTGAAGCACTTAGCCAACCGGATACGCAAATGCGTATATTCGGTAAGCCAGAAGTACACGGTCACCGTCGTATGGCTGTGATGCTGGCAAGAGCAAACTCAGTAGAAGAGGCTCGTGCCAAAGCAAACAAAGCTTACGAAGCATTGGAAATTACATTGTAATTCATAAAATCTTTTAGTACTCCCAAAATATCAGTGTGTCGAAGCTACGGCATGCCTGATGTTTTGGGAGTTTTTTAAACCGCATAATCTATTATCATGTTCAAGAAAATCTGTTTTATTTCCTGTTTGCTGTGCTCGGTAAGTATGTGGGCACAGTCTGCTTTCGAGACCAATTTCTATCCCAAAACAATGCGCGTCGATTACTTTCGATGCGGTGATGCTACCAAAGAATCTGTGTATATTGATGAGGTAAGAGAAGAGCCTTATTGGGGAGGATCAAAAGTAAACCTGATCGATACTACCGGCTACGGAAACTATTTCGTAAAGGTGTATGACAAACAAACGAATGCGCTGATTTACTCGCGCGGTTATTGTAATTTGTTTGGCGAGTGGCAAACCATCCCCGAAGCCAAACAAACGCAAAAGTGCTATACCGAATCGGTCGTGTTTCCTTATCCCAAAAAAGACATTAAGGTGGTGTTTGAATCACGCAACAAGAAAGGTAAGTTTGAAAAGACTTTCGAATATGATATCGATGTAAACAGCTATTTGATCAAGAAAGAGGCAAACCGAAACAAGACGTTCGATGTGGTTTACTCGGGAGCTCCTGAGAATTGCGTTGACATCGTGGTTTTGTCTGAAGGATACACTGCCGACCAATACGACTTATTTAAAGAAGACGCAAAGAAGTTTGCCGATGCAATCTTCTCTTTTTCTCCGTTCAAAGAAAATAAAGGACGTTTCAATGTGAAAGCCGTATGGACTCCTTCTGCCGAAGAGGGTTCCGACATTCCGGGCGAACACATCTGGAAAGAAACGGCGCTTAACTCAACTTTCTATACTTTCGACTCGGAACGTTACATCATGACGCCCGACTTTAAAAGCGTGCGCGATGCTGCATCGTCTGTTCCTTACGATTTTATCTACATCATTGCCAACTCGAAAAAGTATGGAGGTGGCGGTATTTATAACTACTACGGACTTAGTGTTGCCGGCAATGAAGGTTCGTACGAGAAGATTTATGTGCACGAATTTGGTCACTTGTTTCTTGGATTGGGCGACGAGTATCAAGGGGATGCATCGTACAACGATTTCTATCCGAAAGGAGTGGAGCCTTGGGAAGCAAACCTTACGCGCTTGATCGGCTTTGATAAGAAATGGAAAAACATGCTTCCGGAAGGAACTAAAATACCAACGACCGATGAGAATGCTGAGATTGGAGTGTTTGAAGGAGGCGGTTACGTAAATGAAGGTATTTACCGTCCGCGCAAGAACTGCTTGATGAGAAGCTTTTCTATCGACGACTTCTGCCCGGTGTGTACCAAGGCAATCTTGGGACAAATCGATTTTTACACGAAGTAACGAACTTTTATCCTTGGGCAGCAGTTCTGCAATTGTTCGCCTCAATTGTAAAAGAGCAATGTTGATGCATTGAGATGGTTACGGTTGAGGCGGATAATTGAAAAAGATGAATCTCTAAATATTATATTTCAATGGCTAATTTGAAAGTTTGGATTGAAGCAGCACGTCCCAAAACGTTGACCGCTTCGATTAGTCCCGTACTATTGGGATGTGCATTGGCTTATACCGATGGTAAGTTTAATTGGATCCCGGCATTGTTGTGCCTGCTTGTTGCATTGTTTGCGCAGATTGCATCCAATTATGCCAACGATTATTTTGACCATAAGAAAGGAGCCGATCGCGAAGACCGTTTGGGGCCGGATAGGGCAGTTGCCTTAGGTTGGGTAAAGCCAAAGTCGATGCTTATAGCAACCCTTATTTCATTGGGCTTGTCATGTATTGTAGGTCTTTTCTTGATTCAATACGGAGGCTGGGAACTCATATTTGTAGGTCTGGCTATTGCCGTGTTTGCACTGGCTTACTCTGCGGGACCTTATCCGTTGGCTTATCATGGGTTGGGAGACGTCTGTGTTTTGTTGTTCTATGGAGTAGTTCCGGTAGTATTTACCTATTATGTACAAGCAAACACCTTTACAGTTGGTTCGCTTTTGTCAGGATTGGCATTGGGCTTTGTAGCCATTAACATCCTTGTAGTGAATAATTACCGCGATTATGATGCAGATAAATTGAGCAACAAACGAACTACCATTGTGAAGTACGGAAAGACATTCGGACTTGCTTTCTATATCTTCAATGCACTGGCTGGTATGTTGTTTTTCATCGCAGTTACCGAACTTTATGATGTATATGCGATCTTGGCCTACTCGTTGGCTTTTATCTGGATTGCCTTATTTATCTTGGTATACCGCCAACTAACTTCGCTCGAGGGGAAAGCCCTTAATGCTGTGTTGGCTTCAACGGCAAAAATGGTATTTCTTTTTGCTGTTCTATTGTCGGTGCTTATTGTTTTTTGTAAACAATGATAAATTGCACTGCTTTTGAGGGGTAATTGTTGCTTATTGACGTAGATACGTCGGATTATGTTGTATATTTGTAACCTAAACAGAATAGATACACGAATATAAATCAACAATAAACATCTAGCCAATGAAAAAAGTATTTCTAGCTGCAAGCCTTGCAGTGGTGATGGCTTCTTGTAATACTGCTAAAAATGCAGAAGAAGCAGTAAATCCGTTCTTTGCGGAGTTTAGCACGCCTTTTAATGTTCCTAGTTTCGATAAAATTAAGCTAGAGCATTACATGCCTGCTTTCGAAGAAGGAATGGCGCAACAAAAACAAGAAATCGATGCGATCATCAAAAACAGAGCAACACCTGATTTCGATAATACCATTGCTGCGCTTGACAACAGCGGAGCTTTGCTTTCGAATGTAAGCCGTGTATTCTTTGGTTTGAACTCTGCGAATACAACTCCGGAGATGCAAAAACTAAACAAAGAGATTGCACCTGTATTGTCGAAGCATTCAGATGATATCAACCTGAATCCTGAATTATTTGCAAAAGTAAAAGAGGTATACGAGCGCAAAGAGGTATTTAACTTGAATCCTGCTCAAACAAAACTTCTTGAAGATACATACAAAGGTTTTGTACGTGGTGGTGCGAACCTAAACGCCGACGACCAAGCGAAACTACGCGAGCTTAATAGCGAAATCTCAATGCTTCAACTTACGTTTGAGCAAAACGTGATGAGCGAAACAAACGCGTATAAGTTGGTTATCGAAAACCAAGCAGACCTTGCAGGTCTTCCTCAAGGAGTAATCGCTACTGCTGCAACTGCTGCAAAAAATGCAGATCTTGAAGGCAAATGGTTGTTCACACTTCACAACCCAAGTGTAATGCCATTCTTGCAATTTGCAGACAACAGAGAATTGAGAAAACAAATCTTCGAAGCATACATCAACCGTTGTAACAATGGTAACGAAGCAGATAATAATGAAGTGATCAAGAAACTTGTTGATCTTCGTCTGCAAAAAGCGAAATTGATGGGCCACGACAACTACGCAAACTTTGCGTTGGAAGAGCGTATGGCAAAGAAAGATAGCAACGTATATGCTTTGCTTGACCAACTATGGCCGTTTGCCGTGAAAAAAGCAAACGATGAAGCTACAGCACTTCAAGCAGCTATGAAGAAAGATGGTGTAAACGATCAACTTCAAGGTTGGGACTGGAGATACTACAACGAGAAAGTAATGAAAGAAAAGTTTGATCTGGATGAGAACGAAGTACGTCCTTACTTGCAACTTTCAAACGTGCGCGACGGTATTTTCTATGTTTGTAACCAACTTTATGGCATTACATTCACTGAAATCAAAGATATTCCGCTTCCGCATCAAGATGCAATGGCTTACGAATGTAACGATCAAAACGGCGATCACCTAGGTGTTCTTTATATGGACTTCCATCCTCGCTCGTCGAAACGTGGCGGTGCATGGTGTGGTACATACCGTGGTCAGTCGATGGAAGACGGCAAACGTGTTGCTCCTGTGGTAACAATCGTTTGTAACTTTACAGAACCTGCCGATGGCAAACCTGCATTGTTGAGTGCAGATGAAACGGAAACATTCTTCCACGAGTTTGGTCACGCACTACACAACTTGTTCAAAAACGTTGACTACAAAGGTGTAGGTGGTGTACCTCGCGACTTCGTAGAACTTCCTTCTCAAATCATGGAGCATTGGGCTTTCGAACCATCTGTGTTGAAAGTTTATGCAAAACACTACGAAACAGGCGAAGTGATGCCGGATGCATTGATCGAGAAAATGGAAAAGAGCGGAACTTGGGGACAAGGTTTTGCAACAACAGAATATCTTGCAGCTTCAATCCTTGATATGGATTACCACGTAATGACTGAGGTTCCTGCAGATTTCTCTCCGGCTAAGTTCGAAGCGAAACAAATGAGCGATCGTAAGATTCTTTCTCAAATACCTCCTCGCTACCGTTCTACTTATTTCCGTCACACAATGGGTGGTGGTTATACAGCAGGATATTATAGCTACATCTGGGCAGAAGTGCTTGATGCCGATGCATTCCAAGCGTTTGTAGAAACAGGTGATATCTTTAATAAAGAAGTAGCAGGTAAATTCCGCACCTATGTACTTACTCCTGGTGGTATCGATGATGCTATGGATATGTACAAAAACTTCCGTGGTTCAGAGCCGGGCATCAAGCCTTTGCTTAACAACCGTGGTTTGAACTAATCAAAAGTTTAAAACATTATATAGATTCTCCCGAATAGGCTTCATGCTTATTCGGGAGTTTTTTTTAGAAGCAGTCCTGTTTTTTAAGGCTTAATAGTGTTTAAGTTTTATCTTTGTTGCCGATTTAATAATATGAATAAGCGAAGCTTTGCTCGTTGCATCTATAACGTTAGAGCTTTCACTAACCTAAAACCATTGATATGAATCGTTTTGTTCGTTTACTGTTATTTCCTGAAAAGACCTTTCGGAAAGGAGTAGAAGCCCGTCAGTTTTCAAAAAAGAAAATCGTATATGCTGCTTCTGTCAACTTTATTTTCCCGGTACTTTTTCTAATCCTCGGATTATTTATTCATGTAAGGCCCGAGTTGAAACAGCAAATTCAAGATAAGTTCGATACACAGTTAACAGAAAAGGTAGATGATTACGGACGTTTTGTGACCATTCCATTTTTATTGACTCTCGATCGTTTCGGTATTCCATCGGCCAATAATCTGATTCGCCGTGTAGGGATATTTGCAACCACATCAGTATTAAGCGATATGATTGTGCATCGCACAAAGAAAGCCACAGATGTAACCCGTCCCAATGGTGAAGAGCGATCTTTTCCATCTCAGCATACCAGTCAGGCATTTCTTGCAGCATCGGTACTGCACTATGAATATGTAGGCAGCAGTACTACGGTAAGTGCATTGGGATATGCAACAGCAGCAACCGTAGGCTTTTTGCGTATTGCTCGTGATAAACATTGGAGTTCGGATGTTTTGGTGGGAGCAGCGATAGGCATGTTGGTAACCAATTGGACATACCTCTTTATATTTGGGCTTATCGAGACGTTTGTAATGGCAATTTGGCGTAAGTTGAAACCAAGAAAACAGCACTCTGAATCAAAGTAATATAAGTTTTCAACCTCTTGCTATTCAAGTATATTATATGGATCTCATTCAAGTAATTATTTTAGGTATCGTAGAAGGTCTTACGGAGTTTCTACCAGTCTCTTCAACCGGACATATGATCCTTGCTCAAGCATTTATGGGAATCAAAAGTTCGGAGTTTGTAAAAGCATTTACCGTAATCATACAGTTCGGAGCTATTTTATCGGTAATGGTGATTTACTGGAAACGCTTCCTTACAAGTTGGGCCTTTTATTTAAAACTGCTAGTTGGAGTAATTCCAGCGTTGGCGCTAGGCTATTTACTCAACGACTATATTGACGCACTTCTTGGTTCTGTTTGGGTTGTTGCGTCGATGTTATTGATAGGAGGTATTGTAATGCTTTATATAGATAAATGGTTTCAATCGCGTGAGCTAGAAAAGGATGTAACTATAAAAAATGCATTTGTAATCGGATTGTTTCAATGTATAGCAATGATTCCTGGTGTATCTCGCTCGTTGGCAACAATTGTAGGTGGACTACAACAAGGGCTTACTCGTAAAACAGCTGCTGAGTTTTCGTTTTTGCTTGCTGTGCCAACGATGTTTGCAGCTTCGAGCTATAAGGTTCTGCAAATGGTGACTTCTCCGGGTGGGTTAACTGTATTGGAGAATAATCTAGTTGCACTACTTGTGGGATGCTTAATCTCTTTTATTGTAGCAATCTTTGCAATTAAGGGATTTGTGAAATTTGTTGCATCTCATACGTTTAAAGTCTTTGGCTATTACCGTATTGTTGTTGGATTAGTGGTGCTTGCACTACTTGCAGCAGGAGTAGATCTAAGCTCATTATAATATATATAAATGAAAAGCATCCGATTGATAACAGAAGTATTTCTTCATTAATCGATCGGATGCTTTTTTTTATATCCTTATTGTTGTATTTCTTTTATCACCAGTTGATTGGTATTCATGCGTTCGATGTATTGTTGTACAATTGCTTGAGTCATCAAAAGCATCGAGTCTTTCTTTGTTTGCAATGTATCAACGTTTACCAAGTTGTTTTTCAACAAACGATCCGATGCATAGTCGTACAAGCCCAACGGAGTGCTACCATCGTAGATCAAGACCTTATTGTCTTTCATAAACGTAAAGGCATTGTTGGCAAAATGGATGGCAAACTCATCTTCTTTTGTTGAGTTGAACAAGTCGCGTCCAAAAGAAATATACGGATTGTCGTAGCCCAGATATCCCAATACCGATGGCATAATGTCAATTTGCTGCGCAATTTCGTTACGTATTCCTTTCAAGTCTCCGCCCGGATAATAAAAGATTACCGGCACTTCGCTGCGTCCCACTTCGGTAAAGAACTCCGGTTTGTCGGCCTGATTGGTATGATCGGCAGTAATGACAAACAATGTATTGTTGAACCAAGGCTGCTTCGAAGCCGTTTCGAAGAAACGTTTCAGGGCATAGTCGGTATAACGTATGCATTTATGTATCGGTTGATTTCCTTCGGGAAATGTATCCTTATAACGTTCCGGTATTTTGAACGGATCGTGCGATGATGCGGAGAAGAGCGCCGTGGTAAAAGGCTCGGGAAATGTACTCATTGTTTTGGCAAAGAACTGGAAGAACTCTTCGTCCCAGATAGACCATGTGCCATCGAAATCAGCATTGCCGGGATTGGTCTTATTGTATTCAGTCATGCCAAAATAATCCTTATAACCGCTGATGTTTGAGAAAGCCTCAAAGCCCATCGAGCCGTTTGGAGCACCATGGAAGAATGCACTATAATACCCTTTTTTGTTTAGTTCGCCCGCAATACTCGATACCGCATTCGTAGAATAGTGCGACAAGAAATACGGCTCATAGATCATAGGAATTCCCGACAATACTGCCGGCATACCGTCGATCGACTTGTTTCCATTCGAAAAAGTCTTCTCAAAAGTGAGAGCATTGGGTAGGAGAGAGTCGATAAAAGGAGTGTATCCTTTGTAGTTGCCATTATCCAGATCCTTATTTAAACTGCCAATGTATTCACGACCAAAACTCTCCACAATAAAAACAACCACATTTAATGGTTTAAACTCGGTAGAATCTTTTGGTATGTGCAATGCCGAGATCACTTGCTCCGCATCGTTGATCGATGGAAAATAGGTAGGCGTATCGAATACCTTTTTGCCAATCGTTCTGATTACCGAGAAAGGAGTATTCAACACAATCGCAGACTCAATTGGTTTATCAATATACTGATTTGCATTGCTGATGGTAATAGGACGCACGGTTTTACCGATACCACCACGAATGCCGGTAACAAATAAAAAGCCCACAAGACCTAGCAGCGCAGCGTTAACTATGTAAAAAAGACTTTTTGATTCGTAGGCGTAAAACCTACATTTGGGCGATCTATATAGTTTTATAAGTAGGTATATCAATAAGATACCAGCAATTGTAACCGGAATGTACGTAAGTATGCTGTTTGTGAAAATAGTTAAAATGTTTGATTCGTTGCTGAACTCTTTAAATATAGATGCTGTTGTTCTTTTACCGGTAAATCGGAAGTAAACAACATCTGCCATATTCATAACAATGGCTATTGCATTTGGAAGGACAAATGTCCATTTGGTAAATTTTTGAAAAGTGGTTTTATAACGAGAAATAAGCGGGATGCACATCAGTACAATGTAAAGTGCATTTATATAACACAGAGCTGCAATATCAAATGTAACTCCGCCTTTGAAAATAGAAAGCAATGTTTGCGTCGAAATCTCCGGGAAATAAGACAAATTATATACTAAAAAAAAGATACGACAAACGGTGAATAAAGCAAAAGATAAAACTAAGTTTGTCGCGATAGTTTTATAATACGAAAAAGTAGAACCCATGACAATGAAATTACAATTTGTAGGTTTGTTCAGAATTAGAGCGCAATGTTACGCAAAAATGATGAGCTGGCAAGCCTTTTACACAAAAGAAATAGAAACCGGTAACGCAAATTGTGGCATACACCGGTGCTTAAATTATTCATTTATGATATAGAAACGAGTAGTTATGTTTTATTTAATCCCAGTAATTTTTCTTCTTGGTATCGTAGGTATCGCCCTGGAGGATTTTATCAAAGTAAACAAAGCAGCGATAGCCTTATTTATGGCCATTTCTCTTTGGGTAATACTCATGCTTGATGCCGACGCAATCTTTATTGGCCGACACAGTGATATCTTTCAAAGTTTCCTCGATCGCTTTCCCGAAGTGGCAAAGATGCCATTGCATGAACAGTTCGTTCAGTTTCTGACTGATCGTGCAATCGTATATCACCTAGGTAATGTGGCCGAAACATTGTTCTTTATTATGTCGTCGATGGTGATTGTAGAATTGATAGATAGGCATGGAGGTTTTCGTTCCATTACCGATCTTGTTCGTACATCTTCGAAACGTAAGCTCTTGTGGGCCATTTGTTTTATCTCCTTCTTTTTCTCGGCCTTGCTCGATAACTTGGCTGCATCCATCGTAATCATTGCCATTTTAAGAAAGCTCGTACCCTTGCGTCAAGAGCGTATCATCTTTGCTTGTATGGTAATTATTTCAGCAAATGCCGGAGGTAGTTGGTCGCCAATTGGTGATGTTACCACCATTTTATTGTGGGTAGGACAAAACATCTCGGCCGGACATCAAATTGTGCATGTCTTTATTCCTGCTTTGATCAACCTGTTGGTTCCATTGACCATTGCCACTTTTGTCTTCTTTAAAAAAGGCGAGCACATAGAGTTGCAAGTGGAAGAACCGGAGGACGATTATATCCCGGAGATTCCTAAAAGAGCACGCTATTTTATCTTGATCGTGGGAGTGTTGTCGTTGGCTTTGGTTCCGGTGTTCCAATCGTTGACATCCCTTCCTCCTTTCTTGGGCATTATGCTCGGACTTGTTATTCTGTGGTTCTATACAGATATTATGTATAGCCGTTTGCACGGAATCGAAGAATCACAAAAACTACGCATTGCCACACTGCTTACCAGTGTCGATTTAGGAACTATCCTTTTCTTTACCGGTATCTTGATGGCGGTGGGAGCGTTAGAAACATCGGGCCAACTGGGTTTGTTTGCCAACTTCCTTGATACAAACGTACACCAACCATACATCATTAGTTTTGTGATCGGTCTGATGTCGTCTGTAGTAGACAACGTTGCACTAGTAGCTGCTACCATTGGTATGTATCCGATTGCAGATCCGGCTACAGGTTTGACAGAATATGTAAGTCACTTCGTGAAAGATGGTGGTTTCTGGACATTCCTTGCTTATTGTGCCGTTACGGGGGGTAGTATTCTTATTATCGGTTCGGCCACAGGGGTTACAGTAATGGGACTAGAGAAGATCAACTTTATGTATTACACTAAGAAGTTCACACTGTTAGCACTGCTTGGATACGTGTCGGGAGCACTCGCGTACTTGGCAATGTTTTCGTAAATTGTATATCTCGAATTGTAAATAGGAAACAAAAAGATTATATTTGCGTATATAACAACGCTTATTCGTAACGATAATCAATCAAAAACGATAAAAATGATCAAGAAAAGTCTATTTACATTCGTTCTTTTGGCTGCACTAAGCTTCGGAACAAAGACTTCGGCCTGCACGAATCTTCTTGTAGGAAAAGGAGCTTCTGTAGACGGGTCTACGATTGCATCTTATGCAGCAGACTCTCACACGTTGTACGGTGAACTTTATCACTGGCCTGCTGCCAAATGGCCTGCAGGAGCAATGCTCGACATCAATGAATGGGATACAGGTAAGTATCTTGGGCAAATCAAGCAAGTGGCAGAAACCTATTCGGTAGTTGGTAATATGAACGAACACCAGCTTACTATCGTGGAATCTACATTTGGTGGTCGTTCCGAATTGGTAGATACAGCAGGTATCATGGATTATGGTAGCTTGATTTATGTAACCTTGCAACGTGCCAAAACAGCAAGAGAAGCGATCAAAGTAATGACTGATCTTGTAGCAGAATACGGATACTACAGCAGTGGCGAATCATTCTCGATTGCAGATCCGAATGAAGTATGGGTGATGGAAATGATTGGTAAAGGCCCGGGCGTAAAAGGCGCGGTATGGGTTGCCATTCGTATTCCGGATGACTGTATTTCAGGACATGCCAATCAAGCAAGAATTCAACAAATTCCTTTCGCAGACAAAGCGAATTGTATGTATTCACCGGATGTAGTATCTTTTGCTAAGCAAAAAGGATATTACAAAGGAAGCGACAAAGACTTCAGTTTTGCCAAAGCATACTGTCCGTACGACTTCAGCGGTCTTCGTGGTTGCGAAGCACGTACTTGGAGCTTCTTCAGAAAGTATGACAAGAGCATGGACAAATATCTACCTTTCCTAAAAGGTGAAGGTGGTGAGCCAATGCCTCTTTATATCAAACCAGATCGTAAGCTATCGGTGCAAGACGTTCAAAACGACATGCGCGATCACTTCGAAGGAACAGAGTTTTGCATGGTGCAAGATGCCGGTGCGGGATCATACAAAGTACCTTACCGTTGGAGACCGATGACGTTTGAAGTAGATGGTGAAAAATACACCAACGAACGTGCCATCGCAACACAACAAACAGGTTTTGTACTCGTATCGCAAATGCGCAGCTGGTTGCCAAATGCAATCGGAGGTATCCTTTGGTTTGGAGTAGACGACGCAAACACAGCGGTATTTGTTCCGATGTATTGTTCGATCACAGAAATTCCCGAATGTTTTCGTGTAGGTAACGGTAATATGCTTGAGTTTTCTTGGACATCTGCATTCTGGATCTACAATTGGGTTTCAAACATGGCCTATAATAAATACAGCTTTATGATCGAAGACATTCGTCCGGTACAAAAGCAACTGGAAGGAAACTTCTTCGCAATGCAGCCTGCTATTGAGCAAGCAGCGGCAGATATGTACAAAAAATCTCCTGCCGAAGCGATCAACTTCCTTACATATTATAGCAATGCAGAAGCAGAGCGTTCTACTGCACGTTGGAAAAAACTAGGCGAGTACTTGCTTGTGAAGTACATCGACGGCAACGTGAAGAAAGAAAAAGACGGAACATTCCTTCGCAACGGTCACGGACTACCGGCTTCACCGGAATTTCCCGGTTATGACGAAGAATATTACCGCGGTATTGTACGCAGCGCCGGCGAACGTCTTAAAGTAAACTGGTAATTTTCGTAGATAGGTTACCTATTACTTTTTATCTAAGATATTAAAGGGTTTTATCAATTGCGATAAAACCCTTTTTGTTTTTGATTGTTCTATGGATAAACAACATTAAAAACGAATAATATTTTAGATGAATATGAAAACTACAAAAATTGCACTAGGTCTATTAATGATGCTTGTTACAGTTATGTATGCATGTAGCCCAAGCACCAAACGCCAAGAAACAATCGCAGACGACGAGTCTATTGCTAGTCAAGGAACACAAGCAAGTGTTAATCCGGATACAATACAGCATCTCTTTATTGGAGATTTTATATTGGAAGCCGGTGAGGCAAACTTCCTTGATTGTTATACAGCAAGCAAATTGCCGGTAGCGAACAAAGGCGCATACGTAACCGTAGCCGAAAAATATCAAGCGATGAAACCAAGCGCATCCGAGTCGATCAGCCTTGTATGTTACGGTCATATCGAAACATTGTCACCAATGGACGGTAAGGCAGCAGTTCCATGTTTGGTTATCGATAAATTTGTAGAATTTGATAGAACAAAAGGATGCTCAGCTCCAATTGTCGGCGGATACGAAAGCTACATTCCAGACTCTATCAACCCGGACAAGAAAACAGTGATGATGCTTAATCCTGATTATACATTTGCGAAAGACATCAATGATATGGGCGCTAAGCTTGTAATTCATCAAACAGGCAAATGGTTCCGCACAGGCGACAGCACAATTGATCTATATATTATGGAGCAAGATGGCAAACCTGCAAACGCGGTAGAAAATGGTACAGTATTTTACGGAACTACTCCATTGCGCCTTAGCATTGGCGAATTGGATTTCTTCCAACTTACACCGGGCCAACCAATCCCTGCAACTGTAGAAACAGTGATTCCTGCTAAATAATGTTATGTGTGTTTATTTTATAGCAAGAAAACCCGAATACATTCACTTGTGTTCGGGTTTTTGATTTTAAAAGAGTTGCACATTTAAAATCTTCATATTACTTTTGCACCATTATTCCGCAGAGGGTAGAAAAGAGTAGCTAATAATAGCGCCACCCTCGGGATGTAACCTGTAATTTCAAATAACAGATGTACGTAATTGTTGAAATTCAAGGACAACAGTTCAAAGCTGAGGCTGGTAAGAAACTGTTTGTTCACCGTTTGAACGTTGAGCGTGGTGCTCAAGTTGAGTTCGATAAAGTAATGTTGGCTGAGAACAACGGAACTATCACTGTTGGTGCTCCTACTATCGAAGGCGCTAAAGTTGTAGCTGAAGTTATCTCTCACGTTAAAGGAGACAAAGTTCTTATCTTCCACAAAAAGAGAAGAAAAGGTCATAGAAAGCTTAACGGTCACCGTCAATGCTTTACAGAGATTGTAGTAAAAGAAGTAGTAGCGTAACGTATTAAAATCGTAAGAAAATGGCACATAAAAAAGGTGTAGGTAGCTCGAAGAACGGACGCGAATCGGAAAGCAAACGACTTGGAGTTAAGATTTTTGGTGGTGAAAAATGCATCGCAGGTAACATCATCATTCGTCAAAGAGGAACAGTTCACAATCCAGGTGAAAACGTAGGTATCGGTAAAGACCATACTTTGTTCGCTCTAGTAGATGGCGTTGTAACTTTCAGAAAAAAGAAAAACAACAAATCTTATGTATCAGTTCTTCCAGTAGTAGAAGCTGAAGCATAATGACGATCTAAAAAATAAAAAAAGAGAGTTCTCGATATGAGGGCTCTCTTTTTTTTTGTTTCTTTATCTTTGTAAAAAGATAACTAAATCAATAGCTATAACAAAGATGATGAGAGCAAGAAAGACCTATGTTTTACTTCTGTTTATATCATTGATTGTCACACTCTCTTCGTGCGGATCGTCGCGCAAGGCTGTGATGGTAGATATGGACGTAAAAGGACCCAAAGAACTTCAACGCAAATTAGGTATTAAAGTAAAGCCATCCGACAATATTTTCCTCTACAGCGAAGCTGCGTCTTGGCTGGGCGTGCCCCATCGATATGGCGGAATGACCAAGAAGGGAGTAGACTGTTCGGGCTTTGTGAGCATCGTATACGAAAAGATCTATGGCATAAAACTTGAGCGATCTTCGGCCGATATGCTGTCAAAGAACTGCAAGAAGGTGAAGAAAGGATCTTTGGAAGAAGGAGACTTGGTATTCTTTCGCACGGGCAAAAAACGCGGACCGGTCAATCACTCGGGCATCTACCTCAAAGACGGTAAATTTATACATACCAGCACTTCGCGCGGAGTAATGGTCAGTAGCCTCGACGAAGAATATTACCGCAAAACCTATTACAGTGGCGGTAAAGTAAAATAAGTATAAAAAAGAAGACAAAAGCACGATACATCGCTGCGATAAGAAGGCAAAATCAAAACAGTTTTTTTATTTTTGCACTTCAATACAGACATAATATAAAAACATAGATATAATCATGTTGACGCTAAAAGTTATTACAGAAAATACGGAAGACGTAATCCGTAGATTGGCGAAAAAGCACTTCGATGCTCGTGAAGCAATTGCTGAGGTAATCGAACTAGATAAAACAAGACGCAGCACTCAAGGCGTTCTTGACTCAAATCTTGCAGAACTAAATACGATCTCCCGTACTGTAGGACAATTGATGAAGGAAGGTAAGAAAGAAGAAGCAGAAGCTGTACGCGCTAAAGTTGCCGACTTCAAGGAAATCAACAGAGAGCTTGAAGTAACAATGAAAGAAGCGGAAGTGAAGATTCAGCAAATTCTTTGTACGATTCCTAACTTGCCTGCCGACGAAGTACCGGAAGGTCGCGTAGCGGAAGACAACGTGGTTGAGAAAACCGGCGGTGAAATCCCGGCACTTCATGCAGATGCACTTCCTCACTGGGAACTAGCGAAAAAATATGATCTTATCGACTTCGAACTAGGAGTGAAGATTACCGGAGCAGGTTTCCCTGTTTACAAAGGTAAAGGAGCACGTTTGCAACGCGCCTTGATCAACTTCTTCCTTGACAACGCTCGTGATGCAGGTTACCTTGAAATCCAACCTCCTTATGTTGTAAACGCTGATTCGGGTTACGGAACAGGTCAGTTGCCTGACAAAGAAGGTCAGATGTATCACTGTACTGCCGACGATTTGTATTTGATCCCAACAGCAGAAGTTCCGGTTACAAACATCTATCGTGACGTAATCGTAAACGAAAGCGATCTTCCGATCAAAAACACAGCTTATTCAGCTTGTTTCCGTCGCGAAGCCGGATCATACGGTAAGGACGTACGCGGACTAAACCGCCTACACCAATTCGATAAAGTAGAAATCGTACGCATCGACACACCAGAGCATTCATACGAGTCGTTGAAAGAGATGGTAGACTATGTACAATCACTAGTTGACAAACTAGAATTGCCATGGAGAATCCTACGTCTTTGCGGTGGTGATATGAGCTTCACATCAGCACTTACATTCGACTTCGAAGTATACTCAGCAGCACAAGAACGTTGGTTGGAAGTGAGCTCGGTATCAAACTTCGAAAGCTACCAAGCAAACCGTTTGAAATGTCGTTACCGCTCGGCCGACAAGAAAACACAGCTTGTACATACACTTAACGGTAGCGCCTTGGCATTGCCACGTATTGTAGCAGCTTTGCTTGAAAATCACCAAACACCGGAAGGTATCCGCATCCCTGCGGCACTTGTACCTTACACAGGTTTTGAGATGATCGACTAATCGCTTTTTTTTTCAGGTTATTTTATATACGAAGCAGCATCTTTACCTCAGAAGGGGACAAAGATGCTGCTTTCTTTTATCTCCCCTTCTTGTGGTGCATCCTTTTTATAGTGGAGCTTATTGTATTTTATCCTATGAAGCAAAACTTCAGCCCTTGTACCACACATTCTGCACGCTTACCATAAAAAGGCCACTTTTGCGGCAAATACACCTCGTTTTCTTCTCCTTTGCATCATTTACCGACACAAACAAATCTAGCACATTGTCTCCTAAAACGCAGAAGGGTTTTACATGCGTCGAAATTGCTTACCGAAAACATTTTTCCGGGCCTTCAAAAAGAAAGCCCCTTCGCCGAAGCAGCAACACTTTGTAAACGCTCAACTCCCTCACAATGGCACAGGCGGCAGGATAGGTGAGTGGAGGTGCAGTCGCCGCAGTCTCGTCGCAACAACGGCAAATAGTTTTCACGAGAATGATAAAAGTTTTCAGTGAAGACTGTTTTACGTTATAGTGAATACCGTGCGCACTCTTCGTTATGAATGCAAACACTCTTCACTATAACGTAAAACACTATTCGTGGTGACTGAAAATACACTCCTCGAAAACCAAATTAGCTCTTCCCAAAAACCAAAAGACCTTTTTTCGACAACCAAACAAGCTTTTTTCAAGAACCAAGTACCCTTTTCACCCAAACCAAGCATGCTTTTTCCTTCAAATACGTGAAATACAGGCATAAACTACCCATACGTAGCCTTTTAGTCAATCATCCCCATCCTCAAAACCCCATTTTCTGAACCCGCAAAATCCACACAATTTCCCAATCTAGAACAAAAATACCTCCCCAAAACCGAAATATCCCTCCTGATTAGATAACCATAAATTCCCCAAAAACTTGGCTTAGTGTAAAAAAGAAGCAGAAGTAAGATTGCTTGTTTGATCTTAAAGTCTTTTGATTGCTATAATTTAGGCCTGATTCGAGGTGTGCTTTGGCAAACAAAGAATTTCTAATCTTGTTATATAATTACATTATGAGTCTAAGAAAGTAGCAATAGCGTGATGTTAAAAAGATAAAGATGATTGATTATCTTCTGATGATTCATTATTTTTGCAGCGTCAATACCCAAAGGGTAAAGGATATGGCGAGGGCTGAAAATGCTCCCAATCGCATTGCCTAAAGTTGCGTACCTACCTTCGAGGTAGGTTTTTTTTTGTCTGTATATTTTGTTGACTTTCGTATGCTTGCCATTGCTTATTAAATTTGATAGTCTCGCTAGGGTCTACACAATATCCGGTTATGAGGAATAAGTCGAGTGATATTTCCTTTAAGATAACAATATAGCTTTTACTTTTATACCAGTAAAATCTACACCACTGTTCCTTGTCGTTCTTAGCTTCAAAATATTTAATTGCACTGTCATTTCGGTTTTCCAGTATCACTTTTATCCAATGGATTTTGTTTGCTCTATTTGCGTCGAATACTCTTTTTCCTTTACCTCTTGTAACGATATGGCAGAATGTTTCTTGCTTACCGAGCAACATGCGGTCGTACTTATTACTTGATTTAAGCTTTTGCTTATTGACAATGGTTCTTTGCTCATCAATAATTAAGGTAGACTGTACAAAGTCTTTGAGGTATATTCCATATAAAATATGAAGCTCTTCTTTTGAAGGATAGTCTGTTAGTCCTTCTATGAAATCAGATAAACATTCAAGAGCTGTATTGCTTGTTTTCATCGTTCTCGAAGTTTTAATTCAAAGATATTAAACTTGAGTTCACATGAAGACGTTCCTATATCAAGAGAGTAGCCTAGTTTAGATTCAATGTAGTCAATCAATTCATTTTTCACTTTACTTGTTTTATTTATATCGTGCCGCGTTTTGTATCCAATGGCTCCGATAAAAAGATCACAAAGTTGTATAAACTCACTTTCGTGAGAACGAATGTCTTGGAAATGAGAAAACTTATTTATACCACATACTTTATCAAGAATGCTCGATAACCTTTGTAATCGTCTCTTTCCTTTGCTGTCCTTTATGTCAAAGTATACTCTATATGTTGCAGTAGATTCTATATTAAACCTTAATAGATAAAAGGCTGATTTATAGTGAAAAATATTATGGTCATTTTCATTAAATGTCGTATTGTCTACGATAGATTTATCTTTTATCAGTACAGCTCTAAATGCCATGTCACTTTCAAAAAAATAGTCAATCAGGGATTTATAAAATGATAATCGGGAATACGACAATTTATTCCATTTTATTTCTGTAGGTGTATGATAATCGAGTTTTAATTGCTTTATCTTTTTCGATAAAGTTTGTTGTTGTGTACGATCTAGCCTTATGTAACCAATGCACATAAAAGGAGCTTTGTCATGTTCTAGATGACAAGACTCATCAATATACATATTATACTCACTCATAGTCATCTCTATTTTATGTGCTTATATAATGCAAATGTAATATCTATTGTTAAATAAACAACAGAAGTTGAGTACTCGGAATTAAAAAGATAGAGCATTATACAGGCCATGAATTTTGGAATTTATTGTGTTGTATAACTCATTCGTAAGTTCTTTTTCTTGGAAATATTTTCATAGTCTTGTTTGTGTGAGAAAAAAACATATTTTTGGAAAGACTTTCATACACTTTGGACGCGATCGAATAGATGCTAAACGTGTAAATATACCTGAAATAAATTAAGTAATAGAAATCTTGACCATCATCAAAGTGGGATTGTAAATACAATTCAAACTGAGAGACTAATGTTTCCAGATAAAATTCAGTTAAACCGTAAAATTTAATAGGAAGAATTATGAGAACTCTAATTTGTTTGTCAGCGTTTGTCTGCATGCTAAACTGTTCCAATAAAAGAGAGCCAAACAGCACCTCAACAGTAGCAGCAGAAAGGGATGTAGAAGTTACGGATGTTACAGCAGTGACTACGGATGAAAACATACGTCCTAAAGATCGTAATTTGGCAGTCTATTCTAAGATAGATCAGTACACCAACAATCTGTCAGCGATTGCATCTGATGTAGAGTTTGTACACTTAGACGATGAGCCTTTGCTTCGCGACTTCTTTGTACATGATATGCAGCGAACGGATGACTATATCTTTGTGATGGGCCAAGGCTCTATTCATCAATATAATTTGCAAGGAAAGCATATTCGCCCTATTGGAAGAAGCGGTCAAGGACCGGGAGAATATGTTAATCTATCTGCACCATTACTGATTGACGAGGATAAAAAAGAGATTTCTGTGCTAGATCTACGTACATGGAGAATGTTCCGTTATAACTTTGATGGGAAGTTTTTAAAAACAGTGAAGATGGGGGATTATCTTAATGGCTACTTGCGGATGGATTCCACAACGTTTATAGCCAGAACTCATTGTTTCAACCGTTTTTTGCCAAATGTGAAATTATTAGATCTTAAAGATCAGGACTTTAAAACAATAAAATCGTTTGTCAGCTATATCTATCCAATAGAAGTAAAAGGTCGACATAGTTTCGGTCCGGAGTTTAATGCTTTATGGAGATGCAACGATGATTTCTATACATTGGAGTATGGCAATGACACCGTGTTTCAGGTTACAAAAGATGCCCTTATACCCTCTCTGATTTTATCCGGTGAATTAGCTTTAGAAAAAGATGAGTTATTCAAAGATAAAGTCGGAGATAAAGCAATGATTTTTGGACCTCTGATGAAGCCCAATTCTTATGTGTTCGAATCCAATCGGTTTTTACTCTTTAGGATGAATTCGGAAAATGATCGTTATTTCGTGATTTGTGATAAGCTGACGGGTGAACTGAGCCGCACGGGCAAGCACTCCAAACGTTACTCCTCCGAATTTACAGGAGAAAGGAGCCGAGACTATTTTATAGATGATATTGTCTCATCCATGTGTGTATCCCCTCTGTATTATAGTAATGGGTATGCCATCGGACTTATTCCGGCCACGGCAATAGTGGAAGATCGGGAGCAAATACTCCAATATATCCAATCTCACCCCACAAAAGAGGGAGAAAGGTTGGCTGAGATCGTTAGAAATATAACAGAGGAGGATAATTCAATCGCTTGCTTTATTCGTTTTAAATAAGATTATTATGGATTTATATTAGAGAATAATCATGGCGTTGTTTGCATTAATAAATTATTGCAAACTGACTTGATAGGTGTTATTTCAATGACAGAACTTACAGGTTCTGCTTTTCTTATAAGTGGAATCTTCCCGGAAGGGAGGTTTGGTATATTGGACAAAACCGGAGCTGTAACTCAATATGTAGGTAGTTATCTCGTTATGCCGGCGTAATGCAAATAGATGATTGGCAATCAAAATATGCAGCGTTCGAGAATGTAGCATTGATACAGCGGTTTTCTCCAGAGTTTACCACAAGGGATGTCGGTGGTACGCCCAACTTTGCACCTAGTAAAGATATGCGTTGGGGGAATCTATCTGTAGCTGCAACACAGGAATATGTGTTTTGCCTTTATTTCGGTCGTTTGCAGCAGTCGAATGAAAATTTTAAATCAAGTAAAGACGTTCATGTATTTGATTGGAATGGAAATGCGATTTGCCAATTAAGTTTATGCAAAGATGCAGTATCTATTTCAGTTAAAGAAGAACAACTTTTTGCGTTGATTGAGGATACACCCATTCGCTTATATCAGTTTGCAAACCGAGTTGAAATAATGAATGCCGGAGGCTTATATGGAAATGCACGTCCCGAGAATTTTCCAACAGTAAATGATTATCGAAATCCAATTGTCTCAGAAGCGATGAAACTGTTGGGATTTGTGAATAAGTTTAATAGAGGAGTAGATCGAGTTCAGACAGTACTTAAAGAAAATGGTAATCCATTAGTTGAATTTACTGTTGATAAACTTACTGTTTTTGAAGTTGTAGTTGAGGAGTCTAAATCGAATTTTCATGGAGGCACTAAGTCATTTGATGAAATAAAAGCATTAATACTCGAATTATGTACTACTCCTCAATCGTTAGCAGGTATTGCAGAAAAACTTGGATACAGTGATAAAACTAAGTTCAGAGTGAAGTATATCAAACCTTTATTAGGTACATATATTGAGATGACGATTCCGGATAATCTAGCTTTGGGCTATCGTATAGAATCGCGCATAGGTATTCTTTTTAGAAAATGGGCAGGAGGAATACTTATAGCGTATTCACAAAAGGGTTTGCTATAGATAAGGATCGATTACGTAACTCAAATTCTTCTTTTGATGACTTCATGGAGTGTGTGCTGAGCTTATAGAGAAATAATAGAAATCATCGATCAGCACACTAGGGCGAGTTGTTTGTTTTAGGTCTTTGTGTATGTGTTTTTTTAGACTTGGTGGCGCGTTATACCGAACTCGTTTTTTTTCTACAATATAATGGGCGGCAGCACTACTAGCACACGTCTGCTTATTAGGCACTTACGAAGTGTTAGTCGTGCAGACATCAAAATTCCTTATTGAAAACTTTTTGAGGTCATTTTCTGAATATAGGCTTAATTAATTGATGGTTAATTAGATGGAGTAAAACAAACATGGTCTTTTGAAGTGTAAGTTGTTGATAATCAATAATGGCTTTGTTCAGAAATTGCCAATTATAGAAAGAGGCTTAGTGTATTTTGTAGGGGTAAATGCATGAGTTTAGACACAATGATAGGTGTCAAGTTATTCTCTTGTCTAAATAACGATATTTTATCAGCGTGTGAATTCGATAATGATTGAAAATAATAGTCGGAATGTAAAAAGCTTTGTTCGTTGATTTATAGTGTTTTAGATGAAAAATTTTAATGTTTGTTTTGCTGTAACTGTTTGATTGCTAGTATGATGATGGGTGTTGTCTTGAAAAGGTGTAAAAAGTTTTCAATAAAGAATTTTGATGTTAGAAAACATTTTGATGGTTAATTGTTTGATTATCAAATATGGTTGAGACCTGCTCAATCCCCTTATTTTGTAGAGAATTACAGAGTTCAGTGTAACGTCTTGTTGATAAGTGTTATTTTTTATTTACTTTGTTGTCTGTAAAACCATAATTCAATTCATTGGACAATGAAGAAAGATCTAACTTATTTAATTGCTTTGTTTTGCGTAACTGCTATAACCTTTTTATCGAGCTGTAGTGAAGAAACAAAGTCTGAAATTCAATTATCAACGCTTTCCTTAACAACATTGAAAGCAGGAAAGGAGTATATCATAGACTTGGAGCGACCTCGAAGATTGTTTGCCGTGCAAGATGGGTTTGTCGTGTTTGATGATAAGAATAAAAATGGGTTGGTACAGTATTACAATGAAACCACTGACTCCGTGTATTATTTTGGCCGACTGGGAAATGGCCCCGATGATTATACGTATCCTAGTTGTTATCAGTATGGAAACAAAGTTATACTATCTTCTTCGACAGAGAAGTATAGTGTATTGTCATTCTCTAACAAGGGAATTACTTGTGACAATGTTGTACCGTTTAAGAGTCAGAGTCTTTTTGAGGGAGCTAACTTCTTATCAAAAATAGATGATCATACTTTTGTGGTTTCAAGAACAGGTGATAATCAAATCGAAATAATTTACGATGCTGAAGGGGGTATTCTGCCATGTAGCTTTTATCCTTTTCAAGTATCCGACGAGGTTAGTTTGTTTAGTAAGAATAATGAAGTTTTTGATGCAACGTATGCATTTAACAACGAGTCTAATCTGCTATTCATCGGCTATAAGTTTTACCCTTATTGCATGATTGTAGATATGAAAAGTAAAAAAGTACTTGGCTCTTTGAAGGTGGATAACGAAAGAGCTTCCAATACTTATGCAATAACCGGAGAAGGTGGAGTCGAGTTTGATAATCCTGTACTCTATAATACTTTCGTTTGCGCGACAAAAAGCCACATGTGGTCTCTTTATCAGGGTTGTGATAGAAAGGAATTAAAGAAAGGTGCTTCGAAGTCAGAAATCCATAAGTATGCATTGGACGGACAGAGTGTAGAACGCTTCTCGATCGATAAATCAATCGTAAATTTTTGTGTTTCGCACGATGGAAACTATTTGTATACATTGTGTTTAGACGAAGAGCTTGAACCGACGATCACTCGTTTCGATTTACAAATAAAGAAGTCGTAAGACCGCTTATTCAAAATTAATATCAACACTAATATGATAAACCATGAAAACATTACTATTTAGACTGCCTGTATTTCTGACTCTGTTTGTTTTGATTTCTTGTTACGGAAATGCGGATAAACAGGGCAGTTATGTGAAGTATAAACATGTTGATGTGGATACCTTTCATTTTCAGGCACAACAATTGCCGATTGATATTATTGATGCGCATTGTATCTTGGCTGTTGATACGTTCTTGCTTTTTCATCAAATGCATGAGGAGAAAATGTTACAGATATATAGTCTCAATAGTTGCGACTCTTTAGCGGGTATATGCCGAAAAGGACAGGGGCCTGATGAGTTTATTCATTTTTTGCCTTCTTTTTTTACAGTCTATAAGGATGGTATAGCAAAAGTATGGGTGAAATCTATTCCCAATATGCTTGGTTTGGTTAATATCAATGAGTCTGTTAAGCAGGATAAAATTGTATTTGAAAAGAAATTGACCTTTTCTGGAAGTAGGAAGATGAATATATTCGGTCAATCGGATGCGAATTTCTGCTATGAAGATTCTGTAATCTGGATGCGGATGAACCCTATGTTTGCTCCGAACGACTTTGTTGATCCAAATTCAAGTTTCTCGAAATATAATGTACGTACCAATTCTATTGAGAAGATAATAAAGATAAATGATGTTCCGGCAGATCCTAAATATAATTATTTATCATCACATACGTTAGCGTATCATCCATCTCAACAGAAAATTGCTGCTTTCTACAATTATATGGGTTTTTTCAATATTATAGATTTTGAGCAAGGTAGTGTATTGAAAGTGGAGACATTTGAAAATGGCGTAAATAATTCATATAGTCGTGAAAATATAAAAGAAGTGCACTTTAAAGCTTCTGCTACGGATGTTCTTATTTGGGTTATTAACGAAAAGAAAGATGGTACTACCGCTATGCGCATCTATGATTGGAATGGAAGTCTGAAGGGAATCGCAACGTTTGATAAAGTGCTCAACTATTTTCATATAAACTTACAAAACAATATACTTTACGCAATCGGACTTGATGATGAAATCTATAAGTTCGACATTTGTAGCACCTTATCGAAACTATCCCAGAGGGATTAGTAGTTAGTTTAAATGAACCAATTTCCAAACAAGTATTTTCCAAATGTTATATATGATGAATACATTACTATTTAGACTGCCTGTATTTCTGACTCTGTTTGTTTTGATTTCTTGTTCCGGCAATGCGGATAAACAGGACAGTTATGTGAAGTATAAACATGTTGACGTGGATACCTTTCATTTTCAGGCACAACAATTGCCGATTGATATTATAGATGCGCATTGTATCTTGGCTGTTGATACGTTTCTAATTCTAAATCAACTGCGTGGAGAGAAGATTATGCAAATTTATAGTCTCAATACTTGTGACTCGTTGGTCGGTATCTGTAGAAAAGGACAGGGGCCGGATGAGTTTATTCATTACTATCCTCCTATACAGCCTGTTTTTGAAAAAGGTATTGCAAAGGTTTGGGTAAAATCAATTCCGAATATGCTTGGATTGGTTAATATCAATGAGTCTATTGATCAGAACAAAATAGTCTTTGACGAGAAGTTTTCTTTTACAGCTCCGGCTAGATTGAATATTTTCGGACAGTCAGATGCTAATTTTATTTATGAAGACTCCGTTATATGGATGCGGATGAGTCCTAACTTATCAATGGAGATGTATGCTAACCCTAATTCTAGCTATTCGAAGTATAATTTGCGCAACAACGCGATTGAGAAGACAATACACATAAAGGATATTCCGAATGATAGGAAGCTTACTTATATGGGTAGTCAAAGAATAACTTATCATCCTACTCAACAAAAGTTGGCTTCATTTTATATCTTAATGGGTTGTTTCAATATTATCGACTTAGAGAAAGGAACGGTACTGAAAGTGGAAACTGTTGAGGACGGGGTAAATCCGGATCAAGAATATAGTAATGTAAAAGAGTTTCATTATGAACTTTCGGCAACAGATTCTCTTATTTGGGTTATTTACGAAAAGAAAGATGGTACAACAGCTATGCGGATTTATGATTGGAATGGAAGTCTGAAGGGGATCGCAACGTTTGATAAAGTGCTCAACTATTTTCATATAAACTTACAAGATAATATGCTTTATGCGATCGGACCTGAAGATGGAATCTATAAGTTCGACATTCGTAGCACTTTATCGAAATTATCTTAACTCCTTTATTCGAAGAATGCATGCAGAGATGCTTTGATGTATGGGTTTATTGTTTATTTTTGAGGCGAGTAACTCGAACTTGAATACTATGAATATACAATTTAGAAATGGTGATTCCATGCCGTTAATTGGGCTTGGAACTTATTTGTCGAAACCGGAAGAGGTGAAGCAAGCTGTGATTACTGCGGTGAAGAATGGTTATCGTCACATCGATTGTGCGGCGATTTATGAAAATGAAACCGTGATTGGTGAGGCGTTGCAAGAGATCTTTGACCAAGGTATTGTAAAACGTGACGAATTGCTTATCACGTCGAAACTTTGGAATTCGAACCATGCACCTGAACATGTTGAGGCGGCTTTGCGCAAAACCTTACAGGATCTTCGTCTTGACTATGTGGATCTTTATTTGATTCACTGGCCGGTGGCATTTCGTTATGGAGTGAAGTTTCCTTCGGGGATTGAGGAGTTTGTGTCGTTGGATGAGCTTCCGCTTACAGAAACCTGGAAGGCGATGGAGTTGTTGGTGCCTAAAGGTTTGTGCAAACACATTGGTGTGTCTAACTTTAGTGAGAAGAAACTTCGTGACTTGATGGCTATTGCTACGATCAAACCTGAAATGAATCAGATCGAGCTGCATCCGTATTTGCAACAAAACGAGTTGGTTGCTTTTTGTCAGGATAATGATATTCATGTAACGGCTTATGCTCCGCTGGGTAGTCACCGACTGATCAACGATGAGAAAGGATTGACGCATGAACCGATTATTCTTGCGATTGCGAAGAAGCATCTTTGCACTCCGGCACAGGTCTTGCTTGCTTGGGGTATGATGCGCAAGGAGGTCGTGATTCCGAAATCGGTAAACTCACAACGTATTATTGAAAACTTCAGATCGTTGACCGTGCCTCTTGATGAAACAGATATGGCGCAGATTGCAACGCTAGATCGTCATATGCGTACAACGGATGCTACATTTTGGGAGCTGGAGGGTGGATCTTATACTGCTCGCGGTATTTGGGACGAATAGGTTGCTGCGGCGAAATGTAATATCTTAACTAGAAATATTATGAGAAAAATCAAATTTGGAGTTTCGCTTGCAACTGTAGTTGTGGCATTGGCTTCATGTACGTCTTCTTCGGCGCCGACTGAGTTTATAATAAAAGGTACGGTTGCCGACTCTACGTTCAACGGGCAAACTGTTTACTTGAGTACGCTGACTACGAATAAAAGGGTGGATAGTACGGTAGTTGAGAACGGACACTTTGAGTTTAAAGGTGTGGCCGATACCACTGTTTATCGAATCGATTTGGATCGAATGCGTGTCAACTTTATTGGTGAAAATAATGTCATCAATGTAGAAATGGGACAGCCGTCTACGTTTATGTCTACCGGAATCAATAAGGAGTATGCAAAGTTTGTGGGGGCTTTAGGGAATGCGCTTACGGAGTATCAGAATACGTATGATAGCATGCGTGTGAAAATCAAAGATGACAGACCTGCATTGCTAAAGGCGATGGAGCCTTCAGTTGAGAAGTACAGACATGTCGCGGATTCGATCACGAATAAGTATATTGGCGAAAACAAAGACAACATGATTGGTGCAATGGCTTTGTTGGGTGTGGTGCGTGAAAAAACATTGCAGGAGCTCGATTCGCTAATCAAAGTGGTTCATTTGTCTGATAAGCTACCGGGCATCAAGGCTGCACTTGAGACTAAAATTGCAGCAGAGAAGACTTCGCCTGGAAAGATGTTTGTTAATTTTGAGGGTACAACGCTCGATGGTAAACCAACTTCACTTGCCGATTATGTAGGGAAGGGAAACTATGTGCTTGTTGACTTTTGGGCTTCTTGGTGTGGTCCTTGCAGAAGGGAAATTCCAAATTTGAAAGCGGTGTATGATAAGTACAAAGATAAAGGATTTGTTGTGTTGGGCGTAAATGTATGGGATAAGGAAGATGCCTATAAGGAAGCTGTAGAAGAGGAGGGGATGACTTGGCCTTCGATGTATGCGTCGCAGGATGAAACAGCAGTCAGTCTTTATGGTATTCAGGGAATTCCTACGATTATTCTTTTTGGCCCCGACGGAACAATCTTGGATCGCTCGTTGCGTGGAGAGGCTATCATGACTGAGGTCTCGAAGCTATACCAGAAATGATATAACTGCGAAAGGTTGTAGTATCGCAATGTTGCATAAAAACAAACGAGGCATTTCTCTTTGATGGAGAAGTGCCTCGTTTTTGCTATAGTTTGATGTCGTTGATGTCGACTAGTTTGTTGAGTATCGCATAGATGGTAAGTCCCGAAGGGGAGTGGATTTGTAGCTTCTTTGCAATGTTGCGACGGTGACTGATTACGGTGTGTGCCGATATCGAAAGGGTGTCTGCAATCTCTTTGTTGGTTTGTCCTTTTACTACACCTACTACAATCTCTTTTTCACGTTGCGTTAGTTCCTGATTTTCGGTTTCAGGTTCTGGCGTAGATGTTGTTTTGTGAAAGAGTTTATCAATCTTGTCGTGTATCTTTTCCGGTGTATCATCGATGAAGAAGATGGCATGAAACAACTCGGTGGTTTGCTGGTCGAGATACGCATAGCACACAGCTGTAAGTTTGGTTGACGGATAACTGTTGCAAAACGATTTGATCTCAGATAATTTAAAACCACAAGCATTGTGCGGATTCACAACAATCATGTCGGGATGGTGCAGGTTCAAACTGTCTTTTAGATGCGAAATGTCGTTGAGCTCCAAGATATGACAACGTAGTTCGCTGCTATTTCGTAAGGTTTGTACCAGTCCGGTCCGAAGTAGATACGGGCATTCGACCAATGCTATTTTAATGGCTTTGTTCATGAGTGAGTTCGTTTTCTAGTTGGTAGATACGAGGTATCAGTACCATGTCTTCAATAATTGTGTGATATCTCAAGTCTTCTTCGCAAAGGAATATATCAAACAATACACTGTTGGTTTGATGGCTGTTTTGTGTTGCCGGATAGTACTTGATCATGATGTTCTTTAGCTCCGATAATTTGTCTTCGATGCTATTGTGGTGCTTTTCGAACTTCTCGATGCTGTAGTTGCCGGTATCGGAATGGCGGACCAGTTTTTCAATATAACTGAATACCTTGTCGTTTTCGTACTCCATGTGTACACGTACTTCTCGCATGTAGTCGTCGAAGAAGCGGAGTATCAAGTGTGCGATTTTCTCGTCGATGGTTGCGATAGCATCGATCAGTTTGATGCGAAGCTCGGGCAAACGGTAGTCAAGAAAATACTCGTGCGAGGTTTTTAAGTATTTCAACAACGGCTCGATTGGCAAAGACTTGATCTCTTCTTCATTGATCGAGTCGGGGTTGCTGAGCAAATTGAGGATAAACAGGAAAGCACTTGTATTTACGTTGTTTACCGCGCATACATCTTTGATGCTTTTATCGCCAAAGCCCAATGGTATGTCAAAACGATTGAGTACCAGCAGTAGCTGATATTCGTTCAGAATTACATCGGCCAAGCGATCGTTTGCAGTTATCTTCTTATAATTATTTCGATTAAACATTGAATAGGTCATTTGGATTGTTAATTGTGCATCCCTTAAGAAGGAACACTGATTACAAAGTTAACCGTTTTACAATATAAACTGTTGCCGCTAACTTGAAAACTGAGGTTGATTAACGCTTGTGTTTGCTGCTTGCAAGTTGGCGACGCTGGTACCAAATGATGTATCCGGTAATAGGTAGCGTCGAGGCTATCAGGCAAACTACAAAATAGATAAATTGCGTAAAGGCTCCACCGAATGATCCGGAGTGAACTGCAAAGAACCACGAACGAAGCAGGTCGTTGCGCGAACCGTCTTTCCATGATTTGACATCTGCGATGGCACCGGTTTCGATCTGTATTTTATATGTATCGCGCACTTTATGGCTAATGCCGTTGTGAGGCAATACCTTTACTTCGATGATATTGTCTTGTGGCTGATCAAGTGCGATGGTTGCCGATACAAAATCCGGAGATGTTTCTTTGATTGCACGAAACAGATTGCTCCACTCTGTGTCGGTGAGTTGTAAAGTTGGTTTTACTGACTCTTTTTTACCTTTACCCTGAGGTTTGCCTGCCGTAGCGGTACCGCCTAGGAGTTGTGTCAATGCCGATCGATACCAAGGGAACGACCAAGTGGGGCCGGTAACTGACATCAGTAAAAGAAACGGAACGAAATAGAGTCCGACGATAGCATGGGCATCGAGTAGTTTGCGCTTTTTTCCTCTCGATCTGTCAAATGTGAGTCGGTTTTTTGCCTGCTTCTTGCGCATTGGCAACCATACGATAAAGCCGCTGATGAGGATGAGCGAAAAGAGGATGGTACAGGTTCCTACAATCGGTCGGCCAATATCGGATGAAAGCAGCCAGCGATGAAGAGACATGATCTGATAAAAGAATGATTTTCCATAAGAGAATTGGTCAACAACTTCTCCTGTTTGCGGAATAAAGAAATATTGATCACGACTGTCATTGACACTTGCGCTCCATGTGCGTTCGGGCGAGTTATACCATGTTATACCTGTCAGTGTTTGATCTCCAATGTGTGTATTGAGCTGATTGATTACGGAGTTGAATTCGTTGGTTGCTGTACCCGAATTCATGTGATAATAACGTTCTTGATTGAAGAAGCGTGTAAGTGGTTGCTCGTAAACCAACAGTGCGCCTGTAAGTAGTGTGATGCTAAGCACCACACCACATACAAGCCCAATGTATTTATGCAAAATAGTAAGCGATTTTTTTATCATATCTGCCTATTCTTAAAGCGTATATTGTATTGTCGCGTTAAAGTTACGCGGATTAATCGGATTGATAAAGTTGTATCGGTAGGCAAGATATGCTCGTTCGTCGAGTAGGTTCTTAGCCGAAACGGTAAATCTCCATTTTTGATATTGATACCCAAGCGACATATTTACTTCTGTGTATGCAGGCAGTACAACAGCCGGATCGCCTGGCTCGATGCCGTGCCAAGGAATTTTCACCTGATCGTTGGCAAAGCGTTTTCCTGTATAATATGCACCCGCTCCTACAAATAACCCTTTTAAGAAACCGCGTTGTATGGCATAACTAGCCCATAAATTGAAGGTGTGCTTCGGAGTATTCAACGGAACGGCATTATCGATGTATTTATTGTTTTCAAGATAATGGGCATCGATGTATGCATAACCGGTTTGGATGTTTAGTCCGTTGATAGGGCGAGCTTGCACTTCTAGTTCGATACCTTGATTGCGTTGCTTGCCGTTTTTCTCACCATAACCTTGTCCTTTCCAAACGCCGTTTTCGTCTTGTTTCATCACTTCCATTACTTGGTTGTTGTCGTAAATGTAGAAGTAAGTCAGGTTAGCTGACAAGCGGTTTTCTAGCCAATCTGATTTGAAACCAACTTCAAATTGATCGGTGATTTGATTGCCAAGCTCTCCGCCATCGATATCGCGAAGCGTAGTTGGAGCAAAGGTATTGGTGTAAGTTGCAAACATATTTATGTTTTGTACCGGCCAGTATGAAATACCTGCTGATGGTGAAATACCTTGCGGACGTGTTTTGGGCGAAGTTTTCGTCTTGTTGTCTGCATATGTAAATTGCTCTTCTTCACTGAACACCCCTGTATAACGCAGGCCCAATGTTGCTTTGAGCTTGTTGCTAAAGTGTACAATGTCTTGCACCATAAATCCGATTTTGGATGTACGTGTTCGGATATCTTTGTCGCGAGCTAGTGCCGGTAGGTCGTTGATGGTATTACGGATCGGACCATTGATTACGTCGATCGTATCGATTACGGCTGTTTTATAGTCTCCTTGAAACTTATCGGTCATGCGATAGTCCATCCCCACTTGCAAGTCGTGCAATATCGAACCTGTTTTTACTTTCGAGCCCAATAGATCTACTTGTATCAGGGAGTGGTTGTATTCGTAATCTGTTTTTGTAAGTACGCGTTTCAATAAAGATGTTCCTTTAATCACGTTAGAGTGATTGCCAATACGGTAATCGTTACGCTCTTCAGTAGTGCGATTCATCACGGCGCGAAGTGTAAACTTCTCGTTGAGGCGATGGGTTAAAGTTGCAGAAACAGACTGATTCGTTGTTCCTACATTGTCAGAGGTAAGTCCGGTGAAACGATCAAAAGGAAGGTCGTATATTTTCCAGTCATATAGAATGGTTCCATTGTCGGGCGTACGATTGTCGTTCATGTAATCGTATTGGATAAGCAGATCTGTGTTTCTGCCAAGTTGCCAACGCAGCGATGGGTTGAAGTAGAACTTCTCTTTGCTTACGTGTGAGCGATAACTGTCGCCGTTTTCGTAAGATCCGTTGAGGCGGAATGAAACGCGGGAGTTGCGATCAAGGCTACCCCAAATGTCTCCATTGGCTTTGTAGGTATTAAAGCTTCCATAACCGGCCTTGAAGTTTCCTCCAAATGTAGCTCTAGGGCGTTTGGACGCCATGTTGATGATACCTCCCGGACTTACATTTCCAAATAGAATAGCAGACGAACCTTTGATTATTTGCAATTCATCTACCCCGTCCATATCGGGTTGTGAAGTCTCCATCAAGATTCCGTCTTTCATAAACGAGATTCCACGGTAGCCACGTGCGCCGAAACTATTTAAAGCTCCACCGTAAGTAGCCCAGCTGTATGCTCCGGGTACATTCAGTATCGCATCTTTGATGTCTGTAACTCCTTGTTCGTCCATCAGTTTGCGATCTACCACAGAGATAGTTTGCGGTTGTTCTTTGATAGTAACCGGCAGTCGACTCATTGTAAACGGCATGTGCTCATTGATTTGCTTACGAGGAGCTTGCACGATAACTTCATCAATTTCGACTTCATTGTGTTGAAGTGTATATTGTTTCTTTATCGGAGTTGTTGAACGAACTACGACTGTATCTTGTTGGGTAATAAAGCCTATGTATTTAATATCAAGATAAAGTTCTCCGTCGGGAAGATTGTGTAGTGTGAATTGACCATTGCCGTCGGTTACAGTGCCAATCTTATACTTCTTGTTCCAGATGTTGGCTCCTACTAATGGCGACCCATCAGTATCTTTTACGATACCGGAGATTTTACCATTGCCCGATTTGGCATAGCTGCAAACACCGGTAGAGAAGGCTAGTATAAACGTTAAGAATTTAGTGCGCATGAGTTGAGTTTCATTAGTTAATGATTTACGGTTGCAAAGAAATAACGAATATAATGACACGTCAATCCCTATTTTTTGTAGTTTTTATGCCTTTGTATACCTATATATGACTAGAAGTTGTTACTTTTGCGCGCTTTTTGTAAATATATGGAATGGTTAGATAGTTTATTTCATAACCAGACAGTGGTACAATCTGTCTTGGTTTTTTGCGCTGTGAGTGCATTGGGATTAGCCCTTGGACGCATCAAAATTGCTGGTATTTCCCTCGGTATCACATTCGTTTTCTTTGTGGGTATCATTGCTGGTCATTTCGGTTTAGCACCGGATAAGCAAATGTTGAGCTTCGCACAAAGTTTTGGTCTTATTCTTTTTGTGTATGCATTAGGATTACAGGTAGGACCGGGTTTCTTCTCTTCATTGAAGGAAGGAGGTATAAAATTAAGCATGTTGGCTATTGCAGTAGTTGTGGTCGGTTTGGTCTTGAGTGTTGTATTGCATTACACCATGGGTATCTCTATGCCTGATATGATGGGTATCCTTTCCGGAGCAGTAACAAATACACCTGCTCTCGGTGCGGCACAACAGACATTAAACTATCTGCACATTGTAAATCCTGATATTCCACTGTCGGAAATTGCACTGGGTTGTGCAGTTACCTATCCGCTTGGTGTTGTTGGGGTAATTATGGCGTTAGCTCTTCTTAAAAATGTCTTTCCTAAGAGTATTCCTGATGAAGCAATCAATGATCGTAAAGATTTCAAATCGACGTATATTGTGAGCTTCAAAGTCTCGAACAAGCAAATCGTAGGTAAATGTGTAAGGGATGTAGTAGCTCTTTCGCACAAAAGCTTTGTGATTTCGCGTATTTGGAAGAAAGGTAAAGTTACAATTCCTACATCGAGTACCGTCTTTGACTTAGACGATGTGGTGCTGATTATGACTACCGAGAGTGATGCGAAATGGCTCGAATTGCTGTTTGGAGCGAAAGAAGATCTAGACTGGAACGAAGAGGGTATCGACTGGAATGATATTGATAGTGAGTTGGTATCTCGCCAGATCATTATCACCCAAAATAAAGTAAACGGTAAAACGTTGGGCTCGCTTCGCATACGTAATCACTACGGTGTGAATATTACGCGTGTAAATCGTGCGGGTATTGATCTGCAACCTACTCGTGACCTACTTCTTCAGATGGGAGATAAAGTAACGGTGGTAGGAGAGCGTGCTTCGACAAAAAATGTAGAACGATTACTGGGTAACTCTCTTGCTCGATTGAAAGAGCCTAACTTGATTGCCATTTTTATCGGTATTTTGTTGGGACTTGTGATAGGATCGTTGCCTATTAAGGTTCCGGGCGTAACAGTTCCTGTGCAACTTGGTATAGCCGGAGGGCCTATTATTGTGGGGATTCTTATGGGGGCTTTTGGTCCGCGTTTCTCTATTGTAACTTATACTACACAGAGTGCAAACTTAATGCTTCGTCAGATTGGGATTGTTCTTTATCTTGCTGGCTTGGGTATCGACTCGGGAGGTAAGTTTTTCGAAACTGTGTTTAGAGCTGAAGGTGCACTTTGGATTCTTGCCGGTTTCTTGCTTACAGTGATTCCGGTACTTATTGTTGGTACTTATGCTGTGAAGTTTATGAAAATGGATTTGCCTCATGTTTCGGGTATGCTTTGTGGTAGTATGTCGAATCCTATGGCATTGACGTATGCAAATACAAACATTGGCGGTCCGCATCCGGCAGTAGCATATGCAACGGTTTATCCGGTGGTTATGTTCTTGCGTGTGATTACGGCTCAGCTGATGCTTACGATATTTTTATGACGGAATATACTGTTGTAGAACTCTAATTTAGCGAATAAGCTGCGGGTCTTTTCTTTGGTGATTTATGAAACCAAAGAAAAGACTCGCTTTTTTTTGGGATGAGATCGTTTGTATAGTCGAACATTGACTTTGCCTGCTTGTTTTATACAGTATAACACGACTAAATGAAAAAACTATGAATGAGTACTTCTCTATTTTTGCAGCTTGCTGGATTATATCTAGTATCCTTTGCGCGATAATTGTTTTTCTGCATATAAAGAACGGGCACCCACAGGGGATGAAAATAATGGAGGCAGTGTGGCCACTAACAGCTTTATGGTCTGGTGTGATTGGGTTGATTGCCTATTTCAAGCTCGGAAATAAACCAATGAACATGAAAGGGATGGATATATCTGCGCATCATGATGATATGAAGATGGGAGATATGAAAATGGACATGAGCATGGATATGAAAGCAATGCCGGCAAAACCTTTTTGGGAAAAGGTAGCTTTGTCAACATTGCACTGCGGAGCCGGTTGTACTTTGGCCGATTTGATTGGGGAATGGCTGGTTTTCTTTTTCCCGGCTATTATTTTAGGAACAGGCATAACCGGACAATGGGTGCTCGACTATATATTAGCATTGGCTATCGGTATCTTTTTTCAATATGTAGCAATACAACCGATGTTGCATTTGTCTGTAGGGAAAGGAATCATGCGAGCATTGAAGATTGACTTTTTCTCACTTAGTTCATGGCAGGTAGGGATGTACGGCTGGATGGCAATTGCATTGTTTGGAATCTATCATGGTGATTTACCAAAGACATCATGGGAATTTTGGTTTATGATGCAGCTTGCTATGTGTGCGGGATTTATTACTGCATATCCGGTCAATTGGATATTAGTGAAAACTGGCATTAAAGCCGGTATGTGATGGTGATAAAGAAAAAAGACGATCTTAACGCGAAGTTGAGATCGTCCTTTTTTTGTTCTATTATTTATTCAAGAAATAGCGACTATATACTGTAAAGAAGCCTAATTGAATTAGCATTCCCGGAATGGTAGTCTTTAATGATGAAAGAGTATCGGTA
This sequence comes from Tannerellaceae bacterium, assembly GCA_051660585.1. Lineage (GTDB taxonomy): Bacteria > Bacteroidota > Bacteroidia > Bacteroidales > CAMTPD01 > UBA12018. Next base: position 65,063 of record JBOFPV010000130.1, read on the forward strand.
AAGTTGCTAAGGAAGGCAACATCCAATGCGCAACCTACAAGCTGATAAGCAACAATAACGGTCGCAATCTGATATAGATTGATTTTGCCGGTTTTGTATACAAAGTATCCGCCAATAAGACTGATTGTAATACATTGTGCCAACATTACATACAATACACCTCCGGGAGGCATTCCTGTAAGGAGGTTACTTACAAGTGGCGATGCGAATGCTGATAATAAACCTACTGCTGTACCAAAACGTACGGTAGCAAAGAAGGTGAAAAACAAAATAGGAAGGAAGATGGTTCCTGCCATTGAAAACTGGTGCATTATTTGCGGAACAACAACGCTTAACAAAACGAATCCCGCCGCCGTAAGGTAAGTGCGTGGAAGCGAGAAGGCCTGTGAAAAGGATTTACTGTACGTATTCATCTTAATGTACGATTTGATTGGTTTATCTTAGTAAACAGATTTTAATATAGAATGGTTTAACAAAAAACAACCGCAACATTCATTCTTGCGAAGATTGCTGCGGTTGCCCATATAATAAAAGGACTATTTTTTATGCCTTTTTGTTTTCGATTTGTGCTTGTACAATGGCATCTACAACAGCCACAGCTGTAAGATTAAAGATGTCTCGCACTGAGCTTTCGATATCTGTAAAGTGAATAGGTTTCTTCAATCCCATTTGGATAGGGCCGATGATTTCACTACCACCCATTTCTTGCAACAACTTGTATGCACTGTTGGCCGAACTTAGATTAGGGAATACAAGAGTGTTTACATCTTTTCCATTGAGTTTGCTAAACGGATACATCATATCGCGCAACTCTCTGTTTAGTGCAAAGTTTACTTGCATCTCTCCGTCTACCACCATTTCAGGGTGAATGTCGTGTAAATAGTTTACGGCATCGTGTACATGAGCAGGACTTCCAATTTGGTCTGCGCCAAAGTTTGAGTAAGAAACCATAGCCATTACAGGATCGTGCGCAAAGAATTTCACTGCATCATGCGTAAGACGAGCAATATCTACCAATACATTGGTGTCAGGGTGACGGTTGATTAATGTATCTGCAAGGAAGAATGTTCCTTTTGTATTGGTTACGATATGCATTGCTCCGAAGTGATCAAAACCTTCACGAATACCAATAACTTGTTTGGCTGTACTGATTGTTTCGGTATAACGGCTATAGATTCCGGTGATAAATGCATCAGCATCACCTGTCTCAACCATCATCATACCAAAGCAATTGCGGTCAAACATCTTTTCGTATGCTTCGGCAAAAGTCATACCTTCGCGACCATTCTTTGTAGAAAGGATTGTTGCGTAACGTACACGGCGATCTTCTTCGCGGTCGTGACGAAGGTTTACAATTTCGATTCCTTCCAGGCTGATATCGTTTAGTTGTGCAATCTTTGCAAAACGTTCTTCGTTACCAAGAAGAACCGGTTGGCAGATACCTTCAGCTTTTGCTTGAGCAGCAGCTTTCATCATGTTCACATGATTTGCTTCTGCAAACACAACTCGCTTCGGACTTTCTTTTGCCATATCGACAAATTGTCTGATAAGTTTGTTGTCATAGCCCATCATTTCACGTAGGTGGTTTTCATAACCATTCCAATCCGTGATTGTTTTGCGAGCAACCCCCGATTCGATTGCAGCTTTTGCTACAGCTACGGATACACGAGTAAGCAAACGTGGATCAAGTGGTTTTGGAATGATGTATTCGCGACCAAATGTAAGGTTCTTTAATTTATACGCAGCGTTTACTACATCCGGAACAGGTTCTTTAGCTAGCTCTGCAATTGCTTTTACTGCTGCAAGTTTCATCTCTTCGTTGATTGCTTTAGCTCTTACGTCTAATGCGCCGCGGAAGATATATGGAAAACCAAGAACGTTGTTGATTTGGTTTGGATAGTCAGATCTACCGGTTGCAAAGATCAAATCTTCTCTAGATGCTTTAGCTTCAGGATAACTGATTTCCGGGTTTGGATTAGCCAATGCAAACACAATCGGATCGTGGTTCATGCTTTGAACCATCTCCGGCTTCAATACATTAGCAACTGATAAACCAAGGAATACGTCTGCTCCTTTCAATGCTTCAGCAAGTGTATCTAGTTCGCGTTCTGTTGCAAAGAATTTCTTTTGTTCGTTAATGTCGGAACGATAAATTGTGATCGGCCCTTTGCTATCGCACATTACGATGTTTTCACGTTTCGCGCCAAGCATTGTGTAAAGTCTCGTACATGAAATTGCTGAAGCACCTGCTCCATTCACAACAATCTTTACTTCTTCAATCTTTTTACCCGCAAGTTCGAGTGCATTTAAAAGTCCCGCACCTGAAATAATAGCAGTACCATGTTGGTCGTCATGCATTACCGGAATATCAAGTTCCTCTTTCAGTCGAGCCTCTATCTCAAAACATTCTGGAGCTTTAATATCCTCTAAGTTGATACCACCAAAAGTAGGAGCAATAGCCTTCACAGTTTCGATGAACTTCTCCGGGTTCTTTTCGTCTACTTCGATGTCGAATACATCGATTCCGGCAAAGATCTTAAATAATAAACCCTTTCCTTCCATTACAGGCTTACCTGCCAATGTGCCGATATCTCCTAGTCCAAGTACAGCAGTACCATTTGAAATAACTGCCACCAAATTACCTTTTGCTGTATAATCGTATGCAGTTTCGGGATCCTTCTCGATTTCAAGACAAGGCTCCGCTACTCCTGGAGAATAAGCAAGCGATAAATCTGTTTGGGTGCTATGAGGTTTTGTAGGGATTACTTCTATTTTTCCGGGCTTTCCTTGAGAGTGGTAAAGCAAAGCCTCTTCACGTGTTATTTTTGCCATGTTTTAATAGTTTTAAGTCAAAGTATATTTGTACTTAGTTTAAAAGATGGGGCAAATGTAGTAAATTTTATTAATTAGATACCTTGAGACTGTGAAAATCTAGAATTGATATTGCCTATCTATTTATAGTTTTCAACTATGTTAACAATAGAACCTGAAAACCAATTTGGTTTTTTGGGTTTTCTCTTTACATTTGCAGCTCATAATTCATACGAATGGAGCTAAGAGATCGAATATTAGACAAGGCAGCCGAATTGTTTTTTCAAGAAGGCGTTAAAAGCGTGACGATGACAGATGTAGCCAAGCATCTGGGTATCTCGAAACGGACACTTTATGAACAATTCAAGGATAAAGATGAGTTGGTAAGTAAATGTGTAGAGAAAGCGCTCGAGGATGGGAGTGTAAGGTCAGAAGCTCACTTTGCTTCGGCAGAGAATGTACTCGAAGGCCTGTTGCTATTGTACCGTCAGCAGTTTCAAGAGTTCAAGGGTGTAAACAGGAATGCGATTAATGAAATAAAGAAGTTCTATCCCAAAGCCTATGCATTGTTCGATAATCACTCGAAGGCATGCTCTATACGATATAACCAACTACTTGCCGAAGGACAAAAAGAAGGGCTGATTCGAGAAGACATCAATCTTGAGATTGTAGTAGGATTGTTAAAAGCTCAGTTTATGCTTCTTTTCGAAACCAACCATTTTCAGTTAGATAAATACACGATATTAGATTATATGCGAGCCATCATTATCAATTTCCTTCGCGGTATTTCCACAAAGAAAGGAATAGAATTAATAGATAGCTTTAACTTTAATAGAGACAAATAGTTAGTAAATATGATAAAACGAAAGATTTTTCAAAGCTTTTGGTTTTCGGTACTTTGTCTTGGTGGGCTGGTCACTACCCAGTCTACCCAAGCGCAAACCGATACATTGCGATTGGGTGTAGATGATGCGATAGCAATAGCATTGTCTGAAAACCCTACGATACAGGTCGCTGATATGGAGATTGAGAAGAAAGTGTACGAAAAAAGAAAGTCAATAGGAGCACTCTTGCCTACTATCGATGCTTCTGCACAGTATAGCAGAACCCTGAAAAAACAAATGATGTATTTTGATGGGGCATTTGGTGCTCCAGGTGATACAACACAAGCTGGAGCTTCGGATAGTAAAACAGGCATACCTGTAGGGCGTAGCAATAACTGGACTGCCGGCTTTACGGCATCACTACCGATTATTGCACCAGCTCTATGGAAAACGATTACACTTTCAAGTCTTGATGTCGAGATGGCCTTGGAGTCTGCCAAAGGATCGAAAATAGCAATGGTAGAAGAAGTTCGCAAAGCATTTTATGCAATCTTATTGGCAAAAGACTCGTATCATGTATTTCAGCAAAGCTATGACAATGCCGACTTCAACTACAACGATATCAAGCGCAAATACGAAAAAGGACTGGTTGCAGAGTTTGACTTGATTCGAGCAGATGTGCAAAAGCGCAATATCTTTCCCAATGTAGTGCAGTCGAAGAATGCCGTAACGCTAGCAGAGTTACAACTCAAAGCATTGTTAGGTATCGACTTAGAACTACCCATTGCATGCAATGGGCTACTAAGTGACTATCAAGCAGAGATGTTTCAAGAACTAATGCTTTCCGATACATCATTGCAGGAAAATATAGACTTGAAAAAGTTAGATATTCAGTCAAAGCAATTGAATGAAACCTTGAAGATCCAAAAACTTCAATATTCTCCAACACTTGCAGCAACGGCATCATATCAATGGATGGCTATGAACAATGATTTTAAGTTTAGTCAGTACCAATGGAATCCATACTCGATGGTCGGACTTTCTTTGAGCATCCCTATTTTCACCGGAGGTAGTCGTTATTATTCGGCCAAGCAAACAAAGGTTTCTATGAACCAGTTGCAACTTCAGCGTGAAGACTTATACAGAAATCTAAATGTCGCGATCCGTAACTATCGAGACAATATGATAAAGAGTGTAGAACAAGTGCAATCAAACGAACAAGCAGTAGCACAGGCTGAAAAAGGGTATCTGATTGCAGAGAAAAGATACAATACAGGTATGGCAACTTTATTGGAGTTGAACGATGCCGATCTTGCACTTACTCAATCACGCCTGCAATACAATCAGTCGATCTATGACTATCTGGTAGCAAAAGCCGGATTAGAAAAGACTTTGGGTAAAGCCTCCGATACCTACCAAGAACAAATGGAGTATAAAGGCAAAATGAAATAAAACACAACAAACGAACGAAACAACGCGAATCAATTCAATATGACAACGAAACGATTTTTATCTCAAATCATGTTAGCTTCACTTATTCTTTTTGCATCATGTGGTTCGAAAGAACAAAAAGAAGCACAAGCAAAAGCAAAAGAAGAAGCAACGGAAGATATCGTAAAGGTGAAAGTAGAGAAAGCTTCGGAGCAAGAAGTAGATCAGCTTTCTACGTTTACAGCTACCATCGAAGCCGATGTAGTAAATCATATCTCACCTTCTACGCCAATGCGTATTAAGAAAATATATGTGGATGTAGGAAGTAATGTGTCGAAAGGCCAGAAGTTGGTAGATATGGATGCAACCAACTTGGCACAACAAGAAGCACAACTGCTCAATTACGAGAAAGATTATCAAAGAATCAAAGACTTGTTTGAAGTAGGAGGAGCATCACAACAGCAACTAGATCAAATCAAGTTGCAATACGATGTAGCCAAACAAACGGTAAAACGTATCAAAGACGATACACAACTAATGAGTCCGATCAGCGGAATTGTTACGGCTAAAAACTACGACGAAGGCGACGTATATGCACAACAGCCGGTACTTACCGTGCAACAAATGAATCCGGTAAAAGCATTGGTCAATGTATCGGAGTCATTCTATGCAAAAGTGAAAGCCGGAATGACAGTAGAAGTTAGACTAGATGTATACGGAATCGAAGTCTTTGAAGGAAAAGTAAGTAAGATTTACCCCGTTATCGATGCGGCAACACACACATTTACCGTAGAGATCATGATTGCAAACAAAAACTTGCGTGTGCGTCCGGGAATGTTTGCCCGCGTAACATTCAACTTCGGAAAAGAAAAACGCGTAGTATTGCCCGATAATGCCATTGTAAAACAACCAGGATCTAACGATCGTTTTGTTTACATCGTAGAAAACGGCAAAGCAATCTATACAAAAGTTGAACTGGGTCAGCGTCTTGGTGGTACTTATGAATTGATTTCAGGTGTACAACCGGGAGCGGAAGTTGTTATTGCCGGTCAGTCTCGTCTCGTAAGCGGAACAAAAGTAGAAGTGGTTGGCGAAGAAGCAATGACCAAAGAATTTAACCAGTAATTATCGAATAATTAGTCCATAATTATCGATTGAAATAATCAATAAAGCGCAAGATAATTTATGAGAATATACGAAACCGCGGTAAAGAAACCCATTTCCACGCTTCTGATCTTTATCGGAATCATGGTAGTAGGGCTGTTTTCCTACACGCGTCTGGCGGTAGACCTCTATCCGGATATCGAGATGAACCAACTTACGGTAATTACCAATTACCGTGGTGCCAGTGCATCCGATGTTGAAACAAACGTGACCCGACCGCTCGAGAACATGCTCAATACGGTCGATGATTTAAAGAAACTCACCTCGAAGTCGAAAGAAAACATTTCGCTCGTAACACTCGAGTTTGAATATGGAACCGACATCAACGTTGCCACTAGCGACGTACGTGATAAGATTGACATGGTAAAAGGTGCACTTCCTGATGGAGTAGACCAGCCGATCATCTTTAAGCTAAGTACCGATATGATTCCGGTAATCATACTTTCGGCCACGGCCACAGAAAGTGTGAACGCTCTTTATAAGATCTTGGATGAGAAAGTGGTGAGTCCGCTCAATCGTATCAATGGAGTAGGGGCTGTATCTATTTCCGGTGCGCCGAAGCGACAAATACAAGTCTATGTTTCGCCCGATAAGTTAGAAGCTTATAACCTGACCATTGAGAAGATCGCCGATGTGATTGCTAAAGAAAACATGAACATCCCTGCGGGTAGCTTCGATATTGGAACCGAGACTTATTCACTTCGTGTAGAAGGAGAGTTTAAAGATAGCGATCAACTAAACAATATTGTAGTCGGTAGCGATCAGGGACGTAACGTTTACCTCAAAGATATAGCTAAAGTAATCGATGCCACCGAAGAGAAAGCTCAAGAGTCGTTTACCAATGGTATTCAAGGCGCAAGTATTGTGGTTCAGAAACAATCGGGCTCTAATACGGTAGACATAGCACAACAAATACGTAAAAAGATACCCGAACTTCAAGGATCACTTCCTCCAGATATTCAATTGAGTGTTGTGATGGATACATCCGAGTTTATTGAAGCTTCCATTACCAGTCTTGTAGACTCGGTAATGTATGCCGGACTATTCGTAATCGTGGTAGTTATCTTTTTCCTTGGTCGTTGGAGAGCTACATTTATTATCATCCTTACTGTACCGATGTCGTTGATTGGTTCGTTTATCTATTTGATGGCAACGGGCGGTACACTGAATATCATATCGTTGAGTTCCTTGTCGATCGCTATTGGTATGGTAGTAGATGATGCCATTGTAGTACTTGAGAATATAACGAAACATATAGAGCGAGGTAGTACACCAAAAGAGGCCGCTATC
>JBOFPV010000131.1:0-10657 GCA_051660585.1 Tannerellaceae bacterium
CTTCTCCTTTATATAAAGAATACGGATTGGATGCAGGTTTCAAAAACTTCTTAATTGATAAAGATGGAGTTATTGTTGCCACTGACATTACGCCTCAGCAACTTTCAAAAATCATTTGATTTGCTAGTGTAATATAACAAGGACGTCAAGTCTCGTTATTTGCGTAAAAAATAAATGCATATAAGGAATCGATCGATTCTCTTATATGCATTTTTTGTATTGTAATATTTTGATATGTATACCGTTTAGCGTGGAGCTTTCTGATATAAGTATATTGCAATGAGTGTATATACAATATTAGGAGTCCATGCCGCTAATCGAGCACTCATTACACCACTTACAGCAAACGTAGATGTTACAGTCATAAATAAGATGTAAGAGAAACTCAAGCCGAGTCCTATTCCAATGTTTAATCCCATTCCACCTTTTATCTTGCGTGAAGACAAAGAAGCACCGATCGTAGTCAAGATAAAGGCTGCAAATACCATGGCGATTCGTTTTTCGTATTCAATCTCAAATGTTTGAATATTTGCAATACCGCGCTTCTTTTGTCTGTCAATAAAGTCGAGCAGTTCTGGAGAGGTCATCGTTTCGCAGTCGTTGTTCGAGATTAGGAAGTCGGAAGGAACGATAGTAAGTGTTGTATCCTTACGCGTTCCGCTTGTGAGCGTCTCTTTCATCCCATCAAAATCTCTGACCATGTAATCGATAACAGTCCATTTGTATGCCGAATCGTACTTGATGGAGTTTGCTGTGAGGCGGGAGACTAGTAGTTTGCCGTCAAACTTCTCGAGCGAAAAGCGTGAGCCCATCTTTGTGGTTGCATCGTAACTGTTGAAGTATGCGATCACTCCAGGTTCTACTTCAATCTGAATATTCCGCTCCCATTCTTTTTTCTTATTCTTGATGTATTTGTTCTGAAAATCGATACGGGTGGCATTCGCCGGCGGAATGATATAACTATTGAGTACAAATGTAGACATCGATATAATGGCGGCCGATATAAAATACGGATACATTAATCTTCTAAAACTCATTCCACTTGCAAGCATGGCTATGATTTCTGAGTTTTCAGCCAGCTTGGAAGTGAAGAAGATCACTGCAATGAAAGTAAACAGAGGGCTGAAAAGATTAGCGAAATGAGGAATAAAGTTCATGTAATAATCAAAGATGATTGCTTTAAGTGGTACATGAGGCATTAGAAACTTATCGATCTTTTCATTGATATCAAAAACTACAGAGATTGAAATAATCAATGCTATCGCAAAGAAGTAAGTTCCTAAAAACTTTTTAATTATATACCAGTCTATTCTTTTCAGCCTAAAATCCATAGGTTAGAGTCTGTTTGAGAGTTGTTTTACCATTTTACTTTTCCATTCTGAGAAATCGCCTGCAATAATATGCTTGCGTGCTTCTTTTACCAACCACAAGTAGAATGCCAAGTTGTGGATAGAGGCGATTTGTAGAGCAAGGATTTCGTCTACTGCAAATAAGTGACGAAGATATGCTTTACTATATAATGTGTCTACATACGATGCTCCGTCGGCTTCGATAGGAGAGAAGTCGTTGGCCCATTTTCTGTTTTTCATGTTCATCACTCCTTGTTTGGTGAAGATATGTCCGTTGCGACCATTACGTGTAGGCATAATACAGTCAAACATGTCTACTCCGCGTTCGATAGCTTCCAAGATATTGATAGGAGTACCTACACCCATAAGGTAACGAGGTTTATCTTTAGGTAAGATTTCATTTACCACCTCGATCATTTCATACATCTTTTCTGTTGGCTCTCCTACGGCAAGACCACCAATTGCATTACCGTCTGCACCTTTTGATGCCACGTTTTCTGCTGCTTTTCTTCTCAAGTCGGGATAAACACATCCTTGCACGATTGGAAACAAGCTTTGATTATATCCGTATTTAGGATCGGTTTCGTTGAATCTTTTGAAACAACGATCGAGCCATCTTTCTGTAAGGGCCAATGACTTCTTTGCATATGCATAGTCTGCATCACCCGGTGTGCATTCGTCGAAGGCCATAATGATGTCTGCTCCGATTGTACGCTGGATATCCATTACTCCTTCTGGAGTAAATAGGTGTTTAGATCCATCTACGTGAGAACGAAACGTTGCTCCTTCTTCGTGGAGTTTACGATTGTCTGATAATGAAAATACTTGAAAACCACCACTGTCTGTGAGGATTGGTCCGTTCCAACTATTGAATTTGTGCAAGCCGCCTGCTTGTTCCAAGATTTCTAGTCCCGGACGAAGATACAGGTGATATGTGTTACCCAAAATGATTTGAGCCTTAATATCTTCTTTAAGTTCAGTCATATGTACGGCTTTTACTGAGCCTTGTGTACCTACTGGCATAAAGATAGGAGTTTCGATTACGCCGTGATCTGTTGTAATAAGACCGGCTCTAGCGTTTGATTTCGTGTCGGTGTATTGTAAATCGAATGTCATTCTTTTGTTTTTTTACAAAGGTACATTCTAATCTGAAAATACACAAACGATTTTAGAACCCGAAATCATTGATTTTAATATCTTCTTTATGCTCTTTTGACGGAGCTTTTGCTTGCTTTTGCATAATTGCAGATGCAACGCTGATTGCTCGCTCGGGACGAACGGGGCATATATACTCGCATCCACCACATCCAATACAGATTGTTGGGTCTATTTCAGGTATCGTGAGGTGTCCTTTATAGGGAACCATTTTTACGGCTTGCGTAGGACAATGTTCTGAGCAAGCTCCGCAAGAAGTCTCTTCTGTATAAACAATGCAGGCATCTTGTTTAAACTCTGCAATGCCTATGCGAAGTAGCTTTTTTTCTTCTGTGCTGATTTTCTTTAATGCATGACTCGGACAGATGTCTATACATACTTTACATTCGTGGTTGCAATAACCGGTGTCGAACTTTACATATGGTTTTAGCATATAGCCGATACCATATTGTAGCGCAGCGGGCTTTAAAATTTGATTTGGGCAGTGTGCAATGCATGCATGGCATGCTGTACATTTATAGGTGAAGTCAGCTTTGTTGCCGGCACTCGGAGGCATTATCGGATTAATTTCGGAGTTTTTATTCTTTGTCGTATTCGCAAATAGCCTTTTTGATGCAGAAGCAGCCGTAATAGTACTTGCTAAAACAATAAAGCTGCGTCTGTTGTTGGGTGACTTGTATATTTTCTTTGTAGCAGGTATGGGGAGTGTGTATTTAATAGCTTTTTGTTTGCAAATGCCAATGCAATTCATGCAAACCACACAGCGAGAGGCATCTATTTTTTTAGAAATACTGTCTATACACTGTGACTTGCAATATGTCTCACATAAACCACATTGGGAGCATTTGTTTTTGTTGATTATAGGACGTATTACTGCATTTTTTGAAATTATGCCAAGAAGCGTGCCTACAGGACATATTGTATTGCATATAAGACGTCCTCGCAATGTTGCGGTGATGGCAATGATAAGAAATACGGTTAATGTAAAAATTAAAGAATAAATTGATAGATAACCAATGCTAATGTGATGAAAAGTGTAATTGTCATTTTTCATCAATAGCATTGCTATGAAATTATTTACATGTATAATAATAGGCTTAAATAAGTTTGTACTGATTCGTGCAAAATTGCTATACGGATCTAGATACGTGAGCATCACAGTGCTTCCTAGTAGAATGGTTAGTACTGTGATTAATAAAATCGAATGTTTCAAAAAATGATTGCTTTTCGCATAGTGTAACTTCGGTGCTTTTTGTGATCGGAGTCTATATGTCCAAGTGCGTAAGCGAAATATAGCGTCTTGTAATATGCCTAAAGGACACAAAATCGAACAATATACTCTACCTAAAAGCAGTGTGAGTGCAAGTAAAAAAACGATCCACAGAAAAGAAGCTGAAAGTAGCGCTGGAATGAATTGGCTTCTTAATAGCACATGTGTTTCATAAGGATCAATACTATTGAGCTCTAGTAGCTTGTAGCTAATGAAAAATGTTATTATTGTAGCAAGCAAGACTCGAATAGCTTTTAATGGTTTAAATTTCATTGTAGCTTAATTCGTTTAATGTTTATTTTATCAAGGTTTGTGGTTCCAAGTTTATGTTGTTCACCTTTTGCAAGATGACTAACTGCATCTAGCTCCATGTTCTCAATTTGATTGAAAAATTTTACAGCAGCAGTATCTACAGCTACTATATCTGATGATGCAATCAATGTTTTTAATAATACGGTGTCGGCTTCACTTTTACCTTGTGGTCCGTTTTGTCGCATTACCCGATAAGCATCTACAATATTTAAAACAGGCTTTTTACTCCAGGTGCATATATCAGCGATGCATTGCTGTAAGTCATTTTGATGAAAATACCCTCGATCCCAAACTATACCCATGTAGTTTTTCATAGCGATAGTCATTTTGGCTCCACCATGATTTTTAAGTATTGGAACATTGATCCAAGCATCAGCTTCAAGTAGTGCTTTGTGTATTTTGGCTTTCTTTAAGTTGATTCCTTTAGGTATTTCTACTTCTTGGTAATATACTTCGTCATTTCCGGGTGCCATAATGCCGCCTGAAGATTTTACGATGGCCTCAATACCACTTGCTTGATAGCAGCGTTGCCAATTGTCACATGTGTGATCAAAGACAGTAACATTTTTTGCTCCAGCTTCTAAGCATAGTTTAGTAAGTGTGCCGATTAATTCAGGATTGGTGTTTGCTGCCATTTCTGGTTTTCTATCCCACCCTATATTTGGTTTGATAACGATGTTTTGTCCGGGTTTTACGAAGTTTTTTATGCCTCCTAGATTACTTATGGCAGCAATGAGCATTTCTTGAGGTGTTCCTCCCATTACAGCAACAAGATTAGAGGTTTTTTCTGTGTGAATGTTGTTTGAAGTAAGTGCTGCTTTTAAGTTTGAAAAACTTAATCCGGTAGTTATTCCTGTTAATATAAAAGATCTTCGTTTCATAAGTATTAGTTCTAAAGTGTTGATTCATAGTTTGCACTATCGATATTGGTTTCTGTGCAAAAATAATGCGTTTGTTTATGATTCCAAATAATTATTGAGAATTCTTTTAGATTTCGTTCGTTTGCGAAGCTTGAACAGAGCAATACTTACATGGACATAAGTATTGCTCTGTTTTCTATAAGTATATATGATGTGTTTGAGGAACTGTATTTTCTGTTAACTTTGTAATGTCTAATTTTATTTTTGGAGTCGTGAGTGAATATCTAAATCAGCTTAATGGCAGCCAGAAGGCTGCAGTGTGTTATACCGATGGGCCATCTCTTGTTATTGCAGGTGCTGGTTCAGGAAAAACACGTGTGCTAACTTATAAAATTGCTTATTTAATTGAGAAAGGGATTCATCCTAGTGCAATATTGGCATTAACATTTACCAATAAGGCTGCACGTGAAATGAAGGATCGTATTTCTTCTATTGTAGGTCATGAATTAGCAAAGCGTTTATGGATGGGGACATTTCACTCAATATTTAGCCGTATTCTTAGGGCTGAGTGTGAAGTGTTGGGTTTTCCTCGCGATTTTACGATTTACGATGCTGCTGATACAAAAAGTTTGCTAAGGACGATTATAAAGGAAAGACAATTGGATGAAAAGGTTTATAAACCTAATGCTGTTTATGCACGTATTTCAAATGCTAAGAATGCGCTGATTACTCCTCAATCTTATGCGGCAAATAAAGATCTTATTGAGAGTGATATGTATGCTAAGATGCCTTTGATAAAAGAAATATATCAGACTTACTTTAATCGATGTAAGCAAGCAGGGGCTATGGATTTCGATGATTTGCTGTTGTATACAAATATTCTTTTTAGGGACAATCCGAGTGTGCTAGATAAATATAGATCGCATTTTCAATATATTTTAGTTGATGAGTATCAGGATACGAATTTTGCTCAGCATCTTATCGTACAACGACTGGCCGAACAACATCGTAATATCTGCGTGGTAGGTGATGATGCTCAGAGTATTTATTCATTTAGAGGTGCTAATATTGATAATATTCTTACGTTTAAAAATAATTTTCCAAATTGTAAGATCTTTAAGCTTGAACAGAATTATCGCTCTACGCAAACAATTGTTGATGCAGCAAATAGCTTGATCCAGAAGAACTCAAGACAGATTGAGAAGAAGGTCTTTTCAGAAAATGAGGTTGGTCAGAAAATTGAAGTGCTTAATGGCTATTCTGACTATGAAGAGGGTTATCTCGTTGCCAATAAAATTAGTGAGGTACGAATGCGCGAGCACGATGGATTTAATAGTTTTGCTATTTTGTACCGCACAAATGCACAATCACGTATTTTTGAAGAGGCACTGCGTAAAAGAAATATTCCATATCGAATTTATGGAGGTTTATCTTTTTATCAACGTAAAGAGATTAAAGATGTAATTTCTTATTTTCGCTTGTGTGTAAATCCTACGGATGAAGAAGCATTAAAAAGAGTAATAAATTATCCAACAAGGGGTATCGGTGATACAACATTAAATAAAGTGCTAACTACCGCATCATTGCATAATGAAAGTGCTTGGAATGTGATTTGTGATCCTTTAAAGTTTGCATTGCCTGTAAATGCAGGTACAGCCTCTAAACTCAAAGCTTTTAAAGAGCTTATTGTTGGTTTTATTGAAGAAAGTAAGGTTTTGTCTGCCTCAGATTTAGCTACGCTTATTGTAAAACAGTCTGGGGTTGTAGCTGATTTATTTCAAGATCGTTCGATAGAGGGTACTAGTAAGCAGGAAAATTTACAAGAGCTTTTGAAAGGGATTGCTGAGTTTTGTGAAATAAAACGAGAAGAAGGTATTGAGAATCCGGGATTAAGTGATTTTTTGGCAGAGGTTTCTTTATTGACAGACCAAGATAATACAACTGAAGATCGAGAAGATAAAGTGACTTTGATGACAATTCATGCTGCAAAAGGTTTAGAATTTAAAAACGTTTTTGTTGTAGGTCTTGAAGAAGATTTGTTTCCATCGGGCATGAGTAAAGGTAATGATCGGGCCATTGAAGAGGAGCGTCGCTTGTTTTATGTAGCCATAACGCGAGCTGAAAGGTTGTGTTTTATTACATATGCGAAAAGTCGATTTAGAAATGGTCAATCGAATATTTGTTCACCAAGTCGGTTTATCCGAGATATTGATCCTCGCTATTTAAATTTGCCTGCAGACGACTTTGGCTCTATAGGTATGCAAAAGGCGCGAGAAAGTGCTGCTTCCGGTAGTTCACAGCAAAAGCAAAGTCGTAGAACTTTTGTAGATCGCCAGCCTCTTGAGGTTCCGGTAGGACATAAGCCTAATTTTAAAAAGGTGGATCAAACAGTAAATAATAAATTAATCACCCCTGAAATTAAGGGTTTACGTTCGGGTGATCAGATCATGCATGAGCGTTTTGGTCAAGGAAAAGTGATAGCGATATCAGGAGAGGGGACAAATATGAAAGCAACTGTCGATTTTCAAAATTTTGGGCAAAAGCAATTATTGCTTAAATTTGCGAAGTTCACGATAGTGGAATAATTTATCAGAGTAAATAGTAAAAGAAGATGATTGATGTAAATAAAATACCTTCTCCATGTTATGTGATGGAAGAGGCATTGTTGAGAAGAAATCTTGCGTTGATAAAATCGGTAAAAGATCGTGCTGGAGTTAATGTGATTTTAGCATTTAAGGCTTTTGCTTTGTGGAAATCTTTTCCAATTATTCGTGAATATATTCAGGAATCAACAGCAAGTTCTATATCGGAAGCTCGACTGGCTTTTGAAGAAATGAAAAGTCCGGCTCATACATTTTCTCCAGCATATACTGAAAAAGATTTTCCTGTATTTTTGCAGTGTAGTAGTCATATTACATTCAATTCTTTATCGCAGTTTGAAAGATTTTATCCATTTGTTGTTGAAGACGGAAAGAGGGTATCTTGTGGTTTAAGAATTAATCCGGAATATTCAGAAGTAGGAACTGATTTGTATAATCCTTGTGCTCCTGGTTCAAGATTAGGTGTCGTTTCAGACTTGCTTGGCGATACACTTCCGGAAGGTGTTGAAGGCCTTCATTTTCATACTTTGTGTGAATCTACGTCTTATGATTTGGAGGTTACTTTGCAAAAGGTGGAAGAGAAGTTTGGGCACTTTTTGCCACGATTAAAGTGGTTTAATATGGGTGGAGGTCATTTGATGACTCGTAGCGATTATGATGTTGAGCATTTAATAAAAGTTCTTACAACATTTAAGCAGAAATATCCTAACTTAGAAATTATAATGGAGCCTGGTAGTGCATTTGCTTGGCAAACTGGATTTCTTAGATCTACGGTTGTTGATATTGTAGAAAATAAAGGGATTAAAACAGCAATCCTTGATGTCTCGTTTGCATGTCATATGCCAGACTGTCTTGAAATGCCATACAAGCCAGCAATTCGCTTTGCAACTGATGCGATTGAAGGCAAGCCTACATATCGTATGGGTGGGAATAGCTGTTTGAGTGGAGACTTTATTGGAGATTGGTCTTTTGATGAGCCTTTAAAAATTGGAGATAGTGTTATTTTTGAGGATATGATTCATTATACAATTGTGAAAACAACAATGTTTAATGGGATTTCTCATCCTGATATTGCATTATTAAAAACTGATGAAGAATTAGAGATATATCGTCAATTTGGATATGAAGACTATAAAAATAGAATGTGCTAACTGAATAATGGAATTTATTCATTACTTTTGTTAGCAGTTAGGCATCAATAATAACTAAGCATATATTATATGGGCATTTTTAGCTTTTTTAGTAAGGAAAAAAAAGAAACCTTGGATAAAGGGTTATCTAAAACAAAAGAGAACGTTTTTTCGAAAATAGCAAGAGTCGTTGCAGGCAAAAGCAAAGTAGATGAATCGGTTCTTGATGATTTAGAAGAAGTATTGATTACATCAGATGTTGGTGTTGAGACAACACTTAAGATTATTTCCCGAATTGAGAAGCGCGTTGCTCAAGATAAATATGTAAGTACTTCAGAGCTTACTCGTATGCTTCGTGATGAGATTGCAACGCTTTTGACCGAGAATAATACAGTTGATACTGTCGATTTTTCAACGCCAATTGATAAAAAGCCATATGTAATAATGGTTGTAGGTGTAAATGGCGTAGGTAAAACGACAACTATAGGTAAGCTTGCTAATCAATTTAAGAAGGCTGGTAAATCGGTATATCTGGGAGCAGCAGATACATTTAGAGCAGCAGCTGTAGAGCAGTTGGTGATTTGGAGTGAAAGAGTAGGTGTGCCGATCGTAAAACAGAAAATGGGATCAGATCCGGCTTCTGTAGCTTATGATACTTTGAGTTCTGCTGTTGCAAATGGTGCAGATGTAGTCATTATTGATACAGCCGGACGTTTGCATAACAAGATCAATTTGATGAACGAGCTTACAAAAATAAAAAATGTAATGCAAAAAGTTGTACCGGATGCTCCACATGAGATTTTGTTAGTACTGGATGGTTCTACAGGCCAAAATGCCTTTGAACAAGCAAAGCAATTTACTGCTGCTACCGAGGTAAATGCTCTAGCAATTACAAAACTTGATGGAACGGCAAAAGGTGGGGTTGTTATAGGTATATCAGATCAATTCAAAATTCCGGTTAAGTATATTGGATTGGGAGAAGGAATTGAGGATCTTCAGGTGTTTCGCCGTAAAGAGTTTGTAGATTCTTTATTTGGTGAGTAATTTGTGAAATAAATAAAATAGATATATGGGAGCATAGTGAAAACTATGCTCCTGTTTCGTTAAAAGCATATATGAAAAAGAACAAAGTAGATATTATTACATTAGGTTGCTCTAAAAATCTGGTTGATTCTGAGATGTTAATGCGCCAATTTGCGGCAAATGGCTACAAAGTAGAGCATGATCCCTCGAAAATTGATGGAGAAATTGTTGTTGTGAATACATGTGGCTTTATTGGAGATGCTAAAGAAGAGTCAATCGAAATGATCCTAGATCTTACAGAAGCGAAAAAAAATGGAAAAATTCGCAATTTGTATGTGATGGGGTGTTTGTCTGAGCGCTACCTTCAGGAACTTCAAATGGAGCTCCCGGAAGTGGATAAGTTTTATGGGAAATTCAACTGGAAAGAGTTGATCTCTGATTTAGGTAAATCATATCAAAATGATCTAGCTTTGGAGCGCGTCATTACAACTCCAAAACATTATGCATATCTGAAGATTGCTGAAGGATGTAATCGAACATGTTCTTATTGCTCTATTCCAATTATTACAGGTCGTTATCAATCTCGTACGATTGAGTCTCTTGAAGAAGAAGTGCGCTTGTTAGTAGGACAAGGAGTTAAGGAGTTTCAAGTAATTGCTCAAGATTTGACTTATTATGGATTGGATTTGTACAAGAAGTTGGCATTAGCTGAATTAATTGAACGACTAGCTAAGATTCCTGGTGTAGAATGGTTGCGACTTCATTATGGCTATCCCGCAAAATTTCCTTATGATTTATTACGCGTAATTCGCGAGAATGATAATGTTTGTGCTTATATGGATATCGCGCTTCAACACATTAGTGATAATATGTTGAAGATTATGAGAAGAAATATTACGAAACAGGAAACTTATGATTTAATCAAACGTATTAGAGAAGAAGTTCCCGGTATTCACTT
>JBOFPV010000132.1:0-11683 GCA_051660585.1 Tannerellaceae bacterium
TGAGCTACTTTCGCGATTTCGCTGCCGAGTGCAAACTCAGCAGCTTTGCGGTATGGACGGGACTCGAACCCGCGACCCCCTGCGTGACAGGCAGGTATTCTAACCAGCTGAACTACCACACCGTTTGTTGGTCACAACCATTGTTTCCCGATTGCATTGCAAAGGTAGTAAGATTTTACATATCTGCAATACCTTGCCCCAACTTTTTTGATACATTATTTATAACCCGCTATTGCTCTGCATGTTTCACTCATCATTTTTTTTAGCTCACTTGCGATAAAAGAAGCATTATACGGTTTACCCTCCTTTGCAAGAGAAGTCACAAAGCTTTCATGTGCTCTTCCTTCCCGATACGTTGGTTCGCGCTGCGGATGTTTCAAGTATCGACTTATCAAGCCTACATCACCATTTAAGTTGATTACGGCATGATAAAATAAGCGTTTTTGGTTTAAATACATCGACGAGCCCATGATCTTCTTCTTCTGAATGCAAAGATCGGAAATCCCATCGCTACAGACACCTGATATTCCGTCTCGTTCAAACGCCTCAATATACAACGCATTCATTTGTCGAAATATAGAATTCGGCGAAACCATTCGTTCCAGCTCCATCACCCACGAAACTACCAACATCCCTGGCGTAAGCACCACAGCCTCACCTCCGCTGGGTCGCTGGTAAATAGGAATATTATCCATACTCACCACTTCTTCAAACACACTATCTTCCACTTTATTACTGCGCCCCAGCACAATACAAACTTCTTCGGGAAACCAGATCAGCAGCTTGAACCGTTCCGTAGAAGCAAGTACATCCTTATCGGGCAGTTGATACGTTGCAACATGCACAAGTTCCATCGTCCGCTTCTTATTTATGAATAGCTCGATCAATTGCCTCGAAACCCGCCTCAACAAATACCTCTGAGATCGTAGGATGCGCATGTATCGTTTGTGCTATATCGTAAATGGTCGACTCCAATTGCATATAAGCTCCGGCCTCATTGATCAAGTCGGTTGCATTCGGTGCTACAATCTGCACCCCCATGATTTCGCCGTATTGCTTCTCTGAAAGCACCCTAACGAAACCTTCTGCCTCTCCTTCAATCAATGCTTTCCCGTTGGCCGACAACGGAAAACTGCTGATCTTGTAGTCAACTCCTTTCAAAATCAATTCGGCTTCCGTGCTTCCCAATTGTGATACTTCCGGATACGAATACATATTATATGGATACTTCTTTACATCAAAAGGCTTCTTCACACCATGCAATCGGTTTATCACAAACAAACCTTGCGCCGATGCCGCATGAGCAAAGGCACTCACCCCATTTGCATCTCCAATGGCATACACATCCGTTATTGAAGTTTCCAGGTTTTCATTTACACGAATAAATCCATCATCGTAAGCAAGAGGCTCTACACTTTCAATCCTATTGGCAATGCGCGAGCGAGCATTGATCACAACTCCGCAGGGAATCACCTCTTCACCCACTTTCAGTTGCTGATCTGCCCACTGCTTATCCAAATCTAAGGTATCGGTAAATACAACTCGCACCTTATCTTTCTTCAATTGCTTCAGCATATAATCGGAAAGATACGCATCGAGCTGACCGAGAAAACTATCCCCTTCTACTACAAGCGTAACCTCTTTTCCGATGAGATTAAAAAGCTGTGCTAGTTCGACCGCCACCGAATTATTTCCAACTACCACAATAGCATTGGGCCATTCACGTTCGTCAAACAAGCTTGCCGCTTCCACAACCAATCCTTGATGCTTCGTTACAAGCTCCGGAGCATGCGATCCGGTAGCAAGAATAATTGCTTTCGTATCCAAACTTGTATCGCCCACCTCTATTCGATGAGCAGAAACCACTCGGGCATTGCCCGAAATCAGTTCCACGCCATTCTTTTTCAGCAGATACCCCACCCCTGTAGTCAGTTTCTTTACAATGATGCCAGCCCGCTTCAAAGCCTTGTTCCAATTAAAAGCAACTTGCTTCTTATCGATTCCGTCAATTCCAAACCGATCGGCTTCGTTAGCAATCTTCACATACAGCTTTGCACTTTCGAGCATCGCCTTTGAAGGAATGCATCCCCAATTGAGACACATTCCTCCTACCTTATTTCTTTCTACAACGGCGCACTTCATGCCCAGTTGTCCGGCTCGTATCGCGGCAACATATCCCGCAGGTCCCGATCCTATAATTACAACGTCATACATAAACTTCCGCTTTACTCCATCATTAAACGTATCGGATCATTCAAATACAGCATCACTTGATTCAAGAAGCGTGTACTTTCGGCACCATCCACCACACAGTGATCTACGCTAAGTGACAACGGCAACACGAGTCCCACAGTTAAGGTATCGTCCTTTACTACCGGTTGCTTCGATATCTTTCCAATACCCATAATTGCCGACTGCGGATAGTTGATAATCGGCGTACCAAACTTACCGCCCACGCTTCCATAGTTGGTAATCGTAAATGTGCCGTCGCTCATATCCCCAAGCGTAAGTTTATCTTCTGCAGCTAATGCGGTATAATATTGAATAGCCACTGCTATATCTTTGATCGACATGGCATCGGCATGCTTAATAACCGGCACAACCAATCCTTTTGGCGTATCCATGGCAATGCCAATATTGTAAT
This sequence comes from Tannerellaceae bacterium, assembly GCA_051660585.1. GTDB lineage: Bacteria > Bacteroidota > Bacteroidia > Bacteroidales > CAMTPD01 > UBA12018. The sequence goes on from JBOFPV010000132.1 coordinate 2,645, forward strand.
ACTGCTTATAAGTCATATTGCCTTGTTCGAGGTCGATCTCTGCATTCAAAGCAGCATGAGCCTTCAATGCCAAACAAACAGCCTTGACTATAAATGGCAAAAAGGTAAGTTTCACATTTTCGCCGGCATACAACTCTTTATACTCCCTACGAATGCGGTCAAGTCCCGAAACCTCCACCTCGTCGTATATCGTCAAATGAGCAGCCTTTTCTTTACTCCGCAACATATTACGGGCAATAGCCTTTCGCATCTGACTCAGCGGTACTACCTGTACCTTGTTCTCAGCAGCAGCAATCTTCGGCTCTGTCATCCCTTTACGATGCACATTACTCTGCATTTGCACATACATCGTAAGATCTTCTTTCATAACACGCCCTCCGGGACCAGTACCGGTTACAGCTGCAAGATCAATTCCTTTATCCTTAGCAATAGCCTTCACCAGCGGAGTAGCCAGTACCTTGACCTGCTTATCAAGAGTACTCGTATGAAGTCGGGCCTCATTGCCTGCATGCATAACAACATCATCACCGGCTACCTCGAGAGTTCCTACCACACCGGCATTGGCCGATAGAGAAGATGCAGCTTCTTTCGCAACAGGTTTGTCGACTGTTGCAGCAGCAACCGACACTTCGGCTGCTCCCGACAAGTCAAACTCCACCAATGCTTGTCCTACGTGAATCACCTCACCGGGCTCTCCGTACAACTTCACCACCACACCCTGCTTGGGCGAAGGAATATCTGTCACTACTTTATCGGTCTCCATTGTCACAAGGGGGTCGCCCGACTTTACTTCCTGACCGGCTTTTACGCGCCATTCTACAATACGACCTTCGGTAAGCCCTTCTCCTATATCGGGAAATTTAAAAATATATCTCATACCCTAATAGTTTACAATCTGTTCTGCTTCGAAAAGTATCTTCAACGGATTCTGCATATAATGATATTCGCCACGAGGCAAAGGCACAATCGTATCAAAACCGGCTACCCGTGTAGGTGGCGCGTCTAAATAAAGAAAAGCATCTTCGAGTACGATCTGGCTGATCTCGGAACCGATACCAAAGCTCGCAGGCCCCTCTGATACAGTCATAATGCGACTCGTCTTCTTTACCGAATTCACAATCATTTCGCGATCGATTGGGTAGATAGAGCGTAGATCAATAACTTCCATACTGATACCACGTTCCTTTGCCAGTTCGGCCGCTTTCTGTACCTCACGCACCATAGCCCCAAAAGTAACCACCGTAAGATCCGTTCCCTCTTGCACCACTTTGGCCTTTCCCAGTGGCAAGGCATAACGCCCTTCATCCACTTCTTGCTTGATTGCCCTGTAGATACGCTTAGGCTCCATAAACAAGATCGGATCATCGCACTCGATTGCCGAGATCAACAAGCCTTTGGCATCATAGGGTGTAGACGGCACTACCACCTTCAGCCCGGGTATATGGCCAAACAAAGCCTCCATACTCTCGCTATGATGCTCCAACGCATTGATTCCTCCACCATAAGGCATACGAATCACCATCGGCACTCGGTATTTGCCCCGCGATCGGTTGTGCATGCGCGTAACGTGACTGATCAACTGATTCATGGCCGGATATATGAATCCGCAAAATTGCATCTCCACTACAGGGCGCAGTCCGGCGATCGCCATTCCCACGGCCGTACCCACAATGCCCGACTCAGCCAAAGGCGAATCAAAGACGCGTTCGGCACCATACTTCTGCTGCAAACCCTCTGTTACTCGGAATACTCCCCCCTCTACTCCTACATCTTCACCGTATACCACTATGCGTTGGTCTTCGGATAGCTTCACATCCAATGCATCATTGATTGCATTTACCATAGTCATTACTTTCATAGATCTGAATATTAGGAGTGAAACATATTTATGGTCGATTCATTCGCTTCTTTCCACTTCAAAAAAGCATCGTAGCGTTGCTCCTGCCTTGCAAGTTCGTTTGGTTTTTCCACATACATATACTTGAAAACATCTTCCTTCGGATAAGCACCATACCCTTCAGCTTCGGCAAAAACAGCATCTATTTCACCTTTAAACCTGATTACAGCCTCTTCTTCGAGTGCTTCATTCCACAAGCCTTTTGCCGTGAGGTATAAATTGAGTCTGCGAAGCGGATCTTTCAAAGCCCAAGCATCTTCTTCCTCTTTTGTGCGATACCGAGTAGGATCGTCAGAGGTAGTGTGCGCTCCACGCCGATAAGTAAAGGCTTCGATCAGCACAGGACCGTTGTGTTCGTTGCAATACTTCACAGCATCTTGATAGGCTTTGAGCATAGCCAAGAAGTCGTTTCCATCTACTCGTTCTGCCCGAATTCCGTAAGCCATTGCTTTCACGGCCAAACTATCGGAGGCAGTTTGTAAACGAGTTGATGTAGATATAGCGTATTGATTGTTTTGAATGGTAAAAATAACCGGCACTTTCCATACACCGGCAAAGTTGAGTGCTTCGTGAAAGTCACCTTCCGAAGTACCCCCGTCGCCTACATATGTAAACACAACGCCCGGCTCCTTTTGATACCGCAAGGCATATCCGATACCGGTAGCATGGAGTAGTTGCGAGGCAATAGGCACAGAAATGGGTAACACCCGAGAGGCATGTTTAAAATTCGAACCGTCTTCATAGCCCATAAAGTATAGGAAATATTCTTTGAGTGTAACGCCTTTGGCTAGCATGGCTCCCATCTCCCGAAAAGCAGGAACCAACCAATCGTGATCGGTCATTACCACTCCGGCGGCCCCCGACACAGCCTCTTGTCCGAAATTAGACGGATAGGTATAAATACGGCCTTGCCTTTGATAGGATACAATCTGCAAATCGGCGGTACGGGCAAAAAGCAGATCTTTGTAGGCCTTAAGTAAATCGGCATCGGAAATATCAGGCATCAACGATTCATTCACAATCGCTCCGTTTTGGTCCAACACCGTTATTGTTTCGAAATAAGTTTTGTGGTTCTCTTCAAACATAATCTAAAGTTTATTGTTTGGTCTATCTTTTTATTAAACATCAACAATTTACAAATGTTGCGTGTAATCATCGGCTTCAATCACCCCTTCGAAAAAAAGAATGCATGCTCTACCTCAAAACATTGTATAGAGTATCTAAAAACTATACAGACATCAAATCGTTTGATGGGCATCAAACGATTCAAAACTAGTGAAAACTAAATCGTCTGATGGGCATCGGACGATTTAAAACAAACGAAGAGAGAATTGTCAGATGGCGGTCTGACGATTCTCTCTTCACTAGTTTCGATGTAAATACTTACATCGTATGTTTTATATACTCGCAGTTATTCCTGACGCAATCCGGCAACAACCTCGATCATATCTTCTTTTTTCAAATACTTTCGAGCTACCTTTTGCAATTCTTCTGCGGTGATGGTGCGCGTTACCTCGATCTGTTTCTGATAAAACTCGATGGTTGAATTATTTGCGAACAACGAGATAAAGGCATCGGCCAAAGCAAATGGTCCGTCAAGATTGCGCGAAAACTCGCCCATCATGAAGTTCTTTACCATCTCCAATTCTTCGTCTGGAATCAACTCATTGTGCAATTTATTGATCTCATGGTAGATCTCCTCCATCGTAAGCTTCGAATATTCACAAGCTGTTTGCGTAGTGATGTACATATAGGCTCCACAACGGAAAGATGCTACTGCCGAACCGATACCATAGGTGTATCCTTTCTCTTCGCGGATATTGGTCATCAAACGACTACCAAAGTAACCACCAAGTACTGTATTCAATACTTTCAAAGCATAGAAATCAGGGTTGTCGCGGTTTGGAATGGGCAAACCAACACGAATCGAGTCTTGCAGGGCATTTTTCTTCTCTACAAATACTTGCTTTGAAGCCAACGGTTCGATTGCAAAGTCTTTGCTCGAAAGGCGCAAATCGCTACCCCATTTCACGCGACCAAAGAGTTCGGTCATCACGGCAAGCATCTCCTCTGTGATCTTTCCCGAAAGGAAGATACGCATGTTGTCAGAATAATAGCATTTCTTATGGAAGTCTCTGATATTATCCAGCGACAATTTATCAAAGTCTGCTTCCACTGCCTGACGACCATATGGGTGTTGCTCTCCCCAAAGGGCTTTACTGAACGCTTCGGTTGCAAGCACCTGTACGCGATCACGCTCTACCATAAACTGTTGTTTGCGATTCTCTTTCAGGATCTCAAACTCATGCTCGGGCAAATGTGGTTCTTTCACCATCATCTCAAGGAGTTTCGCTGTTTCGGCAAAGAAGCGATTGAGCGAATACATTGTCACATACGAATAATGTTGCGTTGTAGAGTTTTGCAACCAAGCTCCGTAGAAGTCGAGCTTTTCGGCCATCTCAGAAGAGTTTAACGTTCCGGCACCGTCTTTCAACAATAAATTCGTAAATGCTGCCTGAAATAATACATCCTGATCGTAACGTCCGGCACCAAACATCAAGTCGATGCGCACCACATCTTGATCTCCCATGTTGAGATAATGCAGCGATACGCCGTTGGGCAACTCGATCGTTTGCAATTGCGGGAAATCAATATGATCTATTGTCTTTATTTCCGGCTCTATTGTTCTGTCTAGTTTCATCTTTACAATAAATACTTTAATGCCTTTTCAAGATCTTCGGGAGTATCGATACCGATTGTTTCGAATTCTGTCTTGGCAACTTTTATTTTATATCCGTTTTCGATCCATCTCAACTGCTCGAGCGACTCGGCAATCTCGAGCGACGATTGAGGTAGTTTTGTTATTTCTGCCAATACATCGGCACGGTAAGCATACATACCGATATGCTTATAGAAAGTATGTTTCTTCAACCATTCGGTATGATCTACACCGCGCACATACGGCACGATAGAACGGCTGAAATAAATAGCTTCGGAGTTGTGATTCAATACAACTTTCGGAGAGTTAGGATTAAAGAGATCTTCAAAAGTGTCAGTCTCTTTAAATGCTTTTACTAACGTGGCTAATTGAATTTCATGTGAGTCGAAACATGATTTTACCAACTCAATTTGTTCCGGTTTGATAAATGGCTCATCACCTTGGATGTTTACGACAACGTCATATCCACCGCCCAAATTGGTAAATGCTTCAAAACAACGATCGGTTCCACTTTTATGATGTTCGGAGGTCATAACAACCTCTCCACCAAAAGCTTTTACCGCATCAAAAATACGCGTATCGTCTGTTGCAACAACAGCTTTGTCTACCACTCCGTTTACTTGTTCGTAAACTCGTTCGATCATGGTTCTATTCCCGATCTTTACCAATGGTTTTCCCGGAAAACGTGTAGACGCGAATCGCGCAGGAATAACTCCCAAAAATTTCATATCTGTAGATTTAATAGATTTCATTTGCATCCGAAAGCAAAAAGAGGCGTTCGATTACTCGCTCTCTGCAAACAAAGCTTCGATCTTTTCGCGTTCGCCGGCTATCCATACAATATCTCCGATCTCAAAGATAAGATCCGGATCGGGATTTTTAAGCGAAGTTATGCCTCGCTCTACTCCGATAACTAGCGAAGATGCTTTATCACGCAGGGCACTTTCTCGAATCGATTTGCCATGCAAGAAAGATGAGTTATCGACCAATATTTGCTCCAAAACAACATCTACCGGTTCTTCCTGACTCAGCATTACTTGCTCTTCCTTGTGCCTTTCCTGTACAAATTTATCAAAAAGCTCCAGTTCTTTATCTGTTCCTACCACAACTAATTTATCACAAGGGTAAATTTTATCTTCACCTCCCGGTATATTGATATGCTTAGCTCCTCTAACAATGGAAATTACGTTTACCCCCGTATGTCTTCTCAAATTTAATTCTTTTAGCGATTTCCCAATGCTTGGAGAATTTTGCGAGACTTCGTATTCGGCGATATGTAGATCTCTAGCCAATAAATTTTTTACAAATCCTTGCTTAAACGGGGTTTTGCTTTCTATTGCCTCTTGACGTGCATGAAGATTGCGCATAAATTGCTTTTCCAAATTAATTGAATGCTTCTTTAGGCGTCCGGAGAATATAAACAGCAATACCAAAGGAACTGAAATCGCAAACAAAAGCCCCATCTTAATTGTAAACAGCTTCACAAGCACATACAACACAATCAATGTACACAATGCAATACGCAAAATAATCAATGAAATAAGTGGTCCGCGATTATATTTATTATCATTCCACAATTTCTGAAACTCTTCCGAGTGATTCTTCTTCATCATAATAGCACGTAAAAAAGGCGATATCGCCAAAATCGTGATACAGGTAGTTATGATCGAACCTACTGTTCCTGGAAATTCGGCATGAATAAGCGGAGAAACATATCCCAACATAATCCATACAATCCCGATAGCAATTGTAGAATATACCACTACAATTCGAAGCAAAGCCTTTAGCAGCTTATTCCATGTCCCTTTTTGACGGTTGGTGTTTACACCCGATGTATATTGAGAAAGCATAATCTTCCAGCGGACCGGCAAATGTTTTTCGATTAGAAAATATACGGGATCAGACAATTTGATTAAATAAGGTGTGAAAAATGTTGTAACGACCGACACTGCAACTGCTACGGGATACAGGAAGTAATCAATTGCTCCAAGTGAATATCCCAAGCCTGCAATGATAAAAGCAAACTCTCCGATTTGCCCTAAAGACAAACCCGACTTTACAGCTACGCGCAATGGCTGGCCCGAGAGTATAATCCCGGTTGTTGCAAACACAAACTGACCAATAATCACAACCACAGTTATTATAACAATGGGCCATACGTATGCACTCAACGTAGATAAATTGATCATCATACCTACCGAAACGAAAAATACTGCGGCAAAAAGGTCTTTTACCGGTTTCATAATGTGCTCGATGTGTTCGGCTTCTAAAGTTTCTGCTAAGATAGACCCCATAACGAATGCACCCAAGGCCGAAGAAAAGCCTAGTTTGGTTGCTAAAATCACCATTCCTAAGCACATTCCGATCACAATAATCAACAAGGTTTCGTCGTTGAGCAGTTTCTTTGCCCGTTTAAAAAATGAAGGAAGCACAAAGATCCCGGTCACAAACCAAAAGAGCAGAAATCCACCAAGCTTAAGTAAGACCAGAAACAATTCGGAAGTCTCCGCCTGTGATTTGGCAGAAAAGAAGGTGGTAAAGAAGACCATGATAAGCACGGCAAACAAGTCTTCTACGATGAGCACTCCGAATACTACTTTAGCAAAGTTTTGATTGCGCAGTCCTAAGTCATCGAAAGCTTTGTATATAATTGTGGTTGACGACATCGACAACATGGCTCCGAGAAATATCGAAGTAGTTGTTCCCCAACCCATCAAATATCCAATCATATATCCGGCAGTCATCATTCCTGCAATAATGGTGCCCGCACTTACCGCTGCCGTACCGCCTATATGAAGAAGCTTCTTAAAACTAAACTCAATACCAAGGGCAAAAAGCAAGAATATCACCCCTATATCTGCCCAAATGCGAATACTCGCAACATCTTTTACGAGTGGAGTATGAAATATCGTAGAGCCAGCTATTACCCCGGCAACAATATATCCCAGTACAACCGGTTGTTTTAATGCTTTAAATAAAATCGTCATCACTCCTGCCGAGCACAGGATTACCCCAAGATCGGATATCAAATCCGGTATATGCGCCATAATTCTTTCTTTTAAGTGGAACGTCTTTGTTTAGCGATAGTCAATTCTTTCTACGTAAAGCTGACCGTTTTGATAAGACGTAATCTTCACATCTTCGCCTTTTTCTATAAAACCTGATATAGAAACAGAATCAAAAACTTCATTGTTTACACGAATTTTGCCTGCCGGACGCATTGGTGTCATCGCCGTAGCGATTTCTCCTATCATCAGATCCAAGCCTCGCTCCTGAGTAACAGACTCTTTCAAATCAGCATGCAAAGCTATTTTTGAGAATAATCCTTTCGATCCCACTTTGTTCATAATCCAAATAATCGAAACAAAGGAGCAGATCAAACCAACCGCAACAATCAACAAAGCCTCGCTAAAATCTCCGGTAGAAACTCCGTCAAAGTTGAAATCAACATTATTTACTAGGCTTAGCAACAACCCGATTATCATAAACACGATTCCCATTATACCAGCTACACCAAAGCCCGGAATGATAAAAATCTCGACAATGAGCAAAATAATACCCAATATAAAAACAATAATCTCCCAATACGTTGCGATACCGTCGATGTACAACGGTACAAAATAAAGTATGGCCGCTATGATAGCTGCTATAGAAGGAAAGCCCATTCCCGGACTATGTAGCTCGAAATAAATTCCTCCTACAATAATCATAATAAGCACAGCCTGTAGCGCCGGATGCATAAAGAATCCCTTTACTTTATCAAGCCAACTGGGCTGATAGGCTTTGATCTCGTAATTATCGTAGCCCATTCTATTCTTTATCACATCCGGAATCGTCTCCTCTATCCCATCGCAATAATGCCACTTCACGGCCTCTTCGGCAGTAAGGGTAAGCACTTTCCCGGTATCAATCAAGTTCGGAATATAGATACGTTGATCTACCATCGCTTCGGCAATAGCCGGGTCACGTTTCCATACATAAGTTGTATCCGCTCCTTTGATAATCGTATCTTTCCCATGGGCTTCGGCTGTTGCACGCATCATCGAACGCATAAACGACTGATACTTGTCGGGCATTGCCTCTCCCGATCCGCCATTGACTACAGTAGCCGCACCAATAGAAGCCCCTCTACGCATATAGATTTTATCGCACGCAATAGATAACAATGCGCCGGCCGATGCCGCATTGTTATCAATAAAAACACTAACCGGGATTTTATTATACAGAATAGCCGTACGCATCGAATCGGCAACATCTACCAATCCGCCATAGGTATTCATATTGATGATCACATTATCGGCCCCGTATGCAGCAGCTTCTTTGAGTCCATTCGACAGATACAATTGTGTTTTTGGCCCAATCTCCTCTCGAATATCAATTTGATAAACCTTTTTCTTGCCCTCTTCTGCCTTTGCAGACATGG
>JBOFPV010000133.1:0-53541 GCA_051660585.1 Tannerellaceae bacterium
GGAGATCCGTTGGATGCGAGCTTGAACGTAGACGCACTTTACACGCTTACGGCATACCTAGGAGACCTTGATGAGCGCTTGGCTCAAGAAAGTGCTCGCCTTAACGTTCCGGTAAACTGTATCTTAAAGATTCAAAATAAGCTAAGCGATCCAAAGCTATCGTTCGACCTAGAGTTACCCTCTTCGAGCCCGGAATTAGAGCGACAAGTACAGTCGCTTATTACAACGGAAGACATGATGAGTCGTCAGATTATGTATTTGCTTATTCTGAGCAAATTCTATACACCTGACGTAAACACTCAAACGGGAAAAACCTCTTCCAACTTTGCTTCGGTAGCATCCTCTACCATCTCGTCTCAATTGTCGAGTATCCTCAACAGTATAACGGACAAAGTACAGATAGGAACCAACATCAAAGCCAACGATGCGACATTTGACGATACTGAGGTTGAGTTGATGCTATCGAGCCAACTACTCAATAACCGACTGATCTTTAACGGAAACTTCGGCTACAAGAACAATCCAAATATTCAGTCGTTTGTAGGAGATTTTGACCTTGAGTACAAATTAACTAAAAGCGGTGAAGTTCGTTTGAAGGCATACAACCATTACAACGACATGTACAAATACCTCAACTCGTCACAAACGACACAAGGCTTGGGTATTATGCTCAAAAAAGACTTCAATCGTCCAAAAGAGATATTCCTTACACGTAAAAAGCTTTTACTAATGAAGAAGCTCGAACAAGAACGCCGAAAGAAGCAAGCCGAAGAAGAACAGAAACAAAAAGAACAAGCACAAGAGACTACTTGGATTTATATGAAGAAGGATGATGAATAATCCTCTGGAATATTAAAATATAACTAAGCATAGAACAAATCGTCAGGTGCCGACCTGACGATTTAAAACACACGAAGAGAGAATCGTCAGATGGCGGTCTGACGATTCTCTCTTCGTGTGTTTTGTTTTTATTGACAGGCATGAAGCATCAGAAGCAAAAAGGAAACTAAAATTGGAATGAGTATAAATTTCGGATTGAATTCATTTGATTATTTAAAATAATCCTTTATATTTGCGACAGAAATAAATATGTATCCAATTCAAATCCGACTATAATTATGGCAAACTTCATTAAGGAACACCTCCTTAAATATGGAATAAAACCGTCATTACAACGCATGGCTGTAATGAATTATTTGATGCAACACAAAACGCATCCTACAGCTGAAGAGATCTTCAACGACCTCTACCCTGTAATTCCAACGCTATCAAAAACAACTGTATACAATACACTTAAGCTATTCGCAGAGCATAACGCAATCTTGTGCATTCAAATTGATGATAAAAACGCTCGCTATGATGCAGATACATCAAGCCATGCACACTTCCGTTGCAAATCTTGTGGTTGCATTCACGACCTTAAGATCGAAGGTCTTGAAACAATTCATATCGAAAACTATGGTGAACTTACAGTTACAGAGTGCCATATTTACTACAAAGGTTATTGCAAAGACTGCCTTGAAAAGCAGGCTAATGAAAACGAAAACAACAACTAATTAACTCGAAAATAGTAATCTATTTTAAACGTATCTCTAATGAAAAAGTTTATTTGCACCGTTTGCGGTCACACTCACGAAGGAGAAACTGCTCCTGCTATCTGTCCACTATGTAAACAACCAGCTAACAAATTCAAAGAAGTTGAAGCTACAAACGATCTTCAATGGGCCGACGAACACAGAATCGGTGTTGCGAAAGATGTAGATCCAGAAATCCTAGAAGGGTTGAAAGCACACTTCATGGGCGAATGTAGCGAAGTTGGTATGTATCTTGCTATGAGCCGTCAGGCAGACCGCGAAGGTTACCCAGAAGTAGCAGAAGCATACAAGCGTATTGCATGGGAAGAAGCAGAACATGCTGCTAAATTTGCAGAACTTCTTGGCGAAGTAGTTTGGGATACTGAAACTAACCTAAAAGCAAGAATGGAAGCAGAATGTGGTGCTTGTGCAGACAAAAAACGCATTGCTTCAAAAGCTAAAGAACTTGGTCTTGACGCTATCCACGACACTGTACACGAAATGTGTAAAGATGAAGCTCGTCACGGTCAGGCTTTCCAAGGTCTTTACAACCGTTTCTTCAAGAAATAATCGACAATCAATATTTGTCAATCGTAAAGAAAGGCTGCCGGACTCGCTCCGACAGCCTTTCTTTTATTCTATAGATTCACCTAAAAAAAGAGCTGCCCAAATAATATCGGGCAACTCTTTGTAAACTGAATTAAACAACTAAATATCGAAGTAAAACGAACTTCTTATTTCAACTCTTTGATACGAATATCTTTAAACTTAACAACCGAACCATGACCTAAGAATCCGATATGACCTTTTTCATTGAATAAGCCAGGATGTTCTCTTTTGTCCGGAGTTCCATTTGCTGTAGCTTCTTTGATATCTCCATCAACAATAACTTCACCATTTAAGATCACTTTAATCTTATTACCTTTGGCAATTACCTCTTGAGTATTCCATTCCCCAACCGGTTTCATAAAGCCTCTTTTAGCAGGAATAATACCATATACAGAACCATGATGCTGATATGGAGTAATATCTTTGTAGATCGGATCTTCTCCATCAAGGATTTGAAGCTCCATTCCAACGTAAGCAGCATCTCCTTCCATTGGCGTACGAATACCAAGTCCGTTGTTTGCACCTTTAGTTAATTGGAAATCAAAACGCAACACAAAGTCTTTGTATTCCTCTTTCGAGTATAAGTTACCACCTCCATGATTTTGCGGATACAAAACAATGCAACCATCTTCAGCAACATAATCTTTCGTATTACCGGTCCAACTATTCATAGAAGTACCATCAAACAACACCTTAAAGCCTTCTTTCTTTTCTTCAGCTGAAAGTTCGAACGGTTGTACTGTTGGCAACTCATTTACATATATATCGCGGTACGAGACTTTGCTACCATGCGCTTGAAGTTCGATTTGTTCAAACATTGGGATTGGTTGTTTTCGATCCCAATAGTTCTCCATGATTACATTGTCAACAACCTTTTCGCCATTTAAGACAACAGTAACGCGCTCTCCAACCATCTTAATATAGAAGCTGTTCCACTCTCCAAGTTTGTTATCGGCAACGTGCGAAGGCTTACTCATATTGGTAGCATTGTTATATAAACCTCCCGATCCTACTTGAGCACCGACATTTACACGAGATGTATCCCAAATCTGAACCTGCGGTGTTCCTCGAAGATAAACTCCGGCATCAGCCTCTGGCCCTGCCGGATCGAGCATCCAATCTACATACATTTCGAAGTCACCATATTTTTTATCCGTACAAAGATTATCGCCTTTACCGTTGAATACAAGACATCCGTCTTCTACACTCCAGCCGGCACGCATTGCTTCATCAGCCTTTTCTTGAGCTTTTGCCAATTGAGCCGGAGTCATCTTTTCTCTCGAAATTGGATTACCCACTAAGCCTTTCCAACCATCAAGATTCTTGCCGTTAAAGATAGACACATAGCCCCCTTCTTGTGGAAGCTCTGCAAGATGTTTCTTTATTGCTTCTTTTTGATACTGACTATCCGGCCCGCTTATTACTTGTAATACTTTATTAAGCAAAGCTGTTACATCCTCACCATAATAGCTTTTATTATTCAAAGCAATATTCATGATTGTCTGACAAGCTTGTTGTTGTGTAGCAGCATTATCTAGATAATCTCCCGCGGCAATCAATCCTAAGAATGTGCCAGTCTTCTGTATTTGCTTTAATGTTTCATTTTGTTGAGCCGGAGTTTTTGCTATATCTAGCCCTTTGCGAAGGAAGATTAACTTATTCTCATTGGTAATCGGCGCTGACGCAACTTTCGCTACATAAGCATTAAAGGCTTGATTGAAAAAGTCTGATGATCCTTTATTTGTGCATATTACATATAATGCATCAGCAGCTTCAAAACCATTCCAAGTCTGAAGTGCATTTACAGCTTGCTGTTTAGCAGCTGCATTACCTTGAGAGAAACCTTCAACAATCACATCTAATGCTTTCGGATTACCTGTTGCTGCTAAAATCGTATAATAACGTGGTTTAGCAGACGCTTGAACTTTTCCCATTTGAGTCATAACGGCATTGAAGCGTTCCGACTCCGGCATAGTAGATACAGCTGCAACAATTGCTTGCTGAACTGCCGAAATATTATCCGAATTTACACTACCCAACATATTATATAGCGCAGGTAACTCCTCTATTGTTACCACATCTTTCAACGTTGTAAAAGCAGCCTGCTGAACAGCTTTATTACTGTCTCCACATAATGCGAGAACTTGTTTTGAATAAGCATCACTTTTGCGAAGAGCTAATAACTGAAGTGTCGCAATTTTACCGGCTTCACTATCTTTAGAGAATCCTGCCATTAAAGGAGCCACAATATCTCCTTTCGTAAACGCTAAAGCTTCTTTTGCACCTTCTACAATAGCAGGATCGCTGGACGTCATTAATCCAGACAATGCATTAATTGCCTCAACACCATCAATCAATCCAATCGTTTTGATTGCCGCAAGTCGCACTTCCGAGTTTTTACTTTCAAGCATCGGAAGAATATCTGGCAATGCGGAAGAAACGCGATTAACTCCTAACCAATTGATAATATCAGCTTGTGTTTCCGGTTTTGCTTTCTTCAACCTTGAGGCTACTTTATCGTAGAAAGCATCATCTGCAAACCCACTTGCATACATCAATGCGGCATTTCGATATTCGCGATTAGCGTCATTCAAAGCATTCAATACTTGCTGCTGTCCGCCACTATTTTGAATATCTAAAAACAAGTCTAGTGCAGCTGCTCGTGTTCCCTGTTGATTTGCTTTCTCAGACTGCTTCATGAGATCCTTTGCATGTTTTTCTGCAAGTTTCGTATTGCCTGTCGCAGCCATCTTTCCTATCAATGTAATATATGCATCGTTAGCCCCTGAATATTCCATCGTATATCCGACCTGCTTTGCTGCATTAGCCAATATACTCAGTGATTTTTCGCCTCCACAACGGCCCAATGCATAATACAAAGCTCTTGAGTCTGTTTCTGCAACTTTGCCGACTTGTTGAAGTAATAATGCTTCAGCCTCTACTGTCTGAGACTCACCCAAAGCATTGATAATATTTTTCTTTAATGCCGGACTCGTTGTATTTAATGCAGATAATAAGGCTTGTTGAGCTTTTTCACTTTTATTGGAAACCAAAGCACGAGCAGCATAGCCTGATAAGTATTCATCATTCAACATTGAAGCTAGAAAGTCAACACTTTCATCTGTACCCAGCATTCGCAACTGACGAATATAAAATGCTTTAGATTCTTTGCAATCGGTATTTTTTATCGCCGCAATATATGCATTCTGCAAATTCTTACGCGCAGTTGCATCTTTTAACCCCAACACATAAACAGAAATTCCATTCAGTGCATAATCAAGACTCACACGATCTGCCGGTGCAGTTTGATTCCTCATTTTCAGCAACTGAGCCACACCGCTTTCGCCTGTGGATGTAATATCTTGCAAAGCTTGGTTATAAACAGCTTGTGTGCCTGCTGGCATTTGCGCCAAGGCATCTACGAGTTTTGTATTTGTAGATCTATTTGCGTCTAGTTGTGCAAACATCATTGTGCTCGACAACAATAATATATTTACTGGTAATAGTATTTTTCTCATGGCTTCGGGTTTTAAATATTCCAAGGAGCTCTCATTGGTTGATCAACTAATTTGTTTGCAGCTTCGTCATTAACAAACAACTGTGTAATCGGATCAAAATAAAGAGTGCGATTCAGACGAAGTGCTGCTAATCCCATATTTACGATCGTACAAGAACGATGCCCATTTAGCTCATTAAGAGCAAACTTCTGACGATTCTTTACACAATCAATAAAATCTGTATTTTGGGGTTCTGGTTCGGGATAATCAGCAAGTTTCTTCTCCCAGTTTGGAATATCACAAACAAAGTTTTTATATACATTTCCTTTAGGCCCTGCGATGTATGGAGTATTTGGATCTCCATAATCCCCACCCCAAAGCACAATTTGACAACCATCATCATAAGTGTAGGTTATCGAACGCCAAGTACCAACAGCGTCATTGTGTTGCTGCGGAGCATCAACTTCTACTTTAATCGGACTTGTATTATCTTTACCTAAGAAGTATTGTACCGGATCAATGTAATGCTGGCCCATATCGCCTAAACCACCTCCATCATAATCCCAATATCCTCTAAAGGTTCCGTGAACACGATGTGGATTGTAAGGTTTATACGGAGCTGGTCCTAACCACATATCGTAATCAAGTTCCGATGGCACCGGAGCCGGATCTAAGTGTTCTTTACCAACCCAATAAAATTTCCAGTCAAAACCTGTATGCTTACTAATAGTCACTTTTAGTGGCCAACCAAGCATTCCACTTTGCACTAGCTTCTTCAGTGGTTTCACAGGAGTACCCAAACCATAAAATGGATCATCAAATCTAAACCAAGTATTGAGCCTAAAGATACGTCCATATTGATTTACGGCTTCTGCAACACGTTTCCCTTCTCCAA
The DNA here is from genome assembly GCA_051660585.1 of Tannerellaceae bacterium. Lineage (GTDB taxonomy): Bacteria > Bacteroidota > Bacteroidia > Bacteroidales > CAMTPD01 > UBA12018. The sequence continues at coordinate 6,576 of JBOFPV010000133.1, forward strand.
TTGTGCGTGTCATTGGTTTTTCACACCAGATATCTTTTCCTGCTTTTGCCGCCTCAACCGACATGATTCCATGCCAATGGGGAGGTGTTGCAATATGAACAATATCAACATTTTTATCAAGTATAAGCTCTCTAAAATCATGATATTGCGCAATCTTCTCTTTCACTAAGTTTGCACCAAGTTGTAAGTGATTTTTATCAACATCACACACAGCTACTAGACGTGTTCCGCCATAATTCAAGTGTCCGCGGCCCATCCCGCCAGTACCAATTATACCTTTTGTCAATTGATCACTAGGAGCAATATATCCCCTACCTAATACATGACGAGGTACAACAGTTAATGCAGCAATACCCCCTACCGTTTTAAGGAAGTCTCTTCTGTTTGTTTTCATGGAGTAAATTATAATTGTAAATTATCATGGTTAACTATAAAAGAATCGATGCAATATATGTAAAATATATTTATTAGAACAAAAACATCATATATTTATTGCAATAATGTTAATATAAAACATAAAACAGCAAATATACTACAACTCAAGACATTAAAACTCAATTTATATATTAACAGAAATATGAATGGTTATCACTTCAATAATAAAAAAGATAAACTAATATATACACTGACCTATTTAATTTGTGAAGCGTATTAACCTATCAACTCGACTCTTGTTCGGTAAAATATATTATTTTTGAGAAGCTAAACATGAATATATTTTACAATGAGGAACACTACTAAATCTTTTATATGCCTCGCAAGTAGCATGATTTTACTACTCGGAAGCTGCACGAGTAAAGAACAATCTCCTACACATCAACTCATAGATAGAATAGAGCAAGGGACTAGTGATAAATTTATAATCGACATTATTCCGGCACAAGATGGAAAGGATTATTTCGAATTATCACAAAAAGGAGATAAAATAGCTATTACAGGGTCTAACCTCTCTAGCATCACTACTGGTATCAACTGGTATCTCAAACATTACGCGGGTGTACATTTATCTTGGAATGGTATGCATACTGATCTGCCTGACCCACTTCCTATTGTTTCTGAAAAAATTAGAATTGCGACAGATCAAACAATACGTTACGACTTCAACTATTGTACATATTCATATTCGATGGCTTTCTGGGATTGGGAGCGCTGGGAGAAAGAAATCGACTGGATGGCTCTTCATGGCGTAAATGCACCATTAGCGCTTACCGGTATGGAAGCTGTTTGGTACAATGTACTTGAAAAATTAGATTATTCAAAGGAAGAAATCAATGATTTCATTGCCGGACCAGGTTTCTTGGCATGGTGGCACATGAATAATCTTGAAGGTTGGGGTGGCCCAAATCCTGATAATTGGTACACACAGCAGGTAGCATTACAAAAGAAAATTATTACGCGAATGCGCGAATTGGGTATTGAACCTGTGTTTCCGGGTTATGCCGGAATGGTTCCGAACAATGCTGCTCAAAAGTTAGGACTTAACGTTGCCGAACCTGGCGTATGGTGTGGCTATAAACGCCCGGCCTTTCTTCAACCAACCGATCCCAGCTTTGACAAAATAGCAGATCTATATTATCAGGAAATGGAAAAACTATTTGGCAAAGCTAAATATTACAGTATTGACCCATTTCATGAAGGAGGCAGCACAGAAGGCGTTGATCTTGACAAAGCCGGAAAAGCCATTCACAGTGCCTTGAAAAGAGCCAACAACAATGCCACATGGGTAATTCAAGCATGGCAGGCAAATCCACGTCCCGAAATGGTGAACAATCTGCCACAAGGAGATTTATTAGTACTTGATTTATTTAGTGAAAGTCGACCGATGTGGGGAGATGCACACTCTCCATGGTTTAGAGAAAATGGATACGACAAACATGAATGGCTATACTGCATGCTTCTCAATTTTGGTGGAAACGTTGGAATGCATGGAAAAATGGATCGTTTAATAAGTGGATACTACAAGGCAAAGCAACATCCAAATGGAAAAACACTAAAAGGAGTTGGTGCTACAATGGAAGGGATCGAAAACAATCCTATCATGTATGAGCTATTATTTGAGTTGCCATGGCGCACTACAGAGTTTTCGAAAGAAGACTGGTTAAACGATTATGTATTCGCACGTTATGGCAAGAAAGACTCCACACTTTGGGAGGCATGGAAAATATTGGCGAATACTGCATATCAAGCACCATTTGATGGAACACAAGAAGGTACAACCGAATCTGTTTTTTGTGCTCGCCCGGCTCTTGATATTCATTCGGCATCAACATGGGGAACATCAAAGCTCTATTACGAACCTCAAGACCTCAGAGCCGGTGTTGAGAAGATGATTGCAGTGGCTCCCAACTACAAGTCGAATAACAACTTCCAATATGACCTTGTCGATGCTGTGCGACAAGCAATAGCCGACTCCGGCAATGTAGTACAGCGAGAGATAGCCGAAGCATTTAGAGCCAAAGACAAAGTTGCGCTCAAACAAAAAAGCACCAACTTTCTCACACTCATTCAAGAACAAGACAGATTACTTGCTACTCGCCCGGAATTTATGACCGGCACATGGATTGAACAGGCGAAAAAGATTGGATCAACACAGCAAGAAAAAGATTTATACGAATGGAATGCCCGAACTCAAATCACATCTTGGGGAGATCGATACGCAGCCAATACGGGAGGCTTAAGAGATTATTCACACAGAGAGTGGTCGGGAATCTTAAACGATCTTTATTATAAACGATGGAAAATATATCTTGACACAATCGCTACTTTTGTAAATGAAAAAGATATTCCGGAAATCGATTTCTATGCAATAGAAGAAGATTGGAACAATCAAAAGAAAATATATCCAACGAATTCTCAAGCTCACCCTGTAGAAACAGCGTGCGAAATATATAACCGAATATTTAAACCCAACAACTAAAATGATACAATCGAAAAAATACAAACTAGCACTACTTATGCTTGCCATGCAATCTCCTGCATGGGCACAATATGCACCTGAAGTCGTAGGCAAATGCCCAAGCGACGCATACATAGGTCTTTCTCTGCGCAAAGACAATGAAATAAGACATTACAACTACGGAGAGCAAGAAGAACCGGGACATTTCTATATTTCGAGCAAAGACAATGGAAAAACTTGGTCACGCGTAAATACCCCTGACTCCTTGTTTTATGCGGACAATTGTAATCCGCTTACGGATACCATGATTCGCTTGTTTTATGACAAAGGAGTATGGTGTATTCGCTATAATGCCAATCAAGATGGCACTGCACAAATCTCCAAGGTTACAGACAAACCTTTGATTATGATCAAGCCTCCGGTTTTTGTACGTGGAGGCAAACGCATTTTAGTAGCAACTCACTATGCCGGACCTGACGCTTCAGAAAAGGGAGCACGTGTGCTTTATTCCGATGATGATGGTCTCACTTGGAATGAATCTGAAAAAATAATGACACCTCCTCATAAAAAAGAAGGTTTTCACAAAGGTGTACGTTGGAATCATGGCGCTGTTGAACCTACGGTAATTGAATTAAACGATGGTCGTATTTGGATGATAATGCGTACCCCTCAAGATTCACACTACCAATCTTACTCCTATGATGGCGGCGAAACATGGACAACCCCTACTCCTGCTCCATTCTATGGAACGATTACTATGCCAACAATTGGTCGCTTAAAAGATGGTCGCCTCTTATTTGTTTGGAACAACACAACCCCGTTACCTGAGCTAGCTTCAGCAAATGGTGTATGGGACGACGTATTTACCAATCGCAATGTATTGCATGCAGCAATCTCGGAAGATGATGGTAAAACATGGATAGGCATGCGTGAATTGTATCTCGACGAAGGTAGAAACAATGCAAACTTTGGTGACACAAAGGGCATGGACAAAAGTGTACATCAAAGTCAATTCGTAGAAACAGAACCGGGAAAGATCGTTATCGCAATTGGCCAAAACACAATCCATCGTAAGATTTTACGCTTTGATGTAGCTTGGCTCTATGAACAAGAGCGTTCTAATTCTTTTGAAAACGGATTGGCCGACTGGACAACCTTCCAATATTACAAAGGTATAAAAGGTCACTGCGGATATAATCGAAAAGAAGGGGGAACATTAGTAGCACATCCAACATCAAAAAACCGCAACATTCTCAATCTAAAACACACCGATAATGACTCATTGCTTTATGCTGGAGAGGGAGCTCTATGGAACTTTCCGGCAATGATGAAAGGAAGCTTTAGCACATCCATCCGTATTCCAAAGAGCTCAAAAGGCGGTGAATTGATCCTAAACGACCGTTGGTTTAATCCGACAGATACAACGGCATCTCATTTTGGAATGTTCAGGCTACCTCTTAACAGACAAATGCTAGGCATCAATGACGACAAGTTCCACACCATTCGAATCGTCTGGGATATTACAAGTCGTGATACATCAGCAAAAGTATTTGTCGACAAGCAAAAAAAAGCTGTAACTGAATTACCGCTACAGAACTTACCTTTACATGGGATCTCATACGTACAATTCATAACATCGCAAGAGATTGATCCAATAGGATTTGACATCGAGTCTGTACACGCAACTAAATAAATCCTTTCAAAAACAATAAAAGTCGAACTTTGTAGCGAAGTTCGACTTTTATTATATGGTTCAAACCGGTTTCGCAATCGACTTTTACCTAACTCTTCTTGTACTAATTAAAACGTATCCTAATAATATTTATTATGACTTCTCACATTGCAAAGATACGTTAGCCTTATTCCACCCACAATCCCCACGAATCGGTATTTTTCAGACTTTCTGCTCACAAGATGTAGGTAAAACAGACACAAAACCATGTTTACTTCTTCTAAAAAGGCTGCTTACTTTTTTGGGAAACCATGCTTGGATCATGAAAGAAGTACATAAGGTTTTTGACAAGATTTTTAATCGTTCGTCATTAAATTACTCACACTGCCACCACAGACTAATAGCACTGATCAATATTCTTTAGTCGACTTTTCACACGAAGGGTCAATGGGTCACGCCTGACCCTTTAATCACCAACTACACTTTCCTTTATCCATCAGGGCTGACACCGTGTTATTCTTCTCCTTTTTACAAGGATCGGTCAATAATGGGTCACTCTTATATTTTCTCTCTTCTTCGTATTAAATAAATAAAGTATATTATATTATCCATATATACATATTAGTATAAATCATACAGTTCTAAATATATGAGTGACCCATTATTGACCCTTAATTTGACCCATCGCAAACCACTACTCTAATAAACACCTGTCTTACAGAAACATAACAGGGTGAAAACATGGATTTTCAAGCGATAATAATGGGTCAACGGTGACCCATCATGACCCTTCGTCATATAGAGCTGTATAAAAAAGAAGGTAGAATAAAATAAAAAAAGCCTGCACATCGTGGATGCGCAGGCTTACATATAAATACTTTCGTTTTTGCAATTATGCTAATGCCAACTTCACCAATAGGAAGATCGCAATCAAATACATCGTGATTGTTACTTCTTTAGCTTTACCTGTAAAGATTTTGATGAATACAAAGCTCAACATGCCGAACGTAATACCTTCAGCAATGCTGTATGCCATAGGCATCATGATGATGGTAAAGAATGCAGGAATAGATTCAGACATATCGTTGAAGTCTACATCAACTACACTCGACATCATAAACAAACCTACCATAACAAGCGCAGAAGCAGTAGCTGCCGCAGGAATGATTGCAAACAATGGTGCCATAAACAATGCAACAAGGAACAACCCGGCTACAGTAAGCGCTGTAAGACCTGTACGGCCGCCTTCTGCTACACCAGAAGCACTTTCTACGTAAGTTGTTACCGTACTTGTACCGCAAAGCGCACCTACGGTTGTACCTACCGCATCGGCCATTAATGCCGATTTAACGCGAGGGATATTACCTTGTTCGTCCATCATACCTGATTTTGAAGCAACACCAACCAACGTTCCTACTGTATCAAACAAGTCTACAAACATAAATGTAAACACGATCAATACCATATCAAGGCTGAAGATCGTCTCAAAGTTCAAAGACAACTTTCCGAATGTAGGAGCCATCGAAGGAGGCAAACTAAACAAATTAAAGCTTTCAGGAATGTGAGTAACACCTAAAGGAATACCAATAATCGTAGCAACTAAAATACCAATCAATAACGCACCTTTAACACGCTTGATCAATAATACACCCATGATTAAGATACCAACCAAAGCTACAATACTAGATCCGGCAGTAACATCTCCAAGTGTTACAGGAATACCAGTACCTTGCTTTACGATACCTGCATTGCAAAGACCAATAAATGCAATAAACAAACCAATACCAACGCTCACCGCTCGTTTTAGGTTCATCGGAATAGCATTCACAATGGCTTCGCGCACATTAAACAAAGAAAGAATCATAAATATGATACCTTCGATAAATACAGCAGTAAGAGCCATCTCCCAATAATAGCCCATACTAAGCACAACCGTATATGCAAAAAAAGCATTAAGTCCCATCCCCGGTGCAAGCGCAAAAGGTAAGCGGGCCACTAATGCCATCAACAGTGTTGCAATAATTGAAGAAACTACGGTAGCGGTAAAAACAGAAGGCTTATCCATTCCACACTCACTGAGCATGCTTGGGTTTACAATCAGGATGTAAGCCATTGTCATGAAGGTAGTCAAACCGGCAATCAGCTCGGTCTTTACATTTGTTCCATTTTTCTTTAGTTGGAACCAGTTCTCAAGGAAGGTTTGCATAAATACAATTATTCGCGTTAATAATTATAGAATGCATGCAAAGTTACGCAAAAAACATAAAACACAAGCGGATGTATCGCACTAAATATCTTAAAAAAAACAATCAGCAATATCTTTTTTAAACTAATTGGCATCGTCTTTGTTGTATAGACCATTGTAAAAATTGAGCTATATTCTGATAATGAATAAACTGGCCAATGCCCTAATTGGAATCAATTCATTTTTAATTTAATTTGTCTTTATTACTTTGAACGCAACATTCTGTCTCCTATATTTGTAATAATAAGAAAACATATTTCTGCATGAGAAAGAAAGAACGATATACAGGGATTATAAACTGGTTTAGCAAGCACATGCCTGTAGCGGAAACAGAGTTACACTATTCAAATCCGTACGAGTTATTGGTTGCAGTAATTTTATCGGCTCAATGTACCGATAAACGTGTAAACATGGTTACCCCTGCACTATTTGAAGCCTATCCTACAGTAGCCGATTTGGCTGAAGCTGAAGTTGACGATATATTTTATTACATTAAAAGCATTTCATTTCCGAACAACAAGGCTAAACACCTATATGGTATGGCACGCATGCTGATAAATGATTTTAATGGTGAAGTCCCTTCCGAAATGGAGCAGCTAACAAAGCTTCCAGGTGTAGGAAGAAAAACAGCCAATGTTATTTCTGCGGTTGTATTCGAGAAACCGGCTATGCCTGTAGATACACATGTGTTTAGATTATCCAATCGAATAGGCCTTACCAATAATTCTAAAACCCCGCTAGAAACTGAAAAAGAACTCGTCAAAAACATTCCGGGATATTTACTACCCATTGCCCATCATTGGCTCATTCTACATGGCAGATATGTATGTTTGGCGCGCAAACCTAAATGCGAAAGTTGTGGTATTACAGAATGGTGTAAGTATTATGCACAAAAGCAACGCAAGTTAGAAAAAGAACAAAAACAAACAGTATAACCCATGTGGCAAGAAATAACAATTATAATCATCGGTCTTATTGTTGTTGGCATATTACTTCGTAAAGTGATTTGTTTTTTCACCGTTTCTCGTCATAGCAATAAATGCAGCAATTGTAGCGGTTGTGCTCTAAAAGACAGCATGAAGGATAAACAAAAGAAACGACAATAAACAACAAACCCCGAAGCTTGAATTATATCAACTTCGGGATTCATTATATCACATTTGATTCACTTAAGATAGGCCAAACTCGTCGACACGATCAGTATTTTGGATATCTTTCTCTTGAGCAAACCCTTCTTTATTCAATAGTTTATTGATTTGATATAAGGAAACAAACAACAGAACTAATGCTCCTAAAACAATGATTACCGAAGCTACAAATCCATATTTTGATGCAACACTTGCATAAAATGACACCTCCGAATCAGTAAGTGCTTTATCCCCCAATAACAAAACCGACATTAACACAGCCAGACCATTATTGAAAAAATGAGCAGCAATAGTAAGTGTCGAGTTACGAGTCTTTGCATAAATCCACCCAAGATAACATCCTAAAATAAATGCTGTTATCATTTGCTGAGGTATTCCATGCGTAAGCGCAAATAAAACCGATGCCAATAAAATAGCATTTACCTTCGAGTAGCGATGCATAAAACCATTAAGCAAGATCCCTCTAAAAATCAATTCCTCAAAAACAGGAGCCATAACAACCGTAGATAGAATTAAAACAACAACAGGCAACTGCAATAAACCTTCCATTATGTCTTTAATCAGTTTATCCAATATCGGAATAGATGGCAAACTCTCTTGTATTGGAATACTCACTCCTAATATCAATCCTATCGCGGCTAGAAACAACCATATAAATAATGCCTTATGCCTTACTTTAAACTGATAAGAAAATGTTTGAACTTTATGCTTCTGCAGTAAATTAAGAACAAACCATGTACACATAGCGCTGAGAAACAACGAAAGCCCAATCTGTGCTTGGGTTATTGAAGTTATCATCCAATCGAATACACCAAGAAACATTGACATCCCCCAGAATAATAAGCAGGCACCTAATCCTTTCCATACCCCGGGATAAAGGCTGGAGTCATTCATTGTTTTAATCATATGTTTCGGATAATCATAAATAAAATAAATAATATTGCAATAGTCATAGATGCTTTGCTTCCATAAAGCAATCTGTATATTCGTTCTATCCTTACACTCTTCGTCCTCATCCATTCGCAATATAAGGCAAGCATTATATAAGGTATCGCTAAAACAACTAAGAAATTCATTCTTAGCGCATCTATAATTTGAAAATGTAATAAATAGTGTATTGCTCGTTGTGACCCACAACCCGGACATTGCCAACCTGTCATTAACAGAAATAGACATTTAGGAAACAGAAGTTGTTCGGCCGGGTTAAAGATATAGTACGCCAATAATCCGGTCAAGGCCAACGAAAGCAATACAATATACTTCAATAAACTTCTAGACATTAGTTATTCATCATAAACGGCATCCACGAAACACCCATTACAATCATGAACAGCAAATAAATAAAAAAACTTCCAATTGCTGTAAACAGAGAAACCAACACCCATGTACGAGCCGAACGAGAAGCTTCTTGTGCCTCAGTTATTCTACCTGCAAAAAAGCGCGATTCAACTCTAGAAGAATATATCAAAGCAACAATACCGAACGGTAAGCAACAAAAAAGGGTAACCAGGATTGATTCAATTAACCAAGTCTTTGGCATCGGCGGTTTGGCTTCAAATGCTTTGTTTACAAAGAGAGCTCTTACTTCGGGAATTTGAGATGCCGGCTTCCATTCAGACATCCATTCTGTCTTTACAAGTGTTTCGGGACGAATTCTTTCATTTCTCAACTCCTCTAATGTGAATGGGCCTTTTTTCTCATCACCGTTGTTGTAGTAATACATTGTCAATACTTCCATAATAGTAATTTATTAAGTCTTCCAAATATATACTTTTTTGTCAAACATTATTTTATTCCTAAATAAAATCTACGAGATTTCTACAAACTACAACGTAAGTGCTTTTCATCCGTATTAATCAAGTATATTTACAACCAACTTAAACGTCGTATATTTTCAAACATGAAAAAAGTCATCACAACTCTATTCGCAGCAATTGCAATTTGCTCGTCTGCTCAAGAGAATGAAAATTTTCACATCCACGAACATGGACAAAATGAAATAGGATTAAGCTTTGGCCCATCCTACTCTTTCGAACACAATGAATGGAAAGCTAGTGCGCATCTTCATTATTTCAGATCAATCAAACCTGAAAGTAAATGGGCTCTTGGAGGAAGTTTGGAATCTGTTTTTGGAGAAGGCCAGCATTATAATGTAAGTGCCGGAGTAAAATACACACCAATTCCACATATACATGTAGCCATAATGCCTGGTGTAAACTTCACAAAAGAAAATCACAATCATACCGAAGAGCTTGCCGAGGCACATCATAACCAATTTAAAGCAGCCTTTGCTGTACATGGAGAGATCGTTGCAGATCTACTAATCATCGGTAAATTTCACGTAGGTCCCACTCTTGATTTTTCTTGGAGCAAAGGGCATACACACATTATGCCAGGTTTACATACTGCATACTCTTTTTAAACAAAACGGGACTACACTTTTATAAAAGAGTAATCCCGTTTTACTTTATCATAAATACTTGCTATTGTAGCATTAAGACAATGATAATCCTTTCATCTGTATTTTAGTTAAAATAGCATTCTTTCTTTGCATCAATTCACCAAAATAAGATTCATCTGCTTTATGGAATGCTTCAATCACTAAATCGCTTACCATCGAATAAATCTCTGATTGATTAAATTTGCAATGACGTTTTACCTCCTCTACTATTTTTTGAATAAACTCATCATTGATATCTGATAAGTATGCATTATATTTCTTCAATGAACATGGTTTTTCACTGCGATAGAAACAAAACTCAATATAACGACAAATATTAATCTTAAGCAATCGCTCATCTTTCTCATTAATAAATGCCCAATAGTAGTCCCAATAAAGTTTTGCGTTTTCAACATCATTCGCTAAAGCATAAATTCTTGCAACATGAGCCAAAGCCTCGAATCTTCCATCTTGTAAAATTTCTGGAGCCATAGATAACGTTCCCATTTGCTCCGTTATCATTTGCGTCGTATTGTTTGCATACTCATCGAAAGATATCGTACGTAGTTGACATTCCAATAAAAAGCATAAGGACAATGGATAGTTTTGTTCGAGCCCATAATCTGCACACAAATGACAAAGAGTCAACACTTCCATAAACTCTTCCGATTCTTCTGCTTTATATTGCTTAATGAGATCCCATAATCGACTTGCTCCTAGTTCAACTAGAAAGGCTGTTTTTTCATCACCTTCTAAAGAAAGTAGTTTTCTATACGTATCGGTATCAAGATAACTTTTCAAGGACTCATCGATTGTAGGTGCGTCTCCAAATTTAAAAACGCCATCCTCCATCGCTTTTGTCATTTGTGCCAAATAGGCTTCTTCATCTTTGATTTCTAAGCCCATCATATCAGCCATACCCAATAATGCTGTCCTTAATTGCTCCTCAGTCATTTCAGGCTCTTCAATGATTTCATCTTCAGTAAAATACTGTTCTATATAATTAATCACATTTGAATATTCAATTTTATATGCATCAGAAGCATATTCCGAACATTTAAAATCAGAAAGATATTCACTCAATTTTATATCCTCTAGAGTTTCCGGATCTATTTCATAATACTCTTCCAAACTGCAAACATCAACACCATAACACAAATTAAGTTGATCTAATCTACAATTGGGGTGAAACTGCATCGTTCCGACATGTAAGATATCCTTCCGCTGCTTATTTGATATTATATATATATAAACGTCATCCATCGGTTTTAAATTTTATTTGTATTGTTAATAGGTTTCTTTACAAATGTAACCTTTTTAATTGGGTTCAAAAGCTTTAAAGCTTTATTTATTCAAAATGCAAACATCAAACAAAGCCTCCAAGAAAGCTCTGATAAACTTATTCTAAAAGCTATTTGTTTGTAAAGTAGCAAAAGCGTATTTGCTTTTACATAATGTTTAATCTCTACATTATACAATCATGAACACAGACGATAAAAACATCAAAGTTGTTTTATTCAGTGCTAAACCATACGACAAAACAAGTTTTGATCTTGTAAATGAAAAATATGGATTCAACATTGAATACCACGAAGATACACTATCCGAACAGAACCTCATCTTGACCAAAGGTGCCGATGTTGTATGTGTGTTCGTTAATGATGTCGTTACTGACGAACTAATTGAGGGAATGCTTCGAAACGATGTAAAACTACTAGCGCTGCGCTGTGCCGGATTTAACAATGTCGATCTCAAAGCAGCTCAAAACAGACTCCCTGTTGTACGAGTTCCTGCCTACTCTCCCCATGCTGTAGCCGAATATACACTTTCACTAATGCTTACTCTGAACCGAAAGATACATCGGGCTTACTGGAGAACTAAGGATGGGAACTTCGCTCTACACGGACTGGATGGATTTGATATGTATGGCAAAACTGTTGGTGTAATAGGCACAGGTAAAATTGCTAAAATCTTAATCAAGATGCTTCGTGCAATGGGGATGATTGTACTTGGGTATGATGTATATCCGGATAACAAGTTTGCTGAAGAAGTAGGAATGTTGTATGTTACGCTCAATGAATTGTTTGAACGTTCCGATATTATCACGCTACATTGTCCGCTTACTTCAGACAACAAGCATATGATTAATGAAGACAGCATTTCTAAAATGAAGACCGGCGTAATGATAATCAATACAGGTCGGGGACAACTGATCGATTCCTTGGCATTGGTGGAAGGATTGAAAACAAAAAAAGTAGGCGCTGCCGGATTAGATGTATATGAAGAAGAAGGCGAATACTTTTACGAAGATCTTTCCGACAAAATTATCAACGACGATACACTTGCTCGACTCCTATCGTTTAATAATGTTATCATCACCTCACATCAGGCATACTTTACAACAGAGGCATTGCATAATATTGCGAGTACAACTCTCGAAAACATCCAGCAATGTTTTAAACACGGACAGTTTCCTAATGAAGTGTTATTCGCATAACAAATCCAAAAAAACAAAGCCTCTCAAACGGATGTATTCCGAATTGAGAGGCTTATCCTCTAACTAATATAATCTTTTTGTTTCTGAAATCTATTTTGTTATTTTCCAACCTTGATCTCCATATTCACTAGAATCAGAGTCGTCATAATCATCATAACTACGATCAATATCCAAATCCTGATCTTCGTCATACTCAGATCCATCTTTGCTATCTTCGATATAAGGAATTTTATCCGGTTCGTTATACCACTCACGATTGTTGCAATTGTTATTTTTCTCGCTGTTCATAGCTCTTGTTGCTAAGGTATACATATTTTCTATTTATTAAACACGAAAAGCTGTATTATTGTTTGCAAGCAAGCAACATAAGCCAACGAATACTATCTTTTGGGCCATACAACTACCCGACTATTAGCTATAGTCTTGACTGCAAAAGGACCATATCCATTCACATCTGCACTTCGTTCTTTCCCAAAATAGTCTCGATCAATAACAAGCGTAGTTCCATCAGGATTTGTATAAACATCTTCAGAGACTTCTGTTTTACCAAGCAGCGCAGAAGTTACTACAACAGGAACATCATTTGGATAATTCATCTTCGGCAAAGACAATACAAACTCTCCTTTTTCATTTTCAACGATCGTTGGCTTTGCTACTTGCAAATTCGTAACCGATGCAACGCCTTCAGTCTTATGCCCCTTTGCTGTATTGCAATATAGATTGTTTGCAGCAGGTGGCGTAAATTGAAACTTACTTTGATTATACACTTCTAATCCGTGATGATTAACATTACCTTCGGTAGGTATAAATACATTATTATAATAGCGATCGTCTCCTGCCCCTATCACAGACAACCCTTTAATCGCCGTACTATGTGGCAAGTGATAAGGCGTGTAACGACTATGCTCACTAAATACATAGTTGTCTCCACAAAAAAGATTATTTACAAAAGCCGCTCCTTGCGACTGATTGCGAACACTTTTGGGCGAAAGGCAAATATTGTTATCAATTACATACGGCCCATGATTTACCTCGACAAACAAATCATCACTGGCATTATTAAAAAACAAGTTGCCCGAAACTCGAGTCCCTTGTGTCATCCAATCGAGCCATACTCCCCACTTACAGTCGTGAATATTGTTATCATGGATGTGTGTATCAATAGCTCCGTGAAACTTAATACCTGCGATCTCAGCTCCGTCAAACTGACGCTTCTTCCATATATTATAAATATGGTTGCCATATATTTCACTAAAAGCACAACCCATACTTCCACAAATACCGGTTTGCTCGCAATTATAGATCGTATTGTTGCGGACAATGTGAGAACCTGTATATTCTTTACTCCACGGATCAGGTAATGCAAGCACTTTAAAGACTGTTTCGATGTAATGCAACGATCCATCTTTCGCTTGATGCGCACTCCACACGTTGTGTCCGGTCGACTCATCTTTGCCCAAAGTAATTCCCGAGGACTTTGTATCGTGTATCGTATTGTCTTCAATAATCCAGCCTTTGTTCCAATGGGTTGCCACCATTCCTACTTGATGTGCAGTAGGTGCTCCCCATTGGCTTGCCGCCTGACTTATATCAAAGCCGCGTAATGTTATATAATTTACTCCTCGCCGGGTAGGATAAAAGCAAGTAGGTCGCAAGCTTACTTCGATAAGTTCTTTATTGGGATTGAAGTCTTGAAAGTTTGCCCATACCGTAGTTTGCCCTCCATTTGTTTCAGTATACCATGTATATGCCTTTTCGTTTACATCAGCACAAGGCACCTTGGTTACTTTATGCAGTGAGTCGGTTTCATACATGCTTATTCCATTCACATAGATGTCTGCCGTATGGTTTCTTTTACTGTATGGCCAAAACCAGTCGCCTTCGACATCAGTATTCAGCGCATTGTATCCGCCAAAAAAGCTTGAAGGAAGAGTTATAGTCCAAGTTCCATTCTTTTGTTTCTTCCAACCTTTTACAACCTCCGATCCTTTAAGTTGAACCGTTTCTCCGTTTGCAGCACGATAGAGAATCGGATTATCGGAATCTGTTCCTCCGTATTTGGGATCTACCCATTCACGATAGACTCCCTCATAAACGGTAATGGTATCTCCTGCCCGAGCAACTTGTGCGGCACTATTTATCGATTTAAAAGGAGATTGTAACAAACCATTGCCTTCGGTTTTTGCTGCTGCCGAGACATGGTATTCTTTTGCCCATGCACTACCTAATGTACAAGTCAAAACTGCAGTTAAGATAAGTCTTTTCATTTGTTGAAGTGTTTTCGATGGTATTCTCTGAATTGTTAGATGTGTAAAGTAAAACAATTTGATTCATTTATTGTGCAAGATTGGCTAATTACTTCGATTTTCCAGCAAAAAAGGCTCTTCTCGAACATTAATAAACAACTGAATTCGTTTCACTTACAATTATTTTCTACAAGCAATTACAATTTATCAACTTTTATAGTGCAGAATCAAAATACTTTGCTTTACTTTGAAGCATATTGTTAGATAGTTTTCTGGACGATTCAAATCGCTGTACAAATTCCGCATTTAGTCAGTAATTTTTATTGTAGATACGAATACTCACGAAACATCTACAAGTAACTTTTAAATAATTATTTTTCGTATGAACATTTACATTGGTAACCTTAGCTACAACGTTAAGGAGTCGGACTTAAGACAAGTGATGGAAGATTATGGTACAGTAGCATCTGTTAAACTTGTTCTAGATCGTGAAACTAGAAAATCAAGAGGTTTTGCATTTGTTGAGATGCCAAACGACGATGAAGCAAGAAACGCTATCAAAGAACTTGCTGGCGCTGAATATGCTGGCCGTACAATGGTTGTTAAAGAAGCTCTTCCTAAAAAATAATCAACTCTGATTATTTAAAGACGCTCAAACGCAACCCTGTATGAAAGAAGGTATCCCTAAGAAATAAGATATTAACTCACATACAGATCAAAAGAGGAAGGTAGAAATACTTTCCTCTTTTTGTTTACATCCCCCTCTCCTCCCTTTTTTGCAACCCTGCACGCATTCTATAATTTCTTTCTCCACCTATCAAACATTACGAAGCAAGAATCATTGATAGGCATCAAACGTTTTAAACACAGTGAAGATAAAATCGTCAGACCGGCTCTGCCCCCCCTCATGACTTTTAGATTTAATTATTGCATCATCAGAATGTAATTCTCCTTTAAATTGTTTGAAATAGTTCCGATTTATTTTTGCAGTGCATCAAAAGGTCTATGAACAGATTTAAAACTGGCTGATAATATCATTATTATCGATTTATCTACAGAAAACGACCAATAACCAAAACCTTACGTCACTTGTTTTTTGACTCATTTTAGATTAATACATGAATGAAACAGCCATAAAAAAAAGGATCAACTATAGCTGTTGATCCTTTTTCGTTATCTAGTTTATCTATACACCTTCGATTGTGGTCTGTCTTCTTTAGAGGCACCAAATGATTTGTTTGGCTCTGGCCCCATTTCAAACTCAAGTGTTCCTCCATTCATAATGTCATTGTGAATGATATAACTCTTCGTATATGGCTTACCGTTTAGTTTCACAGACTGAATGTACATGTTCTTGTCGCTATTGTTGTGTGTAATTACTTCAAACGTTTTACCGTCATTTACTTCAAACTTAACATGATCAAACAATGGACTACCGAATACATACATACAAGATGATGGATTTACCGGATAGAAACCTAGTGCATTGAATACGTACCAAGCCGACATCTGTCCACAGTCTTCATTACCACACAATCCGTCTGGCAAATCAAAGTAAAGTTCTTTTGTAATCTGACGTACACGAGCTGCCGTTTTCCATTGCTGACCTACATATGCATATAGATAAGTAACATGGTGACTTGGCTCATTACCGTGCGCATATTGACCGATCAAACCTGTAATATCTGAAGAAGCACCTTCTCCAAGATCAGAACTGATCGAGAACAAACTGTCTAGCTTATTGATAAAGCGCTCTTCTGAGCCAAACAACGAAACCAACCCTTCTACATCTTGAGGAACCAGCCATGTGTATTGCCATGAGTTACCCTCACAGAAGTCATCGGCACGGTGCAAAGACTTAACCGGATCAAACGGCGTACGCCATTGTCCTTTCGTGTCTTTTCCGCGCATAAACATGATTTCTTGATCGAAATAGTTTGCATAACCTTTAGAGCGATTAAAGAAGTATTTGTATTCTGCTTCGTTACCCATCTCTTTAGCCATTTGAGCTGCTCCCCAATCCGAAACACCATATTCAAGAGCTTTTGCAACCGATTCGGTTTCTACGTCACTTGGGAAATATCCGTATTCAAGGATTTCTTTCAAGCCACGCTCATCACGCTGAGTGAAAGACTTCATTGCTTCCAATGCTAGATTTGCATCGTAATCTCTGAATCCTTTCAAATAAGCTTCGGAAATAACAGAAAATGCAGGATAACCAACCATACAGTCTGTTTCGTTACCTACAAGATGCCAAACCGGAAGTTTACCTTGTTGTTTGTATATATCAAGGAATGTATTTACAAAGTCGTTGATTTTTTCTGGGGCAATGATTGTATAAAGTGGATGCGCCGCACGGTATGTATCCCAAAGTGAGAATACCGAGTAAGTAGGGAATGTTGATGTGTGTACATTTCCGTCTGCACCGCGATATTGTCCGTTTACATCTGAAAATGTTGCAGGGAAAATCATTGCGTGATAAAGCGCTGTATAGAAACTGCGAATATCGCTTTTATTCTTTCCTTCTACCGCGATACGGTTCAATTGATTGTTCCATGCATCTGAAGCATTTTGAGCAACGCGATCAAAATCGAAATCAGTCATTTCCGCTTGCATATTTGCTGCAGCATTTTCTGTACTTACATAAGATACACCAACTTTTACCACTACAGCTTCATTAGCATCCGTATCAAAGTTTGCTACACCTTTATTTAATGGTACTACCGATGTTACTTTCTTGCCACCCTCTTCCATTGTATAAGAAGCATCGACAGTCATTACATCGAAGCTCTTCATTGGTTTAGAAAATTCTGCAACAAAATAAATCTTTTGATCTACTGCCCAACCGGTAGAGAATCTATATCCTTCAATCTTGGTAGGAGAAACTTGTTTCACAAAAGTTTCGACCGGACGGTCCCAACCAACACCTTCTCCTAGATCAAATAAAATATGAGAAGCGTCTGACTTAGGGAAAGTATAGCGATGTACTCCCACACGACTTGTTGTGGTTAGTTCTGCTTTTACATTGTATTTATCTAACACTACCGAATAATATCCTGGAGCTACGCGTTCGTTATCTCTTTTGAAGGTCGATGTATAACCGGATGCTAAATCATTAGCCGTTCCTTTCGTTTTTTTTACTTCTCCTACAATTGGTAACACTGAAATGTCGCCCAAATCACCAATACCTGTTCCACTAAGGTGCGTATGCGCAAATCCAATAATTGTAGAATCAGAATAGTGGTATCCTGAGCACCAGTCCCAACCTTGACTGATATTTGTAGGCCCTAGCTGCACCATACCAAAAGGCACATTTGCACCAACAAATACGTGACCGTGATAATCACTTCCTATATATTGGTCAACGTATTGAACCAAGTTTTCATGTTGCTTTGGTTGTTGCTCCGTTTTTGTACTACATGATGTAGACAACAAAAGCAAACTGGCAGCGTAAATAAAATACTTTCTCATAAATTTGTCAGAACTTTAAATTCCTGTAATCAGTGTTTTTTAATCACGACAAATCTACGCATTCTTTTATTGGTCCACAAATATCGTTTATTGTTGAAAAACATATTCCCTTTACATTAACCCACACACAAAACTGATTACATCCCTTTATATAAACCTATTAGCAAGCAACTGTGAATTATTCCATAAAATAGCGGACGTTTTGATAAACAATTTTAACGCTTCTTGTTTTATTTAGTAAAGAGATTATTCCCAAAGCTTTAATTGAAACCTTTTCTTACCTAAGAAGAAATACCATCATATTAAAGAATAATACCATTAATAATTTGTATATTTGCACTCATGTTGCGTATAATTTCACATCTGGAAACTCTACTGCTTGATCACAATTGCGTAATTGTACCCAAGCTTGGTGGCTTTGTTCTTCAAGAACAAGGCTTTGACTATATTGGTCAAACCCATACATTCTCGACTACATCAAAAAGCATCAGCTTTAACAAAAGCCTTCAACACAACGATGGTTTGCTTACCGAATCATACATGAAAATGTATGCAATCTCATTCGAGGAAGCAAAATCTATGATTGAAGCAGACATTAAAGAAATCAATCATGCCATAGTCGAAAACGGCAGTGTCGATTTAAGCACGCTTGGCGTGCTCAAACTTGAGAATGGTATTACAAACTTCTACCCTTCTGAAGATGAGTATTCATTCAGCGCGGACACCTATGGATTAGAAAACATTTGCTTACCTACATTAAATGAACTTCTCAACATACCAGAAGAAGCTCCAGAACAAGATACAATCTATATTCCTATCAAGCGTAAGGCTTTTAAATGGGTGGCTGCTGCTGCCGCAATTATTGCAATTGCTGTAACAATTTCGATACCTACACTTGATAGTCTGGGATTAAAAACAAACTATGCCAGCATCATTCCAAAGCAAACAATCAAGGCTTTGAATGATATACATACGCACAACTCATATACCGGCATTAATGAAGACATATCGACTCTAATTGATAAAATTGCGGAACCTGAAGATATATACAACACTACAAGCAACGATTCTACATCGATAGATTTTGCTGCAACAGAAGAAATATCTTCTTTAGATAACACAACCCTCTTATTAGAAGAAATATCAATCGAAGAAGATATCAATCAAAAACAAGCGAAAGTTATAACTTCACCAGCAAAGGATGCAAAAAGCTTGGTAGTAAAAGATACAACTAAAGTCGTCGCAACAACACCACCAAACGAAAAGAAAGGTGTAATGATTAATATGACACCTTCTAAAACAAAAGAATATTATATTGTAGTAGGCAGTTTTCCTAACAAAACACAAGCCCTGCAACTATACGACAAATTCTCTGCAGCCAAGATTCAAACTCTTGGAATTATTGAAAGAGATGGCAAGTATAGAATATATGCAAATAAGTTTGAGAACAGAGAAAATGCAGATAAATACCTACTCGATTTGAAAAAGAACCCAGACTTTAAAGATGCGTGGGTATTTGCAACAAAATAAACACTAAAGGATAATCATTATTGGTTATCCTTTTTTTTGCTCAGAACACACCAACCATACATTATCTAGAGTTCGCACTACAAAGATTCAGCTTTCTTAATAACTAAATCACTTCTATGCATGAAGTTTTAGCTAACAACGTTTGGCATTCTAACAAAAGATTACTAGCTTTGCACCGCTAATACAAACAAATTAATATTCTTAATTAAAATGGCAACGAAGATTAGATTGCAAAGACACGGACGCAAAGGGTATGCATTTTACCAAATTGTAGTCGCAGATAGCAGAGCTCCACGTGATGGAAAGTTTATTGAAAGGGTTGGTTCTTATAATCCTAACACAAATCCTGCTACAATAGATTTAAAATTTGAAAGAGCTTTGTATTGGCTGCAAACAGGTGCTCAACCTACCGATACAGTTAGAAACATCCTTTCTACTGAAGGCGTTCTTATGAAGAAACACCTTCTTGATGGTGTTAAGAAAGGTGCTTTCGATTCAGCTAAAGCTGAAGAGAAATTCGCTGCATGGGTATCAGAAAAAGCTTCTAACAAAGCTGCATTCAAAAACAAACTTAGCGAAGCTGCTAGTGCTGCTGCTAAAGCTCGTCTTGAAGCTGAGAAAGAAGTAAATAAAGCGAAAGCTGAAGCACTTGCTGCAAAGAAAGCTGAAGCTGCTGCTGCTGAAGCTGCTGCAAACACTGAGGTTGCAACAGAAGAAGCTCCTGCTGAAGAATCTGCTGAGTAATTTACTCAATCCGATAAAAGAGAATCTCAATGAGGTTCTCTTTTTTTTTGCATCTATAACTGAGAGATGAAATAAAAAAACCTCCGCAAGCATTGCTTACGGAGGTTTCTATTTTAAGAACTATTCTGATCAAATTACTTTACCAAAGGCTTACCCATTGGTAATACTTCTTTACCTGCCAATGGATTGATAATAGCACCAGCCATCATATACCATGCAGAGAATGCACAAAGAATAAGATCAATTGCAGCAACAGTCTTCAATGCCGGGAAGAAGAAAATTTCCAATACTAAAAGAGCAAAACCGGCAAACAGAAGGAAAAATGTTACAAACATCGCAGTGTGAATGCGAGTAGATGCAACAAGCATAATACCGGTATAAAGCATATAAGCAAAAAGGAAATAGCCAATCTCGTGAGAAGATGATTCATAGATACCAAAATGATTCAACACCCAGATAGAAACTAGTCCAATCCAAAAAGCTCCATATGAAACAAACGCGCTGTAACCAAAGTTATTCCCAGCTTTGTTTTCCTGAAAACCGGCAATTAGCTGTGCTAATCCACCAAAGATAAAACCTGCTGCTACAACAGGTCCTAAACCAATTAACCCTAAGTTATGCAATTGCAACAAAAGGGTTGTCAAACCGAACCCTGCCAAACCTACTACTGCAGGATTTCCTTTTTTCTCCATTTATTTATACACATTAAAATTTGCGTTGCAAAGATAGTTTTGTTTACATTCATGACTATCAAAAAAATATTAAAGCGAGAGGTTCTACTTCAAAAGTTGAATCATCAGAGAAGATATCTTTTACAATCGAAACAATAAAACCCCAATTCGTGTTATTCGTATAGATTATAAAAACAATTTGTATGAAACACTTAATTGTATACGCACATCCAAATCCTAAAAGCTTTTGCAGAGCAATCGTAGACAAGTTACTCGATATTCTTGAAATGAATGGAGACGAGGTAACAGTTTCAAACCTTTACGAAATGGACTTCAATCCGGTTTTAGGACATCGAGACTTTGAAGCAATTGCCCAAGGAACAACATTACAAGACGTAGAAGATGAACAACGTCTTGTTGGATGGGCTGACCAAATTACATTTATCTACCCCATCTGGTGGACAGGTATGCCGGCAATTATGAAAGGATATATAGACAGAGTTTACACTTATAACTTTGCTTATAGAATGACCGAACACGGAGCAGAAGGTTTATTAACTGGAAAGAAAGTCAAGATCTTTAATACAATGGGGACTCCTAATGAGTTATATGAGCAAACTGGTATGATCGAAGCAATGACAAAAACATCAGACACCGGAATATTCAACTTCTGCGGGATGGAAGTAATCGAGCATACCTTTCTTGGCGGTATTCCATCGAGCTCATTAGAGCATAGACTTGAAATCCTTGAGAACTTATACAAGTCATACAAACGATAAAATACACTTTATACAATATATATGGCCTAAAATCGCTAAATTTGAAGCTGAAAACAGCATAACAAATGAAGCAAATAGTTCACGATAAAGATGCATACGGCAAAGGCTTAATGGCGTATCAAGAAGGTAAGAAAAACGCAAAATTCACAGTCAAAAGTAATATTGCAGAAACAGAACGCTGGGATATTAGTGTGTTTTTCCGAAACGAATCTCAAATGCCCGAAGCCGAGACCATTGCACTTAATCATTGTAAAGGAAAAGTTTTAGATGCAGGCGCCGGAGCCGGTAGTCATTCTCTTTGGTTGAAGAATAAAGGATTCGAAGTCACATCTATCGATATATCAGAAGGAGCTGTTGAAGTTATGCGTAAGCGTAATGTAACAGATGCACGCATCGAGGATTTTTTCCTTTTGTCCGATACAGAAAAGTACGACACAATATTAATGTTGATGAATGGTATAGGTATCGTGCAATCGATTGATCGCTTTCCTTTGTTTTTCTCAAAGGCTAAACAACTCCTCAATAACGATGGACGCATTATTCTAGATTCCTCTAATATCATTTACCTATATGAAGATGAAGACGGAGGAGCAACCATCAACATAAATGGAGACTACTATGGAGAAATCGAATATCAAATCAATTACGGAAAGATTATCGGTGAACCATTTAAATGGATCTTCATAGATTTTGAAACATTAAAAGATATGGCTGAAAAAGAGGGCTTCTCTTGCAATAAACTATATGAAGACGATCATTATT
This sequence comes from Tannerellaceae bacterium, assembly GCA_051660585.1. GTDB lineage: Bacteria > Bacteroidota > Bacteroidia > Bacteroidales > CAMTPD01 > UBA12018. Next base: position 29,677 of record JBOFPV010000133.1, read on the forward strand.
TATATGTAGCAGAGCTTCAAAAGCTTTAAACATAACAATAGCGGCTGTTTCACTTCCACAGGAATAAATAGCCGCTATGTTTTTATCTAGAATCTCAGCACTATTGAGCCGAAGAATGATATTTCTCAATATATCTTTGTATATCAGCTTCGATACGCTTATAAAATTCAGAATCTCTAAACTCCGTATTAAATTTAAGCACATCGTATATATTCGCAGTTGAGTGCCGATAATGAGTCTCCGAATTAAATCGCTCATCATCACCACGTCCCAACTCATGAATCTCCTCCAATCTTTCATTGATCAAAGCATTACATACCGGACGTAATAATGATAATGCAACTTTCTCCATCAGTGTGTGGCCCTGAATAAATAGATAACAATTATCAGGAAGAACTCCTAACGACAACAACTCCTGGGCCAACTTCTGTTTAAACTCGAGTAAAGAAGCATGCTCTGTTTCTAGTTCCTCTAGCTTAATCTTCGTTCTCCGATGAAGACGATCCAAAGCCCCCTTACCCTGATCTACGATATGAAAAGAGTGTCCAATACTAATCAACTTACAAAACTCAAGTAGTTTAAAAGCATTCTTATCTCCTTTTCGATAAAATAAAACAGACCATATAAATAATTCGTATATTATCTCAGAGTAGTTCTTAAGCCACAACGAAAAGTCGAATATTCGTCTCGAATTGTTCGTTGCCTGCATACATGCAATATCTAATTGCCGATCCATACACCAATAATTCTCTATCGAATAGCAATAAGTTTGGAAGATTGCGTCAGACCTATTTATTTTAGAAGAAATATAAGTTGTATCTTGAAGTAAATAATCATAATCGCTATCTACACAAACAACCAAGCTTTCTCCAGATTGCAAAGCTCCAACCTCCTTAAAGCGACTCAAAGCCTCCTTCTTCCCTTTAGTCAGGGTATCGCGAGAAGCAGGAAAAATATCAAACTTAAGCTGATTGGTTTCGAACCGCCTGAGCACATTACCCCAAAAACCAATATCATCATAACTCTCTACATAAGCATAAACCTTACGTATCGAATTCTTGCGCTGCATCTTGGATAAAGCAGTAAAATAACCAGAGTTTAGATTATTGTTCAAATTGGGTTTCATAACTCAAGGCATTAGTGTCGTAACATCGTATACTTCGGTAACCTTATCACTCCATCCGTCCATAATTACAGCCGGAGAGTGAGTGGCTAATATAATTTGAGCATTACTATTCAGTTGTCGAATCAAATCGATTAATTGACGTTGCCATTCAAAATGCAACGAAATCTCAGGTTCATCGAGTAGTAAAATACAATGCTTATTGTTTTGTATAAGTACAGTAAGTAAAATGGCTAAGATTTGCTTTTCTCCTGCCGAGAGCTGATGAGGAAGAATCTCTTCTTCGCCAGATAAGAATGCTATTTCGTTCTTTGTGCGGTCAACCTTCTTTCCGGTTTGCTCAAACAAACGATCAAGTATATCCAAAAAAGTTTCTTTCTTCAGCATCAATGCCGATACTTTTTCAGCCTTTTCTGTAGCCGAACTATGATCAGAAAAGATCGAGAAAGCCTCTTTACCTAAGTTTACCTGATAATCTAAGAAAGCCTTCTGTAGTTTATAGATTTTCCAATCCAAATCAGTTGCAACCCGGTTATCTGACAAACGGCGAATATCTTCCGCTCCAATAAGTGGTCTATCAAAACTACTAATCATATCCATTCCCAGATGAGAATGCAGTAACGCAAAATCGGCCGGAAGCATCATTTGATCAATCGCTTCCGATACTTTATAAATCATACCGTCTCTGTAGATCAAAGAAAGCCCGGTATTAGCTACAACTTTCATTCCTTTTATATGACGACTCACATGATCTGAAGCAATCGTTCCTTTATATAAGGTATAAAGGCATTCAAGCGTTGTGCTTTTACCGCTACCATTGATTCCCGATAAAACATTCACATCCGAAGTAAGTTCCCAACTTATATTTCGGCTTCCCCATAAGCCATATATTTCTACACGCTTAATATATAATGGTTGTGTATTCATGAGTGTTTTCTATTTATGTATTTTAAATAAGACTCCGATAAAAGCGAAGATACAAAAATATATTATCTCTAATTATTTATTTAATTATTGGTTTAAAGCAGACAAGTAAACATGCTCAAGCATTCACGTATGTTAACTACAAGCACTGACTCACTGGGGTATTATCATAACAACTCTGACAAAGATCTAAAATTACTCAACTATGGAATATTTATTACATTATCGCTTGTTTATTAATAAATCATGGTTACATTAGAGCTATGAAAAAATCAAACAATAACAATTGAAAGTTTCCTACTATTATGTATTGCAACAAAGAACTAAGATTTAAAGATCTGGCGACCATCTACTTACCAAACAGATCAAAAAAAGCGGCAGCAATCGCCATGCTTAGATGGATAAACTACAACAGAGATTTGCGCGAAGAGCTCATTGATCTCAATTGGCGTCCGGCACACAAAACACTTACAACAATGCAAGTGTTTTGCATCATCAACAAGCTGGGAGACCCTTTAACAATAAACAACAATTCGATATGAAAAGGTCCTTTATTTGGAAACAAAAAATCTCTATGTCAAGACAGTAATTCCACTGAAAAAGACATAGAGATTTTTTTTATCTAAACATCAAATATTCATTATTGCTTTGCAATAATATCTTGCATGAGTATATTCAAAGCCTCAGCGCCGTAATCAGAACTAAAATCAGGAACTAGCTCACTAATCATTTGTGAGGCATTTACAATAGGAACATCCAGTTTCAACAATCGATCGTAAGTTAATCTATCCCCTTCTGATTCTGGAGAACCACAAAGACCACTCACAACTTTAACCGAAAACCCTAACTGTATTGCGTCAAAAACAGACCAAAACAAATTTATATCGGTAAGTAATCCTCCGACAAATAAATTACGTCTGCCCACTTTGAGTAAAGCCTCTTTAAGAGTAGGATTACTCCAACAACTATGACCACCCTCACGACTAAATAGTTTAGAAGGAAACTCTTCAACTTCTTCTTTTACGCCCTTTATAAGTCCACCACAAACATCATGCATCCCTGAAGTAACAAATAAAGGTAAATCATAAGCCTTTGCAAACTTAATTGCAACATTACAATTCTGCCTTATCACGTCATGAGGTTTACTCGTAACACATTCGAGCAAACCAATCTGATGATCGATAAGTATAATTGCCGCATCATCCGGCGTAAAACGTTGTAGCTTCATACGAATAATCTTTGCTACTATAACACATGCGCCAAACGAATGTTGCAGAGGATAAGAATAATTAGAAACTTGCCGCTATAATATACACTATGACAACCTATCGAGAAATGCTGCTACAAGTGTGCGCATTCGAAGCGAAGCCTCATTAGCAGCCTTGATAACATCATTACCATCATTTACAAAATCATCTGCAAAATTAAAGGCCTCGTTACTAATCACAGACATTCCTAAAACACGTATATCACAGTGACGTGCAACAATAACTTCAGGCACCGTAGACATTCCTACGGCATCTCCCCCAATACGACGGATATATTCATATTCGGCCGGAGTTTCAAACGTAGGTCCGGTAAGACCAGCATAAACACCCGAGTGCAACATAATATTCCTGCTATAAGCAACTTCATGCATCAGCGAGGCCAATTCCCGATCATAAGCACGAGTCATATCAGCAAAACGCGGACCAAACTCTTCTATATTTTTACCAATAAGCGGATTCAGCATTAAATTAATGTGATCTTTGATCAACATCAAGTCACCTAAACGATACGTCATGTTTACACCACCGGCGGCATTCGAAACAATAAGCACCTCTACACCCAACAGCTTCATCACCCGTACCGGAAATGTTACTTGTTGCATCGTATAACCTTCATAATGATGAAAACGACCTTGCATGGCAACAACTTGTTTACCTCCCAACGTTCCGAAAATCAGATTTCCTTTATGCCCCATTGCTGTAGAATTCATAAAATTAGGAATCTCACCATACGGAATAACCGTCGGATTCTCTATATCATCAGCAAGCGGACCTAGTCCACTGCCCAATATAATACCAACTTTCGGTAAAACATCAATACGTTGTTTTAGATAGTGTGCCGCCTCAACATAATCGGCATAAATATATGTATTCATATCGTAGCTATTTAATCATTCAAAAATCAACGCTCCATCAACTTGTATGCCAACTCTGAAGCCTTATCCAAAATTAAATCTTCATCTTTGATCTGTTTATTACGCATTACAACTTTTCCGTCACAAATAACCGTATCAATACAGTATCCGTTTGCCGCGTAAACCAGATTAGAGATAAAATTAAAGTTCGGAGCAAAAGCCGGCATTTTCAAATCAACCAATGCAATATCGGCAAGCATACCCTCTTTTATCTCTCCGGCATTTAGCCCTAAAATATGTGCTCCACCTTTGGTTGCCATGTCAAAAACATCCGGTGCAGGCATAGCTTCCGGATCTTTGCGCCAAGCCTTACCAAGTAGAGAAGCCACCTTCATAACCTCTACCATATCCAGATTGTTTGACGAACTGCAACCATCTGTCCCTAGTCCTACCGTAATACCGGCTTTGCGCATCTCATCAGCTTTGAAATGCATACCCGAAGCAAGCTTTAAATTTGAATTTGGATTATGTACCACCTTCACGTCATGATCGGCTAGCATTTTCATCTCTTCATCATCGAGCCATATACAGTGCGCAATAACTAGATTTGGAGACAAGATACCAAGCTCCTTTAAATAACGCACAGGCGTAAGCCCAAAGTTCTTCAATGAATTTTGCACCTCAACTTCCGTCTCTGCTAAATGAAGGTGCAACAACATATCATGCTCTTTTGCAACATCCGAAGACCAACGAAGCAATTCTCCCGAAACCGTATAGATTGCATGAGGCCCCAAAGCCATTCGAACACGATCACCATGAAGCGATGGTTGGTCAATTAATTTCGCAACGCGCTTCTTCACCTTTTCTGTTATCTTCGAATCAAAATGATCAAAGAAAGCCTCGGTAAGAAACCCTCTTATCCCCATTTCCTCTACAGCCTGCGCCGTAGCATCATACATGTGATACATATCCAAAAAAGAAGTTGTTCCTGTACGAATCATTTCCAGACAAGCCAACTTAGCCCCCCAATACACATCTTCTTCCGTTAGTTTTGCTTCATTGGGCCATATCTTTTCCGTAAGCCAAGGCTCAAGCTTCATATCATCCGCAAAACCGCGAAACAAAGTCATCGCCGCATGCGTATGACAATTTACCAGTCCCGGAATGATCGCTTTCTTTCGCCCATCAATGATTTCACAATCGTCGCAACAAATGTTTTCGCCAATTTGAGCAATAACATTATCCTTGATTAGTACATCAACCTCTTTATCGTACAGTAAAACCTGCTTAATAAGTATACTCATATTCTTTTGGGGATATTCTTTATTTATTTTAATCGTATCTCAAAGTAAGAACTATTTTACGATTTAGTGATGCTAATAATTACAAAAAAATAGCTATGTTTGCCTTAAACAATTACAATTCATAATCTTACATCTAAATTATTGGCACCATGAATACACTAATTAAGTCCTTATTTCTAGGAAGTGTTTTATTTGCTTCTACGTCTGTATCAGCACAAAAAGTTGAGTTATTCAACGGAAAGAACCTCAACAACTGGAACTTCTTTTTAGACACTAAGTCCACTGCAAAGCCGGCAGAGATCTTTAGCGTGGAAGATGGCGTTATCACCATCAAAGGGACACCTTTCGGATACATGTACACCAAAGAAATGTACGACAACTTCCATCTACATCTACAATGGCGTTGGGAAAAAACAGCAAGCAACAGCGGAATCTTTCTATTTGTACAACCAGGTGAAAAGCTATGGCCCAATGCGATTGAAGCACAACTTTGCGCCGGACAGGCAGGAGACTTTGTTTTGCTAGGAGGCTCTGATGTATCTGAGTTCAAAACGAAACCGGGAGAAAAACGTCCCGACTTCCCTGTCGTTGAAAAGCTAAACCCATCGAATGAGAAACCTACCGGAGAATGGAATACAGCCGACATTTATTGCCGCAATGGCTCAATCGTTGTAGTGATCAATGGCGAAGTTCAAAACATGGGAACGCAATCTATGCACAAAAAAGGTTACATCGGACTACAAAGTGAAGGTGAACCAATTCAATTCAGAGACATTTGGTTGAAAAAACTATAATTGCAGAATTTCACAATCTAAAGACATGAAACAAAAGATCCTTTTACCATTACTTGTTCCGTTTCTTGCGGCTTGCAGTCAACCAAAAGACAAAGTTACAGAAACACAATGTGCGTCAACAACACCTACTTGTAGCGAACAAGTGAGTAAACAACAGGCAAGTCTGCAATTTAACAATGCCGACTTCTACAACACCGATGGTACATTCAACGAAGATAAAGCAAAAGATGCTGTAATCCGGTTAATGAAATACCACAACTATCCGGTAGCAGAAGACACCAAAGCAAAGATCTGGGTTAGTGACTATGGCACAGGCAAGTTTACCGAACTCGGACTCGCATGCATTGGCTATAGTAATAACCTGGAAGATGGCTATATGCTGCAAGACCTCTTTCTTCTACCCAATCAAATGCTACCCGAACACTGGCACATTGAAGCAGGTAAATACCCTGCAAAGATGGAAGGATGGTTGGTACGAAACGGGAAAAGTTATATCGTAGGTATAGGAGAAGATAACCTTGCGTCATTTACCGACATCAAGATTCCTCAATGTCACGACAACGGGGTTGTTACCGTAAAGCATGTGATTCCTGCCGAAGGAGGCGTATTTGTACCATTGGCTGAAAAGCTTTCACACCACTGGCAATTTGCAGGACCGGAAGGTGCAGTTATATCTGAAGTTGCAAACGGACATGTCAATGAAAACGTCAGACATCAGGTAAAGGCAATCAATGATCATTTCCTAGGGAAGTAATTAAAATAAATCCCCTTATTCAATGAAGCCTCATCAATACAAATGAGCAAAGTGAATAAGGGGATTCTTATATTCGGCTGTATTAAATGCTATAACCTTACAAAGCCGCTGTAACCTCATCGGGCCAACGCACCGCCTTGCCCGTAGCTTTGAACGTAGGCATTTGTGCATCTACACTACGCAGATGGTTACCAAGTTGCTTGGCCAGCTTCTTTACAAGTTTCGGGTTTTGTGTGGCTAGATTTGTTGTTTCGCCGAGATCGTTGCTTATATTATACAATTCGAATGATTCGTTTTCGTGGAAATAAATCAACTTATAATCCCCTTTACGAATGGTACTTGTAGCTCCGATACCCGGGCCGGTAGGTCCCCAGTTATTCGGAAAGTGCCAATAAAGCGCACGCTTATTACCGGTTGCTTTCCCCTTCAAGCTACCCATAAAACTCTCCCCATCAACTGTTTGAATTATCTTTGGCTTCGTTACGCCGGCCATTTCGAGAATCGTAGGATAGTAATCTTCCGCAATCAAATAATCATTACATACCGATCCGGGAGTCGTAACGCCATTCCATTTCACAATCATCGGCTCGCGAATACCACCTTCGTAGGCCGATCCCTTACCACTGTTTAGCGGCATGTTGTGTGTATGCGGTTTGCCTGCACGCGGCGACAAACTAAAGCCACCATTATCCGACATAAATAGAATCACCGTATTATCATCAAGGTTATTCTTTTCTAAGTAGTCCATGATGTCGCCAAGACTTTTATCCATACCCTCTACCAACGAGGCATAAGCAGCTTCGATTTCGGGCATTCCTTTATCTAGGTATTTTTGATAAAAGCGTTTATCTGCCATAATCGGAACATGCACTGCATAATGCGCCATGTACAAGAAAAACGGCTTATCAACCGTTTGAGCCGAATCAAGTGCAGCTAATGCTTCCAAAGTAAGCGCCTCACTCGCAAACACGTCGGTTCCGTGATATTTCTCTAATCCTGGCACACCCCAAGGCAATGTATGCGTACCGGCCACCTTATTCCCATAATTCTGCTCGCCAAGGTAGCTGCCCAATCCTCCTGCGGCATGCCCGGCAATGTTTACATCAAATCCCATATTGAGCGGGTTTTCACAAGGAAGTGTTTGCGCTGCAAAGTGAGCTTTGCCACAATGGATCGTATGGTATCCTGTACCTTGCAGCAATTGCGATAGCGTTGTGGCCACCACCGTGTTGTTTATACCCGGTTCAGTCGCAATCCCATTTACATTCCAAGAAGGGAAAGACAAAAGCTTGTGTTCACTATCTACAGAGGCATCTTTTTCCAACGTCCAGTTTGTAACACGATGTCGTGCCGCGTTCATTCCGGTAAAAAGACTTACACGAGTGGGCGAACTTACACTATTGGCATATGCCTGCGTAAACTTCATCCCCTGTGATGCAAGTCGCTCCATATTGGGGGTTTCGTAGAGCTTATTAAACTCACTTGGTTTCTCGTCGAAGGGTAACGAAGTATCTTGCCATCCCATGTCATCGACCAGAAATAGAATAATATTAGGCTGTTTGCTCTGAGCATAACCAGACAGAGCTAATGATGATAATAATGCGGCTCCTATCCGCGTGGTTGCGTTTTTCATTTGTTAGCTATCTAAAAAGTGTATACGGCAAACTTACGAATTTGATCTAATTAAACCTTGATCCCCTCATAAGAAAATACAATATGTGGGTATATAGTACTCATAACGTCATCAATCTCGATTCTGATTTTGTACAATAAAACATTGATCTCACCGTATTTTTTACTTTACTTTGTATCCAAATTAACAATAATAACTTTAAGCTACAATCATGAATTACAAACTTCTTTCGTCAGGAGTTGCTTTGTTGCTACTTTCGTCTCAGTATGCATGTACCGACACGAATAAGATACAAACAACAAATTATGCATACGACCTTTCGTTCAATAACCTTGCATCCACGTGGGACGAAGGCATGCCACTGGGAAACTCCATCATCGGCGCCTTAATTTGGGAAAAGAACAACAAACTTCGCATGTCGCTCGACCGTGTAGACCTTTGGGACTTACGCGATTCTCCTATTACGTCAGATCCTGATTTTTCTTTTAAATACGTACAAGAGCAAGTACGCAAAAAAGATTACAAACCGGTACAAGATAAGTTCGACGCACCATACGAAGAACTTCCTGCACCTTCTAAAATACCTGGTGCGGCATTGGAGTTTGATGTTGCGGCATTGGGCAACGTAAAGCAAAACAGACTTCACCTCAAAGAAGCCGTAAACGAAGTAGAATGGGAAAACGGCACACGCATGCTTTCTTTTGTTCATGCAGAGCAACCGGTGGGTTGGTTTATCTTTGAAAACCTGACCGACTCACTTCCTATGAATTTGATTCCGCCAGTGTATCAAAAGCAAGCAGACGACAAGGGCGATCAAAGTTCGGTAAGCGGACTTAGCCTCGGACGTCTTGGCTACGAACAAGGCACACTCAATACCGAGGGCAATAAGATTGTGTTCGATCAAAAAGGATGGGACGACTTTACCTATCAAGTTGCGGTAGAATGGAAACAAGAAGGCAATAAACTAATCGGTGTATGGAGCATCACCTCTTCGCTTGTAGATGAAAAAGCTTCTCAACTTGTAGAAGATGCTTTGCAACGCGATATCTATGCCGACTTTAAGTCGCACAACGATTGGTGGAAGAACTTCTGGAGTAAGTCGGAGATCTCTATCCCGGATTCGGTCATCGAAAAGCAATACTACAATGAAATCTATAAGTTAGGTTCTACGGCACGCGAAAACTCTTACCCGATTTCGCTTCAGGCGGTGTGGACTGCCGACAACGGGCAACTTCCACCTTGGAAAGGCGACTACCACCACGATCTCAACACGCAGTTGAGTTACTGGCCAGCCTATACAGGAAATTACCTAACCGAAGCAATGGGTTACCTCAATACTTTTTTAAATCAAAAAGAAGTCAATAAAGAGTATACAAAAAAATACTTCGGAACATCCGGACTTAACGTGCCGGGCGTGTGCGACCTACAAGGAAAACCAATGGGCGGATGGATTCAGTACTCCCTCAGTCCTACCGTGTCGGCATGGCTTTCTCAGCATTTCTATTTGCAATGGAAATACAGCGACGACAAAGAATTCCTTTCGGCTACAGCATATCCTTACTTGAAAGATGTAGCAACACACCTCGAAGAAGTAAGTATCATCAACAAAGACGGACAGCGCACCTTACCAATCAGTTCGTCACCGGAGTTTAACGACAACAGCATCACTGCCTGGTTCCCAACCATAACCAACTACGACTTGGGCTTGATGAAGTTTGCCTTCAAAGCATCGGCAGAGATGGCAACAGCCCTGGGCAAAGCAGACGAGGCAGCACACTGGCAAGAATTATACAATCAGATGCCGGCATTTACGACCGATGCCAACAAGAGTTTGGTCGTAGCAGAAGGACATCCGTACGATGCATCGCACCGTCACTTCTCACACTTGATGCCTTTTCACCCGCTTGGCTTGATCGACTATAGCAATGGAGAGGCCGACAAAGCCATCATCGACGCTTCGATCGCCTCACTCGAAGAGTTTGGCCCGGGCTGGTGGACAGGATATTCATACAGTTGGTTTGCCAATATGAAAGCAAGAGCTATGGACGGAGAAGGAGCGGCGAAAGCATTGCAAGACTTTGCCAACTGTTTCTGCTTACGCAATACATTCCATGTAAACGGCGACCAGTCGAAGTCGGGCAAGTCAAACTTTACCTACCGTCCGTTTACACTCGAAGGAAACTTTGCCTTCGCATCGGGCGTACAAGACATGTTGTTGCAAAGTCACACCGATACGATCAAGATATTCCCGGCCGTGCCTGCAAGTTGGAACAACATTTCGTTCCGCGACTTACGTGCACAACGCGGCGTTTTGGTTTCGGCACAAAAAGAAAATGGCAAGACCAAAAGCGTAACATTTAAGTCTGACCACGGAACACCATTCTTCGTAAAAGACCCATTTGGCGCAGGTGCCGCATTTATGGTTAAGTCGCCAAACAAAGACGCAGCCATCAGCACAGTTCAACCGGGTATCGTGAAGATCGAACTAAAACCGGGAGAAGAACTTACACTCGCAGCAGAGTAATCTACAACCAGATACATCGAACAATCCCGATTGAAGCACCTTTGCAAAGAGGCGTTCTCAATCGGGATTTCTTATTTAGTTGAGATGAAGAATTCGTTTTCATCGTGTGAAGATTCAATTACAACAATGCAAATAGTTGTATAATCGCATATTTTGCCGTAGGTTTGCAATAACATAAAAACATAAATTTAATGCAATCTATCGATACTATACCTCAAGACTTTCACATCAAGTGGTCGCGCATCCAAGCGATCATGCAACGCAACAACTTCGACGCCTGCATTCTTACCATAGGCGTAAACCTATATTACACTACCGGCGTCATGTTTAACGGTTACTTCTACTTGCCACAACAAGGCGAACCGATCTTCTTTGTAAAACGTCCGGATGCATGGGAAGACAAACGCGTTGCGCTAATTCGCAAACCCGAACAAATCACGGAGATCCTCGAAAAGAAAGGAATGCCACTTCCTAAAAGGATATTACTCGAAGGCGACGAACTTACATACAACGAATTCGTTCGCCTGCAATCAATCTTCAATCCCGAGGAAACCGGCAACGCAACAGCCCTTGTGCGTAAAGTGCGTATGGTGAAAACTCCGCTCGAAATCGAGCAAACACGCATTTGCGCCGCTAAGCATGCCAAAACCTATTCGGAGATACGTTCGTGCTACAAACCGGGCATGACCGATCTTGATCTGCAATACGAAATCGAATACCGTATGCGCAAAAACGGATCACTTGGTTTATTCCGTGCATTTGGTTCCAACATGGATATTTACATGGGAAGCTTGCTTGCCGGAGATAACGCCGAGGCTCCGTCTCCTTTCGACTATGCACTGGGCGGAAACGGCGCGCACCCTTCTCTTCCGTTGGGCGCTAACGGCACCGAACTCAAAGAAGGTATGGCGGTAATGATTGATATGGCCGGAAACTATACTCCGTATATGACAGATATGACGCGTGTATTCTCGATCGGCAAACTTCCCGACATTGCTTACCACGGACACAATACTGCGCTCGAGATTCAAAAGCGTATCGAAACAATGGCCATGCCCGGCATGCATTGCAGCGAGATGTACAACATCGCGCTCGAGACAGCCAAAGAAGCCGGACTCGAAGCTCATTTCATGGGCACCAAGCTACAAGCAAAATTCGTGGGACACGGCGTGGGATTGCAAATCAATGAACTCCCTGTTCTTACTCCACGTTCAAAGGATGTACTCGAAGCCGGAATGATCTTCGCACTAGAGCCTAAGTTTGTATTCGCAGGCATTGGCGCGGTAGGAATTGAAAATACATTCCTCGTTACCGAAACGGGCGTAGAGAAACTAACCATCTTCCCAGAAGAAATACAAGACTTAACTTCAACACTTGAATAATTCTAACCGCTGAGGTTTATATCGAATGATTGTGATTCGGTATAAGCCTCATCTTATTTATCGCAATATGAAAAAAATAGGAACATTCTTGCTGCTGCTTTGCGCCGCGGCAGGAACTCAGGCTGCCGACGTATCGAAGGTAAAGCCCGTTAAAAACGTTATCGTGATGATTCCTGACGGAACTTCACTCTCAACCGTTTCGTTGGCTCGCTGGCATCAGTGGTACAACAACCCGCAAGCACCGAATCTAAACATTGACCCCTTTATCAGTGGTACTGTGCGCACGCATTCGTCGAACGCGCCTATCGGCGACTCGGCTCCCACTACATCGTGCTACATGACAGGCCAACCTACCATTACGGGCTTCGTTTCTACCTATCCGTGGGATGCGGGAAATGACAACATCTACCCGGTAGACTCAACAATGGCTTACCAACCGTTGATGACAATACTTGAAGCTGCCCGCCTAAAGCAAGGCAAAGCCGTAGGATTGGTAGTTACTTGCGAATTTACGCATGCGACTCCGGCCGACTGTGCCGCGCACTATTACAAACGAGGCGATTACGACGTGATTGGTTCGCAGATGGCATTCAACGACATCGACGTGATGATTGGCGGCGGTGTTCCGTTGTTGAAACAAGACGGCAAGGAATACCTAAAAAGCAATGGATGGGATGTTTATTTAGATGATATCGAAGGTTTCAAAAAAGCAGACAACAACCGCACATGGGCACTGTTTGAAGAGCGCGACCTTCCGTACGATATCGACCGCGACACTACGAAGATCCCTTCGCTTGCACAAATGACAGACAAAGCAATCAACTTGCTTTCGAAAGATCAAGACGGCTTCTTCCTGATGGTAGAAGGCAGCAAAGTAGACTGGGCTGCTCATGCAAACGATCCTGTAGGTATGGCTACCGAATTTCTAGCTTTTGACAAAGCGTGCGGCGTGGCACTTGATTTTGCAAAACGCAATGGCGAAACAGCTGTAATCATTCTTCCCGACCACGGAAACAGCGGATTGAGCATCGGTGCCAAGCGTTGTGGCGGATACGACAAGCTTACAAAAGATCAACTATTCGGCCAGTTCTCACAATTCAAACTTACTGCCGAAGGTTTTGCGAAAAAGCTTGAAGCTACGGCTCCGGCACAACTTCCCGAATTGTTTGAAACATACGCAGGAGTAAGACTTACCGACGACGAGTTGAAGTCGATCTATCAACTTCAAAAATATCCGTTGAGCCCGCTTGCCGAAGCAGACAGAACCAACAAACAATCATTGAGTTCGTTTATGAGCGAGTTCTTTACCTCGAAAACTTGTTTCGGTTTCACCACCGGCGGTCACACAGGTGAAGACGTTTTCCTAGCCTCGTATCACCCACAAGACACACGCCCATTTGGCTTGTGGAACAACACGGATATCAATAAATACCTTTGCGCGTTGTTTGGCATGGAAGGACAACTTCCGCAACTTACTTCCGAGTACTTTGCAAAACACAGCGACGTATTCGACGGATACAAGTACAAGATCATCGAACCGAAAGACAAGGATGGCTATCCTACGCTTGAGGTGAAAGGAAAAAAGAAAACATTGCTGATCAACCCGTATACTTGTATCGTAGAGCAAGGCAAAAACAAAGTGAAACTAAACACGGTAGTTGTGTACATGGACAAAACCAATACCTTCTATCTGCCTAAGTCTCTTCGCGACATGTTGCAATAAATCTGTTTGAGCTGCTGCTTTTGTTTTTGAAATAAAAGACTACAGCTTTAATAAATACACCACAGCGGCAATCAAGGATATTCCCTCGATTGCCGCTGTTTCGTTTTACAACTCTGCCGGTCGTTGCTTTTAGTTCCGCGATTGACTCCTTTGCATTTCCTCCACGCCTCTGATACCTGAGCATTTACAATAAGCCACTTTTTCGCAAAAACGAGCCCCCCTTCTATTAGCCTCATTTTTACGTTTTTGTAGTCTTGTTTACTCCTAGATTGGAGAAATCTACTCATTTTTGACCGTCAGAAAACACGATTTTCGCCACTATAAAATTGCCTTTTCGAAGCAAAATAGCGTTGTTGCGCTCAAAAGCATGCAAGCTTTGCAAAAAAAGCATGCTTACTTCTTCCAAAAACCTTATTTCGTTCTCAAAAAAACGTAATTTGCTTTTTTCGAAGACCAAATTACCTTTTCGTGGAGACTTTTTTCTGTCACCACGAAGAGTGTTTTCATTCACCACGAAGACTTTCTACACTCTTCACTATAAACAAAAACAGTCTTCACTATAACTAAAAAGCGTTTTCACTGAAAACAATACGAATGTCGGCAAAAACAATCCGCCTCAACTCCATCACAGGCCACCCTACCCTAACCAAGCCCCACAGCAAAACGAATAACGCAACGAGAGCGACTTGACCGATGCAAAAAGTTTTTACAACAGCCTCTCTGCAAACAAAACGTCACTCCGAAAGAAACTTCTCAGTAATCTCTAAAACATTCCGTTACACCTTCGCGGCTTTTTACGGCAAAATGCTGTTTTTCGCATTACCGCCTCAACAAACAATCTAGCTCAAAAAGCAGGCTTTTCACCACAAATACATAAATATCACCTCCCAATGTCCTCGTTCTACAACAATCGATAAATAACAATAAGCCCCGTAGCAACAGGGCCTCGTAGAGCGAATAAAAAAGAAAGCGGCGCACTTCTACGATGAAATCTGCCATAGGCAAAATCATCTGAAGCACACCGCAATACAACTACTAAAAAACTAAATGATAAAATATATTACCTATTTGAAGTAATCCATTTATATTCAGAGTTACAATTTATTTTCTCTACTTGAGAACCAATTTGGATAGTAAAATCTCCTTCCTCTAATATCCAATGCTTATCGTAACCAACAAAAGCTAGATCTTTTGCTAAAACATAGAATGTTACTGTTTTACTTTCATCTGGTTGCAACTCTATTTTCTCAAATCCTCTAAGCCTTCGTACATCAGGAGTCAATGAGGCTATATCGTCATTAATAAATAACAACACACTTTCTTTTCCAACCACAGATCCCGTATTCTTTACTGATACAGAAATCATCAGAGTATCTGCATAGTTAAAACTAGCCTTATCAGTCCTTAAATCACTATATTCAAATGAAGTATAACTAAGACCAAATCCAAAACCAAATTGAATATCAGTCAATGCATTATAATTATAAGCCCCTTCCATTGTTCCTGTATTCTCACATGGTTTATGATCATAGGTAATAAGTGAGTTCACATTTTTAGGATATGTAAAAGGAAGTTTTCCACTTGGATTAACCTCGCCGGATAATACGTTTGCTAGTGCATCTCCGCCATAATTTCCAGGCAAATATATATGTAGAATCGAATGAGCTAATGATTCAATAGATGAAATAATGCGAGGTCTACCTTCATTTAGTATCATTATTATTGGCTTTCCTATTTGTGAAAGTTCTTTACAAAGTCTTATTTGATTCTCTGACAATGTCAAGTCAGATAGATTACCGGGTGTTTCACAGTATGAGTTTTCTCCAATACATAGTACAATATAATCAACATTACGAGCTGCTAAAACAGCCGCATTTATTCCATCTGCATTTTCTGCACCATACCAATCATTAGTATATATAACACCTGGAGAGTAAACAACATTTTCTTTTCCAAATTTATTCTGCAAAGATTCTAAGATTGTATTTCGATCTGAGCAGTATTTATCGGCCATATCGCCTTGCCACGACATACTCCATCCTCCATTCAAAGCTCGCATACTATTAGCATTTGGACCACATACTAAGATTCTCTTTCCATTAGAGATTGGTAGAAGTTCATTTTCATTTTTCAACAATGTAATAGACTCTTCTGCAGACCTTAATGCAATTTCCGCATGCTGTTTGCTACCAAAATTAGGATATTCAGAAGAATTCCAATATGGCTTATTAAATAAATTTAATCGAGCTTTCATACGAAGTACTCTACGAACGGCATCGTCAATCCGCTGCATAGAAATCTCGCCTTCTTCTACTAATTCTTTGAGCATAGAACAATAACTCCACTCGTATGGAACCATTGACATATCAACTCCGGCATTAACAGCTATTTTAATAGCTTCTTTTTTATCCTTTGCTACTCTATCTCGTGTACATAGGTTATTAATATCTGCCCAATCTGTAACAATTACTCCATCCCAATTCAAGTCATCCTTTAACCATGTAGTCATTAGTTCGTAATTTGCATGCAAAGGCAAACCATTGTTCATTGCTGAGTTTACCATTACTGACAATGCTCCAGCTCTTATCGCTTCTAGAAAAGGTTGAAAATGCTTTTCACGCATATCTTGATCAGAAATGTAAGAAGGTGTACGATCCTTTCCTGAAAAAGGAGCACCATACCCCATAAAATGCTTCAAACAGGATGCTATATTATTATTTCCTATATGATTGGGATCATCACCTTGGTATCCGATCACTGCTGCCTTCCCCAATTCAGAAGTCAAGAATACATCCTCTCCATAAGTTTCCCACATTCGAGGCCATCTAGCATCACGACCTAAGTCTAGAACAGGAGAGAATGTCCAAGGTATATTTCCTGCTTTTGTTTCATAAGCTGTGATTTGTGCACCTATTTTGACCAAATCTCTATTAAAAGTTGCCCCCATACCTATTTGCTGAGGAAATAAGGTTCCACCAATCGTATAAGTTGTTCCATGAATTTGATCTACACCATAAATAATAGGAATACCTGTTTCTTTAAGTGCAGCTTTTTGTAATCCTGTAATCACATAACTCCAGTCCTCCACAGAAAGAGGAACACCAGAAGGAACATTCAATATAGATCCTACTTTATACTTTCCAATTACCGAATCAACCAAAGCATCATCTAGTTGAACAGGAAAATTAGTACTGTAAATCCCATCACCTTGAGTTACAACATCAAGAGTCAGCTGAGTCATTTGTCCAACTTTTTCTTGTAGAGTCATATCCTTCATTTTTTGTTCAATTAGTAATTCTATTTCTTTATCGTAAGAAATAGAATTGTCTTTAACTCCAGAAGAATTACATGAACAAAACAACAGAACGACTGTTGTAAATAAAAATGTTTTTTTCATTGTTTAATATATAGTTTAGTATTCGCCATCAAATATGAATACTCTCAACTAAAAATCGATTCCGTAAAATCCAAAAATTAAACTCATTTATCCATCACACTCATTACTAGCCTAGTATTTTCATTTATGAGACTAATAAAAAAGCGGCGCACTTCTACGATGAAATCTGCCATAGGCAAAATCATCTGAAGCACACCGCCTGAAAAACACCAATAGAGTTAAGTTTAAAATATATATAGAAGAAATTATGTATCCATTGAATGCAAGATCCGGTTTTCTTATTCTTCAACTAAAAAGAAGTCGAGCCCTAAGATCGAATTTCCGACAAGCTTGTTGGGTTTAAACTGAATGTCGAAAGCATTGTCGACAGGCGTACAAACGCCCAAATCAATATATGGAGTCGACATGCCCGAATGCCCGGTATTGAACGACTGTGTCTTTTTGAGTTCTCCGTTTATATAAATATCAAAGGTTCCCATTTGCGGGCCTACCGCAGCACAAAGTCGTATGTGAGCCGGCGCAAAACGCTCGGTAATTTTTACGTTTACCACATCGCCTGCCGATTGCAAAAGGAAAGACTTCATGGCGCCGTTGCTTACTTCGCCCCAGATATCAAACGAAGGATCCGCCTCAACGTTGCCTTCAACCTTGTAAGTTGTCAGGTTTTCGCACTCGATAGCTCCCGGCACCGTAAACACCTCTCCTTTCTTTGCTTCGTTAAAAGCCTGAAGCTCGTCGACCGTCATAATGCGACGGGCTGCCATTTCCGGCAGAGGCGCTCGGTTGTATGTAGCACCGGGCTTTGCGTACCAAAACGTTGCCGTTGCATATTGCAAGTGATACCACCCTTGACGCGTGCCGCACGACGACTCGATATCAAAGACCAATTGCTCGCGAAACGGAATGGCATCCATCACGCGGGTACGCGAGCAAGTATTGTATCCTTTAGCGTTTGGATTTCCAACAAGTACGTTGGCCAAAAACGGTTTACTGAATTCATCGGCCGGAGTAGGTACCACTCCGCCTGCCCATCCGTAGTAATCTTCGGTACCAGTACCGAAGTGAGATGGAAACTTGCGCGCTACGTCTTCGTCTATATAGATCTTTTCGTCGCCTTCGCCCCACCATCCTTCGGTAGGATTAAGTACCGTGAATTGATCGCCTACCATTACGCCGCTTCCTTTTACCGAAATCAGGTTGTAATCAAACAGTGGAAAGGTTGGTGTAGGATCGTCCATGCGCCAATTGGCATGAAAGTACATGGAAGCATCGGTCCACGATCGCTTGCCGCTCGTTATGCTTACCGAAGCATCTACAGGTTGTGTTCCTACGTTTTCGAGTGAGAGTTTTGCGCTGCTGCGATAAGGCATGGTCCAACGACAAATCATGGTTCCATCGGGGGTTACTTCTCGTTCCCACATCTGGTAAGCTTTGTGCCCTACACCATTGTTAAAGAAGTCGCCCACCGGACACCATACTGTTTCCTCTCCGTCGAATTGCATCTTCAAAACCGTAGAGCGCAATGCCTGAGGCATATCTTTTGCTTGAAGCTTTACTTTAAATTGACGAATGGCTTGCTCGCCTTTGGGAAGATCAAGCACTGCTTGTTTTCCCGGCTGCAATTGAATATTCTTTTGTAGTGTAGGCTTGCCCGAAACATTGCCCTGAGTAAGCTTGTACCCTGTTTCTTTCAGCAATGAAGCATGCTTTGTGAGCAGTGCAGGTGTAAACGATTCCATCTGCGTATCTTTGGGATACGAACGGTAGTTGATGATGTAATAGAAGGCCTTTTTATCCATCGTCACCTTACAACTCTTGGCATAAGGGATCGGCAAATAGAGGTTTCCGGCTCTGCGACTTTCGTCGGCAAAGGGTGGCTGCACCGATCCTTTGCCTCGCACCAAGTCGAAGAAGTTTTCTTCGATCACCGGCGTAGCGTTGCCATCGATATAGATACGAACATTTGCACCGGTAGTATCATCGAGTCCGTAATAAAAGCATACGGCCCAAATCTTTGCGATACATCCCGGCCCGTCGTCTTCCATAAGTACCCACTCTTCTCTACCGTTGTTGGTTTCGGTACGAAGACAAGATACTCCGTCTGAGTCGGTAAACCATCCGGGCAAATCTGGAGAAACGGATTCGCGATTGTATGAACTGGCTTGTCTCGAAGCATAGAAAACTGAAGGGAATTCTGCTAAACGATCACGATCTGTCATCTCTTGCAACAAATCGGAAAACGTAATCTTTTGTTGAGCAAATACTCGATGCGTAGAAACAACCATCGAGAGTAACATTGCGAGTAATAGTAAATTCTTTTTCATCATATAATTCGGGGTAAAAATAAAATAGGCTAGTATAGAAAAGAACTTTGCCTGCCATCTGTCGCAACGACAGACAAAGTTCGATACAGTAATCGTCTTGTTACTTATTGCAAGGTAGGATCAAAGTTTCCTCCCCAATTGACATTCTGTTCCAGTTTCGGATTCTTCTCAATTTCATCTTTATGAATTGGGAAGAAGTAGTATGTATCGGGTAGAGACATTTGTTTCTCGCCTGTGGTAATAAGCTCCATGATATCATAATCAAAGTCTTCGGGAAGCAATTGATACTTGGCTGCCATTTCCATAGCTTTTTCAGGATCGATGCCGCTCTTTACTTGTGCATGCACTCCGTACTTGCGTATTCCGTCGAGCTTTGCTGCAAACAAACGGTGTCTGCGTAGATCCCAAAAACGGTGTCCTTCGAAGGCAAACTCCAGATACTTCTCGTCTAAAAGCGCCATACGCATCTCTTCTTTCGACATTCCGGCTTTCAACCCGTAAAGACCATCGGTACCCGGCTCTAGTCTGGCACGTTGGCGAATGCGTGTCAACACATCGTAACCAACCGAAACGTCGCCCATCTCGTTAGCCGCCTCAGCATAATTAAACAACACTTCGGCATAACGGATCTCGAGCCAATCGACACCATTGAGATCAACTTGTGCAGAAGATAAAGATTCCATGATTCCTTTGCGACAAAACAAACCGGTACGGTAGTGATGCTCTCCTTGAATATTAATACCAAAGGCATCTAAAGATGAAGCTAGGTTTGGTGTAGTGTATTGCCTGCGTCCTTTCTTTCCGCTCAACTCATAAACTGCACCATTATACACTACGGTTGAATAGAAACGAGGATCGCGATCTTTCCAGAAAGTTTGCTCTTGATATGTATATTTAGTTGAAATGCCGGGAGCTTTACCATCCTTCATCGGATAGGCGCTAACTAAAGCCCAAATTGGTTGGTCGCCACCGGTAGCATTCTTTGATTCTGATAATGGACGCACCATGTCTTCGCGACGTCCGTTGGTTTTGCCCGGATCTTTAAATACAACAGGTAATACTGCTTCTACATGATTCTCTGTCATAAACACGTCGTTATAGTTGGGCACCAAAGCGTATCCCCATTGCTCAAGTTTCTCCTTCGCTTCTTTGTTTGCCTCATAAGCATCTACCCAATACTTGTTGCCGTATGGATTGGTTGGGTTAAACTGCGGACTTGCTTTATAGAGTAACACTTTTGCTTTGAAGGCCAATACTGCTGCCTGATCGATGCGGCCATAATCTTTTCCGGAGTTCTTTTCCGGAAGATTTTGCAAAGCATAATCCAAGTCTTCAAGAATGAAGTCGAAACATTCTGCTGTAGTGTTTCTTGTTACTTGAAGATCGTCGGTCATTTCTTGTGGCACTTTTATGATCGGCACTCCTCCGTGATACTTTACGGTATTGAAGTAAAGATAAGCTCTGAGAAACATAGCTTGCGCCTTCATTGGGTTCTTCTTCTGATCAGACATCGTTCCCATGTCTATCTCTTTGAGCATGACATTGATGTTACGAATATTGCCATAAGGCCAATACTTAAACGACCCATTGTTGGTTTGCACGGCATCTCTACCTAGTATACCTCCCGACTCGTCGGCGTTGTTTCCGCTGTTGACAGGAAAGCCCCCCAATACACTCGCATATAAATTGGAAAGATATGCGCTACTTAATTTCTCATCATTCCATACATTATCGGGTGAATAACTTCCATAGTCTTTGACATCACCTAAATCGATACAGCCTACAAGAGAGATTAAAGAAAAGGCTGTCACATATATTTTAAAGTTTGACTTTTTCATGTTGTTTTCATTTAGAAGTTGATACTTAGTCCTGCTGTATATGTACGCATCAATGGGTACGAGTCTAGCGCTTCTTGCTCTGGGTCGTGCTCTTTAAATGCTGAGATACAGAATAGATTTGTTCCATTCACAAAGACTTGTACTCTGTCTACACCTAGCGATGCCAACCAATGTTTTGGTAATGTATAAGCAAGGTTTAGATTCTTCAAACGCATATAAGAACCTTTTCTCATCCAGAAAGTAGAACCGGCTGCCCCGTATTCAGGTTGCCATTCTCCACTAACAGCGGGATAACGAGCATCTATATTCTCCGGAGTCCATACATCTTCTGTCCACAATTGGAAGTATGGCTTCTCTCCAACTTGGAATACCCCGTCTCCGTTTTTAGTCTTAACCATTCTATCGTATGCTCCTACTCCTTGAAAGTGAGCATCGAGAGAGATTCCCTTCCATTCGAGATTAAATCCAAAGCCATAGTTGATACGAGGAGCGGCGAAATCAGAAAGATACGTAGCGTCATTGCCATCAATCTTTCCGTCTGCGCCTTCGGCTAAGTTGGCCCCTCTTATGTCTTCAAACAACAACATCCCTAGTTTTGGAGTACGGCCAAACTGAGTGAAACCTTCGGGCAATGCATCTAGGTCTTCTTGTGTGCGAATGATACCTTTGCTCTTATATCCCCAAAGTCGATCATTGGGCTTACCAATTGCCGTACGCCAAGGTTCTAATCCTTCCGGCTCGTCAAGAATGGTCCATTCATCTTTTACATATCCCATGTTGGCATATACGGTATAACGCAAGTCTTTGTAACTATCCATCCATTTCATGGTTACATCAACCCCATTCCATTTCTGTGCAGCATAGTTTTCATCACTCAAAGCCGCACCAAAAGTTCCGGGAACTGTACGAATGCGCGAACGAAGGATGTGCTCTTTCTTTTTATGGTAGTAATCGAATTCTCCCGAAAGGCGATTGTCGAGCAATCCAAACTCAAAGCCAATATCGTATACCGATAGTTTTGCCCATGAAATATTCGGATTAGGAGTGCGGCCGATTACAAGACCGTTTGTGAGTTCATCCCCAAACATATATCCCGCTCCATTCTTATATGAATTGCGCCATTGCCAAGCTGATACATCTCCATCGTCACCGGTAGTACCGATTGACCCCCTCAACTTTAAGTTAGATATCAAAGATGAATTAAAGAACTCTTCCTCCGATACTCTCCAAGCTGCAGAACCTGATGGGAAGAATCCCCATTGTTTGCCGGGCGCGAACTTGTAGTTACCATCTACACGAAATGAAAACTCAGCAATGTATTTGTCGGCATAACTATAGTTGGCACGACCTACCCAAGATGCTCTTGCCGATTCCCATTCACTACCATTGAACCATCGGCGTTGTGTATCACTCGATGTCGCAAATATCTGGTCGATCGTATTGGTAATTAGTCCATCGGCCTGACCATTGATATTCTTCCCATATGCTCTAGCTTGCTCATAAACCGCCATCCCCGAAACCGCATGTTTCCCAAACGTTTTGTTATAGTTGACAAACCAGTTGATCTGATAGGCATGTTCCATATTCATAGACTCACGAATTCCCTCATAGGAAGAAGATAAGTTGTGAATGATCATATCGTCGGGATTTACCGGTCCGGGAATAAACTTGTTATCTGCCGAAGCACTTTGAAAGCGATATGATTTATTATGTGTCAAGAAACCTTTTTGATTGGAGTCGTATGCTGTATACTGCGCAAGAAAGCTCGTACTTAAACCATCAATAAACTGGCCTAAATCTAAGTCAAACTTGATAATACCATCCAATGTTCGCTTGGTCAACTTCTGATATCGATTACCTAAAACCATATCTACCGGATGATGAGAGCCTGAAGATACAGGATTGGCATTCATATCATTTGTAGGATTACCATTATCGTCGACATAGAAAGGATATAATCTTGTCCAGTTAAACGTTGCACGATATAAATCCGGAACATTAAAATCTTCTACACCATCATACG
>JBOFPV010000134.1:0-7799 GCA_051660585.1 Tannerellaceae bacterium
GCTCTAGCGTCTTCATACGATTCCGCCTTCGATGCTTCGGGCAGTCGAAGAATAGCTGTCGTATTAGCCGGTATCTCAACATCTAACATAATCACTCCGTTTACACGCTTCCATTCCGACTTAATTATGCCATTCACAGATTTATAAGAAGCCTTAACCCAATCGATCCCATCTACAAAAACTGGAGATATAATCACATTGCGAAAACCTGGATTCTTTTCATTGTAATTGATTCCTGCTAGAACATTATACATCCATGCACTTACATCTCCCATAAATACATGATTTAAAGAGGCATCTCTAAACTCAGGCGACAACTCCCACGTTTCGCGCAGCGTAGATCCATTGGGTGAATTTACCCAAGAAGCCCACGAGGGAGCCGTTTTATTCGTTATCATCTTTATGGCCACATCGGAATATCCATATTTTGCCAACATCGCCGGTACATACTTACTACCCAACACTCCAAAGTCGAGATGATACCCATTTGATCTGATCATATCGGCAAGTTTTGCCGCCACTTGCTTATCATCCCCTTGAGGAACTATATTCATAGCTAATGCCAATGCTTGTGCCGTTTGAGACCCGTTGGCATACGTTGTCTTCTTAGCATCGTAGTATTTGGTGTTGATCAACTGCATCAACTGTTTTGCCTTTTCTAAATAGGGATTAGCATCTTTGCCTAATACTTCGGCAAACCGAGCCATCAGCATATTGTCATAATAGTAAAAACATGAAGAGGTAAACTCATTTGGTGTGGTCGTTTTGTAAGTAAGCCAATCGCCCAGACCGTAATTGAGTAATCCATCGTGTTCTTTTGTCTTTAAATAATCTAAGTACTTCTCACAGGTTGGATATATATTCTGAATGCAACGAACATCATCATAGTACATATACAATGCGTTTGGAATGATAAACATCGCAGCATCCCAAACCGGTCCGATCCATTCTCCATATCCCCAACCGGCACTTGGTATGATTCCGGAAATATCTCCAGCCTCGCGCTGATTATCGATGAAGTCGTTCATCCATTTCTCATACAATTTAATACCATCGTAATTGAGCAAAGCCAAATCGACCGAAACATGCG
Source organism: Tannerellaceae bacterium (assembly GCA_051660585.1). Classification (GTDB taxonomy): domain Bacteria; phylum Bacteroidota; class Bacteroidia; order Bacteroidales; family CAMTPD01; genus UBA12018. The sequence continues at coordinate 1,091 of JBOFPV010000134.1, forward strand.
CATCGGCTGTCCATCCGTTCTTTTCGCGCTGTGGGCAATCGGTTGGGATACCATGCAAATTGGATAGATAAGAGCGATTCGTTGCTTCCCAAATCTTATTCAATGTATCATTGGAACAACTAAAATGTCCAACTTGCTCGAGGTCTGTATGCATAAATAGTCCCGTTACACTCTTGGCAGATAATTCTATCGAATCTGAAGAGGTTACCTCTACATATTGAAATCCATGATATGTAAAAGGCGGAGTGAAAGTTGCGGTTCCATCTTTTCCTAAGATCAATACATCACTTTGGAAAACTTCACTGGTGTCTTTCGGATGAAAGTACACATTGATATTCCCCTGTTCTATCTCCGTACTGTCTTTGAGTAACTCTCCGTAACGCATCATTAATTTTGTTCCGGGTTTTCCTTTTACATCCAAGCGCGCTACACCTGAAATATTTACCCCTAGATCGTAGATATACTTCTTTGCATTTACTTTCCAAAAGTGAGTTGGCTGTATTTCTTGACTGACACGAATAGGCGGCATCATTTGTGATTGCAATAACGGCGCCGGTCTCGACACGGTTGTTGCTTGAATCCAAGTAGAATCGTTATATCCTACTTGTCGCCATCCCCGTGTTTCTTTGCTTTGATCATAGATATCCCCACTATATAGGTTATCGTATTGCAATCCTCCTGTTGCAGTTTTCCAGCTCTCGTCGGTTGCTATGATTTGTATTGTTCCGTCAAGGTATTCGATACGTGTTTCACAAATTACCTGCGGACGACGGCGCCACGCTGCCTCATGAAAGTTCCATACTGCTTCGGATTGAACATTAAACCAACCGTTACCCAGCAATATCGAGATGCAATTGTCGGCATCGGCAAGAAGGGAATCTACATCATACGTTACGTAGAGTGTGCGTTTGTCAAACTGCGTATAGCCGGGATCAAGATGGTGATTGCCGATACGTTTGCCATTGATCCACATTTCGTAGTAGCCTAAACCGCAAATATACGATCGGGCCGATTTAATTTGCGAAGCAGGTTGTTGCAGTGTAAACTCTTTGCGAAACTGTGGAGCCGGACGAAACTCTTTGTCATGATGATCAGAGATCCACTTCCCAATCCACTCGGCTTCTGCTGTTGGCCCTGTCGTAAATGAGCCGATCGCACCACTTAGATATGTGTTACCATAAATATCCCATGTGCGTACTCGCCAATAGTATTTTTGATATGGACGAAGCTTTCCTTGTACATCCAAGATGTATTTAGAAGCATCTCCTTTATTCACCGAAAAAAACTGAAGCGAATCTCCTGACGCGTTTAAATGAGAAAATGTATTTTCGCGAACTAAGTTGTTGATGCTGGAAGCCTTCTCAACGTTGTCCATGAATTGCTTATACGTGTCACGCGTAATTGTATCCGTTTTTGCAACCCAAGAAGAATCGGTCGAAACCCAAACGACAAAGCCCTCTTGTTTGAAATCTTGACTTTTGCCACTATAGCACCACGTAAGTCTCGGCTCCTGTATATCCATACCCAGCGGATTATTTAAATACTCGCATCGCAAGTCTACTATCGAAACATCCTCGACTGCTCCGGTCAACATAGAACAGGCTGAAAGTCCGATCGCTCCACACACAATGGTAGAGCCAATAAGTGCCTTTGATAAAATAGGCTTTTTCATATCTTGTAGTTTTAGATTTGACATATAAACTGTTGATATAACGGATAAAGTACAAACATGAACTTTATCTAATTCTTGCTTCGTACCCCATTAATCAATGTAGACTGCAAATTAAAAAAGATCTTGCACATTTATTAGAATAAACTTGCTTCTTTTTATAAAAGAAATAAGACTACTATATTTAAAGTTTTAGGACTAGCGTCTCATTTATGCATTGTCTGTATTTTCGACTGCTATATTTATTCATTAATTATTACTATTTTTGCATAGTAATTAGTTTTCTGAGATGAGACAATGAAAGAGCATATTATTTGTAAGAATAAAAACCAATGGGACGAAGTCGCACCGGGAGTAAACCGTGCAATTATGTCTTACAACGATCATCTCATGATCGTTAAAGTTCGATTTGCAGAAGGTGCTATCGGAGCATTGCATACACATCCACACACACAAGGATGTTTTGTTGCAGAAGGCCAGTTCGAGCTGACCATTGATTCAAAAAAATATATTTTAGAGAAAGGAGACACATTCCTCGCTGAGCCAAACACTCCCCATGGAGTTGTGTGTTTAGAAGCAGGTATGCTTATCGATATATTCACTCCCAAGCGAGATGACTTTCTATCTCCAGAATAACTACTTATAGGACCACAAACTAATACGACCGAATAAAACCATCAACATGACCAACAGAAAAATAAAACCAATAACATTTAAAACAATATTTGTAATGCCGAAAGGAACAAACTTTCTGACAACAGCGTTTGCTGCCACCCCAAATGATGCATCATTGAGCAATGTCCGCCTATGGACACCAGCTTACATGTTTGCGTTCTTTTCTTATTTCATGCTTTTCATCTCGTATTATATATTAATACCAACACTCCCTTTTTACTTGACAATGCATTTGGGCGAAAGCGGAACCACTGCAGGAATAATCCTATCTCTATTCAATATGGTCTCTTTGCTTTGTAGGCCCATCTCCGGATATGTGATTGATTTATTTAGCCGAAAGCCAATGTACTTGGCTTGCTACGCATTATTTACAATTATATGTGCCGGTTATATGTTCTCGTCCCTGATCATAATCTTCATTTTGCTTCGAATTTTACACGGTGCCATGTTTAGTTTCACCACTGTTTCGGCAAACACGCTGGCTGTAGACATTTTACCAGAAAGCAGAAGAGGTGAAGGTATTGGTTATTTTGGCATGGCAACAAACCTAGGTATGGCTGTAGGACCGATAATAGGGTTAGATCTGATGAATAATTATAACTTTTGTTTTATATTCGGTTTTGCTTTTGCCGCATGTATGCTCGGACTATTTGCCATCATGCTCATCAAAAAGTCTGCAATACCAGCAAAGAAAAGAGAAGCTAGCCCATCATTAAAAGCTTCACTGATACTTCGCCGCGGAGTATGGGGAGCAACAGCCTTTTTCTTTATTGCTATCAGCTATGGTGTTATGACCAATTATATCAGTTTATATAGTAAATCGATCGGAATTCATGAAGCAACCGGCTTTTTCTTTTCGATGTTAGCAGCCGGACTTGTTATCGGGCGTATTGCTTGTGCAAAGGTTATTAATAAAGGAACGATTAATACCGTAATTTATACCGGCATCATTATTTTACTCATTGCGTTAGGCCTTTTCTTACAGCTACTTGATCTCACTACGTTTTATATTTGCGCCTTTCTGTTTGGTTTGGCTTACGGTTTTATTACACCGGCTTTTCAAACCATGTTTGTACGAATGGCTGATGACAACCAACGAGGAACGGCCAACTCTACTTACTTTACAGCCTGGGACTGTGGGCTTGGACTTGGAGTTGCTCTAGGTGGAAGTTTTATCGAGCATTACAATTACAATACCTTATTCGTCTTTTGCATCTGCACAGTTGTAGTAGGGCTTATTTTGTTTACAATTAAAGCAGCTCCCTACTACTCTGTTTACATGCTTCTGAAAAATAAAAGGTGAGTCGGGGCTATCTTCCCAACTCACCTCTCCCATGAAACATACTATTTATTTATTGTGATTGATTACCGACTGATTGGCTTTTCGTACAGCTTGTTCATCCACTTTCACCACCTTCCGATCGTAGGTCATCAAGCCGTTTACCTCGCCTTCTACGTCAGTTGTCTGCGTATACACTGCCGCGGCAAAGCCTTTATCTATTAAGTTTTTCAGCTCATCCGTGTATTGAATGTATTGATTAGTTACCTCCTGAGGCGACTTAAACTGAATGTACCCCCAGTTGCGATCGTTGAGCCACAAATGGTTGTCGAGTGCCAAACCTATACCTCCGTATTCACCCAATACGTTTACTCGTTCGGCATCGAATAGAAACATACGCGGCCCGGGATAATTATGCAAATCGATCATATCCCCACACGCTCTGTGATTACCTCCGCTAGCCGGGTTAACAAGACGGGAAGGATCGTAATTCTTTGTAAACTGCGCTACATCTTCTGTTTTAAACTGTCCCCAAGCTTCATTGAAAGGAACCCAAACCACTACACTCGGATTCGAAATCAACAGATTCATAATCTCTGTCCATTCTTGATAGAAGTTCTCTTCCGACTCAGCTGTGCGCACTTTATCTGTTCCTCCATTGTATTTATGCGGATCCCAATGATTACCATGATCCCCACTAGGCATATCTTGCCACACAAGCATTCCCTCTTTGTCGCAATGGTAGTACCAGCGTGCCGGCTCTACTTTCACATGCTTGCGAATCATGTTATAACCCAAGTCTTTCGTCTTTTTGATATCATAATACAACGCTTCATCACTCGGTGCGGTATACAATCCGTCGGGCCACCAGCCTTGATCAAGCGGACCAAACTGGAACAGGTCTTTATTATTAAGCTGCATTCTGAGAATACCCTTATCATCTCTTCGGGTCGAGACCTTACGCATAGCCGTATACGAATCTACTTCATCTTGTACCTTTCCATTCTCAGACAACGTTACTTTCATATCATATAAGAAAGGACTCTCCGTATCCCAGAGCTTTGCGTTGGGTACAGCCAGACGAAGCTCTTTACCCGCAACACCTTTGGCCGAAGCAACTTTCTTTTCACCATCAAATAAATCAACTTGCAAAATTCCGTCCGGACTTTGTTCTGATGTATTTACCGTTACCGCTAATGTTGAGTTATCGATATTAGGTATAGCCTTTACTGCTGTGATGTGGTTTTGAGCTACCGGCTCAATCCATACGGTTTGCCAAATACCTGTAACGGGAGTATACCAAATACCCTCCGGATTATTCACTTGTTTGCCGCGTGGCTGAAAACCTCTATCTGTCGGATCCCACACGCGTACCATTAATTGTTGCTTTTTGCCGGAAGTAAGGTAAGGTGTAATATCAAATGAAAACGGAGTGAACCCGCCTTGATGCGAACCGATCAAAACATCATTGATATATACATCAGCAAGCCAGTCTACAGCTCCGAAGTTCAAATTCACAGACTTGTTTCTCCAGTTGGCCGGAACTTCAAACGCTGTAGAATACCAAAGTTCTTGATTATCTCCAACTCTTTTCCCGACACCCGACAAAGCCGATTCTACAGCAAAAGGGACTAGAATCTCACCGTCGAACGAAGACGGAACAGCCTGCCCTCTATCTCGAATAGCATATTGCCACATACCGTTTAAGTTCTTCCAGTCTTTCCGCTCTAGCATAGGACGCGGATATTCCTGATGTACTTGTTGGGGATTGATCGATTCACCCCAGTTGGTCTTAATCTTTTCTCCCGCGGGTTTCCATTGTGCATGCATCGCTATACACATCATCGATAAAAATAAAATTGCAGCATTTCTTTTCATATCGTCACTTGTATTTCATTAAGGAATCAACGATGCTAAAGTGAGATAAAATTATGTCTACATATATTACAAATAACCCAAATACTATAATTAAACTTGCAATATCAATTAAATAGACTGTAAATAAGCTGCAACTTCTTTTAAAAGCCACAAGGGTGTTGAGTTTGCACCAGTTATTCCGACCGTATTATATTCTTTGAACCACTCTTTCTTTATCTCTGTCTGGTCTGAAATTATAAATGTATGCGGATTTACCTTCTTGCATAACTCAAACAATGTTTTTCCGTTCGATGAATTCACATCTGCAACGAATATACAAACGTCAACTTCCAAAGCCATTCTCTTTATGGAGCTTATTCTATTTTCTACTTTTTTACACGTTGTGTGATTTACTTTTACGACGTGTCCTTTTAGTCTTAACACCTCTGCGACATTCGATAATGCAGAAGAAAGACGTGTTGTTTGAGAAAACAATTGAATCTCCAAGTCGCTCTTTGGAATATCTAAACTCTCAACCTTATCAAACACCGAAACCTTATTGGCAGTAATACCCTTTATTGCCTCTACTTCGGGGTGTCCCGACTTCCCATACAACAATACTGTTGGATATTTCTCCAAAGATGCTTTTATCTGATCTTGCAAACTTCTCACAATAGGACAAGTAGCATCAATAACTATATTATTATTTCGATAAGCGATCTCAAACGAAGAGGTAGGCTCACCATGTGCTCTAAAAAGGATAACACTGTTATAAATACGAAACAAATCATCTGGAGTAATTACTTCAAGACCCATTGATTTAAGTCGACTCACTTCATGCTCGTTGTGAACGATCTCTCCCAAGCAATACAAATGATCGTGTTCTTTAAGATATGCCTCTACTAAACGAATGGCTCTTGACGCACCATCGCAAAAACCAGCATTTGGATCCAATATTGTTTTAAGATTAAGCCCTTGGGACTTATCTAACACATCAGTGGTTTTCATTTTAGATTGAATTAGTACACACATAGAATAAAAGGTTTAAACTTGGTTGAAACGAACTTTTAACACTGCGGATAACATCAAGAACAGTTTTCTAGAGTTAGTAACCCGAATCCTGTTTTGCAAAAGATCTCCCACTGTCGATTTTTGTATTTTATTCAATAGTTCTACATAATAGCAATAAGCACAATACACACCTAATTTCGCATTTGAAGGCAACAAGC
>JBOFPV010000135.1:0-3451 GCA_051660585.1 Tannerellaceae bacterium
TCAAGATTTCGCAGCATCTCAAGGCATCGACCTTGAAGTGGTTGCAAAATCATCTGGTGAAGCCAAAGAAGTTCTTCATGAATATGACATCTGTCTTTTAGGACCGCAAGTTAAATTCATGGAAGCTGCTTTCAAAGAAGTTGCTGGTGATGTGCCGGTTGTTATTATACCACCCCACATCTATGCAATGGCCAACGGTGCTGAATGTTATAAATTAATTGAAGCACATATAAAAAAATAAAAGAAAGGACGTTATATGACAAACGTATCTAAAAAAGATAGTAAACTAAAACACGGTTGAAATGTCTTTGTTGGTCGTATGGGTAAGTTAGCCGAACAACGTCATATGGCTGCACTTAGAGATGGTTTTGCATTATTGGTTCCAATAATCATTGCCGCTTCAGTAGGTGTACTATGTATGACATTTATATTCGGTCACTGAGAAACGACTCAAACATCTGTCCTTGGTTGAATTACCTGAGGTATTCCTGGACAGGTAACTGAAGTCTTTGACAAACTTGGAAACTCTGATGGTTTCAGATTTGTTGAAGGTTCGGTTGCGAAACAGATTTCAATGATTGGTGCTGGAATCTTCTACACCATTTGAAACGGGATCTTTAGTTTCCTATCAATCTTTGTAGTTTTAACATTAGGTTATTCTATTGCTAGAACTAATAAAGTAAAAGATCCATTTATGGGATCTGTTGTATCATTAGCTGCCTTCATGATTTTAATCTATGGAGATAAAGGCTTAATGGATGCGAAAGGTATGTTAGTAGCAATCTTTGCTGCTTTAGTATCTATGGAATTATATTCTATCTTCGAAAGATCTGCAAGACTTGAGATTAAAATGCCTTCTGGTGTTCCTCCTGCAGTTGCAAGAGCTTTCTCAAAATTATTACCTACAGTATTTACATTGTTAATTATGGTTGCTATTCAAGCTCCATTCATTATCTTTGAATCAATATCATATGGTGCCCCTTCATTCGGTTTTGGTTTAGGCCAATCGATATCAACAGCTATTCAAGCTCCATTTATCTCATTATTATCAGATAAAAATGCTTCATTATCAATCGGTATCGTTTATACCTTATTTGCTGGTATCTTATGATTCGTTGGTATCCATGGTACTAACGTATTAATGGGAATCTTCGGACCAATCTCTACAGCTTTATTAGCTCAAAATATTGGTATTAAATCTGGTGACGCTGCATATGCAGGGTTAAACTATAGTGCATTCGCAGAAGGTACATGAGATGCATTCGTATTCTTCGGTGGAGTTGGTGTTACATTAGCATTTGTTATTGTTGCATTATTCATCCACAAATCTAAGGCTACAAGACAAGTAATTAAATTTGGTGGACCTTCATCAATCTTTAATATTAATGAACCATTATTATTTGGTGTTCCATTAATCTTAAACTTTACTTATATTATTCCATTTATTATCATTCAACCGATTTTATATGTAATTACATGATTAGCAATTGAACAATGAGAACTTGTACCAGCAGTTATCGTGAAAATCCCTTGAACTTCTCCAGTAATAGTTGGTGGATTCTTGGCGGTTGCTCACTGATCTGGTGCTGTGTTAGCATTATTCAACTTCCTAGTAGCAATTGTGATTTGAACACCATTCATCATTATCGCAAACATTAAAGCGAAAAAAGATGGTGAAGAATTAGTTAAACTAGACTATAAAGGTGGTTTCCAAAAAATTGGTCACAAAGTTGGTGGCATCTTTTCTAAGAAACAACCTAAAGAACAAGTGTTAGAAGCATAATATGTCATCTAATAGAAATGATCTTTCCTTATCAGGAACATATGATTACAAATCTAAATTAAAAATTTGAAAATCATATTCTACATTTAATAAAGAGCAAACAACTTGTGAAAATTGTAAAAAAGTTCATGCTAGAAAAACAGTTTTACTAGAAAACTCAAAACACGTTTGTTGATACTGTTGAATCCGTAAAGGTTCAAGCTATGGAGCTGTGGTTTCAAAACCTAAGCATATAGTTTCTACTAAAAAGGAACAACCTATCAAAAAACCAAAACCTGCTAAAAAAGCAAAACCAGCTAAAAAAGCTGCTCCTGCCAAAATAGCAAAACCCATCATTCAAAAACCAGTGCAAACTTCAGAACCAGTAATGAGTCGTGAAATTGCAATTAGAAAGAATGAAAAAAAAACAACACGAGAAGAAAAAACCCCAATGGTTGCTTCACAAATGAAAGAGAGGAGAACACCGTGCCATCAAACAAGAGAGATACACTGAAGGTTATTAGAAAACAAGAACCTAAGAAAATTTCAAAACAACCCACACCTATTGAAACTGCTGAACCGAAAGCTAAAGTAGTTGCTGAAAAGCCAGTAGCTCAAGTTGTTCAACCACAAGTTGCTGAAAAACCGGCTCCTGTAATTCAATATTCTAAGTGAAACCCGAAACTTACTGATAAGAAAGCACATATGTGATGAAATATCTTTAAGTTCTCAGCAATTTTACTAACTCTAGTATTTGCTATCTTAGGTCTTTACTTTTCAAGTATTTGACAAGTAACAAATGGTGAAGGATTCTTACTAAAATTAGGACACATCCTTGATAAAAGTACTGACACAAATCCAAATACATTTATATTTGCATTTGAAGGTATGTATGATGCTACTAAACATGCTGCACTTGCAGGTATTATGGATGGTATTGTCGGAACCTCTGGTTCTGTAACCTCTATAATGTCAGCTCAAGCTTTAGCTGGATCTTCATTAATGGATTTAACTTTCTATAAAACTTGAATGAATATTGCTTTAATGGCAGTTTCAATTGTTGCAATTGTAACAACTATCCCATTATTAGTATTCAAAAATAGAACTGTATGAAGTTTATCATTCTTAATCACACAATGAGCATTAGTGATCTTTGTGATTACATTATTTGTAATCGGATTAAGTGCACAACAATCTATTGTTAGTCCAATTAACGGTATGAAAAATTTAATCAGCCAATGATTACAAGTATTCGCTAATGGAAAAACTCCAGATGCAGCTGCGTTAGCAAAAATTGAAAACAACATTTTATTACAAGGTCAAAAACTTGTTAATGTTCTTTCAATGATCGCTTTTAGATAATTTTAATAACTATTTAAAAATCAAAAAAAGTATGTCAGCAATGGCATATTTTTTTTCGTCAAATTATATATGATTCATTTTATATGTTATTTTATAATGATTTCTTATATAATATATTTACCTAGTATATAGAAAATAAGGAAATATAATGGCAAAACAAAAAGAAAAAGGTATTGTTATTGATGATGCAAATAACTATTGAAATAAATTAGCTATTTGAAGAAAATTCGCAACATATAATAAAATGCCCACAAAATGTGATGTTTGTCCTAGAACAAATGCACACAAAACAGTTTTACTTGAAGATGGAAGACATATCTGTTGATA
>JBOFPV010000136.1:0-84088 GCA_051660585.1 Tannerellaceae bacterium
TTCGGGCATTTTGTGTGCTAGATTGGTTGTTTTGATTGATTTTTGAGCTTCAGAAAATGGTGTTTTCACGATTTGTATGATAGGTAGAGGTTGGTTGGAAGAGTGTCTTTTGCTTGTTTATGAAGTGGTTGTGGCGAAAATGTTGCATGGATTGTGTGAAAACCTTGCTTGGTTTCAGAAAAAAGCATGCAAGGTTCGCAAAAAAAGTAAGTTTAGTTCTTGAAAGAACCTTATTTGGTTTTTGTGACGGCTGTTTTTAGTCACCGCGGTGAGTGAAAAAAGTATTCACGGTGAGTATTTTCGTTTTCAATGAAGACAGTTTGCTCTTTTCGTGAAAACTTTTTTGTGTTTTCATGAAAACGATTCGTCATTGTCACGACAATGAAGGGTGTTGTTTTGATAAGGCTGCGGTGTGTAGGGGTATCGGAGGGTGTGTTTGGCCCGAAAGCAAGGAGAGCAAGTTGAGCATTTACAAGTTGAAAGCCATGAAGATAGATTAGATGTTTAATGATAGCTCGGAAGGAAAGTCTTTATAAAGAACGAGGATCGGCCGTAAGTAGAATGGGCATTTTCGAAGTAAAGTGCCAGATTATTTTGTGTACTCATTTTGCAGTAAATAGATTAAAAGTTAGTTGTTTTCGCCTGTATTGGCATAATTGATAGCAGAGTAGATTTCTGCCTTAAATAAAAGAAATTTACAATAAGTAGGGTGGGTGTTTTTTATATGCGCTTAATATAGAAAGGCGTGTCGAATAGCTCGGCACGCCTTTCTATATTTAGTTGAAGTTGATTTTGGTGAGATCAATGCTTACGATCGACGGATTGTTGTCTTGCGCGGCAAGGTCACTATCGGGCAAGTAGCCCAGAAAGTATAGCTGGTTGTCGGCTGTTAGAATTTGAGGGGCAGTAAGATAGGATTGCTGTAAAGCTTCGTTGTCTTGCTTGATCAGTAAGTTCTTATTTGCAGCTTTATCAAAGATCCAGTGGTAGATACCTATGTTTTTGCTTGGTGCAGGTGGGTATTCTGCAATTTGGAAGTAAGCGTAGTTGTCGTTTTCCAAGTAGTTCTTGATCGAAGCGTAATGTTTGGATCGTAAGAATGGAATTAAATCCATCGGATCGGTTGGAATGGCCGACTTATCAAGAGCCAGGTCTTTGAAGTTGATTGCATAAGCCTTTGCAATTTCTCCGTCTTTTATTTGATAGACTGTGTCGTTAAATCCTTCTACAAATGTGGTGATTGCGCCATTCTTTTTCAGGTTGTCAAATCCCCATGGCAGAATAGTTTCGTCTGCCGGCAAACGTTGATCAAGCGGCTTCATCGCGGCGTCGAACTTTTTAAGTTTGTCGGGATTGTGAGTTTTGTTGTTTCCCGAGTAGAACCAGTAGTTACCGTCGGTATCGATGCAGAAAGAGAATGCCGGAAAAGGCGTTGATCTTTTGTCGATAAAACTGCCGTCGTAGTTGTACTTGTATATTTCGCTCGCGCCCAGTAGCGAAATTGTCTTAGTAACAGGGTCTACGCAAATATCAGTCAGTTCGGCATATTCGCCGGGACCGTTTCCTACTGCGCCTATTTTGTTTAGGTATTTTCCATTTTTACTAAAGCGCAAAATCGAGCTCGGTTCTCTGCGGGGAAAGATAAAGAAATCGCCGTCCATGCCAAAGGTGGCGAAGCTGGAGAAAAGGCTCTCGTCGGTTGTTTCCAAGGGAACGCTTTGCAAGTCTTTACCAAAGTTGGTATTGCTCATCGGAACTGCGTTTTCGGGAAGAAACGTCAATGCGGGTTTTTCTTCACTGGTCTTGTTACATCCGCTTAGTGCGAATCCCATTTTCTATCCTTTCTTTCGGATGAATAGTCCTTTTTTTAGTGTGGAGAAGCGCGTGATAAAATGTACGAGGAGTAGTACGGACATGAGGAGTCCTAGTTTATAATGCCACAGTCCGACGGGCGAATCGGATTCGTCGATGAATAAAGCGAGTTGTATTCCGGTAAAGAGGAGGATAAGGTAGAGGAACGACAGGATCGCTGTTGTTTTGCTTTTGCTGCCGATCCCTTTGCTAAAAATACGTTTGTACCATCCCCAATGTGCTTTGATGTGCAGATAAAAACCAAGTATAGATAGTGCGCTGATGATGATGTGACTGTGTGCCCACATCGACCATGCTTCGTGGTCGCTTTCGTATAAATGACCTACGGTATGCAGCTTTATGCCTGTATAAATCACAAGCAGAAATATTGGAAATAGTAGTGCGTCTATAATGAAGATGGACTTGCCTTTGGTAAGATTGAATGATGACATAGTGTTTGGATGAGGTTTGTTTTGTTTGGCAAAGTTAGTTTGCTGTCGTGGGCTCTGTAAGGAAATAATGCGGATGAAATGGTATATATCGAAGATTGTTTTACTTTTAAGGAACCAATATAAGTGTTGAATGGTGAATTTACAGGGAATAAACTATACGGATCTCTATTGTATCAAGGAAGCATGCCGCGTTTGTTATCAAGACGATCTTGTGATTGCAGAAGTGGAAGCAAAGGATTTGTCTGTTGCGGATATCTTTCCGGTACGCATGTCTTTCTTTTCGTTGTTTTTGGTCGAAGCGGGGAGTGTAGTGGTGGAGGCCGACTATGGGGTACATACGGCAAGCAGGCACTCGTTGTTGATTTTATTACCCGAGCATTTGGTGCGAGGTGTTCGGTTTAGTCATGATTTCAAGGGTCGGTTGTTGCTTGTAGATCAGGCTTTTTTTAGTGCGATCGAAAAGAATAATCAGCGGTTGTATCAACCTGTTTTTCTCAATATACGCAATGCGCCGGTATTGGAACTAAATGAAACAGAATATCAACGTATTGTAGCTTGCAATGCGCTGTTAAAGGAGAAGATCGGGTTGAGTCATCATCATTTTAAAGATGCTTTGGTACGAACGGTGTTTACAACTTGTATGTTGGAAGTGGATCATGTGTTGATGGAGCGCGATTATAACCGAAGTGATCGGTGCTTGTCGCGTCAAGATCAGTTGGTTTCTCTTTTCTTTAAGGTGCTTCGGGCACATTGGTCTGTCGAACATAAAGTAACATTTTACGCAGATAAGTTGTGCGTAACGCCACAGCATCTGGCTTTCACGTTGAAGCAGCTCACCGGAAAAACAACCTCCGAATGGATTGCCGGTACATTGCTCGTCGAAGCGCAGATCATGTTGAAGCATTCTTCGCAAACGGTGCAGGAGATTTCGGATGCGTTGCACTTTTGCGATGCGTCTGCTTTTGGAAAGTTTTTTAAAGTGCAGACGGGTATAACGCCTGCACAGTATAGAAAAAAAGGATAAGCCGTGATTGGCTTGTTTCAATCGATATTAATAGAACCCTCTTGAGAATGGTTGATTCAATATTGATCTTCATTTAATTTATACGACACAACGGATGAATCATCTTCATGGTTTAGATGTATTCCATAGAAAAGATCTTCTTTCGTATCGATGCAGCCATCAAAAATGTAGCGATCAAACATGATGGTTTTGACAAATGTTCCATTCTTTTCAAAGATTAGAGCTTTTGTTTTTTTATCGGCTTTTGCAGGTGATTCATATTTATCAAGGGTGTCTTCGTGGAAAAGCACATAAAAATAGCGTTTCGATGAAAATATATGTGTGGTATATACATTGGTCATGTCTTCTAACATACCATCGCTATTGACCGTAGGAACAGAAGTCTCCTTACCGAGGGTATATGCTTTTCGAAACTCTCCGTTGGTATTGAAGAAAAGAATCTTATTGATGTGTTTTAATCCTACTATGATTACATCATTCTCACAGTCAACAGAAAAACTGCAACGTAATTTTTCGTTTCTGTATTCGTCGGTATCTTTTACCCCGGTTACTTCTTCCGGTGCTTTTATCCATAGCATAGACTTATCATTGAGATTGTATCTCATGATGATGCCATCTATTACTTCATTGCTAGTGAAGAATATATAATCTCTACACATGTGAGGTTTTATATATCCAAATACTTCCTTCGATAATTCTGTTACCGACGGTGAGGCTCTGTTGCTGACAAGTTGATCTAAACCATAGTTGTAAACTTTGTACTTCATAAATTCAAGAATAGATAATGTATCATCAGGAACATCTCGACGAACAAAGAAGGGGATGTTATAATCAAAAGGTCCGCTCCCTTTTTCGCCAAAATCCTTTATTTTATGATGGTCTCGTTTAGAGTATACAGAAAAGAAATTCGTGTTTTGTCGATCTAATAAAACTAACAGACTGTCAACTACTCGGATTTCAAAAAAGCCTATTCCAGTAATAGAGTCAATAACTGTGGCGGGGATGTGTTCTTTTACTTGTATATCGATTGTCTGATCGTTGTTCGTTTGTTTTGCGCAAGCAAAAAAGCACGTTAAAGTAATAAGCAATAATGTATTCTTCATGGTCAAAAGATTTTATTCAAAGATGCACAATATTCTATATAATACCACTTTGGGTGATAATTATTTTAAAAGAAAAGGATGTGCCAGCACTGACACACCCTTTCGTGCTTTATAATGTAATTGGTGAGAAGGGTAAATTGAAGGCTTCGGCCACAGCTTTATAAACAATCTTTCCGTTTACAATGTTGAGTCCGAGTGCTAAATCGGGATGTTGTTTGCAGGCTTGTTCCCAACCGAGATCTGCCAACAATAAGGCATAAGGCAAGGTTGAGTTGGTCAATGCCTTGGTCGAGGTGAACGGTACGGCTCCCGGAATGTTGGCAACGCAATAGTGTACAATGCTGTCTACTTCATAGATAGGTTGTGCGTGCGTTGTGGGGTGGGAGGTTTCGAAGCAGCCGCCTTGGTCGATGGCTACGTCTACGAGTACGCTTCCTTTTTTGAGTTTGCTTAGCATGGCACGCGTGATCAAATGTGGTGCTTTTGCTCCCGGAATAAGTACGGCTCCGATTACCAAGTCGGTTTCGGGCAGTTCGGCTTCGATGTTATAGGTTGAGGAGTAAAGTGTTTTTACATTCTTGGGCATGATTTCGTCGAGGTAGCGCAAACGAGGTAAGGAGATATCGGCAATGGTAACGTCGGCTCCCATTCCGGCTGCCATAAATGCGGCGTTGATACCTACGATGCCTCCGCCCAAGATCAATACCTTTGCGGGTTTTACTCCGGGAACTCCGCCGAGTAAGATACCTTTGCCTCCTTGCGGTTTCTCAAGAAAGCGTGCTCCTTCTTGTATCGACATTCTGCCGGCTACTTCCGACATGGGAACGAGTAGCGGCAATGAACGATCTGTTTTCTCTACGGTTTCGTATGCCAAACACACGGCGCCGCGCTCGATCATGGCACGTGTTAGTTTTTCGTCGGATGCAAAGTGGAAGTAGGTGAATAGTAACTGGTTTCTCCTGATGAGCTGATACTCGGGCTCGATGGGCTCTTTTACTTTCACGATCATCTCGGCAATTGCATAGACGGCTTCGATGGTTGGTAATAGTTCGGCTCCGGCTTTGATGTATTCGTCGTCGGGGAATCCACTGTTTATACCTGCTGTGGCTTGTACGTATACTTTATGTCCGCGTTTGGTAAGCTCGTGTGCTCCGGCAGGGGTAAGGCCTACCCGGTTTTCATTGTTCTTGATTTCTTTCGGTACTCCGATTATCATAATAGTAGGTATTAAAATGGTTTGTGCTAAAGATAATTATTTCTTGAAAAACACCATGTTTCAGATGTATTTTTATTGGGTTTCTTCGTTCCGGTTTCTTTTCTTCGATTTCTTGCTATAATCAAGGGTGCGGATAATGTAAGCTGCGATGAAGATTTCGAGCAGACTGAGCGGTATGGCGAATATCAAGGTGCTGTAGGGTAAAACGTTGAGATTGCCAATGGTTATCCACATCATCACGAAAGCTACAAGCCATGTGAGTAATGTGGTTTGCAAAAGATTGAAGCGCTTTTGTATAATGTAAATGGCGAGTGCCAGACAAAACGACCACACGCACCACATGATGTTGTTGAGGGTAGAGGATGGAAAGAGTAGACCGAGTTGCTCATAATATTGATTCCAATTGGTTTGTAGAATCAGGTTGTTTCGTACAAACTCGGATACGCTGATCCAAGCAGTGGCAAGTAGTAAAATACCGATGATTTTGTATGGCTTCATAGTGCATCGTGTTTTGTTCGTTAAAACGGATAATTCGCGTTATAATAAGAACAGTTGCTTTTTGTAAGATGTTTGTGCGGGGAATAAAAAAAGCGGATCTTCCGATTGGAAGACCCGCTTTGATATGAGGTTGTTTGTTTTTACTTCTCAGCAGAAGGATTACAAGCCTTGACCGTGGCAGTTTTTGTATTTCTTGCCGCTACCACATGGGCAAAGGTCGTTGCGTCCTGCATGTTTTTCAGCTTTTACCGGCTCTTGTTTTTGAGGTTGAGCTTCGCCTTGTGCGTTGAGCTCTTCTTTTTGAGTGCGGTATTTGCTATAATCTTGATGCTCTTCTACAGCTTCGGTAACAGGAATTGCTTGTTGCGGTTCGCTTGCTACTTCTTCTGCTTGCTGTACTTCTTGTGCAGGTTGTTCTTCACGTACCGGAATCTGACCTCTTGTAAGAATTGCTACAGCTTTGCGGTTCATCGTTTCGATCATGCTTTTGAACAAGCTAAACGACTCTAGTTTGTAGATCAACAATGGATCTTTGTTTTCGTAGCTTGCATTTTGTACCGAATGACGCAGTTCGTCCATTTCACGAAGGTGTTCTTTCCATGATTCGTCGATCGTGTGTAGAACTACTGACTTCTGGAATGATTTAACGATCTCTTTTGATTTCGTTTCGTATGCTGCTTTCAAGTTACATGATACGTTGTACATGCGCTTGCCGTCTGTTACCGGTACAAGGATGTTTTCGTACATAGCACCTTGGTGTTCGAATACTTGTTGGATTACCGGATTCGCTACCTCAGTCATACGTTTCATACGGCGTTTGTATGTTTCGTTTGTAACTTCGAATAGTTTGTCGGTAAGTGCGTTTGCTTTCATAGAAAGGAATTCTTCTTTGGTAACAGGACATTCTTCTGCGAATACCTTGTATACGTCCATCTTGAATCCTTCATAATCTTGCATGTCGTGATGTGTTTCTACAACAGCTTTTGCTGTGTCGTACATCATATTAAGTACGTCTAGTCCGATACGTTCTCCCATTAGGGCGTGGCGGCGACGTGTGTAAACTACTTCACGTTGTGAGTTCATGATATCATCGTACTCCAACAAACGTTTACGGATACCGAAGTTGTTTTCTTCTACTTTCTTCTGTGCTCTTTCTACCGATTTGCTAAGCATGTTGTGTTCCAATACTTCGCCTTCTTCAAAGCCTAGTTTGTCCATCAATGCCGCAATCTTATCCGATGCGAACAAACGCATCAAATCGTCTTCAAGCGAGATGTAGAATACAGAAGAACCCGGGTCTCCCTGACGTCCTGCACGACCACGCAACTGACGGTCTACACGACGAGATTCGTGACGCTCTGTACCGATGATGGCAAGACCACCTGCGTCTTTTACTTCTTTTGGAAGCTTGATGTCGGTACCACGACCTGCCATATTGGTTGCGATTGTTACCGCGCCCGGCTTACCTGCCAATGCTACGACTTCTGCTTCACGTTGGTGAAGTTTCGCGTTCAATACGTTGTGTGGAATTTTGCGTAGTGTAAGCATACGACCGATAAGCTCAGAGATTTCTACCGAAGTAGTACCTACAAGTACCGGACGGCCTTGTGCTACCAAACGATCTACCTCTTCGATAACGGCTGCGTATTTTTCACGTTTTGTTTTGTAAATACGGTCGTTAAGGTCTTTACGTTGGATAGGACGGTTGGTTGGGATTACCACTACGTCTAGTTTATAGATGTCCCAGAACTCTCCTGCTTCTGTTTCTGCTGTACCTGTCATACCCGAAAGTTTGTGGTACATACGGAAATAGTTCTGAAGTGTTACTGTTGCAAATGTTTGTGTTGCTGCTTCTACCGTAACGCGTTCTTTTGCTTCGATCGCTTGGTGAAGACCGTCTGAATAACGACGACCGTCCATGATACGACCTGTTTGCTCGTCAACGATCATTACCTTGTTGTTCATCACTACGTATTCGTCGTCTTTTTCGAATAGTGTGTATGCTTTCAACAATTGGTTTACCGTGTGTACGCGTTCTGATTTAACGGCGTAGTTGGCAAGTAGTGCATCTTTCTTCGCTGCCTTTTCTTCGTCTGTCAAACCTTCGTTTTCTAGTTCTGAAAGCTGACCTGCGATATCCGGTAATACGAAGAAGTGTGCGTCGTCAGACTTACCTGTAAGCAAGTCGATACCTTTATCTGTAAGTTCGATGCTGTTGTTTTTCTCGTCGATTACGTAGAAAAGATCATCGGTAACAAGGTGCATGTTGCGCATGTTTTCAGCCATGTAAGTAGCCTCTGTCTTCAACATGGTTGCTTTGATACCTGGTTCGCTTAGGAACTTGATCAATGGTTTGTTCTTTGGATTACCTTTGAACGTACGGAACAACAACAATGCGCCTTCTTCTTTCTCTTTCGAATCTGAAGAGTTTAGTTTTGCTTTTGCTTCGGTAAGTAGTTTTTGGCAAAGTGCTTTTTGTGCGTTTACCACTACTTCTACGTTAGGGCAGAACATTTCATACATTTGATCGTCGCCTTTTGGAACCGGACCAGAGATGATAAGTGGTGTACGTGCATCGTCAATCAATACTGAGTCGACCTCATCGACAATGGTATAGTTGTGTTTGCGTTGTACAAGATCGGCCGGACTTGTTGCCATGTTGTCGCGCAAGTAGTCGAAACCGAATTCGTTGTTTGTACCGAATGTAATGTCGGCGTTGTATGCTTTGCGACGTGCGTCTGAGTTTGGTTGGTGTTTGTCGATACAGTCTACAGATAAACCGTGGAACATGTAAAGTGGCCCCATCCATTCCGAGTCACGTTTTGAAAGGTAATCATTTACTGTTACCACGTGTACACCGTTGCGGGTAAGTGCATTCAAGAATACCGGAAGGGTAGCTACAAGAGTTTTACCTTCACCGGTTGCCATTTCTGCAATTTTACCTTTGTGTAGTACGGTACCACCGATAAGCTGTACATCGTAGTGTACCATGTCCCAAGTAACTTGGTTACCACCGGCTGTCCATGTGTTTTTGAAAATTGCGTCGTCGCCGTCGATGGTTACGAAGTCGTAACGTGTTGCAAGTTCGCGGTCAAAGTCTGTTGCTTTTACACGAATCTCAGGGTTTTGAGACAGACGACGTGCTGTATCTTTTACGATGGCAAATACCTCAGGAAGTACATTGTCAAGTACAACCTCCATCTTGTCTGTAATTTCTTTTTCGATCTTGTCGATCTCAGCCCAACGCTCTTCACGTTCGTGTAGTTCAAGCTCTTCGATGCCTTCACGAAGTGATGCGATTTTAGCTCGCTCGTCTGCTACGTAGTCTTGAATTTCTTGTTTGATTTCGTCGATACGTTGACGGATTTGGTCGTGAGAAAGTGATTCTAACGATGGGTAGATTGCTTTGATCTTTTCAAGATACGGTTCAATTTCTCTTAGGTCGCGCTGTGACTTGTTGCCAAACAGCTTCATCATGAATTCGGTAAATCCCATTGTATGTTGTTTTATTTTTTGCGTAATGAAATGAATCAGGTAACAAATTAGCTGGTGCTATCTTTTTTTAATTGTTGCGTCGAGTCATCGTGTTTGTTACCTGTAATTAGAAACTTCTCGAAGCGGTAGTTTTTTGCAAGCGTTTGGGGCGCGAATACGAAGTATGTGTGTAACCGTAGGTGCTACTTCTGTTGCCTTAATTTCTCGGCGGGTTTGTTCTGCTTTGATGCCCGAACCAAGAAGTACCAAAGGTGTTGGTACGGCATAGTTCTTAACAATATTATTTGCTTTGTTAAATTCTTCGTAGTTGATGCGCCATCCCGGTTGTAGTTCGATAAGCAGGTCGCCACGTTTCAGATGGTGTGTGCCGTTAAGCATGTTGGCACTCATCTGATTCCAGTCGCCGTTTTGAAGCTCATAGCTCGTTACAACTTGTTGGATACCGGTAAACTGTTGCACAAAGTCTGCTGCTTTACGTTGCAGTTCGGCCAGATTCAGCTTTTTGTCTTCGGCTAGTTTACGGTTCAAAAAGATTTGATTGTCGTTGAATTCCTTTACCCAATCGCCTTGGCCATACGTAGCCATAAGGTACATGTTGAGTAATGCTTTGCAGCGTTTCGGATGGAATTCGCCCGCTCCGTTGGCAATGCTTTGCGTCGGATCTTCTTCGGTATGGTAATATCCGTTGCCGGTAAATACAACCAATGTATTGGCAAGACCTACACTTTTGTCGATTGCATCGAGTAGCGACTCAATGTTTTGATCGAGTTTGCGATAGGTGTCTTGTATTTCAATCGAATAGTCTTTGTCTAATGCTTTGCGATAGTTGCCTGCATAATAGGTTACTGCAAGGTAGTCGGGACAAGTACGTTTTCCTAGTCCGCCAAATTCGAGAAAACGTTTGGCTAGCGTCGTGACTTCGTCGTTGACAAGAGCCGACGTTTTGTAATTCAAAAAACGATTGGCGATTTTCGAATTAAAACTATACTTGAACGGTGCTTCGGTTGCGCTGTAACAAAATGCATTGTATTGCTCGAGCGGAAGGGCCGGACTCCAAGTCATGGTTTCGGCACGTGCAGCAAGCGATTCGTTGCTGTTGTTGTATTTTTCTACGTACCAAGGTACGTTTTTGTAGTAAGTAGTTGTTGCCCATTTCCCTTTGTAGTCGTCGATCCAAAAGGCTCCGTTTGCAGCATGTCCTGCCGAAATAATGGCACTGATGGCATTCGGTGCAATGGAGTATACGTCGCTGTTGCCTCGAGACGCAATCTTCAGTTCATCGCCGATTGTGGATGAAAGTAGATTTTTAGGGGAAAGGTTTTCGGATGTAAAGTTGCCAAGATACTCAGGGTCGTTTAGTGCTGAGACTTCTTTCTTTTTCTCAATGTCGTACCATTGAGCAGTGGTGATTCCGTTGTAGTTGGGGTTTGATCCGGTAAACAATGTTGCCATTGTGCTACCTTCGTTTAGATTTGAGAATTCAAACAAAACGTTATCATATACCAACCCTTCGTTAAACAAGCGTTTAAAACCTCTTTGTCCGAAATAACTTTGAAAGTATTGAATGTAGTCTCCTCGCAATTGGTCTACAGTAATGCAGACAACAAGCTTGGGCGCCTTTTGCTGCGCTTCCAAATTTGTTATGGCCAGTACGGCTATAAGCGAGGTTAGTATTCGTTTCATTTTCGTTTGTTTCTTAGATAGTATATAATATTGCTTCCCGATCTGCTCCAGAGTGTAAGGATAAGTGGGATAAAGGCTATATTAAAGTGCTGGGGTATCCATTTGATGCAAAGCAAAAAGATACTTAGCGCGGCAAAGTTAATAAAATGATAGAAAATCACACCTTTTTCAGCTCTTTTTACCCAGATTAATGGGATTATCAATAAATGTAAAGGTTGAAGCCAACATAGATTCCAGTTGGGCGACATGCACGGATGCTCTGATATAAAGGTTAGAAAGACTAGAATGCAGCCACTTATGCCGGCTATTGTAAAGAGAATTGTGTCGAAAATTCGAGCGGGTATTTGTTTCTTGAATTTTAACTGAGTGAATGATATTAACAAGCACAAGACAAAAATCAGGGTGCAGGTTGTGTTGGGTGAAAAGATCGTTAATGCCGAAACTTCTTCTTCGTACGGAATAGCTTCGGTAAGTTGTACGGTTTCTTTGACCAACGGAATTTGTATTGAGTCTTTTTGGATGATTGCTCCTACAAAAGCTGCTTCGAGTTTTGCGGGTAAAAACATCTCTTCCATGGCTGTTGCTTCTCTATCCGAACTTGCACCAAGAGCAAGATCTGTGCCAAATGTGCCCCAGGTGTTGGGCTTGGTGCATTGATTGGTCATCTGTCTGAATGTATACAGCTGCGTTGGTTTTGGATAGATGACTTTGCCGCTGATGTTGTTCGTAATGATATCGCGTGGTCTTGTCGCGCAATTGTCGAAAAAGAAGTTGTAACGATATACTCGGTTCTCCGGTTGCATGTTGATCAATAATGCATCCCATATTTTGTTTTTCTCAATTGAATCGAGGTTGATGATTTGCTCGGTTACGGCTACTCCTTTCATTTGATATTCGATCATGAAGTAATGGAAGTTGCTTGCGCCAATTTTATAATCGGTTTCTCCCTTTGCAAAGCGGTAGGCAAAGAATGGTTGATCAAACGAAAATATACCGTAATGAAATATTGTATCAAGATTTTTTGTTGGATCTTGCACACGAATGGCGGTGTGTCCAAACTGAGCGTAGAGCTCTTCTTGCCACGGTGAAGTTGTTATCAAGCTGATTTGTGCGGAGTTGTCGAGGGCCAACGCCTTGAACGAAATCATTAGAAGCAGGAAAAGGGATGTTAGTTTGGATCTCATATATGATCGATGTATTGTCGTATTATTAATAGATGCGACAAATGTATATATATGTACTGAATTAATGAAATATGTTTTCAATCTTTCTTATTTACGTGATAAAACAGTTGGTTGGATGGTTTTGTTTAAGCGGTTTTGGAGATTAATTAAATTTTTTAGTTTGTTGATTGTTAGTGTTTTGTCTTATTTATTTTGATGTTTGTTTTATGGTAAGTTGCAGATGGTTAGCGTGATAGGTTGTTTTTGTCTTTTGAGGCGAAAAAAGTTTTCAATAAGGAATTTTGATGTCTGTAAGTTGTTTTGGATGTAATGTGTTGATAATGAGTACGGGTTGAGACCTGCTCAATCCCCTTATTTTGTAAGAAAAAACAAAGTTCAGTGTAACGGGTGAATAGGCGAGCGGGGGTGTTGGAGCTCTCTTTCTGTTTTGCTATTGATTCTGAAGTATATTGACACTTTTGAAGCACAATTGTAATAAGATTGAGTAAAAAATGACCATTATCAGAAAAGGTTTGTATGCTAATTCATTCCTTTTGCTTTACTTTGCGGAAAAATAGTGTAGAAAGTGAATTTGGTAATTGATCAAGGAAATGCTTCCTCTAAGGTTGCAGTTTTTGAAGACGGCCGCTTGTTGGAGAGTTTTGTCATAAAGGTTCTTACGGTTGATGGACTGAAAGCGGTGATTGATAAGTATCCTGTTAAATACGGAATACTTTCGTCTGTTATTCAGGAAAATGAACCCGTGAAAGAGTATTTAGAGTCGGCGTTGGATCAGTTTTTTGTTTTGTCTCACGAAATGAAACTGCCAATTCGTGTTCTATATAAAACGCCGAATACGTTGGGCCGAGACAGACTTGCAGCTGTTGTAGGAGCACACTCCATTAAACCCGGGCATAATCTATTGGTGATCGACGCCGGTACTGCTATTACATATGAGTTTTTGAATGCAGAAGGGTGTTACATGGGAGGAAATATCTCTCCGGGCATGAAGACTCGTTTTAAAGCATTGAACTATTATACGCAGAAGTTGCCATTGCTAAACGAAGATGGCGATACTCCGGATTTAGGTGATTCTACCGAGACAGCAATACGTTCGGGAGTGGTAAATGGAGTTGTTTTTGAGATCGATGGATACATCAATTCATTGCGCTCGAAATATTCGGATCTTTTTGTTTTTTTAACGGGTGGTCATTCGTTTTATTTTGAAAGACGATTAAAAAACTCCATCTTTGCGGATATCAATTTAGTATTGATTGGATTAAACACAATCTTAGATTATAATGTTGAGAAGTAAAAAAGTTGTTGCATTATTTAGTGCTTTAATATTATCTCAAGTATCATTAATAGCGCAGAATAATACCAATTCTCCATATACCCGTTTCGGGTGGGGGCAATTGGCTGATCCTTCATTTGGTGCCGGTAAGGCGATGGGGGGTATCGGCTATGGTTTGAGAAACAATAAACAGGTCAACCCTTTAAATCCTGCATCTTATTCAAACGTTGACTCACTTACATTTATGCTTGATATTGGCGTGACTGCACAGATGTCGCGTTTTGAGCAAGGTGGAACTAGTACCAAGAATTTTAACGGTAACCTCGAGTATATTGCAATGCAGTTTCCTATACACAAGAAACTCGCAGTGAGTGTAGGCCTTCTTCCTGTTTCGTTTGTTGGATATGAATATGGTTCTTCTGAAAAGATAGATGGATCTGATGTGTATGCAACACAGGTTTTTAACGGTACCGGAGGTTTGAGTGAAGTGTATGGTGGTATTTCTTATAAACCATTTAATCGCTTCTCGATTGGTGCCAATATTGGATATATGTTTGGTAGTGTAACACACAATCAACAAGTGGCTTATTCTAGTTCTGATGCTTATTCTACAGTGAATATTCAGAAAGTTAGAGTAAATGATGTGAAGTTCGACTTAGGTGTTCAATATACACAGCCTATCGGTAAAGATAAAAGCTTGACATTGGGTGCTGTATATTCTCCAAAGATGAAAGTGAATGGTACTTCTTATAATTATACAATTGTAGGATCGAACGAGAATCAAGGAGATACCATTCGTGGTCAGAAGTTTGATATGCCTAATTCTTATGGAGCCGGTTTTACCTTTGTAAAGAAGGATAAGTATATGTTTGGAGCAGACGTGTTGTATCAACAATGGAAGGATACTCGTTTCTTCGATAACTCAGAAGCTTTCAATAATAGATTACGTGTTGGTGTTGGTGGTGAATATACACCGGATGCAATGGCGCGAAATATCTTTAAGCGTATAAAGTACAGAGCTGGTGCTTATGTAAACAATTCGTATGTGAAGATTGATAACTCGGGTTACGATGAATACGGTGCCAGTATTGGTTTTGGTATTCCAATGCTCGACAACCGTTCGGTCGTGAATCTTGTTTTTGAATATGTGAAGATCAAACCAGAAATAAGCAAGTTGATCGATGAACAATACTTCAAGTTTACCGTTAACTATACATTCAACGAACGTTGGTTCTATAAGCAGAAGATTAAATAACAACTAGGTTTTAATAAC
The DNA here is from genome assembly GCA_051660585.1 of Tannerellaceae bacterium. Lineage (GTDB taxonomy): Bacteria > Bacteroidota > Bacteroidia > Bacteroidales > CAMTPD01 > UBA12018. Next base: position 15,053 of record JBOFPV010000136.1, read on the forward strand.
ACATTGACTAAATAAAATATTCTCGAAATGAAAACGAAGGTTTTTTTGATCGCTCTAGGATGCACGATGGGTATATTTGGGGCTAGCGCGCAAAAAGGCGTTGATAATGGCACTCAGTACGGAAGTGGTGAGGATAGCGCACGTTGCGTTAAAAATATCAGTTTGTTTGTTCCGTTTGCAAAATCAGGTGACTTTAAGTCAGCTTATGAATCATGGAAACTTGTTTATGATGAGTGTCCGGGTTCTACTAAGAATATCTATTTGTACGGAGCTAAAATCTTAGCATGGCAAATTGAGAATGAAAAAGATTCTGCTAAGAAAGATGCTTTGATCGCAGAATTGATGAACTTGTATGACAAGCGTGTTCAGTATTTTGGGGATGATAAAAAATACGGCAAAGACTATATTGTCGGAAATAAAGCGCAGGATTATTACGCATATAAAAAAGATAAAGCAGACTCAAAAGAGGTATATAAATGGACTAAAGAAGTTGTTGATGAGTTCAAACAAGAAACAGATCTTATCGCAATGTCAATGTTTATGTATTCTTCTTTGAATATTTTGGCAACAGACCAAGCTCACAAAGAAAACTATATCAAAGACTATTTAACTTCGACTGCTTATCTTGATCAGCAACTTGCAAAAATGAAAGCTGCTAATATCGCGAAAGAAGTAGAGAAGATTGAGGCTGTACGTGCGGGTATCGATCAAGCATTTGCTACAAGTGGTGCTGCAGATTGCGAAACATTGCAATCGATCTATGGTCCTAAGATTGAAGAAAACAAAACAAATATCGAATCTTTGAAAGAATCGTTGGCTTTGTTGCGTCGCATGCGTTGTACAGAAAGTGATGCATATCTTGCTGCTGCAAAATATGCGCACCAAATTCAGCCAACTGCTGAGTCTGCAATGGGTATGGCTAAGCAAGCTTTGAAAAATAAAGATTACTCAACAGCATTGAAATACTACGAAGAATCTGCTCAAATGGAAACAGATAATTTGCAGAAAGCTGAGTTGTATTATAGTATGGCTGTAATGTCTTACGAGCAAAAGAACTTTGCACAAGCAAGACAATATTGTAACAAAGCGGTAGAGTTTAATCCTAACTATGCAGCTCCATATATGTTGATTGCTAATATGTATGCTTCTTCAGCTGCGTCACTTTATCCTGGTGATCCGGTAATGCAGAAAGTGGTTTACTATTTGGTAATTGATAAGTTGGAAAAAGCGAGATCAGTAGATCCTTCATGTGCAGATCAAGTAAATCCAATGATTTCTAGATATCGCAGCTCATTGCCATCTAAAGAAGATATCTTCATGCACCCTGATTTGGAAAACGGTAAAACAGTAACTATCGGCGGTTGGATTGGCGAAAGAACAACTATCAGATAATATTTGATATGACAAATAAGCGTATTCACGAAAATACGAGAAATAAAAAGAGCATAACAACCGCACTTGGTGTGGTTGTTATGCTTCTCTTTTTCATAGGGTGTGGGAAAGAGAAGACGGAGGTAATTCCTTCGGTGTTGAATCCGGACTCCATTTATATGATGCGCACAATAGATGCAACGTCTCTTATTTCAGATTCTGGCTATACCCGTTATCGTTTGACTGCACCCGAGTGGTTGATGTATTCGCGTGCAACCGAGCCATATTGGTATTTTCCCAAAGGGGCGTATCTGGAGAAGTTTGATACATTATTTAATGTGGAAGCAACTGTCGTGGCTGATACCGTAACTTATTTTGATAAGAAAAGATTATGGGTGTTGGTCGGAAATGTGCATATTGAGAATGTTGACGGAACAAAATTTGATAGCCAAGAGTTGTATTTAGATGAGCGAAATGATAAAGTTTCATCAACGAAGCTTATTCGTATTGAGCAAAAGGATGGAAGTATAACGACAGGTGTTGGGTTTGAGTCAAATATGGCGATGACCGATTACCATATTCTTTCTGCGGCAGGTGAATTTATTGTGAGCGAAACAACGAACGATACAACTATGACTGCTAACGAAGCGACTGATTCGATAGCAATAACGACAGATTCGATTAAAAAATAGCTATGAGTACAACGATTACATACGTTTTAATAAGTTTGGCTTTTTCGGCTTTCTTTTCCGGGATGGAAATAGCTTTTGTTTCGGCAAATAAGCTAAGAGTCGAAATTGAAAAGAAGAATGGGGTGTCAGGTTCAATTATTGATATCTTCCTGAAGAATCCAAATCAATTTATTTCAACGATGTTGGTCGGGAATAATATCGCCTTGGTTGTATATGGTTTGCAAATGGCGTTACTTCTAGAGCCGATGATAAAACTGGTTGTACATCAAGAAGCAATCGTTGTATTAATTCAGACTATTTTATCGACGTTGCTAATTTTGTTTGCAGGGGAATTTATTCCCAAAACGATATTTAAGATCAATCCAAGTATGGCTTTAAATATCTTTGCAATACCATTATTTGCATTTTACATCGTGTTGTATCCGATCTCAATCTTTACCTCATTCATCTCACAACTCATATTGAGAGTTTTGGGATTGAAAAAAGATGGAGTAAATACTCGTACGCTAGGAAAAGTAGATCTCGACTATTTTATTCAACAAAGTATAGATGAATCTTCGGAGTTGTCAGAGATGGATACTGAGGTCAAGATCTTTCAAAACGCATTGGACTTTTCCAATGTGAGACTACGCGATTGTATGATCCCTCGAAATGAGATTGTAGCCTGTGAATTTAATGCTACCTCTGATGATCTGCGTGCAAAATTTATTGAGACAGGCTTGTCAAAGATTTTGGTCTATAAAAGCAGTGTAGATGATATTGTGGGGTATATTCACTCTTCTGAACTATTTAATAAGCCCGACGACTGGACCAAACAAATCAATACCATTTCGCTTGTGCCTGAAACAATGGCTGCAAACAAGTTGATGAAAGTACTCATGCAGGCTAAGAAAAGTATTGCTGTTGTGGTAGACGAGTTTGGTGGTACATCCGGAATTGTAACATTAGAGGATCTTGTCGAAGAGATTTTTGGAGATATAGAAGATGAACATGATGTGAAATCATTAGTGGCAAAACGTATTTCTGAAACAGAATTTGTTTTGTCTGGGCGTTTAGAGATAAGTACGGTCAACGAAAAGTTTGGTTTGTCGTTGCCTGAGTCTGATGAATATTTAACATTAGCAGGCTGGATTCTTCATGTTTGTCAACGTTTCCCAAAATTAAACGAGACCCTTAAGATTGATAAATACACTTTTAAAATATTGAACGTTACCTCTACGAAGATCGAATTGGTGCGACTCAAACTAGAGGAGTAGCGATTTTTTTTTCTCTAAAATAGTGTTTAATGTTCTTTTGTTTGTATCTTCGTGCGATATAATTGAAAAAAATATAAACTTAAAAAAACGATAAAGATAGATGGCAACGCTTGAGAAAATTAGAAGCAAGGCAGGATTACTGGTAATCGTTGTAGGTTTAGCATTGTTCGCCTTTATTATTGGAGACTTTCTAAACTCTGGAACGGCTTACTGGAGACACTCACAGGAAAAGATCGCCGTGATCGAAGGAATTCCCGTTAACATTCAGGAATATCAAAAGAAGGTAGAAGAGATGACAGAGATGTATAAATCTCAAACCGGTATGACAAACATTCCGGAAGAGTATGCTTCTCAAATCCGTCAGACTGTTTTTGATACAATGGTACGCGAAATCGTATTGGGAGAAGAAACTTCAAAACTAGGAATGGAAGTTACGCCGGAAGAACTATTTGATATGGTTCAAGGTAACAACATTTCTCCAGTTATTCAACAAATGGGAATGTTCAAGAATCCACAAACTGGTGCTTTTGATAAAACTCAACTGTTGAACTTCTTGAAAGCAATCAATGATGATGCTTCTGCTGTTTCGGGTGAGCAAGCGGCTCAACTGCAACAAGCAAAAGACTTCTGGTTGTTTTGGGAAAAGAACATGAAACAACAACGTTTGGAAGAGAAGTTTGCAACATTATTGTCGAAAGCAGTTTCTGCAAACAATATTGATGCTTTGGATGCATTCGAAGCTTCTTCAAACAATGCTGATATCGCTTATGTAATGCAATCTTATTCTACAATCGCAGATTCTTCTGTAGTTGTAACAGATGCTGAAATTGAAAAACTTTATAACCAACGCAAAGAAGCTTTCAAACAAGCTGAAGGTAGAGTGGTTAGTTATATCGCTGTAGATATCGTACCAAGTCAGGAAGACTTTGATAAAGTTAGCTCTGATATGGAAAGCGTAAAAACAGAGCTTACAGCAGCAGGTGCAGCAGAAGTTGCAGATGTTGTAAATGACAACTCAGATATTCCTTTCCTTGATGCATACCTTGCAGGTGGATCTATGGATGCTGAAATGAAAAACTTCGTTCAAAACGCTAACGAAGGAGAAACTTATGGTCCGGTGTTTGAAAACAACACTTACAAGATGTTTAAGCTTGTGTCTAAAGTTTCGGCTCCAGACTCAGTATTGGTAAGCCAAATCTTGATCCCTAATATGGGTGATGAGAAGCGTGCAGCACAATTGGCAGATAGCTTGAAAACAGTGTTGAAAGGTGGCGCTAACTTTGCAGAAATTGCACAACAATATTCAGCAGATGGTGCAGCACAAAACGGAGGTGAACTTGGTTGGTTTACTGAAGCAGGTGCTTTGCAAGCTGTAGATAACAACTTCAAAAACGCGATCTTTAATGCTCCGGTAAATGAAGTTGTAGATATGAAAACAATGTATGGTACTCACCTTTTGAAGGTGACAAAGAAAACAGCAAACGTAGACAAATATAAAGTTGCGAACGTTCAAATGACTGTTTCTCCAAGCTCTCGTACTTACAGTGGTATTTACAACGACCTAAATCAGTTCGTTGCAAACAACGGAAGTTCTGATAAAATGGAAGGCGCAGCTTCTGAGGCAGGTTACACATTTATGAAGAACGTTCCTGTTACAGGTGCTGATCAAACTTTGGGTGCTGCTAAAAACTCACGTCAAGTTATTCGTTGGGCGTTTGGCGCAGACAAAGGTACTGTATCGGAAATCTTCGAAGCAGACAATCAATTTATTGTTGCAATTGTAGAAGGTAAAGTAAAAGAAGGATACAAACCTGTTAAATCTGTATCTCCAATGCTTAAAGCTGAACTTGTAGCACAGAAAAAAGGTGAGATGATCATCGCTGAGCTTGCAAAGAAAAGCTGCACTTCTCTAGATCAGTATGCAAACGCAATGGGTTCTAAGGTTGACAGCGTTAAATTTGTAGGCTTCGATACGCGTCGTATTACAAATGTAGGTTTCGAGCCGAAGATCAATGCAGCAGTTGCAGGTGCTACACAAGGTAAACTATCTGCTCCGATTGCAGGAAACAACGGTGTTTATGTGGTACAAGTTACAGCCGTAAACAAAGATGCTCAGCCTTATGATGCAGCAGCTGAAAAAGCTACATTGAATGCATCAAATGCATATCGCTTGAGCTTCCAAGCTGTTCAAGAGCTTATCAACAAAGCAGAAATCGAAGATAATAGAGTTCGTTTCTATTAATCGTTCGTAGATAAATAACAAAGAAAGGTCATTTCGATTATCGGAATGACCTTTTTTTATTATCTTCGAATTTATAGTAACAAAACTAGTGTTTCTTAATCACGTAAATTTGTGTAAGTTTGCATTCTAACTTACGAATAATACAAGTATGGCAAAGAAAAAATTATTGGGAATGACCCTGAACGAGTTAAAACAAGTGGTTCAGGAAGTAGGATTGCCGGGCTTTGCTGCAAAGCAAATTGCAGACTGGCTATATAAAAAGCGCGTTGTTTCCATAGATCAGATGACAAACATTGCCGTAGCCAAACGAAATCTTCTTAGCGAAGCATACGAAGTAGGAGCTGTGCCTCCTTCCGAATTTGTGAAATCTGTAGATGGAACAATCAAATACCTTTTTCAAACACCTTCAAACAACTATATCGAATCGGTTTACATTCCTGACAAAGAGCGTGCAACGTTGTGCGTGTCTTCGCAAGTAGGATGTAAAATGAACTGTCTGTTTTGTATGACCGGTAAGCAAGGCTTTACCGCAAACCTTACAGCCAACGAAATCTTGAATCAAATTCAATCGATTCCGGAGTCGGCACAATTGACCAACCTTGTTTTCATGGGAATGGGTGAGCCTCTCGATAATGTAGAACACTTATTTAAGGTGCTCGAAATCTTGACCGCCGATTATGGGTATGCCTGGAGTCCAAAACGAATCACTGTTTCTACCATTGGGGTGATGAAAGGGTTGAAAAGATTTTTGGAAGAAAGCTCTTGCCATCTGGCAGTGAGTTTGCACTCGCCATTTCCGGCAGAGCGCTTGTCGATCATGCCGGTAGAAAAACCGTTTCCGGTAAAAGAGGTTATTGATCTGATCAAGCAGTATGACTTTGAGCACCAACGTCGCGTATCGTTCGAATACATCATGTTTGAAGGATTTAACGACACACTGCGTCATGCCGAAGCCTTGCGCCAGTTGGTCGAAGGGCTGCATTGTCGTGTAAATTTGATTCGTTTCCATGCAATTCCAAACGTTGATTTGCAGAGCTCAAACGAAAAGAATATGACTGCATTTAGAGATTATCTAACGAAGAAAGGAGTGATCTGTACCATTCGCTCTTCGCGAGGTGAGGATATTTTTGCAGCATGCGGAATGTTATCTACTGCGAAAAAGCAAGAACAAAATGGCATAGAAAATTGCTAATAATATAAACACATCTACTATGAAACGACTAAGTTCTCTGATTCTGTTTATCTGCATGATGGTAGGGATTACCTCATGTAAAGATGGAGCACCGGTATTTGTTAATTCAACCGGAGCACCGTATGATTTGGTACTTGTAATGGATCAGGCTCAGTGGAAAAGCCCGATCGGAGACGAAGTATTTAATGTCTTTAACGCTGATGTTCCGGGGTTGCCTCAAAGCGAGCCGCTATTTAAGATCAATTACACTCCGCCGAAACATTTTGACCGAATCATGAAACTGGTTCGTAACATTGTATTGGTAGAGATCAACCCAGAGCGTTACTCTCAAGGAAAAGTTTCTTTCTCTCGAGATTTGTGGGCAAAGAATCAATTGATTGTAAAGATTCAAGCACCAGACGATGCTGCAATGAAAGCATTACTGGATGAAAAGAAACAATACATAGTAGACTTGTTTGTTAACAACGAGTTGAAACGCGTAGAGGCTATTCTCAAAGATGGATATAGCAAAGCAGCCTATGATACTGTAATGGACGTTTTCGGAGTTGAGTTTAGAGTACCTCAAGAATTGAACAAAATGAAACGTGGCGAAAACTTTATCTGGTTTTCAAACGATGCCGGATCGGGTCGTCGCGACTTGTTGATCTATTCATTCCCATTCACAGATCCGAAAACCTTTACACAAGAATACTTGATCGCAAAACGCGACTCTGTAGTTAAAGTAAACATTCCGGGTGGACCAGAAGGTTCTTATATGGTAACCGAAACGTTGATTCCTCCGGTAATGAAAGATCTCAACTTCAGAGGCGACTACGCAGCCGAACTACGCGGATTGTGGAAAATGCACAACGACGTAATGGGTGGTCCTTTCGTATGCATTGCACGCTTGGATAAGTCGACCAATCAAGTAATCGTAGTAGAAGGATTTGTATACGCTCCTGAAAAGAAAAAACGTAACTTTGTACGACAATTGGAAGGCGCATTGCATACATTGAAATTTAAATCAGATAAAGAAACAGTCGAAGCTCAGCCGGTTCCAATTAGTGACGAGGTTGAAAATTAAGATACAATTGTTCATATGGAAAACAATCTAATAAAGGTAGGAATTACTCATGGCGATATCAATGGAATTGGATATGAAGTGATCCTGAAAGCATTCTCCGATTCCCGATTATCAGAACTATGTATTCCGATAATTTATGGATCTTCTAAAATTGCTGCTTACCACCGCAAAGCGTTGGACTTGCCGGCAATCAATCTAAATATCATTAGTAGTGCTGAAGATGCGGGGCCAAACCGAGTAAACCTAATCAACTGTGTAGACGAGGACTTGAAAGTAGAACTTTCGAAGGTAACGCCTGCCGGTGGTGAAGCAGCTCTTCAATCCCTTCAAGCAGCGGTAAGCGATGCGCAGCGTGGCGCGATCGACGTGATCCTGACAGCACCGATCAACAAACATAACATTCAACGCGAAGGATTTCACTTTCCGGGACACACCGAATACTTCGAGCAAGAATTTGGCAACGGCCGTCGTTCGTTGATGATCTTGATGAATGATTACCTACGTGTTGCTTTGGTTACAGGGCATATCCCATTGAAAGATGTACCTGCTCAGGTAACCAAAGAAGAGATCTTGTTGAAGTTGAAAATCTTCAACCACTCGTTGAAGTCCGACTTTGGTATCGAGTGTCCGCGCATTGCCGTATTGTCGCTTAATCCGCATGCAGGCGAAAACGGATTGCTAGGAACAGAAGAGGATGAAATCATTGTTCCGGCTATCAAAGAAGCCGAGAAGAAAGGTATTTATGCATTCGGACCATACGCTTCGGACGGATTCTTCGGATCATCGTCGTATGATAAGTTTGACGGAGTATTGGCAATGTATCACGATCAAGGGCTTACGGCATTCAAAACCATTGCAATGGAAGATGGCGTAAACTTCACGGCCGGATTGTCTATCGTGCGCACATCTCCTGCACACGGAACAGCCTATGATATCGTTGGTCAGAATATTGCATCGGAAGAGTCGTTTAGAAAAGCACTCTATGCCGCACTCGATATTTATCGTAATCGTGTAAGCTACAGAGAAGCAACAGCCAATCCGCTTAGAAAGCAATACTTCGACAGAAGTTCGGATAATGTAAAACTCGATCTTACAAAAGACGATAATGAAGATATCGTGATGACAAACGTATAATAACTACGTATCAGATATGAAAGCCTTTGAGATGCAACATGGTAAAACATGGTTTGCAACTCAAAGGCTTTTTGTTTTTTACAACTGAGCGTATTGTGAAAAGAGAATTGTTTGATGGGCATCAAACAATTTAAAACTAGCGAAGAACAAATCGTTCGATGCTCATCAAACGATTTAAACCTAGTGAAGAGAGAATCGTCAGGTGGCGGTCTGACGATTTAGTTATAGTGAAGAATGAATCGTCAGATGGCGATCTGACGATTTGCCGGTTACGAGAGAAGTAAAATGTTTACGGCCTAAAATGCCAATAAATTACATGTAGTTCAGATCTGTAAATCAAGGAGTCTATTGCGGAGATTGGAATAGATGTTGTATCTTTGCAACCCTTTTATAGAGTCTGTTGTTACATATTCGATTAGAGTTTGACGATGCTTCGATGTAAAGATAATATTACTCAGATATTACAAATGTGAGTAGTTTTTTTACTTTAGGTATCAAATTTGTTGATTTCTGGTGGTAAATATGTGTTAATTTCAATTGAAACTTTTGTGATACATAGATAAATTGACAAATTTGCAAGCTCTAAGAAATAACGAGTTTAACAGATATGAACTATGCTATAATAGCAGCCGGAGAAGGTTCCAGGCTGGCTCAAGAAGGTGTTAAGTTGCCTAAACCTCTCGTGAAACTCAACGGAGTTGCATTGATAGATCGACTAATTGATATATTTGTAAAGAATAATGCATCATCGATTACGGTAATCGTAAACGAAGAGATGCTACAGGTACAAGAACATTTAAAGAATAAAAAACTGAATGTACCTTTCAATTTAGTAGTAAAGTCTACGCCTAGTTCGATGCATAGCTTTTTTGAGCTAAGCAAATTTCTCGAAGGCGAGCGCTTTTGTCTTACTACGGTAGATACGATTTTTAAAGAAGACGAATTTGCCAAGTATATTGCTTACTGCGAACAAGCAGGTAGCGAAGAAGGCGTGATGGCAGTAACCGATTATATAGATGATGAAAAGCCTTTGTATATCAAAACAGACAACCAGAATCTGATAGAGAACTTCCTAGATCAAAACGACGGGACGTGTAAATATATTTCTGGAGGTATCTATTGCCTTACACCAAAAGCAATTGATGTTTTGAAAAATGCAATGGAAAACAATATACATCGGATGCGAAACTATCAGCGATTACTTGCCGAAAAGGGATTAAAACTTACCGCTTTCCCATTTGCGAAAATTGTAGATGTAGATCATGCCGAAGATATTGAGAAGGCCGAAGCTTTCTTAAGATCTTAATGAAAAGAATTGAAATGAATAAAATCGAAATAGCAGGTATTAAAAGAGCAAATCAGTTTTCACCCAATCATATCGATAACGATGCTGCCATATTCAATATGTCGGCCAATTATCTGCGTGAAAAGGGATTTGTTGTAAATGAATATACCGAAGACGAATTTTTAAACTCCGACATAAAGGAGGAGTTTATCTTTAATATGGTTCGAGATTGGAGAAGCATCAAGAAGCTTCAACAGCTTGAATCAAATGGTGCAGTTGTTGTAAACTCCGGATTCGGAATCGAAAACTGTACGCGCGAAAAGATGACACGCTTGTTGATGACTAACAATGTGCCACATCCCGAATCCATTATCAAAAAGACAAACTTCGAGTCGACACACGATCTGGAAGAATTGGGCTTTTCTGATTGTTGGATCAAACGCGGCGATTTTCATGCCGTGCAAAAAGAAGACGTGACTTATGCTCGCTCTATCGACGAAGCTCGTAGTGTGTTGCGTCAATATGCGATGCGTGGTATCGAAACAGCTGTAATCAACGAGCACTTGGTGGGCGACCTTGTAAAGTTTTACGGAGTAGTTGGCACCGATTATTTCTATTGGTTTTATCCAAGTGATATCAAGCACAGCAAGTTCGGCCTTGAGAAAATCAACGGAATTGCCTGTGGTTATAAATTTAGCGAAAGTTATTTGAAAGATATTTGTACGCAAGCGGCACAAGTGTTGCGTGTACACATTTACGGAGGCGACTGTGTGGTGGCCGAAGATGGAACCATACGCATTATAGACTTTAACGACTGGCCTAGTTTTGCTCCATGCCGAGATACGGCGGCTCCGATGATTGCAGAATGCATTCAGAGCGTGATCTTAAATAGTTTATAATATCATACGTCAACTAACGAACGTAGAACCAATGAGTACAGAAACAACAAAACCTTCTTTGGAGTCGACACTAAAGTCGATGGATACGGAAGAATTTATAGATATTCATTTTTATAGACCCATCGGTTATCGTTGGGCTCTCTTTTTTGATAAACTGAATATATCTCCCAATACGGTAACGATTTTGGGAATCTTTATCGGTGTTGCTGCCGGTATTTGTTTTTATTTCAACGATTTGTCGATTAATGTATTGGGGATGCTTCTCTTGATATGGGCAAACTCATACGATAGTGCCGACGGACAACTTGCTCGAATGACGGGTAAGAAGTCGCCCATTGGTCGCATTCTGGATGGCCTCTGCGGTGATTTTTGGTTTATCACCATTTATGTGGCAATTTGCTTACGATTAATGCCCGAATGGGGCTGGTGGATTTGGGTGTTGGCAGCAGCTGCCGGACTTTCTCACCGCAAACAAGCTGCTCTAGCCGATTATTACCGCAACTTACATTTGTTGTTTTTGAAGGGAAAATCAGGAAGTGAACTTGAAAACTCAGTGCAATTGAAGCAGAAATATAAAACGCTTACCTGGAAAGACAACTTTATTCCGAAGCTATTTGATACATTCTATATCAAATATACAGAGGTGCAAGAGGGGGAAACTCCCAATATGCAGCGAATGATGCATATTATCCATGAAAAATATGGAGAGAATGCTCCCGAATGGTTTCGCACCGAGTTTCGCTCCTATAGTCTTCCTTTGATGAAGTATACAAATATGCTATCGTTCAATACACGTGTAATTGCTTTGTTTGTATCTCTATTGATAAATGAACCTTGGCTTTACTTTGTATTTGAACTAACTGTGCTTAACGGTATGTTGATCTACATGAAAATGACACACGAACGGTTTTGTGCCAAATTAAGCTGCAAACTGGAAGGAGAAACAAAGTGAAAAAATCAGCGATTGTAAATAATATTCTTTTCGCTATCGGGATCTTGGCCGTTGGAGTCATGGTTGCCAATATTGGCTGGCAGTCTATTTTGAAAAACATAGAAGACACCGGTTGGTGGTTTCTTGCCGTTCTTGCAGTATGGTTGGTCGTGTATGTATTGAATGCCCTGTCGTGGCGTTTGATTATACGCAACAATTGCGAAGAGGCGAAACGCATTCCATTTCTATATATCCTGAAACTTACGATTACCGGATATGCGATTAATTGTTCTACACCGGTAGGACTGATGGGCGGAGAGCCGTATCGCATTCTGGAATTGAAGAAATATGTAGGTGCTACCAAAGCTACATCATCGGTTATTCTTTATTCGATGATGCATGTGGTATCTCACTTTTTACTCTGGATGATATCTGTTTTACTTATCGCCGTAACCATTCCGATGGACGAAGGACTGATTGGCACGCTGGTGGGTGTATTTACCGTATGCATGGCTTTGCTTGTCCTTTTTTTTAAGGGCTATAAGAAGGGGATGGTCGTGAAGGTATTTACCTTGTTGCGCAAACTTCCTTATGTGAAGAAGTGGGCAGTGAAGTTTTATGAAAACAATGAAGAGAAGTTGCAGATTATAGATGAGCAGATTGCTCACTTGCATGGCAATCAAAAACGACGCTTCTATAGTTCGCTCGGACTCGAGTTATTGGCTCGCGTGGTGGGTTGTTTAGAGATTTACTTTATTGTGCAAGCAATGGGCTTCGATATCACATTTATTGATAGTGTAATCGTTGTTGCTTTTTCATCCTTGTTTGCAAATATCTTGTTCTTCTCGCCTATGCAATTGGGTACGCGCGAGGGGGGATATATTTTGGCACTCAAGCTGCTTGCTTTGCCGGCCAATTTAGGTTTTTCCGTGAGTATCATAACCCGTATTCGCGAATTGTTTTGGATTGCGTTGGGTATGATGATTATGAAATTACAACCAGATGCGAGCAGTTTGCCTACACTGGAAGAAACACCATTAAATGTTGAAGAAAATGTTTGATTTAAATAAAATAAAGGGAATAATATTTGATTACGGTGGTACGATTGATAGCAATGGTATGCACTGGGCAGAAGTATTGTGGAAAGCATATCAGGAAGTGAAAGTGCCTGTGTCATACGAGGTTTTTCGTAATGCATACGTGCATGGTGAACGCACATTGGCTCGTGTTCCTATTATAAAGCCCGAGCATACCTTCTTGGATGTACTGAAGTTGAAGACGGAAATTCAAATTAACTGGCTTATTGAAAACGGTTTTTTGGTAAACGAAAACAAAAGTTTTGAATATTCTCTTGCGATTTCCAATCTATGTTATACCTTTGTTCGCGATGTACATAAGATTGCTATACCTATTTTAGAGGAATTAAAACAACGCTATCCTATTGTAATGGTATCTAATTTTTATGGAAATCTTGAAACAGTATTGAAGGACTTTGGGCTATATGGCTACTTTGATGAAATTGTAGAATCTGCTGTAGTAGGCGTTCGTAAACCGGATGCTGCCATATTCGCTTTAGGCGTAAATAAGTTTGAGTTTAAACCAGGAGAACTTGTCGTAATCGGCGATTCATATACCAAAGATATTGTTCCGGCAACCCAAATCGGATGCCAAACCATTTGGCTCAAGGGCAAAGGCTGGGGCGATGAAAAAGAAGGTGCAACAGCTGATGTTGTAATCACTAATTTTTCTGACCTTAAAGAAGTATTCAATTTATAAACACGACTGATATTGTTGATTCAGCCGAAATAAAATAATATAGATATAAACGTTTTATTATGGAAAAGATTCAAGTCAAAGAAGCTAAAGGTAAACTTGGCGTTCTTGTTGTAGGTGTTGGAGGCGCAGTTGCTTCTACGTTTATCGCAGGTACATTAGCTGTACGCAAAGGCGTAGGTCTACCTATTGGTTCTATAACTCAGTTGGCTACTATGCGTTTAGGCAAACGTGAAGAAAACCGTTTCCCTAAAATTAAGGATGTAGTACCTTTGGCAGATCTTAACGATATTGCTTTTGGCGGTTGGGATATCTTCGAAGATAACATCTACGAAGCAGCAAGACACGCAGAAGTATTGACAGTAGAAGATCTAGATAAAGTTAAGGAAGAGCTTTCGTCAATCAAACCAATGAAAGCTGTTTTCGATCAAAACTACGTGAAGCGTTTGCATGGTACTTGGGTAAAAGCTGCTCCAACTAAAATGGAATTGGCAGAACAAGTACGTCAAGATATTCGTGATTTCAAAGCAGCAAACAACTGTGACCGTGCCGTTATGATCTGGTGTGGTAGTACAGAAGTTTTCTTGCAAATGGAAGAAATCCACAAAGATTTGGCTAAATTTGAGCAAGGTCTTAAAGACAACAGCGACTTGATCGCTCCATCTATGATTTATGCTTACGCTGCATTGAGCGAAAACGTAGCATATATCAACGGTGCGCCAAACTTGACTGTAGATATGCCTGCAATTTGGGATCTTTCAGCGAAAAACAATGTTCCAATTTGTGGTAAAGACTTCAAAACAGGTCAAACAATGTTGAAAACAGTTCTTTCTCCAATGTTGAAAACTCGTATGTTGGGATTGAGCGGATGGTTCTCTACAAATATTCTTGGTAACAGAGACGGTGAAGTGCTTGATGATCCGGGTTCTTTCAAAACAAAAGAAGAAAGTAAACTATCGGTTATCGATAACATCCTTCAACCGGAACTTTACCCAGAACTTTATGGTAACGTATACCACAAAGTAAGAATCAACTACTATCCACCTCGCAAAGACAACAAAGAAGGTTGGGACAATATCGACTTGTTTGGTTGGTTGGGTTATCCAATGCAATTGAAAGTGGATTTCCTTTGCCGTGACTCTATCTTGGCTGCACCTTTGTGTCTTGACTTGGTATTGTTTACTGACTTGGCTGCAAGATGTGGCTTTAGTGGTATCCAAAGCTGGTTGTCATTCTACTTCAAGAGTCCAATGCACGACTTCGAGCATATTGCTGAACACGATTTGTTTATCCAATCTGTGAAGTTGAAAAATACACTTCGCAAAATCATTGGCGAGGAGACAATGGACTATATTGATTAATTCAATACAATAAAAATATCATGAAGGTGTGTTAGAGGTGTTAGCCTCTAATGCACCTTCTTGTTTACTATAACAATATGAAAGATAAATTAATTAGTACAGATGATTTAAAAAAGTTACATCCTGCGCTTAGAGGAAAGCATGGTGATTTGTTGTTGAAAATCGCGTCGAAAGTGGCAGGGGTTGATAAGGCAAATCGAGTATATGATGATTCTAAACATCTAGTGGGATTGCCTTTTGTTAATCATTTATTAGATGGATTGGGGATTAAGAGAATTGTTGATAATCCCGAAGCCTTACAAAATTTACCGGAAGGTGCATTTATTACTGTATCGAATCACCCATATGGACATGTCGATGGCATTACTGCTATTAGCATAATGGGAGAGCAGCGAAACGATTATAAAATGATGGTAAACTGGCTTTTGAGTAACGTAGACTGCATGGAAGAGTACTTCATTGGAGTGAATCCTTTTCAGGGAGGAAAACTGTCTGCTCGTTCTAGTGTAGCAGGGGTGAAGCAATGTATGGCACATATCAAAGAAGGTCATCCGCTTGGTTTTTTTCCTGCCGGTGCCGTTTCGAAAAATAAAATAACGCACATTGAAGATCGAGAGTGGCAGCCAACGGTTGTAAAACTAATTAAGAATGCACGAGTACCTGTAGTACCGATGTATTTTACCGGTTCTAATTCATGGTTCTTCAATTTCTTGGATTTGATCGATTGGCGTTTGCGATCGCTCAGATTGGCCCATGAGTTTCACAACAAGCAAGGGCATGAGATTCATATTCGCTTTGGTGAAGTGATTACACCCGAAGAACAAGATCAGTACAAGGATGTAAAAGCTTTTGGTCAATTTTTGAAAGATAAAACATACCAATTAGCAGGTAAAAAGTATAAAAAGTAGAGGTAGCGCAGGTTTCGATTCTTTATTTCGAAAAATGATTTGTAGTTTTGTCATATTGAACTGAAAGATTTACAGGAAAAACGGATATGGTAAATAAAGTTGATACAAAACAAGTAAAGCAACGCTTTGGCATTATTGGTAATAATGCTGCATTAGACAGAGCGATTGAAGTGGCGTTGCAGGTTGCGGCAACAGATCTTTCTGTTTTAATTACCGGTGAAAGTGGAGTAGGTAAAGAGACATTCCCACAAATTATACATCAATATAGCGCACGAAAACACGGACAATACATTGCCGTAAACTGTGGTGCAATACCTGAAGGAACAATAGACTCTGAGCTTTTTGGTCATGAAAAAGGGTCCTTTACGGGAGCTTTGTCTGATCGTAAAGGTTATTTTGAAGTGGCCGATGGTGGTACCATCTTTTTAGATGAGGTGGGAGAGCTCCCGGTTCCTACACAAGCACGCTTGCTACGTATTTTAGAATCGGGCGAGTTTATTAAGGTGGGTTCTTCTAAAGTTTTGAAGACGAATGTTCGTATTGTTGCTGCAACCAATGTAAATATGTTGAAAGCAGTAAAGGAAGGTAAATTCAGAGAGGATTTATACTACCGACTCAATACAGTGCCCATTCAAGTGCCGCCTTTGCGTGATCGACGCGAAGATATTGTGCTGCTGTTTCGTAAGTTTGCGGCCGATTGTGCTGAAAAATATAGAATGCCAACTGTGCGTTTATCCGATGATGCAAAAGAAGCATTGATGGCTTATCGCTGGCCGGGCAATGTGAGGGAGTTGAAAAATCTTACGGAACGAATTTCCGTAATTGAACCCAATAGAGAGATTACCGCTTTTGAATTAAGAAAATATTTGCCCGAAGCTGAAGCTACACATTTACCGGTTTTGGTTCCGAAACAAGAGGATCAAAAGATGTTTAACAACGAGCGAGAGATTTTATATCAAGTATTGTTTGATATGAAGAAGGATGTAAACGATCTAAAGAAGCTCGTGCATGAGATTATGTCGGGCAATGTCGCTGTTTCGCAAGAACAAAGTTATACACCGGCTTCCACTAATATGCATCATGCTCCGGCTCCGATTCATTCACAGCCAATTCATTCACAACCGATTCATCACATTGAAGAACCGGAGGAATATGTAGAAGAATCTCTTTCGCTGGAGGATGTAGAAAAAGAAATGATAAAAAAAGCATTGGAACGCCATGGTGGAAAGCGTAAAAATGCGGCAAATGATCTAAAGATCTCTGAACGAACTTTGTATCGAAAAATTAAAGAATATAATCTCGACTAGTTACAATTGAATATGAATAGATATATTTTGTGTTTGATCTCATTGGTAATTTTAGCAAGTTGCTCTATATCTTACAAATTTAATGGAGCATCAATCGATTACACAAAGATTAAGACAATCACGATAAAAGAGTTTCCAAATCAAGCACCTTTGGTATATCCTCCTTTGTCTCAGATGTTCTCTGAGGCATTGATCGATATCTTTACTACACAAACACGCTTGTCGTTTGTTCCCAATAACGGTGATATTGAATTGGAAGGGGAGATTGTAGGTTACGATTTAACACCGCAAAATGTGCAAGCTGATGCTTATGCGGCTGTAACTCGCTTGACTGTGAAAGTACGTGTGCGATATACGAACCGAAACAATCCGGATCAGGATTTTGAGCAAACGTTCTCTGCATATCGTGATTTTGACAGTTCGCAATCGCTCGATTCGGTACAAGATGAACTGTTGCGAGAAATTGATAAGGAGCTTTGTGAGCTTATTTATAACGCAACGGTCGGTAACTGGTAATAGGGCTTTATGACAACCAATGAACTTTATGCTTTACTAAAGACTCCGTCTTTGCTTAATGCTAAAACGCTGCCCGAATTGAAGGAGCTTTTAACAATGTTTCCTTATTTTCAGGTAGTGAAGATGCTTTATTTAAAGAATTTGCGTCTTTTAAACGATCCCGTATTCGCAGATGAATTGAAGCGCTTGGCTGTGGGAATTACAGACCGACGTAAGCTTTTTATGCTGATCGAAGGGGAGCGCTTTTTGCAATATCCGAAACTTACTCAACTTACTCAAAACGATCGTGAGGGTTTTTCTTTAATTGAAGATTTTCTTACGGCTCGTAATGTGCCCGAAGCAGAAGCTTTGTCTCTCGAAAATGAAGCGTTGGCTGCTTCTGTGTCAAATGATTATCTGTTTTGGAGTGGTGATAAGGCGGCGGAGCGTGAGTCTTCTGAAGTGGTAGATAATAAGATGCAGCATCAGGATTTGATAGACTCTTTTATCTCTACAGATGAGACAAACTTTAAGTTTTCATTTGAAGAAGAGGAAGACGAGTCTTGTGTAGAAGTGGAGCACCAAGAGGATGTCCCAGAAAGTCAGGAAGATGACTTTTTTACTGAAACATTGGCTCGAATCTACATAAAACAGAAAAGATATGAAAAAGCACTGGAAATAATTAAAAAGCTAAGTTTGAAATATCCCGAAAAAAATGTTTACTTTGCAGACCAGATTCATTTCTTGGAGAATTTGATTATTAACAGTAAAAATAAGCTATAAAGATGTACGTATTTATCTCGATTCTGATTTTGATCATTGCGTTGTTGCTGATCTTAATTGTATTGGTACAAAATTCGAAAGGTGGAGGTTTAGCTTCTGGCTTCTCTTCTTCAAACCAAATTATGGGTGTTAGAAAGACTACAGATTTCTTGGAAAAAGCAACATGGACGCTTTCGACACTTCTTATCGGTCTTTGTATTTTGGCAGCAGCATTTGTGCCACGTAGTCACGCAAGTGTTGAGTCAGAAATGAAACAACAAATTAACTCTACAGCTGCGCCAAGCACTGCTTTGCCTAGCTTTGGTACTTCAGATGGTACACAGCCTGAAGCGCAACAACCTACAGATAGCGCGACTGATGGTTCTAACTAAGTAAAAAATATTTAGATTTACATAAGTAAAAAAGGCATCCTTTTAATGGATGCCTTTTTTTATTGAAAAATATCAAACAAAGCAATCATGCCTGTTGTTTCTATTTTGTAAAGATGAAGTTATGCGTATTCTTATAAAATATACCTTTAGATTTGTTCTAGTAATACTGGTGTTGCTGCTAGTATTACCTTTTTGCTTGTATATTCCCTTTGTACAAGATTTTGCAAAAGAAAAAGCTGTGGATTACTTAGAGGTGTCTACACCTTATCACTACAATATTGAAAAAATACGATTGAAGTTTCCACTTCGGTTTTCACTTCAAAAGCTTTTAATTACCGATTCAAAGGCAGATACCGTATTGTATACAGGGGAGTTGCAAGCTCAAATAGCACTACTTCCTTTGTTGAAAACCTCTGTTGTTGTCAATCAGCTCAAATTAGATGAAGCCTATGTAAACTATACGGACTCTGCACAGACTATGCTTCTTAATGGACACTTAGGTGAATTGTATCTTACTGCACACAGTATAAACTGGAGCAAGATGGATGCAGTCATACCGGAAGTGGTGCTTAAAGATGCTCAGATTAAGTATACAGGTTACAAAGCAGGGACGCAGCCTGATACCTCTGCGACCGTGCTTCCTGCTTGGAATGTGGATATCAATAAGCTGGGGCTTATTGATGTTACTTTTGAAATGGATTACATTCCATCTAATATAATTGTAAAAGCGAATGTCCCAAAGATTGAATTGACTAAAGGATTGATCAATCTTCAAAAGCAAGATATCGCGATTGAGACCGGATATTTAGAAGGATCTGAATGCAATATATTTATGGGCTCCGATTCGGTATCTCAAGCAACAGATACAATCAATTCTACGGCAGCTTCACTTCCTTGGACCATCAGGGCTGCTAAGTTAGCACTCACAGACAATCGCTTTACGTATAAAATAGGAGAGGCTACCGACTCGGTTGTTGGGTTCAATCCATCGGATATTGTTCTGGATAAGATTTCTTTTCAAGCTGATTCGGTTTTCAATAGCGGGATGCTTGTAAAGGCTAATATTAGTAAGGCTTCTTTTGCCGAGAAGTCTGGCTTGGAATTAAAAGAGCTTACAGGTAGGATTAATATTGATTCTGCTCAAATGCAGATTGAAGACTTGAATCTCAAAACCGGCTATAGCTACTTGAAGGGAAACGCTTTGATTTCATCTTCTTTATTCGATATGAAGCCGAATGCAATAATCGATTATACACTCAAAGGGGTATTGGGGATGCAAGACTTATTTTTCTTTGCCGGAAACCCACCCAAAGATATTTACAATCGATATCATACGCAGGCAATTACTCTAAATTCGTCTGCTCGCGGTACATTAGCTCAATTAAACAACATCACGTTGTCGGCTGTGCTGCCCGAATGCTTGGATATAGAAGGAAAAGGATCTTTCTCTAAGCTTTATGATACCAAGCAAATAAGCGGAAGTATGAATCTGAATGTCAAAGCAGCAGATCTTACCTTTATCCCTGCACTACTTCCGGATACTTCTATGCGAAACCAGTTTGCTGTGCCGCGTAATATTGCTTTGAATGGATTGATTAAAGTAAACTCAGGCAGTTGGATGGGTGATTTGGTTTTGCGTTTGCGTAGAGGTAAAGTTGCTTTACAAGGGATGTTTAATCCAGTTGAAGAAGTGTACAGTTTAAACGCAGCTATTGATACAATCAACCTAAAACGCTTTCTGCCAAAAGACTCTTTAGGTATTATTATAGCTAAAGCAGAGATCAAAGGTAAAGGCTTTGATTTACAATTGCCCAATTCGTTTGTCAATGCAAATGTTGACTTAATCGAATTGGTGAATGCTGGACATAGCTATAAGAATGCAACCTTAAAGGCATTTCTCAAAGATTCTGTATATGGTGTAGATTTAAATGTAGATGATGAATATGTAAACATAGCATCGAGTAATAAAGGTACGCTGTCGAAAAAACATGTGAGTTTAGAGACTAAGACGGTTATACAACAGTTGAATCTCTTTAAACTTGGGCTTTCAAATAAACCCATGGGGATCTTATTTGGTCTCAACGGTCAAGCTCAATATGACTTTAAAGATCATTTTGATGTGAACCTTGATTTTAATAACATCCAGTTTTCCGATGAAAAGTTTGTACATACGCTAGGTGATGTATCGCTTGCTGCGCATGGAGTACAAGATTCTATTTTTAGTAAACTCTCCTCGGGCGACTTGAAATTGACAACCTCTGTAGATGAGAATCTTCAAAGCTATCTAAAACGTAGCTCTATCATTTTAGATAAAACCCTAGCGGAGTTGAAAAACTTTCGTCTTAATGCTAAAATGTTAAGTGAAAGTCTGCCTCATTTTACGTTGATAATGAATGCCGGAAATGATAACGTATTGGCGAAGTATTTGCGTAGTAGTAAGATTAGTTTTAAAGAGGCAAATGTATGGCTTGTAAATAATACGAATGAAGGAATTCAGGGCAAAGCCTATGCAACAAATATGCGCAGTGGGCAAAATACAATAGACTCATTGGTATTGAATATTAATCAGCGAACCGACAGTCTTACTTATTCTTTCAAGATGCAGAATCTGCCAGGAAGTAGTCGTAAAGCTTATTTAGCAGAAGCACTGGGTTATTGGGAAAGTAATGCGGCCGATTTGTTGTTGCAGTATAAAGATGCATCAAATGTAAAAGGGCTTGATGTCGGATTGCATGCTCAAGTTGCAGATTCGATGATGTCATTTCATTTATATCCTGCAAATCCGATTTTAGCATTTCAGACATGGAGTCTTAATACAGGCAATTTTATTGATATCAACGCTAAAAAACAAGTAAAGGCTGATGTTGTGTTCGAATCTGAAGGTCGCAAGGCTTCTTTGACAACTGTAGATTCTGAAGATGGCATTCCTCAAGGAGCGATTAGACTTACGATAACAGGTATCGAACTTGATCGTTTAAGTAAATCGTATGCATTTCTACCTTCTATGAGTGGACGTGTAGGACTTGGTGTGCAACTAGAGTCGAATCTAAAACGAATGGCTGTAGATGCCGGAATACAGATTGATAGTTTGGTTTATAAAACAAATCCTGTAGGTAGTTTAAAGTCTGATGTTAGCTATTTGGCAGAAACAGAAGGAACTCCTCGATTCTCTGGATACTTAGATATTGACAGTATTCGTAGTGCTATTTTCTCCGGAAACTTAGCTTCAAATACGGAAAACGAACACTACAGTGTAAAGCTTGATCGTTTTCCTTTAAAGATCGTGAATCCATTTCTTCCAGATGAAACAGCTACCTTGTCTGGTTTGCTAAATGGTGGATTAAGTGTTGGTGCACAAGATAAACGCTATGAGTTTAACGGAGATTTATTTTTCAATGATGCAAAAGTAAATGTGTCGATGATTAATACAACGTTTGCTTTGGATAGCCAAAATATTGCGATTGCAAATAGTGTT
Organism: Tannerellaceae bacterium; assembly: GCA_051660585.1. Lineage (GTDB taxonomy): Bacteria > Bacteroidota > Bacteroidia > Bacteroidales > CAMTPD01 > UBA12018. The sequence goes on from JBOFPV010000136.1 coordinate 37,591, forward strand.
GTACACTTTAATAAGTTTAGTTTGATTCCGCCCAACAAGAACTTGATGACAATGGATGGTACCATTAATCTAGAGAATCTGGAAAATATTCTGACAGATCTTTCGATTAAGGCTACAAACTTTCAGGTTATTGATGTGAGTCAGAAGGCTAGTTCTATGATTTTTGGGAAAGCTTATGTAGACTTGAATACAACCATAAAAGGATCGCTGGCTGCTTTGAAGATAAGAGGAAACATGACGTTGCTAGGCAATACCGATGTAACATATGTAATGCAAAACTCACCTTTGCAGGTAAATGACAAAACAGCTCAATTGGTACAGTTTGTATCTTTCCGTGATACCAGTGAAGTGGATGCGATTCCGTTGTTGAAGGCACAAACCGGAGGGCTTGATTTGCTATTTACGATTGGGATCAATGATGCAGCTCAAGCAGGTATTTATTTATCAGACGACGGTTCAAATCGCATAGAAATACAAGGTGGTGGTAACTTGGTTTATCAGGCTAGTCCGGAAGGAAGTACTGCTTTTACCGGTCGATATTCGGTGACAGGTGGTACGGTTGTGTACAATCCTCCGATCATCTCGCAGAAAGTATTTAATATTCAGCAAGGAAGCTATGTGGACTGGACCGGCGATATGCTTGATCCTACCCTTCATATCTCTGCTGTAGACAAGATAAAGACATCAGTTACAGATGAAAGTACAGGGGCTACGAATCCGGTAACATTCAATGCGATCGTAAACGTGATGAATACATTAGATAACATGCAGATTACGTTCGACTTGGCAGCTCCGGACAATTCAACTGTTCAAGGGCAATTGTCATCGATGAATGCCGAAGAGCGTTCGAAGCAGGCTATGAATCTTTTACTTTACAACATGTATAGCGGGCCGGGAATGTCGTCGGCTTCCTCTCAAATGAATGCAACGAGTATTCTTACTTCATTTGTACAAAGTCAGGTGAATGATTGGGCTCGTAATACGCTTAAAGGGGTGGATATATCTCTTGGCGTTGATACGTATCAAGAAGGTACAGGGGATAACTTATCTCAACGTACCGATTATACGTATTCATTCTCGAAACAACTTTTCAACAATCGTTTCAAAGTGAAGATTGGAGGATCGTTCTCTCCGGATGGGCAAGCACAAGAGAAATCAATCGGGCAAAGCTTTATTGATGACGTAACCCTCGAGTACATGCTCAATAGGCAAGGATCTGCTTACCTCACACTCTTCCATAATACAAGTTATGAAAGTATATTGGAAGGGCAGATTATATCAACCGGTATCGGTGTTGTATATCGAAAGAGAATGGAAATGTTGAGAGATTTATTCTACTTTGGCCGTAAAAAAGACAAACAGCAAACAAATGAAAAATAAGCTATATCTATATATAATCTTATTACAGGGACTTCTTGTTTCCTGCTCTACGACGCGTAATATCCCGAATGACGATCAGCTTTATACCGGGATAAAGAAAATTGTGGTTGAGAAAGACTCTGGGGTTGTATTGCCTCCGGCTCTCAATAGTAATTTGACTACACCTTTGGCATACGCTCCCAACAATGCGCTATTTGGAAGCAGCTCGATTCGCATTCCTTTTCCGGTGGGATTGTGGATATATAATGCATTCGAAACACCACCTACAAAGGGATTAAAGAAATGGTTCTATAATACATTCAGCAGTAAGCCTGTCTTGATCTCAAACGTACAGCCCGATCTACGCGTGAAGGTGGTAGAGAGTATGTTGCGTGACTTCGGATATTTCAAGGCTTCTACTAGTATGAAATTAGTTGACGGGAAGAATCCTAAAACGGCCAAGATTGAATACTTTATTCACATTCCTAAGCCTTATCTGTTCGATTCGATACAGTATGTACTAAAGGATACGAGAGCAGACTCCATTATTCGAAACATCGAACCGCAATCGTTGTTGCGTATGGATGAGCAATATAGTGTGCAGACTCTCGAAAACGAGCAAACACGTGTGGCGAAAGTATTGCGTAACGACGGATATTTCTATTACCGTCCCGAATATTTATTGTACTTGGCCGATACCACACAGGTGAAAGACCGCGTGATGTTGCGCGTGGTACGAGACCCCATCCTTCCGCCATCGGTGCTCAAGCCTTATACTGTTGATACCATTTCGGTGCAAGTTGATGTGGAAGACAATGGCGAGCCAATAGATACCGTACACTACAAAGGACTGGATATTTACTATCAAGGAAAGTTGAAGGTGAGGCCTTCGGTGTTGCGTCGTAATATAGCATTGCATAGAGGGGATTTGTATTCGCAGGCTGAGCAAACTCGTACACTTCAGAACTTGAATAGACTTAATATCTTCAAGTACGTGAATTTGCAATTTGCTCCGGTCGATTCATCGGCCTACAACCCTCGACTCAATATGTTGGTAAATAGTGAGCTCGAAATGCCTTGGCAAGCTGAAATCGAAATGAACGTAGCGGCAAAGTCGAACGACCAGATTGGTCCCGGACTTTTGTTTACGGTTTCAAACAACAATACATTTGGTGGAGGTGAGAAGCTGGCTATGCAGTTAAAGGCTTCTTACGAGTGGCAAACGAAAGCCGTACGCGATGCAACGGGAAGTAAGTCTTTGCTCAATTCTTATGAGTTTGGACTGACCACCTCGCTCACGATTCCGCGCATTTTATTGCCTCACTTTATCAAAAGCGACGGAAAGTTTCCTCGCTCTACTAAAATGAGTATCAATGCCAATTTGCTTTCTCGTGCAGGTTTCTTTCAGATGCTTTCGTTGGGTGGTGGTTTGAGTTATGACTTTCAAACGTCTCCCTCATGGTATCACTCCCTACGTGCATTCAAGCTTGATTATACATCGGTGCTTCACTCTACCGCCAAGTTTGACTCTACGATGGCTGGCAATCCCGCAATCGAGTTGAGTTTTCGAAATCAGTTTATTCCATCAATGGGGTATACCGTAACGTACGAACCTCCTGCAACTGATACGAAGAAGAATCGTTTCTTTTGGCAAGGTAGCTTTGTAGAAGCGGGTAATATTCTTTCCGGCATATACGGAATTACAGGAAGTCATAAAAATGATACAATAAAGACTCTATTTGGTAGTCAATTCTCCCAGTTCGTGAAGTTTACGTCTGATTTTAGATGGTATCATCAGTTGTCTAAAAAGACATTGCTCGCATTTCGCTTATATGGAGGTATAGGCATTCCATATGGAAACTCAACGGTAATGCCTTATAGTGAGCAGTTTTACATCGGCGGAGCCAATAGTATCCGCGCCTTTACAATTCGTTCGCTAGGCCCGGGTAGTTACCGTCCGCCAAAAGGTTTACAGTATTCATATATTGACCAAACGGGGAATATTAAGCTTGAATTTAATGCCGAATATCGCTTCCCGATAATCGAAGAATTGCACGGTGCCGTATTTTTGGATGCCGGTAATATTTGGTTGCTTCACGACGACCCAAAAAGACCGGGGGGAACACTGCGGGCAAAAACATTCTTGAAGGATATTGCCGTGGGTACCGGAGTAGGTTTACGATACGATCTTACGTTTCTCGTGATTCGTGGCGACTTGGGGATTGCGCTTCATACACCTTATCCGAATCCCGACAAATCGGGCTATTACAACATTGAGAACTTTAAAGACGGACTTTGCTTCCACTTAGCGATAGGATATCCGTTTTAAGATAAACCAAACCGGTCGAAGGTTAAACTTCGGCCGGTTTTTTGTTAATGATAAACTATTGTCTCTGCTCTGCTGTTTATTTCTTATACAATCTAGAATTTGGGTCAATTGGCCGTTGTGCTGCGAAGCATTGCGATGCGAATTGATAAGGAAACGATTTAATTAATACATTATGAAAAAGTATTTGTCAGAGCTTATTGGTACAATGGTTTTGGTACTAATGGGTACGGGTACCGCTGTTATTGCAGGTGCTCATGTTGGGAATGTAGGAATAGCCTTGGCATTTGGGCTGTCTGTGTTGGGGATGGTCTACGTGATTGGCCCTATTTCGGGAGGACATATGAATCCGGCGATAACGTTTGGTATGTGGATGAGTAAGCGTATGTCGTCGAAAGATGCATTTATGTACATCGTATTCCAAGTAATTGGCGCGCTTCTTGCAACCAGTATACTTGCAGTTATTACCGGGCAAACAGAAACCTTGGGGCAGAACCAATCGACCAGTTATCCGCTTGTAAGCGTTTTTATCGCCGAAGTGGTAGCAACCTTTATCTTTGTTACCGTAGTCTTGGGGTCGACCTCTAAAATAGCTCCTGCGGGCTTTGCAGGTATTGCCATTGGGCTTACCTTAACGCTCGATCACTTGATGTTGATTCCGATCGACGGAACTTCGGTAAATCCGGCACGCAGTATAGCTCCCGCTTTATTTACAGGCGGACTTGCTTTGCATCAATTGTGGATATTTATTGTAGCGCCGCTGGTAGGAGGTGCGATTGCAGCGTTTGTATGGAAGGCTATCTCACCGGAGAAGGTTGAGCATGTTGAATAGGAAAACGAAATGATATAAAAACAAAAAAGGATCTCAATATTGAGATCCTTTTTTGTGGGCAGTGAAGGATTCGAACCTCCGAAGGTGTTACCAGCTGAGTTACAGTCAGCCCCATTTGGCCACTCTGGAAACTGCCCAGAAAAAATAAGAGGTTCCTGGCGGATTCGAACCGCCGTAAACGGTTTTGCAGACCGGTGCCTAGCCACTCGGCCAAGGAACCCTTTTGCTTGCTTTCGTTTGATAGTCATTATCTCTCGATTGCGTTGCAAAGGTAGCACCTTTATTCGTATTTGCAAACCTTTGCACTGCTTTTTTTCATTATTTCTTAAAGTTTTTCCAAACAATACTGTATTTCAGGAGATTATAAACATGTATTTTTTTGCTCTAATATGATGTTTTAGGTGTGTGAGTCCTATGCTTTGGCTTTAGGAAGGTAAGATGTAGTTGTATTTATTGTGGAGATTAAGCTTAGACAGGTACGTGCACACAACTTAGACAGGTATATGACAAGAATGCGTCACGACCGTGCAACCATCTTTGTCACGTACGTGTCTAAGTCTAGTTGTCGTATCGAAGAGGATTAAGCTTGCCAAAGAATCTGTTGAGTGATCGTTGAGTTAGCCCTAATCAATGGGAGGGATGAACCGTAGTGTTGTTTAAGTAGAAAATAAAGATTCGTGGAGGTTGAGTATAGGATACAAAAAAAGCCTCTTCGAAAGAAGAGGCTTTTGTGAGCGGGAAACGGGGCTCAAACCCGCGACCCTCAGCTTGGAAGGCTGATGCTCTATCAACTGAGCTATTCCCGCAAGAAGCAAAGTGGGCAGTGAAGGATTCGAACCTCCGAAGGTGTTACCAGCTGAGTTACAGTCAGCCCCATTTGGCCACTCTGGAAACTGCCCCTTTATTTGCAGCGTCTTAACCGTTGTTTCATTAAGACACTGCAAAGATAAGCATAAAATTATAACTTGCAAACAAAATCGCACATTTTTATTGCAGAAATTGCACATTCATCGCCTTTGTTGCCATGAATACCCCCTGCACGATCCTCTGCTTGTTGCATATTGTCAGTAGTTAATAGTCCGAAAATGAACGGAATATCATACATTAAGTTAAGTTCGGTGATGCCTTGAGTAACGCTGTCACAAACATAATCAAAATGTGGAGTATCGCCTCTAACAACGCATCCCAATACGATAACTGCATCGATTTCTTTATGGTCTGCTAGTTGTTTTGCGGCAAAAGTTAGCTCAAAACTTCCAGGTACACGTGTTACCACAATGTTTCCTGCTTTAACGCCGTGACGTTCCAATGTGTTGCAAGCACCTTCCAGAAGAGTTTCTGTAATGTTTTTGTTCCATTCGGCCACTACAATACCAAAGCTCATTTCTGAAGCATCCGGTACACTGTCAAAATCATAACTAGATAGGTTTTGATAAGCTGTTGCCATAATATTGATTTGTTTTTTAATAGAGAAAGGAACGCCTCTTGCGAGACATCCCTTTCATTTATTATAATTGAATAATTTTATTTCTGTTGATTTTGTGCTCTTGCGATGTATTTATCGATATCAGCAGCGTCCATAGACAATGGATAGTTATCTTTTACTGAAGTGTAAACTTCAACAGCTTTATTGTATTCGCCAAGTGATTCGTATGCACGACCTGCTTTTTTCAAATACTCAGGACTGATTGTATTGTTGTTTGCTTCTTTCGCAGCTTTAATAAAATAGTCGATACCTTCTTTTGTGTTACCCATGTTTACATAGCAGTCTCCAATAAGACCTGTAATTGCAGGTGAGATCATTTTGTCTTTGCTGCTGAATGATTTCAGAACTTCGATTGCTTTTTGGTTGTCGCCAAGTTTGAAGTAACAGATCCCAGCGTATGCTTTTGCTAAATTACCAGCATTTGTACTTCCATATTGGTCAATAATACCTTCGAAGCCTAGATTGGTAATACCATCACCTTTTAGTGCAAGACTAAAAGAGTCTTTTGCAAAGTTTAGTTCACTTTGGAAGATTGCAGCTGATGCTTTTTGTTCTTTTGGAAGTAGGAATGTGTGTCTGATTCCAAAGAATGCCGAAACTGCCAACGTGATAATCAAAAGTCCGTAGATTAGAAATTTCTGATTTTTTTCGATGAATTGTTCCGACTTATTCAAGATCTCTTCAACGTTTTCCAACTCTTTGTTGGCAATGTTTTCTCCTTGCTTGCTCATAAACGTTATATCTTATTTTTTGTTATTTATTATTCATTATATATTTCGTCGGCAAAGATAGTTTTTTCAAAAATATAATTGGTATGCCTTTCGATCTTTTTTAATTAATCTCAAAAAAATGGTACTTGTGGGTGGCTTCTTTTCACTAACTTTGTCTTCTTAATTTTAAGGGAATGATATTAAAGCGTCTATCAGTACTCAATTATAAGAATATTACGCAGGCTGAACTTGACTTTTCACCTAAGATGAATTGTTTCTTTGGAAACAACGGTATGGGGAAAACAAATTTGCTTGATGCAATCTATTATTTATCCTTTTCTAAGAGTTATCTTACAGCTCAGGATTCGCAAGTGATACAGCACGGAGGAGATCTTGCCGTATTACAAGGTTTCTATGATTATGAAGGCAGGGCCGAGGAGTTCTTTTGCGGTATTAAAAGAGGACAGCGAAAGCAGTTTAAGCGGAATAAGAAGGAATATGAAAAGCTTGCTGATCATATCGGATTGTTACCACTTGTAATGGTGTCGCCTTCAGACGTCGAACTGGTACGTGGAGGCAGTGAAGAGCGCCGTCGCTTTCTTGATATCTTAATCTCACAACATGATCAGCAGTACTTACATGCGTTGATGACGTACAATCGTGCATTGCAGCAACGTAATATGATGCTTAAGAATGGATCTGAAGTTTCGCTTTATGAGGTAATTGAAGATCAAATGGATTATTATGCTCAATTGATTTACGCTCGCAGAAAGAGCTTTGTCGAGGATTTTGTCCCTATATTCAAAACATTCTATCAGTTTATTTGTAAAACAGAAGAAGAGGTTGCTCTCAATTATGTTTCGAAATTAAAGGATGCATCATTGAAAGAGTTACTCAAAGAGAATCGTCAGCGCGATCAAATTCTTGGATATACCTCCGTGGGGATACATAAAGATGATTTGGAGATGACTCTCAATGAACACCTGATTCGAAAGATAGGCTCTCAAGGTCAGACTAAAACATATTTGATTGCTTTGAAGTTAGCTCAGTTTGACTACCTCTCGGCTCGTGGAAATACATTGCCGATCTTATTGTTGGATGATATTTTTGATAAGTTAGATGCTACGCGGGTGGAGCAAATCATAAAGCTAGTAGCAGATAATCGATTTGGTCAAATCTTTATTACAGATACGAATCGTAAATATCTGGATGAGATTCTCTTGTCAATGAATCACGATTATAAATTGTTTAGAGTAGATAAAGGTTGTGTTTTTAATCTAGATAATTCGATATGATACGCAATAATGAACAAAAGCTAGGGGATGTGATCAAGTCTTTTTTTGAGGAAAATCCACAATTACAAAAAAAGATTCGTGAAATAAGACTTACTCGTGCTTGGGGAGCAGTGCTTGGTCCTATGGTTTCCCATTATACGACCGGACTATACGTAAAAGAAGGCGTGCTTTTTGTGAAGCTTTCTTCATCAGTATTAAGAAGTGAATTGTTGATGTGCAAAGAAATGCTGATTGCTAACTTGAATAAATATGTTGGAGCTGATATTCTGCATGATATTGTTATTCGCTAGTTGTACAGCAAACTTTAGATCAGCGAACTTCAACTACCTCGGTATTTGTTACAATTTTATTCATTCGTACATCGAAAGGTTCTGTTGGTACGTTTTCTACTAACTGAAAGTCGAAGCAGATACCAATGCGCGGAGCCTTTACTGTTTTAAGTAATCGGTCGTAAAAACCACGCCCCCTTCCAAGTCTATTTCCGTTTCTGTCAAAAGCCATTCCGGGGATGACAATTAAGTCAATTGTTTCCGGAGAAATTGGTTCGATGTAAAGAGCCGGTTCTATGATTCCAAATGGACCGGATGTAGTATGTTCTATCCCTTTATATGGTTTTAATAGTAAATTATCCCCGACAACTACAGGTAATATAATGTTTTTCTGTTTATAGAACTTCTCTACAATGCCATGTGTGTTTATCTCATCAGGTAGCGAGTGATATAAACAAACCGTATGGGCCGATTCGAAGTCTTCTATGCTTTGAAGCATGTTTACTGCTGAAAAAGAAAAAGCAGCTAGTGCCTGGGCACTATACTGCTTTTTATGTTGAGCAACTTCTTTTCGAAGTTGCTTTTTTAGTTCTTGGATATTCATTTCAAGACTCATCGTATGCTTGTTTATGCATTAAACATATCGAGCCAGAAGATGATCGAAAACAACAGAAACCTTTCCTTTTTGAGTCGGAATATTTAGAAACGATTGTTCGTTACTAACCGGAGCAACAGGTTTAGCCTTGTTTTCTTGAATGATTTTTACCGCTTCCTTCAACGCTGGGTCGTCGCTAAGGAATACAGGGAAGAATCCATTGTCATCAAAAATGTTGCGAATGATGTATGCATAAAGTTGACGCTCAATCAAATTCTTGGAAATATTGATTAAGTAAGGTCTCTTTCTTACACCATTAGCAGCAGCAAATGTCGTAAACTCATCAAGTAGAGGCTGACTCTTTAGATAGTCTAGAAGCTCTTGGTAAGTTTTGAACGAAGAGAGTTTTGCACGATTTTGATCAGTATATTTAAAAGTAAACTGAAACAAAAGTCCACTGTTCATAATACTATTGTAGTACGAGGTAACCCCAGTTGTATCTCGGGGGATAAATACGTCAGGCATGATGCCTCCTCCGCCATATACGGCTCTACCTCCAATTGTTTCATAGCGTAATGAATCGTTTTGTTTGATGCTGTCTTTTGAATCAAACTCTCCGTGTAGGAAGCGGTTGTATAATTCTTGCTCATACTCTTCTCCAGCTCCACGTTGGTATTCTTTTTGAATACTACGACCTGAAGGGGTAAAGTAGCGTGCAATTGTAAGTCGGATGGCAGAACCATCGGATAATGGTATTTGCTCTTGTACCAAACCTTTTCCAAATGAACGACGGCCTACAATTGTACCTCTATCGTTGTCTTGGATAGCACCGGCGAAGATCTCACTAGCAGAAGCCGAGAAGTCATCCATCAATACTACAATTTGATCATCTTGTGCAGTTCCTGTTCCATTAGAAAAGACATCTCTACGAGGGAATGACTTTCCTTCGGTATACACAATGAGACGATCTTTTGGTAGGAATTCGTTGACCATATTGATCGCCGCATCCATATAACCACCACCATTGCTGCGTAGGTCAATTACAAACGACTTGCACCCTTTAGCCTTTAGTTCTGCTAAAGCAGTAATAAACTCTTGATAGGTGTTTCGTCCGAATTTATTAATCTTAATATAGCCAATGCCTTTATCAACTTCAAAACTAGCGTCGACAGAGTTTACAGGAATATCTCCACGGGTTACATCAAATGTAAGAAGTTCGGGAGAGGTACTTCGCTGTACACCAAGTTTAACAATGGAGTCTTTGGGGCCACGAAGCATTTTCATTACTTTCTCTGTACTTGCTTTTACTCCAGCAATTGTAGAATCGTTTACAGAAATAATACGGTCGCCGGGAAGTAAACCTATTTTATCAGATGGACCTCCGGTTATCACGCTGACAACCACAACGGTATCTGTTTGATAATTAAATTGAATACCAATGCCGCTAAATGAACCTTCCAAGTCTTCATTCACCATCTGAAGATCTTTTGCCGGTATGTATGCCGAGTGAGGGTCTAATTCGCTAAAGATTTTTGGAATAGCTTCCTCTACGATCTCGTTTACGTCGATCGTATCTACATACTGTCTGTCGATGATGTTGAGGATAGCATCCAGTTTTCCTTCTCCGGAAGGTATACCTTTAGAGCCCGAAAGGTTTCGGGATTTATAGACATTGCCTACAAATATGCCTAAAGCAATGCTGGATGCGATAATGATAGGAAGCCAAATTGCGACTTTTTTACTATTCATGGTTACTTCGCTTTATTATCATTTATATCGATATAATCTAATTCAATTCCTGCTTTGCGAAGAAGATTGCAACCTTCTTCTACTCGATATTTTTCAGAATAAACAACTCGTCTGATACCTGCTTGTATGATCAATTTAGCACATTCAATGCATGGGGCAGAAGTGACATAAATGGTAGATCCGCTGCTGCTGTTTGATGATTTTGCAACTTTTGTGATTGCATTTGCTTCTGCATGCATTACATAAGGAAAGGTTGCATTTGTTTCATCTTCACAGTTGTTTTCAAATCCAGAAGGTGTACCATTGTAGCCGTCTGATATGATCATTTTATCTTTAACAATCAAAGCTCCTACTTGTCTTCTTTTACAATAAGAATTTTCAGCCCAGATTGATGCCATACGCAAATATCTGCGATCAAGTTCGAGTTGTTTGTGATCTTTTTCCGTCATTTTTTATAGTTAGAAAAGCCTATAAATATAAAAGATGTACAAACCAATAAGGATAAATCCAGATATACGCCCCAAAATACCACCATCAAAATTCGTTAGTGCTTTGAGTTTGTTTTGGTTTGAACTTTTAAATATAGAAATATTTTTATTTATTGGATAAATTAGCAGTAAAATAAGTGTGCTAAATATCAACATCCAAATAAAATCCGGCTTAAAGTCTGCGAAATTAAGACCAATTGGGTGGATAGTGGATGATAGTCCAATAACACTTAAAATATTAAAAAGGTTTGATCCGATAATGTTTCCGATCGAAATATCTGTTTGTTTCTTTAATGCTGCAACAACTGACGCTGCAAGTTCTGGTAGACTTGTTCCGAATGCAACCACAGTAACACCAATAACTTTTTGACTTACTCCGAAGCTTGTTGCAACGGTTGTAGCACCTTTAACAAGAAGATCAGCCCCAAAAGCTAAACCAACGCATGCACCGATAATAAAAACAAAAGCTTTCCATACAGGAAGATGTGCTGCATCTTCATCAATGTCTTCATCTGTGCTTGCATTGTTTTCTTTACGACTTTTGTGAATCATAAAAATGGTATAACCCACTAAAAGAGTAAATCCGAAAAGACCTTCCCAACGTGTGATGATACCGTCATAAGCAGCTATGAAGAATAAGATAGAAGCAAGAACCATAACCGGTCCATCGTTCTTGATAGAAGCTTTACTTACCGGAATTGGTAAAATTAGAGCTGTGATCCCAAGTATAAGACCAATATTTGCAATATTAGAACCAATAACGTTTCCTAGAGCAATTTCGGGATGGCCCGAAATTGCTGCATTTGTACTCACTATAAGTTCTGGAGCTGAAGTTCCGAATGCAATGACAGTCATACCAATTACAAGAGGTGAGATGTTAAGCTTTGAAGCTAAACCAACTCCTCCTTTTACTAAATAATCGGCACTAAATAAAAGCAGTAATAAACCTGCTATTAGTTGAACGTATTCCATTGTATTTATTTCTTATCGAGTGATTCCATTGCTTTTTAGTAAAGCGTCAATGGTAGGTCTTTGGCCTCTAAAGCGGATGTAAAGTTCCATTGGATCTTCTGTACCTCCTTTAGAAAGAATGTTTTCATAAAATGACTTCGCAGTCTCTTTGTTGAAAATACCTGTTTCTGTAAACGCGGCAAAAGCATCTGCATCAAGCACTTCAGCCCATTTATATCCATAATATCCGGCAGCATAACCACCTGAAAAGATATGACCAAAGTTTGCACTCATTAATGTGTTTTTGACAGATGGCAGGATTTGAGCTTTATTCCAAGCTGTTTGTTCAAAAGCTGTAACATCACCGTCGAAAGGTGTGTCAATTGTATGCCAGCTCATGTCAAGCAGACCGAAGCTTAATTGGCGTAGACATTGATAACCCATATTAAAGTTTGCGGCATCAATTAACTTCTGTACGAGTTCTTGAGGAATTTTCTCTCCTGTTTGATAATGCACAGCAAATTTATCTAGGAATTCTTTCTCTGTAAGCCAGTTTTCCATAATCTGAGATGGAAGCTCCACAAAGTCACGGTATACAGATGTACCGGATAAACTTTCGTATGTTACATCAGAAAGCATGCCATGTAATGCATGTCCAAACTCATGTAAGAATGTATTAACTTCATCAAACGAAAGTAGTGATGGAGTTGTTTCTGTTGGAGGCGTGAAGTTCATTACGATTGAAACATGAGGACGAGAGTCCTTGCCATCTTTCTTATATTGACCTTTGAATTCAGTCATCCATGCACCGGCACGTTTTGATGCTCGTGGATGGAAGTCTGTATAAAGCACTGCAACAAATTTACCATTTGCGTCAAAGACTTCATACGCTTCGGCTTCCTTGTTAAATACCGGTATCTTAGTATTCTTTTTGAAAGTAATACCATATAATTCGGTTGCAAGTCCAAATACCCCTTTCTTTACGTTTTCTAGTTCAAAGTATGGACGAGTCATTTCGTCATTGACATTAAACTTTACGTTTTTAAGTTTTTCCGAGTAATAACTCCAATCCCAAGGCATCAACTGGATATACTCTTTATTATATGCAGCAGCAAAACCTTGTACTTCGCTAAGCTCATTTTGTGCGTAAGGTTTGTATGCATCTAAAAGTTCATTTAGGAGGCTGTATACATTTTCCTCATTCTGAGCCATACGTTTGCGAAGCGTATAGTTTGCATAGTTTGGATATCCCATCAAACGCGCAATCTCAAGACGTGTGTTTGCAATCTTTCGAATGATCTCTTTGTTGTCGAGTTCATCTCCTTTGATGCAACGACTATTTGAGGCCAAGTATATTTCTTTACGAAGGTCTCTGTTGTCGGCATACGTCATAAAAGGAATGTAACTTGGGGCAGATAAATCAAATAGATATCCATCTTTTCCTTTGTTTTTTGCGCGAGTAGCAGCAGCTTCTTTTACACTTTCAGGTAAGCCTGAAAGAAGAGATTCATCTGTGATAATCTTCTCAAACTTATTAGTTTCCTTCAATGCATTTTGACCAAAAGTAAGGGATAGCATGCTCAAGTCGGCATTCAATTGGCGATATTTCTCTTTGTCTTCTGCTGAAAGATTAGCACCACGATTGCAAAACGCATCGTACGTGTTTTGAAGTAACTTCTCTTGCTCTAAATCAAGATTCAGGTTGTCTTTATTATCATAAATAGATTTTACTCGAGCAAAAAGCTTCTCGTTGAGAAAGATGTTGCTTGAGCTTTCAGATAGCTTAGGAGAGATACGTTGAGAAATCTCCATCATCTCATCGTTGCTATCCGTACTAAGCAAATTGAAGAAAACATTCGACACTTTGGTCAACAGTTCGCCTGCATTCTCCAATGCAACGATTGTATTGTCGAAAGTTGCAGGTTTTGGGTTGTTTGCGATTGCCTCAATTTCTTTTTTCTGCTCATCGAGTCCTTGATCAAAAGCAGGTTCGTAATGCTCTATTTTTATTTTATCAAATGGAACTGTTTCGTGCGGGGTTTTGTATTTCCCGAAAAAAGGATTTTTTGCTGTCATGCCAGTAACTATACTACTTAATAAAAGAACGTTTAAAAAGAATTTTCTCATGAATCAAATATTTGGTATCCATAAATCGAATACAAATATCTTAAATCATTTTTATAAATCCGCTTTTATTTAATTGCACTTTGTTATCCATTTGCTTTTTTTATTTTTGATACATCCGTAAATGTAAGTTTTGCATATTTCACGTAGATAAGAAAGTATTAAACAAGAAAGCTCTTATGCCTATTGTAAATGTAAAAAGTCCCTTTTTGTTTATTTGATGGCCTATTTTTATAACTAAATGCAAGATTTAAGTGTTAAATCAAGAAATACAACTCTTTTAGTGTGTTTGTTGCTTTGTATTATTATTATTGTTTAATACATTTGAACGAATTAATAAAAAATTAAAAAACCATTTGTCGTAAATAATTTGATTAATGAGTTATCTTAAATTCGACAGAACGTTGATGATTAATCTTTCTGAGTCCCTTACTCGGGAAGTTTTAAGAACTAATCGAAAAGGAGCTTATCACTGCACATCAATTGTTGACTGTAATACGCGTAAATATCATGGTTTGTTGGTAATGCCTGTGAATAATCTGGGCAAAGACAATCATGTGTTGTTGTCATCACTTGATGAAACGGTGATACAACACGGAGCTGAGTTTAATTTAGGCTTGCATAAGTATGCCGGAGAAAACTATAGCCCCAAAGGTCATAAATACATTCGAGAGTTCAATTGTGACATTGTACCCCGCACCATCTATAGAGTTGGAGGTGTAATCTTGGCCAAAGAGAAAATATTTTCATTGTTCGAAAACCGAATATTGATAAAATACACATTACTCGAAGCGCATTCGCCAACAACATTGCGCTTTAGACCTTTTTTGGCCTTTAGAAGTGTAAAAACACTTTCGTATGCAAACGACTATGTGAACAAATCAATAGAACCAGTTGAAAACGGAATAAAAACATGTATGTACGAGGGGTATCCTGATTTGTATATGCAGTTTAGTAAAAAAGCAAATTTCGTTTTTACCCCCGATTGGTATTATGGAATTGAGTATCCAAAGGAACAAGAGCGAGGTTATCCATATCAAGAAGATTTGTATGTGCCTGGTTATTTTGAAGTTCCAATTAAAAAAGGAGAAAGCGTAATCTTCTCTGCTGGGGATGAAGTTGCAAAACCACGTCGTTTACGATTCATGTTTGATTCGGAGGCACACAACAGAACTCCGCGTTCCAACTTCTTTAACTGCTTAAAGAATGCAGCGCAACAATTCTATTTCAGATTAAAAGAAACTGATGCTTACATTCTTGCCGGTTATCCATGGTTTGGTGTACGTGCCCGTGATTTATTTGTATCGCTTCCAGGCTCTACCCTTTGTTTAGACGATTCGATGCGTTATCATAAAATAATGGCCTCGGCGATTCCGGCACTTCGCAACTTTATGGAAACTGGAGATATGGATCCGGTGATTGAAGAGATAGATGATCCCGACGTGTTACTTTGGGCTATTTGGGCTATTCAGCAATACGCAAAGACTCAAGGTTGGGAAAAGTGTATTCAATTGTATGGAGACTTTGTTGAAGAAGCCATTCGATATATCCGCGAGCAAAAGCATCCGTTGATGCGAGAACAAGACAATGGACTACTATATGTTCGAGCAGAGAATAGAGCTTGTACTTGGATGAATTCTACAGTCAATGGAGTGCCGGTGGTAAAGCGTTGCGGTTGTATTGTAGAGATAAATGCTTTGTGGTATAATGCCCTTGGCTTTTACAAAGACTTACTGATCCATCGTGACGGGGCAGATACATCGGTTGTCGAAGGGCTCATGGATATTGTAAAAGCGTCTTTCAAAAGTACATTTATCAATCAATATGGATATTTGTTTGACTCGGTTGATGGTAATGTTGTTGATTGGAGTGTAAGACCGAACATGGTTTTTGCTATCGCATTAGACTATTCACCACTCAATCGTCATGAAAAGCGAACTGTTCTTGATTACATAACGAAAGAACTTCTCACTCCAAAGGGATTAAGATCCTTAAGTCCGAAAAGTGAAGGATACAATCCTTATTACGTAGGAGCACAAGTTGAAAGAGACTTAGCTTATCATCAGGGAACAGCTTGGCCATGGTTGTTTGGTTTCTATCTCGAAGCATACATCAATGTATTTGGTCAGAGCGGAGTTTCATTTGTAGAGCGAATGCTTATTGGCCTCGAAGAAGAAATGCAGTTGCACTGTGTAGGAACACTTTCTGAAGTATTTGACGGTAACCCTCCGTTTGCAGGACGCGGTGCAATCTCTTTTGCTATGAATGTCGCTTCAATACTACGTGTATTGGATTATCTCAAGAAATGTAATCTCGAATAAAAGAAGTAAATGTTATGAAAGCTTTAATGTTTGGCTGGGAGTTTCCGCCACATATATTAGGCGGGCTTGGAACAGCCAGTTATGGACTAACCAAAGGAATGGCAAAGCAGGATGATATGGAAATCCGTTTTGTAATACCTAAACCTTGGGGAGACGAAGACAAAAGCTTCTTGAATATACTTGGGGCATGTAATACTCCAATTGTATGGAAGGATGTTGATTATGACTATGTAGCCCACAGATTGGGTAAATATATGGATCCGGAAGAATACTTCAAGTTGAGAGAACATATTTACGCTGACTTCTCATACCGTTATACCAATGAGCTTGGATGTGTTGAGTTTTCGGGTAGATACCCCGACAACCTTCTTGAAGAAATCAATAATTACTCAATTGTTGCCGGAGTAATTGCACGAACGTACGACTGTGATGTGATTCATTCACATGACTGGCTTACGTATCCTGCGGGTATTCACGCCAAGAAGGTAACAGGTAAGCCATTAGTGGTGCATGTGCATGCTACAGACTTTGACCGAAGTAGAGGAAATGTGAATCCAACAGTTTACGGGATTGAGAAAGATGGAATGGATAATGCCGATCATATTATTACAGTTAGTGATCTTACCCGTCGCACTGTAATTGAAAAGTACCATCAAGACCCCTCAAAAGTAACCACCGTACACAACGCAGTAGAACCAATGAGTCCTGAAATGCTCGCCATAGAGTCAAAGAAAGGAACAAAAGATAAAGTGATTACGTTTCTTGGGCGTATCACAATGCAAAAAGGACCTGAATATTTTGTAGAAGCCGCGGCAAAGGTGCTTCAAAAAGCAGAAAATGTCCGTTTTGTTATGGCCGGAAGCGGAGATATGATGGATAAAATGATACAGTTGGCAGCAAAGCGAAATATTTCTGATAAGTTTCATTTTACAGGATTTCTAAAAGGGAAGCAAGTATATGAAATGCTGAAAAGTAGCGACGTTTATGTAATGCCTTCGGTATCCGAGCCATTTGGTATTTCACCACTTGAGGCAATGCAATGCGGTATCCCAACCATCATTTCAAAGCAGTCGGGATGCGCAGAGATTCTCGACCATGCAATCAAAGTAGACTATTGGGATATTGAAGCCATGGCCGATGCAATGTATTCGATTATCACTTATCCTGCAATGGCTCAATTCTTGCAAGATGAAGGAAAACGAGAAGTCGACGAAATTAAATGGGAGTATGCAGGAATGAAAGTGCGTGCGATCTATGATAAAATCATCAAATCAAGAGAATAGAAAGAATAGATATTATGAAGACAATTTGTTTTTATTTCCAAATACATCAACCTTTTCGATTGAAGAGATATAGATTCTTTGATATTGGAAATGACCACTACTATTATGACGATTTTAGCAATGAAGATGTAATACGTCGTATTGCTGAGAGTTGTTATCTTCCAGCGAATCAGTTGATGCTTGAAATGATTCAAGCAAGTGATAAGCAATTTAAAGTAGCTTATTCAATATCTGGGTTGGCATTGGAGCAACTAGAGATTTACGTTCCTGAGGTAATTGATAGCTTTAAAGAGCTTGCAAAAACAGGATGTGTAGAATTCTTGTCAGAGACATATGCACACTCATTGTCATCACTTGTAGATGTAGAGGAATTTAAACTGCAAGTAGAAGCTCATAGCAAAAAGATAGAATCCTTGTTTGGGAAGAAGCCTCGCGTATTTAGAAATACAGAGCTTATTTACGATGACGACATAGCCTTACTTCTGAATGAGATGGGTTATAGAGGAGTCATTACCGAAGGGGCAAAGCACATCCTAGGATGGAAGAGTCCTAATTATGTATACGCATCATCGGTAGTTCCGAAGTTGCATTTGTTGATGAGGAATCCGCGCTTCTGCGAAGACTTGTCGGCACGTTTCGGCAATTACAATTGGAGCGAGTATCCGCTTACCGCAGACAAATACATGTCATGGATTGCCAATACTCCACAGGAGGAAGAGGTAATCAATCTGTTTATGAACTACGAAACGTTGGGTTCATTACAACCAGCCGAAACCGGAATCTTTGATTTCTTCAGAGCACTTCCTCGTTATGCCGAGCAATATGATATAAAGTTTGCCACTCCGTCGGAGGTATTTGCAAGCCATAAACCTGTAGGACATCTTTCGGCCGCATATCCGATTTCATGGGTTGATGAAGAACGAGATACGAGCTCATGGATGGGAAATATCCTGCAACAAGAGGCATTCCGCAAATTATATGAGATTGGCGAGCGTGTACGTTTGTGCAACGATCGTCGTATCAAGCAAGACTGGTTGTATTTGCAAAGCAGTGATCACTTCTATTATATGAATACAAAACTATTGAAAGATCCATTTGGCCGTGCTTTTAGTCCGTACGATACACCATACGATGCTTTCAATAATTATATGAACATACTATCCGACTTTATTACGAGAGTTGATGCCCAATACCCGTCAACCATTGAAAACGAAGAGCTAAACTCTTTGCTTACAACAATACGTAATCAAGGTCAGGAGATTGAGCGTTTGAGAAATGAAATGACAAAACTTCGCAAACGTAGTGTGAAGTAAGATAATTATCTGTTTATATTGTTATGAAAGAATCCTTGTGCTCGGGTTTGTTCTGTTCTTAGAACTCTCAGACAAGGATTCTTTTGTTTTCAAAAGTGTTGAAATATGTTATGAAAAAATACATACTGATGTTCGGTTTTATATCCATGTCGATGTTTGCCATGGCTCAAGGAAGAGTGGTAAACTTATTTCCTCAAGGAGCTCCTAATGAGACAACTGTTTTGGTAGAAGGCGGTTCGAGTCAAGGAGCAACAGTAGGAGGGCAATCTGTATTGCGCGTAGAAAATGTTTCCAGTCCTCAAATAGCCATTTATCCGGCGAAGAATAAATCGGAAAAGAATCCGGTCATGTTGATTTGTCCCGGTGGTGGATATAATATCTTGGCATATGATTTGGAAGGGATAGAGGTTGCAGAATGGCTTAACACGTTAGGCTTTACGGCTGTACTTTTGAAGTATCGAGTACCCCGGCGCGAAGGCAGGCTCAAACACGAAGCAGCACTCGAAGACGTACAAGAAGCAATAAGCTACATTCGAAAGAATGCATCCATGCTACATGTCGATCCCGACAAGTTGGGAGTCATGGGGTTTTCGGCCGGCGCACACCTCAGTGTTATGGCGTCGAATGCATGGCAAGCCAAAGGCGATTCATCATCGAAACCCAATTATTGCCTGCTTGTATATCCGGCCTATTTAAACGACGAAGCAAATGCACTTCAACTAGCATCCGAAATCAATGTTTCGACCAATACGCCTCCAACCATGTTGGTGCAAACGCAAGATGACACCAACTTTATCGATAGCAGTTTGGCCTATTACTATGCATTGAAGCAGCAAAACGTTCCGGTCGAAATGCATCTTTATCCCAAGGGAGGGCATGGTTATGGTTTACGTAATACGGGAGCAGCAGTAAATGAGTGGCCCGATCGCGCAGCTTCATGGTTCAAAGAAATAGGAGTCTTATCAGCAGCATCACAAGAATAGACAATGTGTCCATGAGAACTTCAGGCACTTTTGTTGCCCATTCTTTTTGTTAATAAATAGAATTGGAGTGTATGAAACGTTATTTTTAGTAGAATACACTCTCTTTCTACAATAAAAAAAGACGGAAGACTGTTTGATACATAGAAATTGTTTGTAAATTTGTAAGACAAACTACGGGGTTGACTGGTTTTGACAGCGGGCAGAAGTGGTTTGTAAGCATGTAGTGCTTTGTAGCCTGGCACTTAAATCTCAGACTTCAAAATTTTAACTGGCGAAAATAATTACGCTCTTGCTGCTTAATCGAATCATAGTAGATTAGTGCTTAATCTCCGCAACAGTTGTGGAGACAAGACATCACCCGGATGCTGTTGCTCCGAAGCTTTCCGACCCGGTGGTGCAATAATATCGGAGATAGCTTGAGGCTCTCCTCGTGCCGATAGCGAAACTTAAGAGGATACGGTAGAAGTTGGTGGCTTCGGTCTTGCTTTTATCCGACAATTAAGGCGAAGATAAACATGTAGAAAGCAAATTAATTCCTCGTTTGGACGGGAGTTCGATTCTCCCCAGCTCCACACAGCGTTATAAGTAAATGGCTTATAGCGCTTCTTTGTTTTTAGGAATTTTCCTTCGAAGACTCTTCTTGTATTCCCGTTGAGGCGGAATAGGAGAGGTGCTGATACAACAATGGCTTTGCAAGATTCTCAAGTGTTGGTAATACGGTTATTACTTGCTCTCTAGAACGTGCAAAGCCATTCTTTATTTAGTCTACATCAACAATATCCAATGTAATAGTATACTCTGTGTCGGTATTACCTGCAATCAAAGCATCCTTCATTCCCGGTTTATACTGCAACTCATACTCATCACAAAGCTCTTCAAAGTAATCAAAGGCATCGTCATAATCAGAGAAATGCATCACAAGATCATGTACATTACTTGCCGATTTGTTGTGATGTACCTTTACTTCATACGTTTTATAAGCAGCAGCATCTACCTCTTCATCATCGATAATGGTAGATAACACATCGATTGCTATTTGTTTTGCTTGGTCGATGTTATCGGCATGATAGTCGATACTAAAGCCATCTTTATTTGTAACACGTGTGATAAACAAGTCGTCCGTCACTTCGTAGATTCGTGCAAACCCTTCGTCTTCATATCCAAGATCGTCAGACGATAGATGACTTACCTCTTTGGTGAGAAACGCATCTAGTTCGGGACCGATGTGATGATCAGAACCTCTAAAAATCGCCATCACTTTGTCTTTGTTTGTATTCATAGTGTAATCATTTTAATAATCGAGATATTATCTACAAAACAACTACACCTATGGATATGATTGCGCCAAGGGGTTAAACAGTACTAATAAATAGAACTTAGCGACCTTTTTTTAGAGTTGCATTCACCAGCATGTCGATTCTACGCTTCAGCTGTTTGGATAGAATTACCAGCGTAACTGCGGCAATAATCAAAACAATACCCATAAACTGCGAAACAGAAAACGGCTCGGCAAAGACAAAGATACCTACCGTAACGGCCGTAACAGGTTCCATCGAGCCAAGTATCGCAGTCGTAGTCGAGCCTACGCGTTTGATTGCTTCGATCAAGGCAAGATTCGAGATCAGTGTTGGCACCAGCGCAAGGAAGAATAAATTCACCCCCGACGAAACCGAAGGGATAGCCGTCCATGTACCTTTACTCATCGTGAAGATAAAGAAAAGAGCCGATGCCCCTAGGGTTACGTAAAATGTAAGTAAAAGGCCATTCATTGTTTGCACCTTCGATTTGTTTACGCCCACAATATAAATAGCATAGGTAAATACGGTAACGAGCACCATTAAAACACCTTTCAAGGCAATGTTGCCACCACCTTCGCCCATACTCAACAACGCTACGCCGGCAATAGCCCCAACGATAGCAATCAAGGTAAAGAGCGAGAATTGTTCGCCAAAGAAAGTTACCATCAGTGTGGTTACCACAATGGGAAACAAAAAGTGTATTGTTGTAGCCACGCCGCTCGGAATGTATTCGTACGACATGATCAAGAAGAAAGCTGTGATACAAAATATACCAACCAGAAATGCAAGCGAAGGAATCTGGCTACGCTCTACTTTAAAACTTTGTTTTCTTGCCAAAAGCATTCCGCCCACAAGAACTGCCGTAATGAAATAACGATAAAACAGCAAACACTCAACACTCATACCTGTTTCGAGCACAGGTATCGAAAACAAAGGAATCAGGCCAAATGTAGAAGAGGCAATGATTCCCAATAAATATCCCCAAACGTTTTTCATATTTAAATAAAAATTTCGTTGCAAAGATCCGCTTTAATTATTTATATAACAAACAAGCCAAGAGGTATCGGGCAAGCGTTTTCATCTATTTGATAATATTTATAGTGTGTTTCGAATTTTAAAATAAGTACTCCGTGTAAAGAGGTTTTATAAGCTTGTAGAGCAGGTAAAAGGTTGATATCTATGATGTATTGTGTTGTTTAAGGAAAAGATTTTAAAACTTTTGGTCTTTGAAATGAGTTTTTTATATACCTTGTTCGTGATAAACTCACACGTTTGTCACTTCGATGATTTAGACAAATATAATCTAGAAAAACATATTGTTATGAAAACTTTTAAAGCATTCAGGGTATTTGAAGAAGGCGACAAGTTTGTACGACGAGTAGTAGAGCGTCACATCAGTGAACTACCCGACAACGATGTACTGATCAAAGTGCATTATTCGGGAGTAAACTACAAAGACGCCCTTTCGGCATCCGGCAACAAAGGCGTAACAAAAGTGTATCCGCATACTCCGGGCATAGATGCAGCCGGAGTTGTAGAAAGCGACCGCACCGGAACGTTTCAACCGGGAGTGAAAGTTGTGGTTATGGGATACGATTTGGGAATGAACATATCGGGCGGATTTGGTGAATACATTTGCGTACCGGCCGAATGGGTGGTGCCGTTGCCTAAAAACTTCTCGCTAGAAGAAACCATGCTGCTTGGAACCAGTGGTTTTACTGCGGCAATCGGCGTGTATAAGTTGCGTCAGATGGGGCAAATGCCCGAATTAGGCCCCATGGTAGTAACGGGTGCAACCGGAGGTGTAGGCAGTTATGCCGTGCAGATACTATCAAAACTCGGCTACGAAGTATGGGCAGCATCGGGCAAAAGCGAAGACGAATACTTAAAGCTGCTGGGAGCGGCAAAAGTAATCAAGCGCGAAGAGGTAGACGATCACTCGGCTAAATACTTGTTGCGTCCGCGTTGGGCAGGAGCATTCGATACCGTAGGCGGAAACGTATTGCACACGTTGCTCAAAGCATGTGCTAAGTCGGGAAGTGTTGTTACCTGCGGCAATGTAGGAGGCGTTAAGCTTGATATGACTGTATTGCCTTTTATACTTAACGGAGTCAACCTGCTCGGTATTAATGCGGCCGATACTCCAATGGCAATGCGCCTTGCTATTTGGGATAAACTCTCTCACGGATGGAAGCCCGATCATTTAGCGAAGGTTGCGCACTACATTACGCTCGATCAGCTCGATGAGTCGATCAATCAAATGCTTCAAGGAAAACACAAAGGAAGATTTGTATTAAAATATTAATTGATTATATTTGAGGGAGATAATCGTTTGCGGTATACGTAAGTACGGCTACGGTTATCTCCTTTTTCTTTTTCTTCGGCAATACCAGTTTAACATATAAATCTTGTACAAATGAAAAATGCACTATTTATTATCCCGATTATCACCTTCGGGTATCTTGTTTTGACTTCTGAGAAACCTGCACCAAAATCAGAACCGTTGTTTACCACCAATCTTTCGAATGCCAGTTACGATCCTGCCGTGTGGAGTGTAGAGCCTGACGGTGTACTTACCGCTACTGCCGACAAAGAGATATGGACCAACAAAGAATACGAAAACTTTACGCTCGATCTTGAGTTCAAGACCGACCACGGAACCAACAGTGGAGTGATCGTATACTGTACCGATCGGCAAAACTGGATTCCCAACTCTGTAGAGATTCAAATAGCCGACGATCATTCCGAGAAGTGGGGAACATCTCCGACCTATTTTCAGTGCGGAGCCGTGTTTGGTCACCTTCCGGCAAAATGGCAAAAGGTAGTAAAGAAGCCGGGCGAATGGAATAAAATGACCATTACCTGCAAAGGCAAACTAATCACAGTACGACTAAACGGTCGCGACGTTACCAAGATGGATATGAATATATGGAAATCGGGCACGAAGAATCCCGACGGCACCGAAATACCAAGCTGGTTGCCCAAACCATTTGCCGAGCTGCCTACCAAAGGCTACATTGGTTTGCAAGGCAAGCATGGCGATTCGCAAATCTGGTTTCGCAATGTAACGATCAAAGAGCTGTAATCAAACGGTTATAAAAGAAAAAGGACTTACGCTTCAGTAGCATAAGTCCTTTTTCTTTTTATCGTAGATAAGTATTGTCGTTGTTGTAGGCAACAGCCTGCATTGTATTAGAATGCTTCGGTCATATTAAAGTACAACAGCGTTTGCTTCTCCTTTGTACTGTAGCCCACATCCATGCGGAAGTTGAGGCGGGGTTGCACTTCGATGCGAAGCCCGGCACCAATGTTGGGCAAAACGCCTTCGATCTTCACTGGATTAGGACCGATAAATCCGGCTCCCGCCCAAGTGGCAAAACCAAGTCGGTTGGCCAGTTTAGACCAAAAGCCTGTTTGATCCGTGTTGATCATGTGGCGGTATTCACCAAGGACAAAGTGTGCCGACTTGTCTCGGTATTGCCCCATGTAGTATCCGCGCAAGTCGAACGGAGACCCGGCCTTAGGCAATCGCGACAAAGGCACGTCGCCAAAACTATTTTTACTATTTACCGTCCAGGCCAATGTGCGGCGTTTACCGAGCGATTTGTACTGGCGATAATCGATGTTCATAATACCATAGTTGAAGTCACTCCCCAAAGCTTTCGCCGAATATCCGGTGGTGAAATCAAAGTAAAGCCCTTTGCTCGCATTGGCAGGCATGTCGCGCGTATCGTACGAAAGCGAAGCTCCCCAAGTAATATTAAACGAAGACAATCCGGTAGAGTCGCCTCCTTGTTTTCTATAGTAAGGGTCGTTGATTACCCCTTGCGATGGCTTGGTGATTTTGTCGTACACCATGTCGATGTTGGGACCTGCAAAGAAATGCGAATCTTTGAGGCGGAATAAAATTACAGGATTCACTTGTATGGTCGACGAGTAATAGAGCGTTGTGGTGTCACTACGGTGCAGACTGCCATTGTTTGCATAACCAACACCATAATAGTTGTCGCCCGTGTTTTTGTAAATATACTGTCCCATGATGCGAAAACGGTCGCCTTTGAAAAAAAGTTGAGGGCGAACGGTAAAGTTGACTCCGAATCCTTCGCCAAAGGTAAGGCCGAAAGCAACAGGCAATACACTGCGCAACATCGTGGTATCTTGCGGATTGGTGCGGAAGGTAAGCAAGGTGCTACCACCGATTACAAATCCAAAGTCGGGCGTATACCCCGGTCCGCCAAGGATACTAAACTTGAGATTTTTTTCTTTTTTAGGCGTTATCACTGTCGAATCGTTGCTGTTCTCTTGTGCAAAAACAGAGGTAGATAAGCCAACCAAAAGCAACGAAATCAAAATGT
The DNA here is from genome assembly GCA_051660585.1 of Tannerellaceae bacterium. Taxonomy (GTDB): domain Bacteria; phylum Bacteroidota; class Bacteroidia; order Bacteroidales; family CAMTPD01; genus UBA12018. Next base: position 63,328 of record JBOFPV010000136.1, read on the forward strand.
ATCTCGAAAATGCTTTAATATTATTCATATTAAGGGATTAAAAGTGCTGCTGCTCATGAAATAAACAATCGGCACGTTAAAAAACAGATTGCGAAGGTAACTAAATAAACCAAAAGTAAAACAATGCAGTCCATTTAAGGCTATAAAATGGAACGAAAAGGTGCTATTTCCTTGATATATAAAGGTTTTTGAAAGGGTGAAAAAGATTAATGAAAGCTGAGGCGGCATGAAGTGAAAACGAATCTTACGGTGATTGGATTTAGTTGTTGAGAGGTTTGAAATTCGTTCTCGTGAGTTTCGAATCGTCAGATCGCCATCTGACGATTCACTCTTCACTATAAACGAATCGTCAGATCGCCATCTGACGATTCGTTGTTCATTAGGTTTGAATTGTTTGATGCCCATCAAACGATTCACTCTTCACGGTGTTTAAATCGTTCGATGGGCATCAAACGATTTAGTCTTCATTGAGTTTATTTCCGCTAGTTGCAGGTATAAAAGTTTGAAGAAGTCGAAAAAACGTTTTTCCTTTGCAATGAATATTTAAAATAGATACAGTGATACGTCTTATCAAGAACTGGATGCTGCCCATAGCCATGCTTACGGGGAGTGTTTTTTATAGCCTCTTCGGGGCTTTGTCCTTCCTAACTCCCGTACTTATCTTTACCATGTTGTTGCTTACCTTTAGCAAGCTTTCTCCGAAGACTTTGCGCTTCACGCCATTGCATTGCTGGCTGTTGGCGATCCAAATCTTAGGATCACTGGCTGTGTACCTCGCTTTGGCTCCGTTTAATCCCATCGTTGCGCAGGGGGTAATGATCTGCTTGTTGGCACCAACGGCTACGGCGGCCGCGGTGATTACCGGCATGCTGGGCGGAGACATCTCGTTTGTAACCAGTTTTGTTTTTGCGAGCAACCTGGGAGTAGCCGTAGTTGCTCCGGTGCTGTTTTCATATGTCGGTACTACCAACGATATGCCCTTTATTCATTCGTTCTTGTACATTTGCAAAGAAGTAATCCCGTTGTTGATGGCGCCGTTACTTGTAGCCTGGGCAATACGCTTTTGGTTTCCGCGCCTGCAAGAGAAGATCACGTCGCTCAGTGGCCTTTCATTTTACATCTGGGCTTTGGCGTTGGCAATTGTGACCGGTAAGACGGTGAAGTTTTTGATAGAGCAAAATCATCCCAATTATGATACGGAGATTTGGGTAGGAGTAGGCTCGTTGGTGATTTGTGTGTTGCAGTTTTATGTGGGCAAGAAGATCGGTTCGCGATTTGGTAACCGCATTGCGGCCGGACAGTCGTTGGCGCAAAAGAATACGATCCTTGCAATCTGGATGTCGCATATTTACCTCAATCCGATTGCTTCAATAGGGCCGGCATCGTACGTATTGTGGCAAAACACGATCAATTCTTATCAGTTGTGGAAAAAAAGAAAGGTCTCTTAACTGCTGCCAAGTAAGCAGCGATCAAGAGACCTGTCATATAAGTATGGTACAACCGTTGTGTATTCGATTACGCAACGGTTGTTCTATTTTATCACTTTCTTGTGTGCAGATTATTCCACAACGGTGATCACGCAATTGTCTTGTTGTTGCGATCCTTTGCTTTTAGCCTTTGCTTCGATGGTGTTCTTGCCCGAAGTCAGGTTGACACCTTCCCACACAAAAGTTCCTACATCGCCTTTGCGTTTTCCGAGGCTTTTGCCGTTTACAAACAGCTCTACCTCGTCCATATTGGAGTACACTTTTAGGTTGCCTGTGGTAGCCTTGCGTGTGTCGATGCGCTTCTCGGCAATGTAAACAAACGGATCTTTGGTGTTCCAGTTTGCTTTGTAGAAATAGAACGCATCCTTTTTGTCTTTGCGGTCGAAGCTTACCAGCCCTTTGTCGTTGATGCCCGGGCGATCACCCTCGGTGCGGTGCGCGGCGCCGAAATCAAATAGATTCCAGATGAAAGTTCCCCAAACGAACGGACGGTCTTTGATGGCCTTCCAGTTCTCTTCGTGGTAAAACGTTTGCCACGACTCGGGGTGCCACCAACTGGTTGGGTTGGTCTTTTCCAGAGCTTCTTGTTGTTGGTAAATGCTCGCGCCTGCTCCGTATTCACTCACGCCGATGCAAAGCTGCGGATTCTTTTCGTGTGTGCTGTCGAGAAACTTGCCCAAGTCTTTTGGCATGCCGCCATACCAGCCGTCGTATCTGTTCCACGCGATAAGATCGGTAATGAAATTCAGCGCGCCGCCTTGGTTACTTGCCGAAGTGGTAATGCGAGTTGGGTCGAGTTGCTTGGCCAATACATTCAGTTCCTTCACATATTCTACCGGATTGTCGCCGTCTTCTTTCAGCTCGTTGAAAAGTCCCCAAAACAACACCGCAGGGTGGTTGTAGTTTTGCTTGATCATCTCGGTAAGCTGCAGGCGTCCGTTTGCTTTGAACGATTCTTGATCCACAAAGCCTTTGTCGCGGTATCCGCCCGGGCCTACGAATGGAATCTCAGACCATGCCACGATACCGTTCTTGTCGAGCAGGTCGTAAAAGAACGGAGCATGTGGATAATGCGACAAACGGATGGCGTTTGATCCCATCTCTTCCAGTATTTCAAAGTCTTCGATGTGGTGTTCTTTGCGCAATGCATTCCCGATTTGCGCGCGGTCTTGGTGGCGGCAAACTCCTTTCAGCGGCATGTGTTCGCCATTGAGGAAGAATCCTTTTGCCGGATCTACGTGGTAGAAACGCAAGCCCAGCGGTTGGGTTACTTTGTCTACCGCAACGTTGTTTGCGATGAGCTCTACGTCTACGCTATACATAAACGGATCTTTTTGTCCGTTCCAAAGGCGCGGTTTCGCGATTTCGAAAGGAATGGTTTCCGTTACTTGTGTATTTGCTGCTAGCGTTACAGGTTTATTTTGTTGCAATACCACTTTGTCGCCGTCTTTTACCGTAAGGCGAAGGGTTGCTTCTTTGGCAGCGTTGGCACCGTTGGATAGCACGATGTCTGTCGAAACCTGAGCAAGATCTTTGGTTACTTTCGTTTGGCTCAGGTATACTCCCGGCGAAGCATAATCGAGCGGAGAGATACAAACCGGGTCGGTCACAAGCAGTGTTACGTCGCGATAGATACCGCCATAGAAGTTGAAGTCGCCCACAAGTGGCATTACGTCAAGCTGCGGCGCATTGTTTACGCGCACCCAAAACTTGTTGTCTTTGTTGTAATCGATCTTGTCGGTGATTTCGTATACGAACGAAGTGTATCCGCCTCGGTGTTCGCCGATGTGCTTTCCGTTGATAAACAAGTTGGAGACGGTATTGACACCATCAAACTTAATAAAAACGCGCTTGCCTTGCCAAGCAGAGTCGATCTTAAAGGTCTTCTCATAGTTGCCTAGTCCGCGGTTGTAGTCGAGCTTTCCTACAAGAGCGTCGGTTGTGTTCCAGGTATGCGGAATGTCTACACGTTTGCGTACGTTCTTTTCTACGACGTGTCCTTCGGTAAACTGCCAATTGTCATTGAGCGATACGTGTTGGCGTTGCGCCATAAGGCTGGTACCGGTCAGCAATAATGCTCCAATTAATTTTACGGAATTCATGAAATTAAATTGTTGGTTAGTTAATTCTATTCGGGTTGTAAGGGCAATCTTTATTCAGAGTAAACGGTGATGTGTATTAAACTAAATTATATTGTCCTTCTTCAAGGGCTAAAAATAGCTTTTTTTTACGAGAAAAAAGTATGGTATTTCTATGAACTGCTCAGCTATATTGCCTTGTTGCGATAACATTTGGCAACGATTGTTCTGTATAATCAACATCTTTTATGTTGTGCGGTTAAAAGCGACTCGTAGCGTGCAAATTAAGTAAATAGCAAATAGTTAGTGCAGTTGCCATCATAATGAATAAAAGAAAAAAAACAAGAGGAATAGAATTTTTGAGGCGACGTATTATTTGTATTTTTGTATTGGTTTTGGTTTCCGTTTTAAGAGATAAACAGGAATTAAAAGGGAATCAGGTGAAACTCCTGAACAGTCCCGCTGCTGTGAACTCTGTAGAATCGGTCCGACGCGAATTGCCACTGTATTTATTCTCCAAAAAGAATATGGGAAGGCAGTCGGGCGCGAGAGTAAGTCAGAAGACCTGCCAAGACCGGATGTTCGTATGGCTTTCGAGGAAAAAGCCGGGACTTAAGTTAATCTACTTTTTTCCCTTCCAGCTATTCCCCATTACCGAAAGGGTTTTTCCGGTAATTGAGCCTTCACGTGCCTACATCCAATGGCTCGATTGTTTCTGTTCAATGATAAGATATACATAAGATATATAAAAGATATACATAAAGATATGATCAAGGAAGTTTTAAAACGCGACGGTAGGGTAGTATCTTTTACGAAAGATAAAATTGTCACTGCAATAACAAAGGCAATGGCACATACTGCTGAAGGTGAAGATTTGGCTTTGGCTCAACTTATTTCGGACAAAGTAGCCGAAAAGGGAGATAGCCGTATGTCTGTAGAGTCTATTCAAGATGCTGTGGAAGTGGCATTGATGAAGAGTCGTCGTAAAGATGTAGCAAAGCTATATATTTCGTATCGTAATCAACGTAGCGTAGCACGTCAGGCAAAAACCCGTGATATATTCTTGGAGATCATCGAGGCTAAGTCGAACGATATTACACGCGAAAACGCTAACATGAATGCCGATACTCCGGCAGGAATGATGATGAAGTTTGCCAGCGAAACAACGAAACCTTTTGTAGATGATTACTTGTTGTCTGAAGATGTGAAGCATGCAATCCGTCAGGGATTCATTCATATCCACGACAAAGATTACTATCCTACCAAAAGTTTGACGTGTGTTCAACACCCTCTTGATCGTATCTTGAAAAACGGATTCGTGGCAGGTCACGGTGAGTCGCGCCCTGCAAAACGTATCGAAACAGCAAGTATTCAGGGTTGTATCTCGCTCGAAACTGCGCAAAACGAAATGCACGGCGGACAAGCGATTCCGGCTATCGACTTCTACTATGCACCCTATGTGCGCGAAAGCTATATCGAAGAGGTGAAAGTGTTGGAAGAGCTTGCCGGAAAAGACTATAGTCATTTATATACTATTGAGATCGACGACTATGTAAGCAAACCGCTTGGTGATCTTTCGGGCGATGCGCGTACTGTGCAACATGCGATCAACCGTACGGTGAGTCGTGTGCATCAGGCAATGGAGGCGTTTATCCATAACATGAACACCATTCATAGTCGTGGTGGTAATCAGGTTGTTTTCAGCTCGATCAACTATGGAACGGATACTTCGGCCGAAGGTCGCTGTATTATCCGTGAGTTGCTTCACTCTACATACCGCGGGGTAGGGAATGAGGCTACTGCTATTTTCCCTATTCAGATTTGGAAGAAGAAGAGGGGTGTAAACTACCTTCCGGGCGAACGCAACTACGATTTGTACATGTTGGCTTGTAAGGTTTCGGCTCGTCGTTTCTTCCCTAACTTCCTTAATTTGGATGCTACATTTAATCAGCACGAAAAGTGGAACGAGAATGATCCCGAACGTTACATCTACGAGACTGCAACGATGGGTTGCCGTACACGTGTGTTCGAGAATCGTTTTGGCGAGAAGACTTCGACCGGACGTGGTAACATTTCGTTCTCTACTATTAATATCGTAGGTTTGGCTATCGAATGTATGGCAATCGAAGATGAGGCTGCTCGTATCGAGGCATTTATGCAAAAGCTAGATGTGATGCTTGAGCTTACCGCGCTTCAATTGCATGAGCGTTTCGAATTCCAAAAGACTGCGCTTGCAAAACAATTCCCATTGTTGATGTCTTCACTGTGGAACGGTTCTGAAAACCTTTCTCCAAACGATACAATCGAGTCTGTGATCAATCAAGGAACACTCGGACTTGGCTTTATTGGTCTTGCCGAATGTCTTATCGCGCTACGAGGAAAACACCACGGTGAAGATGAGGTGTCGCAAAAACTTGGTCTTTCTATCATTTCACACATGAAGGAAAGAGCAGATGAGTTTTCTGAGCAATATCAACACAACTATAGTGTGCTTGCTACTCCGGCAGAAGGATTGGCGGGTCGCTTTACCAAGATGGATAAGAGACGTTTCGGTGTGATTGCCGGAATTACAGATAAGGACTATTATACCAACTCGAACCATGTGCCTGTATACTACAAGTGTAGCGTAGAGCACAAAGCGAGTGTGGAGGCTCCATATCACGAGCTTACTCGCGGCGGACACATCTTTTATGTGGAAATTGATGGTGACGCAACACATAATCCGGAGGTGATTACGTCTGTTGTTGACTTGATGGATAAATACAACATTGGTTACGGATCGGTAAACCATAATCGTAACCGTTGTCTTGATTGCGGCTTTGAGAATGCAATCGACGATCTTATCGAATGTCCGCGCTGTGGAAGTGATAACTTAGATAAGCTACAACGTATTACAGGTTATTTGGTGGGTACTACAGATCGATGGAACAACGCTAAACTAGCTGAGCTAAACGATCGCGTTCGCCATGACTAAATTGTCTCTTCTTCGGGTTGTACGTGATACGATTGTTGATGGTCCGGGTTTTCGCACTGCCGTATATTCGGCGGGATGCGCCCATCATTGCAAGGGGTGTCACAATCCGGCATCTTGGAGCATTGCTAAAGGTAACCTGATTCCTGTAACCGATTTGATGAAACAGATTCTCGAAGCGGACAACAGTGGTGTTACCTTTTCGGGAGGAGATCCGATGTTTCAGGTGGAAGCGTTTACCGAATTGGCTCGTATGATCAAAGAGCAAACGCAAAAGAATATTTGGTGTTACACCGGATATGTGTTTGATGAGGTCGCTGCTTCGGATCGTTTGTCGCAAATACTGCCTTACATTGATGTGATGGTAGACGGACGTTTTGTGGAAGAGGAGAAGGATCCGGGATTGATCTTCAGAGGGAGTAAAAACCAACGTCTTATCGATGTGCAGCGTTCGTTGCATGAGCAGAAAGTCGTATTGTACAACTATTCGCCTTTTCCTACATTTTGATTTAGTAAATGGTTACAACTTATATAGCAAAAAGGGCTATCCGATCGTCGGATAGCCCTTTTGCGTTTTAAGTAAGATCTAATTAATTGATCTGATTTAGTTACTTCTTAGAAGTGTCTGTATCTGTCTTTTTAAGTTCCCAATCGAATGGTTCAAACTGTTCGCCTTCGCTCAAACTGTTCCATGATGGTTTCTTCATTGCATAGATGATGAATGGAATTGTTACCACAATAACACAACCTACTACAAGTACTGAATACCATACGGTCGGACTTCCACTTGGGATTTGTGCCGGAGGGATGAAGCTTAAGCAGAATGCTAGCAGCGATCCGCAGAAACCAAGACCTGCAAGCAACCACATCATACCGTTGCCTTTTGCGCCTACACGATATGGGCGTGGTTTGTCTTTGCTTCTGTAACGAAGATAGATTGCAGCGGCAAACATCAACATGTACATGATCAAGTATAGGAGCACAGTAAGCTGTGACAAGATTTGATAGAAGGTTTGTACGGTAGGCATTACGACAAATAACATTGCCAATACGGTAACCATACCTCCTTGGATATAAAGAATATTCTTTTGCACACCAATCTTGTTTGTTTTTTGCATGAACGGAGGAAGGTATCCTGCTCTGCCTACAGCGAAAAGACCTTTTGAAGGACCTGCTACCCATGTAAGTACGCCGGCTAATACCCCAAATGCTAATGCAACGGCAATTACAGGTGATAACCATGAAGCATGGATGAATGCAAAGTAGTTGTCGAAACCGGTAAGCAAACTTTGTGTAAGGTTGATGTCTTTTTGTGGGATGATAATACCCAAAGAGAACGTGCCCAATACAAAGATTACTACGGTTGCAAATGCTCCGATAAATACGGCTTTCGGATAGTTCTTGGAAGGGTTTTCTACGTCTTTCACGTGTACACCCATCATTTCCATACCGGCATAGAATAAGAAGATACTGGATGCGAGTACGAGGTTATTGAAGTTTGTAAAGTCGGGGAAGAAGTTTCCAGAGAAATCCATTTCAGACTTGCCGCCCATGGCAAGATAGATAATCGCAAGCACAATAAGTAATCCGGCCGGAATGATGGTGCCGACCATACCTCCGATCTTGGATACTTTTCCTACCCAGTCGAGTCCTTTGAGCGAAATAAGTGTTGCTGCCCAATAAATGATAAGTACAACGACCAATGTATATATCTTGTTTGATGCCAGGCTCATGTCGGCAGTGTGGTCCATGCCTATAAAGGCGATAGAAACAGCACCGAACGTAAGAACGGTAGGGTACCAAATCGTACTTTCTACCCATTGAAGCCAGATTGCAAGAAAACCTAAGCGCTTGCCAAAGGCTTCGCCTACCCAACGAAATACCCCGCCTTGCTTATCTTGATACATAGCCGCAAGTTCGGCTGCAATCAAAGCTGTCGGAATCAAAAAAACGATAGCTGCGAATAGATAATAGAAGGCAGAAGTTATGCCATACTCTGCTTCGGCCGGAAGACCACGTAAACTTACAACTGCTGTGATGTTCATAATCGCCAGCGTTGCAATACCGATCTTAGAAGAAGTGTTGTTTGATTTCATAAAAGTATTCTGATTATAGTTTTTTGTTTTCTTTATAACCGTTTCGTTTTTGATTGGTTGTATTGAGTTGGTTAATATTTAATTATAAACATTGAATCGCGAATGTTTATCAAACTAAATGATAATCTTTTTGTTTTAACAGCAGAGATAAATTAACCACTACTTATATTCTAAATTGATACAATTATGAATGATTCAAAACTACGTAAAGGGAATGCAGAAACTGCAACGTATGGTTCTGATATTATGCTAACAAGTTCTCCTGTTGATAGAATTCCTCAAGATCCGACTACCCCGGAAATTGCTTATCGAATGGTGAAAGACGAAACATATCCGCAAACACAGCCTGCACTTAACTTGGCTACGTTCGTTACTACGTATATGGATGATTACGCAACAAAATTGATGAATGAAGCGATTAATATCAACTACATCGACGAAACAGAGTATCCTCGAGTTGCGGTGATGGCTGCTAAATGTATCAATATTGTAGCAAATTTATGGAATACTCCTGAAACCAATAAGTGGAAAACGGGTGCTGTTGGTATTGGCTCGTCTGAGGCTTGTATGCTTGGTGGCGTAGCTGCTTGGATTCGCTGGCGTAAAAAAAGACAAGCTGCCGGTAAGCCGTTTGATAAACCTAACTTTGTAATTTCATCGGGATTGCAGGTTGTTTGGGAAAAGTTCGGACAACTGTGGCAAATCGAAATGCGTACCGTTCCTTTGACTTTGGAAAAAACAACGCTTGATCCGGAGGCTGCTTTGGCAATGTGTGACGAAAATACCATTTGTGTCGTTGGTATTCAAGGTGTAACTTGGACTGGTTTGAACGATGATATCAAAGCATTGAATGACGCACTTGAAGTATATAATAAGAAAACTGGATATGATATTCCGATCCACGTGGATGCTGCATCGGGTGGTTTTATTCTACCTTTCTTGAAACCTGAGTTGGAATGGGATTTCCGCTTGAAATGGGTTTTGTCAATTAGTGTTTCCGGTCATAAATTCGGATTGGTTTATCCGGGTCTGGGATGGGTTGTTTGGAGAGATAAACAGTACTTGCCAGATGAAATGAACTTTAGCGTGAATTATCTTGGCGCAGAAGTTACTCAGGTAGGATTGAACTTCTCACGTCCGGCTGCGCAAATCTTAGGTCAGTATTATCAATTTATCCGTTTAGGCTTTAAAGGCTATAAAGACGTGCAATACAATAGTATGGAAGTAACTAAATACATTCATGCTGAGATTGGTAAAATGAAGCCATTTAAGAACTATAGCAATGAGGTGGTGAATCCATTGTTTATCTGGCATATGAAGAAAACATATCAAAAGACAGCTAAATGGACTCTTTACGACTTGCAAGATAAATTGAAACAAAGTGGCTGGATGGTTCCTGCTTATACGTTGCCCGAAAGTCTTGAAGATATCGTTGTAATGCGTGTTGTGGCTCGTCAGGGCTTTAGCAAAGATTCGGCAGATATGCTTCTTGGCGATATTCGTAACGCAATCGAAGAGTTGGAAAAACTAGAATATCCAACGCCTACTCGTATTGCAATGGAGAAGAAAGAACCAATTAAAGGAAAAGTGTTTACTCACACTCATCATGTGAAGAAGAAATAAGTCTTTTCTCTAATAGAGCGCGTGTAAACGCAGTTATCCTCTATGATTAGAAATAGGGAGCCGATTATCGGCTCCCTATTTTGCTATATATGCGATGATGTTTCGGGGGAGGTTTTAACTGTTGTCCAGTGACATACTTACTAATGGTAAGTGTAGCTTTTCAAGATCGGCCGAATCTAATTCAAGCACAATTTGATCGTTCTTTTCTAATGTAACGTTGCTGTTGAAGTCTATTTTTTCGTTGTTGCGATATACTTCTACTACAATGCATCCATTCGGTAGTTTCAAAGTGTTGTGGTCTTTGCCTTCAAGGTATGAATTACTGTTGACTTGAAGGTCCATGGTTGTACGGGCCGGATATTTACTCGCATTTTCATTGATCATGAAGTCATATAGCTTCTTATTCATCGGTACCACACCGATAAGCTCGGTGATGTAATATGTAAAGACTCCGACAATAAGAGTTGCAAAGAAAACATCGTAATGTCCCGTCATTTCACTAATTAGAATAAAACCTGTGAGAGGCATGCGAACTACAGATATAAAGCATGCCGACATTCCTATTAATGTAAAATAACCTAGACTTTCGGCCGAGACAATGCCTAGTTTTATAAGAGCAAGCGTGAAGAAGTTGCCAGCTAAACCTCCTACTGTCATCATAGGAAGAAAGACCCCTCCCGGAAAGTAAGTAGCAGCCGATACGGTAGTGAAAACCATCATTAGCAGTACCATAAACCCAATGAAAATGATGTTGGGATTTGCCTGTGCAGTCTCTTGGATCATAAAGTTTTGATCTCCTCCAATTACGGTGGGATATACAAATCCGATGCTCCATGTAAGAAGTGTCAGGTAGGCAAGTCTTTCATAAATAGATGTGTTAGAGCGTTGGAATATCTTTTTTGAATAAAGTAATAAATGGGAGAATCCTTTGCCTAAAATAGACATGAATATGGCCATTGCAAAAAAGATTAAGAGTAGCTTTTCGAAACTAACATCCGGGGCAGCAACAATAATATTATCGTATATATTGTTGGGAACAAAGATCTGTGCTAGGATGCCCGCCGTGGCTCCGGCGAGTAGTGTGGAGATGGTCGTTTTTGCCGCATTGAATTTTTCTAATGATTCAATAACAAGCATAGAGGATGCGAGTGGTGCCGTAAATGCCGCAGCAACGCCTGCTCCGGCACCTGCAGCAATTAAATGGCGTTGTTCGCCGATCCTAACTTTAAACTTACTGGCTGCCCAGTTGCCAACAAACGATCCCATTTGTACCGATGGCCCCTCACGCCCCAAAGATAGGCCGACGCCAATGCTTGCTACCCCTCCGATAAACTTCACAAATAAATGGTCAAATATTCGATCGTATTTCATCCTTCCATAAATCAGAGCTTGGGTTTGTGGGATGCCACTACCACCGAGCGATGGATATTTCTGTGTTAGTTTATAGATTCCTACAATAATAATATACATCGATATCAGTAATAGTGGGTGATAATAGGCCGGACTGTCATGACTAAATAACTGTTCTCTTATTATTGCAGCTTCGGATACAAGCATTCGAAAAGGAATACATACGGCAGCAGTAATAATTCCTACAACAATACCTAATGCGTAGATGCGGGTGTCTAATATGGTGTCAAAAAATTGTTTTGCTTTTTCTGTGCCAATTAGGTGGCTTATTCTATTTTTTATTCTGGGCATAGATTGATTTTTCATTAGACTTTTAATTATTGATATAACAAGCAATATGTGTAGTCTTAGTGTGAAAAAAGAATAATAGATTGTATTTGTTTATTTTGCAACAAATGAAAATCACGAGATGTTATTAAGAAAGTAGTTTAACAAAATAATTATGTTATGGAAGAACAATATCACGAACCAGTCAAGGAGATGAGTCCTGCCGCAAGAGACAGAGCGAAAGCATTTAAAAGTTTGATTGAAGAAATTGAAGCTGTTGATTGGTATGATCAAAGATGTGCTGTCGAAACCGACCCGGAATTAAGAGAAATCTTAATTCATAATCGAAATGAAGAGATTGAACATGCAACAATGCTTCTTGAATGGATTCGTCGAAAAATGCCTGAAGCATTTGACCCTCAGTTGAAGAAGTATTTGTTTACTGCTAAAAATATTGTCGAGCTTGAAGACGAAGGTGATGAAGAGTCGACAGGAGGATTGAAAATAGGAAAATTAAAATAAGGAGATTATACAATGGATTTCTTAAAAAGAAGTTTGGCTCCAATCTCATCTGAAGGTTGGAAGTTTATCGACGAAAGAGCAGGCGAAGTTATCAAAGCAAATTTGTCGGCTCGTCGTTTTGCTACGGTTGTAGGACCAATGGGGCAAAATACCGAAGCGGTAGGAACCGGTAAAATGCAGATTTATACCAAAGGTGAATCTCAGTTTGGAGTATACAAAGTGCAGCCGCTGGTAGAACAACGCATTCATTTTAAAATGAATCGTTGGGATTTGGATAATGTAGACCGAGGAGCTAAGGATATAGATACATCTTCCTTGGATGCTGCTGTAAAGAAAGCTGCGTTATTTGAGGAAGCTGCAATCTATGAAGGATTGGAGGAAGCCGGTATTGCAGGATTGCTTCATTCGACAGAGCACGAAGCTTTGGATTTTGGAAAGACCTTTGATGAAACAATGAGTTCATTGGTGTGTGCAACTTCTATCTTGAAACGTTCTTTTGTGGATGCACCTTACGCTTTGATAATAAGCCCTGATAAATGGAGTTATTTAAATTTGATTGGAAAGGATTCTGGTTTTATCAAACATATCAGTGAAAGTCTTCACATTAAGATTGTTGTAAGTAATAATATCAAAAATGCTTACTTGGTTCCGATCGATAACGAAAACATCGAAATTACGCTAGGACAAGACTTTGCTTTAGGTTTTCAAAGTTATACAAGTAAAGAAGTGGAGTTATTCGTAACATCAAGCTTTACATTTAGAGTTTTAGACTCGTCTTTTGTTGTAGTTTTTAAGTAGTTGCGGATCGTGTGATCTGTGATTTTTATTTGTAAATTGTAGATTATAAGCGAAAGCTGTATGTTGTGCCCGTAAATAATGAATAAACGGTTTGTTTGTTCTTGTTTACGGGTTTTTTTATTGTTCTTGTGTTAATTTGTAAGTCTAGAAATGTATGAAACAAAATGATAGGTAGATCGGTGTATTTTGCTACTCTTAACAAAATAGATTCGAGTAGCGTTTTTTTTAATATCATTTATTATCAGATAAATGAACAAAATTAACAGAGGTAGTGTAACCACATTCATTATTTTGTATCTTTGCATCATAATATGATCGACAATGTTGGCCTGTGTGAATAAATATACAGATGAATAATTTTTCAAACACTAAACTGTAAGTGTTGAAAGTTGTAACGCCAATTTATGCAAAGTGTTTTTTTTGAAAAAGGATAACTAAAACTTTAATCTTAGCTTTATAAAGATTTATCTATAAAAGAATAGTATACCCCGGACTTAACTTGACTTACAGATATGAGTTATAAGTTCTAAATAGTTTTATTTGATGTAAATCTTAGTTTAGATAAAGTTCCCTATATATTGTCATTAATTAATCATACTGTCGTTGCGAAAACGTATAGTGTCATTTAACGCCAAGAAACTATTAATATCGAATAACTTAAACGCAAAAATGAGTAGAACAGGTCTATTTTTCGTACTGATTTTTTGCTGCTCTTCACTTTGTATGCCTCTTATGGCAAAAACAAAGAAGAACTCAGTAAAAGCCGATTCGTCGGCTGTTGAGAAGAACAAATATCAGGAACTTCTAAAGGATGCAGAAACAGACGAAGGTATGTTTCGTGTGCATAAAGTAAAAAGTGATTATTATTTCGAAATTCCGGACTCTTTATTGGGTCGCGATATTCTTATTGTAAATAAGGTGTCGGGTGTCCCTTTTGATTTGAATGATGCCGGATTGAATAAAGGGATGAACTATGAGAATAAAGTAATCCGCTTTCAAGCTGATACTGCTGCAAATAAGCTATGGGTAATGACGATTAACCCTATGATTACCGTAAAAGAAGATGATGCGATTGCCGCTTCGGTTAAAGATAATTTTACGGAATCTGTAATGGAAACCTTTGCGATTGACGCATACAATGCAGACTCTTCTGCTATTGTGGTGAAGATGAATAAGGTTTTTGATGGTTCAGAGAAAACATTCAATGATTTATACAATGGTATTTCATTGGGCGGTTCTGTGAAAAAGGACTTTTCAAAGATTGAAGCAATCAAATCATTTCCAAATAACATTCTTGTAAAATCAATGTTGTCTACAACCTTTACAGAGGGTAGTAAGACGATTCCATTGAGTGTGCTTACAACCACAAACTTGGTATTGTTGTCTGAAAAGCCAATGAAGCCACGTTTTGGAGATCCTCGTGTTGGATTCTTTACAACAGATCACTGGTATTTTAATGATGAGCAACAACAGGTAGAAAAACGTAAACTTGTAAACCGCTGGAGACTTGAACCAAAACCAGAAGATTTGGAACGTTATAAAAAAGGAGAACTGGTTGAACCGGTAAAACCAATTGTGTTTTATGTTGATCCATCTACTCCTAGGCAATGGAAGAAGTATATCATGGATGGTGTTACCGACTGGGATATTGCATTCCGTCAGGCAGGGTTCAAAAATGCAATTCAAGTAAAAGAGGTTACTGAAGAAGATGAGGATTTTGATCTTGATGATGTTCGTTACTCGGTAATTACATATGCAGCATCGGCTCGTGCCAATGCGATGGGTCCTTCTATTATTGATCCACGTTCGGGAGAGATTATAGAAGCAGATGTTGTATGGTGGCACAATGTAATGACGGCGATCCATTCGTGGTTGCGCGTTCAGTTAGGTGCTACTTATCCCGAGTTTCGTTCAAATGTATTAGCAGAGAAGAGCATGGGAGAAGCCATTCGTTTTGTGTCTTCACATGAATTAGGTCATACATTCGGGATGACTCATAACATGGGAGCTTCAAGTTCATATCCTGTAGATTCGCTCCGATCAGAGTCTTTCACTCAAAAGATGGGAACATCTTCGTCTATTATGGACTATGCTCGTTTCAATTATGTGGCTCAACCGGAAGACGGCGTAAGTTCTTTGAATCCGGTAGTTGGTATTTATGATAAGTTTGCTATCGAATGGGCATATCGTTACCTCGATACAGCAACACCACAAGACGAACTTGTAATCTTGAATGATTGGATTCGCAAGCATGAAGATAATCCGTACTATTTCTATGGTGAAACACAAGATCCAAAGAACTGCATTGATCCACGTTCTCAATCAGAAGATTTAGGCGACGACGCAATCAAAGCAAGCCAATACGGTTTGGCTAACTTGAAAAGAATTGTACCGAATATTCCTGCGTGGACAGAAGCTGCCGGTGAAACATATTCTGAGTCAGGTAAACTGCTTATGGGAGTTGTAAACCAATGGCAAATGTATGCAGAGCATGTAATGGCAAATGTTGGTGGTTACCATATCAATAATATCGTAAAAGGTAATGATATAAATCGCTATGTGCCGATTGTTGCATCCAAACAAAAAGAAGCTGTAAAATACCTTCTTGATGAGGTATTTGTAATTCCAACGTGGTTATTTAATGATCCGGCTTGGGGCAAAAGCTATGCTATTCAGCAAGCACCAATGGGTGATGTGGAATATTCACCTTACAATGTAGCACGCGAACTTCAATACGCAACATTTTATAACTTGTTGAAAGACGAACGTTTGTTACGCATGTACGAAACAGAAGCTCAATTAGGTAAGAAAAATACCTATATGCCAGAGCAAATGTTTAATGATATTTATAACGTGATCTTCAAGGGTGCTGAGAAAGGAAATGACTTATCATTGTTTGAGAGAATGACACATAAGAATTTCCTTGATGCAATTATTGTTAGCTCGAACAAAGCAGTAGAAAAAACAACTAAAAAAGCGTTGCGTAACGAGCATGCTTGTCGTAGCAACTGTTGTACACTTGCTCAAGATATGCCTGCATTGAAAATGATGCCAAGACCAGACGTGGAAGCTACGAATCTTAACTATACAGCAATGAGCCGTGTATCAGAAGCTGTTTCTGTAAAGCGAGGCGTTTTATTTAGAGTACTTAAACTTGCTCAAAAACGTAAAAACAGCGGAGACGATGTTACTCGTAATCACTATATGGATATTGAAGTGCGTATAAAGGAAGCACTTAATTTGCACTAAACGACCCTTACTATAAATTAAACTTAAACGCACGCATTTCTAAACAATGAGGAAATTTGTACTAGCCCTGGTTGCAGTAATTGTTCCTATGGTGATGTTCGCACAATCTGTACGAACGATTACAGGACAAGTTTTAGACAACGAAACGAAAGAGACGTTGATCGGAGCAACCGTATTTATTGATCCAAAAGATGGGATTGCATTAGACTACAATCCACAAGGGACTGTGGCTGATGCCGATGGTAAGTTTTCATTTACGTTGCCCAAGGAAGTAAAGCACGTAATTGTAAGTTACCTAGGTTACGAACCAAAGAAGATTGATATTTCAAAACAATCTACTTTTAAAGTAATGCTCGACTCAGATACTCAAGTTTTGAGTGATGTAGTTGTTACTGGTTATCAGAAGATTGAGAAACGTAAAATTACATCTGCAATCGCAAAAGTAAATCTTGAGGATATTCAGCAAGTTGGTGTTGCAAGTGTAGACCAACTGTTGCAAGGACAGCTATCGGGTGTAGTTTCTACTCCTACCAACGGTGGTCCTGGTTCGGCGAATAAGATTCGTATTCGTGGTACTGTATCTTTGAATGGAAGCTCAGACCCACTATGGGTTGTTGATGGTTTACCTCTTGAAGGAAATGACATTCCTAAAGACTACGACGGAAAAGAAAATATTGATAACCTTTCAAACGTGTCGATTGCAGGTCTTAATCCGGATGATATCGAGGATATTACAATCTTGAAAGATGCTGCGGCAACAGCTATTTACGGTGCACGTGCTGCAAATGGTGTGATCGTAGTAACGACAAAGAAAGGTAAAAAAGGAAAGATGAAGATCAATGTAAATGCGGCAACGTTTATTACAACGCGTCCTGATCTTTCTCACTTAGACTTGATGAATGCAACTGAAAAAGTTGACTTCGAACTAGGTCTTGCAAATCGCAGTGATCTTACCTACCGTAGCGGAAAAGGAGATGTGATGCGAATCTTGAACAGATACAATCAGTTAGATGCATATCGTTCGGGTGGCTTTTCTGCAATCTCTGCAGAAGCACAGCGTGATATCAATTCACTTAGAGGAATCAATACCGATTGGGGTAAAGAAATCTATCGCACAGCCATCAATCAACAATATGGTTTGAGCCTTTCTGGCGGTGGTGATCTTGCCAATTATTATGTTTCTACCGGCTATTTCAACGAGCAAGGTACAACAAAAGGTACCGGTTATGAGCGTTTCAATTTAACGTCAAATACCGACTTCACACTTTCGAGCAAAGTAAACTTGAGCCTTGGTTTATTTGGTAGCCAAAGCAAACGTGAATCATATATCTCCGATACGGATGCATTTACAAATCCAAGTAGATATACGCGTACGGTAAATCCTTATCGATCACTTTATGATGAGAAAGGTAAATATATTTACGATCAAGATATTGATGGTGTAGATGAACGTTATTTGCCATTCAACTACATGGAAGAAAGTGCAAATACAAACTATGAGTTGAATAATACAGCAATCAAAGCGTTGTTGTCATTGGACTATAAGGTGATGAAAGGCTTAAAATTGAACACACAGTTTGGTATTCAGTACGACAAATCTTCAACAGAGAAGTTTGCCGATAAAGAAACCTACTTCACACGTAAGTACAGAGATTATACCCGTTATATTCAAAAGCCATCAGGACAAACTGCTTATTTCTTACCAGAGGGTGGTATCATTCAAAACTGGAATAATGATTTCTTCCAATACAATTGGAAAGCTCAAGCGGAATATAGCAGAAGATTTAATGAAGCCCATGACGTTGATGTAATGGCCGGAGTTGAGCTTCGTGGAAATACAACTACAGAGATCCACTCAAAAGGTTTTGGTTATGATCCACGCACGTTGACTACTAAACCTCTCGTTTTCCCGGAGGGTACCTCAAATTCAACGATCAATGATAAGCGTTTTCTTCAATATGCAAAACGTTTTGTAGAGAATCGATTCGCATCCTATTATGGAACGGCATCGTATACATACGATAATCGTTATACTGTATTTGGTAGTATTCGCTTCGATGGTTCAAACTTGTTTGGTATTGATCCAAAGTATCGTTACTTGCCACTTTGGTCCGTATCCGGAGCATGGAACATCAACCGTGAAGAATTTATGCAAGGTATTGAGTGGATTAATAACTTAAAACTGCGCGGATCCTATGGTCTTCAAGGAAACGTAGATAAGAATACATCTCCTTTGATTGTAGGAGAGTGGAACAACTCGACAATTCTACCTGGTGTAAATGAGCCGGTAATTAATGTGACATCTCCACCAAACAAAAATCTTCGTTGGGAGAAAACTTCTACATACAATGGTGGTTTGGATCTGTCGGTATTGGATAATCGTATCTCTTTAAGTGTAGAAGGTTATTACCGTGATAGCCGTGATTTGATCGGTGTAAGAGCTATTCCGAGTGAAAACGGATTTCTTATGACAACGCTCAACTGGGCTCGTGTAACGAACAAAGGTTTTGAACTATCTCTATCTACGGTAAATATCCGTACGAAAGATTTTAGATGGGCAACAGACTTCAATTTCTCAAGAAATATAAGCAAAGTTAATGATATCCATGTTCAAGATAATTCGTACTCCCCTTCGCTAAAAGGTTATCCTGTGAATGCACAATTCGCAATCAAAACAGCAGGATTGGATGAGAATGGTTTGCCGATATTTGAAAAAGATGGAAAACAAATGTCCGGAAGTGAGTTCTTTGATATCCGCGAAGGAGATTGGGGAATTATGGAATCTGGACTTTCGCATGCAGAATTCCGTAATCTATTTACATACGTAGGTGATCTCGATCCTAAGTTCTCGGGAGGTTTTATCAACAAGTTCAGATACAAAGATTTCGACTTGGCAATCTCTTGCAACTTCAATATCAAGCAAACGGTAAAAGAACAACCATTCTATAATCCAACAACGCTAGATAGAGGTTCAAACTATGTTCGCAAAGCTAATCAGATTTGGACTCCAGACAATACATCCGGAACTTATCCTGCATTGTTGGGAGAAACAACTCCAGGCACTGAAGCAGACTTGATGCGTCAATGGTTTGGAGGTATGGACCCGGGCAATACATTCAGATCACTTGACATCTGGTACAAAGACATCAGTTATTTGCGTGTGAGCAGTATCCGTTTAGGTTATACATTGCCACAAAACTTATTGAAGAATAAGTTTATCTCAAATGCTCGATTCAGCTTTGAAGCGCGTAATCCATTTGTTTTCGGAACAGACTATTCAGGTTATTTTGCTCCTGAAACTTACGGTAACATCTATGCACAACCAATCGCTAAATCTTATTCGATTGGTGTGAATCTAACATTCTAATTAAACGCAATTCTGAAATTCAAATAATGAAGAAAACAATATATTCGATATTATCTCTTATTGCGCTACTGTCTACATCGTGTAATTACCTCGATGTAGACCCGGTAGGGCAGGTAATTCCCGAAAAAGCAAGTGAGTTTAGAGCACTAATGACCGCAGGATATCGCAACTTTCCCGATTCGTATAAAAGCTCTGTTACGATCCGTACCGACGAATTGGATTTATGTAGTGAATACTCATGGTCGTATGAGACTTGGTTTGACTTGGCGATATGGAATGACCTTGCAGGAAATCCTAAGCTAACAGAGCTTTCTTATGATACGTTTTACAAAACGATTTTCTATGCCAATCATACGATTGCAGAAGAAAGTAAAATCCAGGATGACGATACAGAGTCAATACCACAGATTGTAGCTGAAGCATACGCAATGAGAGCTTTTGCTCACTTTGAATTGGTCAACATGTATGCACAGCCATACAACAATGAGACACTTGACTCAAAAGCAATACCATTGAGTGTTGTGATTGACACAGAGCAAGCGTTTCCTCGTGCAACGCTTCGTGAAGTATATGCACAAATTTGGAGCGATATCAACAGTGCAGAAGAAAGAATGGAAATTGCAAGTCAGCCAGAAAACTATCGCTATCGTTTCTCGAAAGAGTCAATGTTGGCATTCCAAGCTCGTGTAAGTTTGTATCAGCAAGATTGGCAAAAAGCATATGACTATGCAACAGAGTTGATCGCTCTTCGTCCCGAACTTCAGGACTTGAATGCAGAAGGAGCACTTCCTCCATATAATTATAAATCGGTAGAAGCAGTGCAGTCTTTGAAGAACTTCATAAATATGGACGTTCGCGATGACTTTCCTGTAAGCGAGAAATTGTTAGGCTTG
>JBOFPV010000137.1:0-16765 GCA_051660585.1 Tannerellaceae bacterium
TCTTTCTTAGAACAAAGACTTTGCGATACCCATTTCCAGTCCGCGTAGTTCGGCAAGACCTCGTAGACGACCAATACACGAATAGCCCGGATTCGTTTTCTTATGCAAATCGTCGATCATCTGATGTCCGTGATCCGGACGCATCGCAATCGAGCACTGACGCTTTTGCTGAATCTTTAGCAAGCTCTTCATCACGCCGTACATATCTACATCACCCTCTAGGTGATTCGCTTCGTAGAAGTTGCCATCCGCATCACGCTGCGTACTGCGGAAGTGAACAAAGTTGATTCGATCCGCAAAGCGCTCGATCATTCCCGCCAGGTCGTTATCGCCACGTACGCCAAACGAACCCGTACACAAGCAAAGTCCGTTCGATACATTCGGTACGGCAGCAATCAAAGCGTTGAAATCAGCCTCCGTACTCATTACACGCGGTAAGCCTAGAATAGGGTAGGGAGGATCATCGGGATGGATCACCAACTTCACATTAGCATGGTCGGCAACCGGAGCAATCTCCTGCAAGAAATGGATCAGGTTAGAACGAAGCTGTTCGGCCGAAATTTGATCGTAGCGCTGCAATGCCTCGCGAAACTGCTCAATTGTAAAGCTTTCCTCCGAGCCTGGCAATCCGGCAATGATATTACGAGTCACCAATCGCTTTTCGTCCTCACTCATCGCGTCAAAACGCGCCTTAGCACGCGTCTGTTCCTCTTCAGAGTACTCCTCTTTTGCAGCAAGACGTTGCAAGATAAACAAGTCGAAAGCCATAAACGCATCCTTCTCAAATCGAAGCGCTTTTGAGCCATCCGGCATCGTGTAAGCAAGATCCGTACGTGTCCAGTCAAGCACCGGCATAAAATTGTAGGTTACCACATTGATCCCACAAGCACCTAAATTCTCGATACTCTTTTTGTAGTTCTCGATGTACTGCTTGTAGTTGCCCGTTTGCGTCTTGATATGTTCGTGCACAGGCACACTCTCCACCACCGACCACTTCAGTCCGGCCGCTTCAATCAGCGCCTTACGTTTCAAGATCTCCTCTTTGGTCCACACTTCGCCATTGGGAATGTGGTGCAAGGCATTCACAATACCCGTAGCACCCGCTTGTGCGATGTCGCTAAGCGATACCGGATCATTAGGTCCGTACCAGCGCCATGTTTGTTCGCATAAATATGTCATATCACACTCAAGTCTAAAGATTAAATACTGAATGCATCAAAACCACCATCAATCACCGTAACCGTTCCGGTTACAAATTTAGAGGCATCACTGATGAGCCACTGCAAGGTGCCCAATAACTCATGAGCTTGGCCAAAACGCCCTGCAGGTGTATGTGCGATAATGGTACGTGCACGATCGGTATACGAGCCGTCGGGATTGGTTAGCAACGTACGGTTTTGCTCGGTAAGGAAGAATCCCGGCGCCATTGCGTTTACACGAATACCCGCGCCAAACTTAATCGCCATCTCGGCAGCCAAGTATTTGGTAAAGTTTGTCACCGCCGCTTTGGCAGTGCCGTATCCTACCACGCGTGTAAGCGGACGTAGAGCCGACTCGGACGAGATGTTTACGATGCTACCCTTTCCGTTTTCGGCCATAATCCTGCCAAATACCATCGTTGGCAATACCGTACCGTATAGATTTAAGTCAACTACCTTTTCGAAATCACCTATATTCAGATCAAAGATCGTTTTGTCCGGAGCAATAGTCGCACCCGGCATGTTTCCTCCGGCAGCATTGATCAATACATCGATGGTTCCGTAATAAGCCAGGATATGTATATTATTTTGTTCCAGCACCTCTTTGTTTAAAACATCGGTCTCTAGAAAGATTGCCTCTCCGCCATTTGCCGTCACCTCTTTAAGAAGTGCTTCGCCACGTTCTTTATCTCTATCCAAGATTGCAAGTCGGGCACCCTCAGATGCAAGATGGTGCACCATGCATGAACCCAAGATACCGCATCCGCCAGTGATTACGACCACTTTGTTTTTTACAGAAAATAAATTGCTCATTTGTTTTAGGTATTAGCTGTGATTGATTCTTTAATTGTTAATAATACTCAACGCGGAGATGTTTCCTTCCCGTGAGTATGTGTGTTTCTATGAGCAGGGATAATTCGCTAAAGGGTTATGCTAATATTGTTTAGTTATTTGAAATAATCCAACAAAAAAGCCCTGTCTACATAGGCAGACAGGGCAAATTTATCTAAAAGTTTGAATCTTACAAGTACAGGATCTTAGCGAAGCACGATTTTGCAGTCAGACAAATCATCGACAATAGCCAATGACTCTACCCACACACCCATGTCGCGAAGCATCTTGCCTCCGTTTTGAAAACTTTTCTCAATCAAGAAGCCGGCACCTACAAGGTGAGCACCCGCTTGTTCGATCAAGCCAAACACCCCTTTCGCGGCATTTCCGTTGGCAAGAAAATCATCAATGAAAAGAACTTTGTCTTCCGAAGATAAGAAATCGCTGCTCAGGCACACATCATATACTCTGTCTTTGGTAAACGAATATACCTGTGACGTAAGCATGTTTTCCATCGTTTTCGGTGTTTTCTTTTTCACAAAAACAACCGGCAACTGAAGGATATACCCAAGCATAATAGCCGGAGCAATACCACTGGCTTCGATCGTAATGATTTTCGTGATTTCAGCACTAGCAAAGCGGCGCGCAAATTCTTCGGCCATGCTCTTCATCAGCATTGGATCCATCTGATGGTTGATAAAACTATCTACCTTAAGGATACCTCCTGGAAAACATTTACCGTCTTCCATGATTCTTTTCTTTAGTAGTTCCATATAATATTCTTAGTATATATTACGTGTAGGAATGATCAATCTTCTTTTTTAGCCAAAAGAAGATTGGTTACAATTGCCGTAAGACCACCGGTTGTGATACCCGATGAGAAGATTCCTTTGATTGCAGCAGGAAGTTGATCCAGGATAGAAGGAACAAGTTCCACACCCAAACCAAGACCCAAGCTGATCGACAAGATCAACGTAGCACGGTGATCAATCTTTTGAGAAGCGATGATACGAATACCCGCCGCAGCTACCGTACCAAACATAAGCAGTGTAGCACCACCTAGCACAGGTTCAGGCAACAAAGAGAATACCGCACCAACGATTGGGAACATACCCAACAAGATCAAGAATCCGGCAATGTAATATCCAATATAACGGCTACCTACGCCGGTAAGTTGAATAAGACCATTATTTTGAGAGAAAATAGAGTTCGGGAATGAGTTGAACATACCACAAATAGCCGAGTTGATACCATCACCAAGGATACCGCCCGAAAGGCGTTTGCGATACTGTTCGCCTTCGATAGGAAGACCCGTAACCAACGAATTGGCTGTGATGTCACCTGTCGCTTCAACAGCAGTAACCAGGTACACAAGACCGATTGAGATAAATGCCGACCAGCTAAAGTCGATACCATACTTAAATGGAACAGGAACATTGAATTTAGGAAGATTTTGGATAGTACTAAAATCTACCATTCCCATAAAGTATGAAGCAGCAAAACCTACCAGAATACCGATAAAGATCGAGCTCATGCGCAGGTATTTGTTTTTGCAAAGGTTGAGCAATACGATAAGAACCAGTACACCCCCCGAAAGAGCAAGGTTTTGTACCGAGCCAAAGGTTCCGTTTTCCATAGCGCCAAAGCCACCGCCACAAGCGGTAAGACCCACTTTGATAAGGCTAAGACCAATCATACTTACTACCGTTCCGGCTACAAGCGGAGTGATCAATTTGCGCGCTACACGCAATACCTGGCTGATAACGATTTCTACCGATGAAGCAGCGATACAAGCTCCGAAAATCAGAGGCAAACCACCGGCAAAACCAGCATTAATAATAGGGCCGATAAAGGAAAAGCTAGTCCCTTGAATACACAAAAGTCCGGCCCCAACCGGTCCAAATTTTCTACATTGGACAAACGTTGAAATACCGGACGCAAACAATGCCATTGAAACAAGGAATCCCGTCGTTTCAAGATCAAGCTTAAGAGCTCCTGCGATAATTAAAGGCGGCGTAATAATGGCGACAAAGATTGCCAAAAGATGCTGTACAGCGGCAAAGATTGCCTCTCTTACGGGTGGACGATCCTCTACACCGTAAATCAGTTGCGTTGAAGTAGTGTTGTTGTTTGTCATTTATTGAATCAGTTATTAATGTGCTTCTCTCGAAGTGATGATAAACAAGCCGCAAAAGTAATATATTTCGCGCTTTATTCCCAGTGTTTAGATTTTATTTCGAATAGAAAATCACAGATAGTGCACAACAAACCATCAGCATCTAAAAAAAGCAATACCTAATGAATTTAGTATGAAAGGAGAAACAACACTATTCTCCATTATACTGTTATTAAAAAAAGAATCAATCTAGAAACTATGAGAGCAATCGCATACAGACGAAATGTAGAGACCGGAGAGAGTAACAAACTCGAAAACATCAAGCAGCCGCTACCCAAACCCCAAGGATACGACATCTTGATCGAAGTAAAAGCCGTATCGGTAAATCCTGTAGATAAAAAAGTGTGGAAGAAATTCGTTCCTCAAGGAGATGAATACAAAGTGTTAGGTTATGACGCAGCCGGTGTGGTTGTGGCCGTAGGAGACATGGTTACGATGTTCAAGCCCGAAGACGAAGTGTGGTGTGCAGGCGACATTACCCGTCCCGGCACCTTCGAAAAGTTTCATCTCGCCGATCAGCGACTCGTAGCACACAAGCCAACCACCCTTTCATTTGCCGAGGCAGCAGCATTGCCGCTCACCTCACTCACAGCGTGGGAATTGTTGTTTGATCGCATGCATGTACCTCAGGGAGACGATTCGAAAGGAAAGACCGTATTGGTAATCGGAGCAGCCGGTGGAGTAGGGTCTGTTATGGTACAACTCTTAAAGCACAAAACCGCATGCACCGTAATTGCTACAGCCGGAAGCGAAGCCTCCAAGCAATGGTTGCTCAACTTTGGAGTCGATCATGTCATCGATTACAATCAGCCGTTGAGTGAAGGAGTCAAAGCTCTCGGTATTCCGTATGCCGACTATGTAGTCAGCCTTACCCATACCGATCAGTATTTAGCGGAGATAGCCAAGGTAATTGCACCCGAAGGTCACTTCGGACTCATCGACGATCCCGGGCAGCTCGATATTCGCCTGTTCAAGCAGAAAAGTATTCAGATCAACTGGGAATACATGTTTACCCGATCTTTATTTCAGTTGCCCAACATGATCAAGCAACACAATATACTACAAGAAGTAGCACAACTGGTAGATGAGGGGAAAATCAAAACCACCATGAGCGAACGCCTTTACCCCATCTGTGCCGAAAACATACACCGAGCATTCGAACACATCAAGCAACACTCTGTGCGTGGCAAGATCGTACTCGAAGGATGGTAAATCAATCATGCGCAAATCAAACATGCACGATACCAAAAACAAAAACGCCTGTGATTCATACCACAGGCGTTTTTTATATCAAAAGAAATTGATTCTATTAGTTGTGCGTAGGGCTCATGAAGAACTCCAGTTTGCCACCCTCTACGATGTCTTTGTGAGTAAAGAACGGAGCGTTTAGCGTTTTACCATTCAACTTCACCTCTTTCACATACATGTTCTCAGGGCTATTATCGTGTACAATGATTTCGAATTGTTTCTTACCATCAGCCACAGGAATCACAGCTCTGTCTACCATTGGGCGACCGATTGTGTAAACTGCTTCACCCGGACAAACTTGGTAGAAACCAAGAGCACTCATCACGTACCAAGCCGACATCTGACCACAGTCTTCGTTACCGATGATACCCGCAGGCTCGTTCAGGTAGAAATCTTTCATGATCTGATCCAAACGCTCTTGCGCCTTGTATGGAGCATCTGTCCAGTTGTACAAGTAAGCCATGTGGTGGCTAGGCTCGTTACCGTGAGCATATTGGCCGATAAGACCTGTGATATCTGCCGAAGCCTCTTCACCGTCGATATGAGAAGACGTAGTAAACAATGTGTCTAGCGCAGCTTCAAACTTGTTTTTGCCACCGTGAAGTTCGATCATACCGTTTACATCATGAGGAACAAAATAGCTCCATTGGAATGCGTTACCCTCTACATAATCACTCTTCATGTGAGCCGAGTAGCGAGGATTGAAAGGTTCGCGGAACGAACCATCGCCCATCACACCACGCATAAAGCCGGTAGAAGGATCGAAGTAACGTTTCCAGTAGTCACCTTTTTTGCTAAACTCATCCGCAATCGCAGTATTACCCGCAGCCTTTGCAAGCTGAGCCACACACCAGTCGTAGTAAGCCATTTCAAGACCCCACGATACAGACTCCGCAATTGAGTCGGCAGGAACAAAACCATACTTCTCTTTGTAATACGGATGCATCGTCATGATGTCTACCTCTCTCGTACCTTTTAGTTTTTCAACCATATCCGGACGATAGATCGCAGTTTGTTGCGAAGCTTCTACCCATTTGTCAAGATTAGCCGGAGCCATATCTTTGGCAGCAAGATCGGCAAGCAACGATACCGCAGGATAACCCACCATACAACCCGTATAGTTGGCATACAAAGGCCAGCGTGGCATGATGCCACCTTCGTCGTACGCTTTCACCATAACTTCGCCCCAAGCCTTCGCTTGTTCTGGGTTGATGATTGTCATCAAAGGGTGCATAGTGCGGAACGTATCCCACAATGAGAATACCGTATAGTTTGTATAGCCGTTTGTAGCCGTGTGTACTTGTTTGTCCATACCAATGTAACGACCGTCTACGTCCTGATATTGGTTCGGCGCGATCATTGTATGGTAAAGAGCCGTATAGAAATTCTTACGAACCGATTCGTCATTTGTTGTAATCTGGATCTTGTTCAACGAGTGCTCCCATTGGTGTTGCGCATCCGCAGCCAAGCGGTCAAACTCCCAGTGGATCACCTCTTGGCGCATGTTTTTGGCAGCACCGGCTTCATCGATAGGAGAGATTGCCACTTTTACAAGCACCGGTTGATCCGAATTAGGAAACTTCATGTGCAGTTTCAAATCAGCATCGCTGGTTTCGATAAGCGGCAAGCTTGCCAACTCTTCTACACCGTTTTTATAAAGCTTCAACGAGTCGAAAGGCTCCGCAAACTCAATACGGTACGAAACCGTTTGGCGGTGAGCCCAACCTTGTGTAACAGCCGTACCCGAAATGGTTTGGTTGTTTTCTACGTTGATATGATTTTCGAGAATTTTATGTCCCCAGTTAGGCTGCAATACGTGACCAAGGTCAAGCATTACGCGTCTTTCAGTCGGGTTGTTGTATGTATATCGGTGAAAACCTACACGGTTGGTAGCCGTAAGCTCAGCCTTTACACCGTAGTTTTTCAAATCCACTTTGTAATATCCGGGTTTAGCAACTTCAGACGATTTGTCAAAAGCACCAACCGGTTTCACTTCACCCGCACCCGAGTAAGGCAAAAGAGCCACATCACCCAAGTCGCCGATACCGGTACCGCTAAGGTGTGTATGCGAGAAAGCATAGATCAATGAGTCGCCATAGTGATAACCGCTACTAGCATCCCAACCCATGATATGCGTGTCGGGGCTAAGCTGAACCATACCAAACGGCATTGTAGGTCCCGGAAACGTGTGTCCGTGAAAACCTGTTCCGATAAACGGATCTACATAATCAGTCTTTGAAAATTGTTGATCAGCCTGAGAAGCACAACTCGCAAGAGCGATTGTAGCCATCAAACCGAAAAGTTTAGATTTGTGCATCATTATATGATCAGGGTTTGTTAATTGCATCTTCATTGTATGTACAAATATAATAAATAAAATGGTATTTATCCGACAGACAGCAGGCTTCGGTATGTATAATATTTTAAAAGAAGTCAAGGCTGATGCGTTATCATTAAGAATCTGTGCAAAATGTGTTTAGTAGCATTAAAAAAGTGGCAACAATATTCAGCAAGAAGATGTTTTTTTTTAAGAGTTGTTTCTTTTTTAAGAGTTTGAGTTTATAAATGTATTAAGACGTTGTTTTGTGATTTAATAATTAACTACTATCATGAATAAAAAATTAAAGGAGTATAGAGAAGCGAGAGAATTGATGAATAAGCATGTACATTCTGCAAGTACCAAACCATTATCGGGATTTGTTACGTTGGAGAAAACCACCATGAGTGAAGGCGTGTTGAATGTGAGGGAGAAAGCAATGCTAGCTTTAACTGCTTCGTTGGTGTTGAAAAGCGACGATTCCATTCGTATGAGTCTCGAGCGTTGCGTAAAACACGGAGTTACCCCCGGGCAGATGTCCGAAGTATTTTCGATAGCTTGCCTTACAGGCGGATCGGTTGTGATGCCGCATGTAGCAAAAGCAATGGAATATCTCGAACTGTTGCAGCACGAAAAGCAAAGTGTGATGGCACACTACTACCTATAAAATAAAGAACAGCTCAGATCAAACAAAAAGCCCCGGTATTGTAATGCCGAGGCTTTTTGCGATTGTAATGTATTAAGAATTATTATTATCCTCTATCGTTATACTGATCCCTCTGTAATTGATCTTTAACTAAATAAATGATGACGTACCGCACGTGGTATCCTATTTTTGTTTCCGTTAGAAAAGTGGAGCATATTATTAAACCGAATAAATAAATTGATGAAACAAAGAATTTTATTTTTACTATTTACAGTAATCTGTGGACTAACCGTTTCGGCATCAGCCGTAGCTCAAAATCAGTGGGTAAGACTAGGAGAGAAGAGTGTAAACTTTAAAGCAGACAGAGACGAGATCAAATGCTCTAACAAAGGAGACTTCTCAAAATTGAAGATCCGAGTTGAAAACAACCCGGTAGAGTTTGATAAAGTTATTGTAGATTACAAACACGGAGGTCGTCAAGAGCTGTCGATTCGTAATCTGATTCGTGCCGGAGGAGAAACACGCGTTCTCGATCTACGAGGAAACAAGCGTGAAATCAGAAAAATTATCTTCCATTACAAATCTCAAAAAGGTGTCAGTGGCAATAAAAAAGCCAAAGTCGAAGTTTGGGGAAGACGATAAATAGAATACAATACATCTTACTGCCTACTTCTTTGCCTTGCAGCTTGCTGCAACGGTAAAAGTAGGCAGTAACTGTATCTACCAATATATAAATCAATGAATCTAGATAACCAAGCCTTAGCTTCTTTCTCGCCTGTCACGCTCATCAAACCGCTCGTGAAAGCACTCGCTAGAGAGCAGTATGAAACATTTACACCCATTCAGCAAGAAGCCATTCCGGCTATTCTAAAAGGAGATGATGTGTTGGCTATTGCACAAACCGGTACCGGCAAAACGGCTGCATTTCTGCTGCCCGTATTGCAGCTGCTCACTAAAGAAAAACTCACCAAAGAGAAGAAAGCCTCGCCGGGCAATCAGGCGCTGATTCTCGTGCCAACGCGCGAGTTGGGCATTCAAACCGGGGAATACACCTATCGCTATGGGCGTTACTTGCCACTGTCGCACGTCGTGATCTACGGAGGCGTACCGCATCAGCCACAAGTAGAAATGCTCAAAGGAGAGATCGATCTCATTATTGCCACACCGGGCCGATTGTTGGAGTTGGTACATCGGGGAGCTTTGCGCCTGGAGCGTATTAAAATCATCGTTTTGGACGAAGCCGACCGAATGCTCGACATGGGATTTCTGCCCGATATCCGTACCATACTATCGCGCCTACCTTCCAAAAGGCAATCGCTGCTTTTTACAGCCACGCTTTCGCCACTCACCTCATTGCTGGCCGATTCGTTGCTACACAATCCCACAACGCTTTCGATCACACCCGCCGCATCGGTAGGAGATCAGATCAATCAATGCGTGTGGGAGGTAGAGCGTACCCGGAAAGAAGAAGTGCTGCTCAAGCTGCTCCGAGATCCTGCAACCGAGTCGGCCATCATCTTTCTCAATAGTCGCAAAGGAGCCGATCGTTTGTATCAACGCTTGAAGAAACTAGGACTCAGCGTGGGAATATTGCATGCCGACCTCAAGCAGACAGCCCGCCTTCGCATCGTAGACGAACTGCGTGAGCGTAAGATCCGCTTTCTGGTAGCGACCGACCTTGCAGCTCGAGGATTAGACATTGAGGAGTTGTCGCACGTAATCAACTACGAGATGCCTCAAAAGCCCGAAAACTATGTACACCGCATCGGCCGCACAGGTAGAGCCGGCAACCACGGGACCGCCATCAGCCTTTGCGATAAAGCAGAGCGCAAGATCCTTGCCCAAATCGAACGCCTCACCGGAGAGAAGATTCCTAGTTGCCAGCACTACGTTAAATAAAGACGGATAGTAAAAAAATAAAGAAGGATGGCAGGAAGTAATTATTACTATCCTACCATCCCTTTTTCAGGTATGCTAATGCGGTGATTTTACACCTCTCTATTGCGTTTTGTTACTCAAAAGCAATTTTACATGTTGTCACATCTTCAATGTACTGACGAAACTCTTGATCACTCATTGCATTATGGCGAGCATCATAGGTTCCGGTGTTGTAGTTGTATGGCGAAGCATTTGCGAAAATAACGATAGAGCCACCCAAAAACCTCATGACCAATCTTGCATCGCTCGGTAGTCTTTCGCCTTGATACTCATTTTCCATCCAATGTTTGGTCGATATATAATCTACCGGTTCAATTTCGCACACTTCTTCATAGATGCCATTTGTGTTTGCATAAATGCCGGTTGGTTTTAAATCAGCAGCTTCGATTCTAAAGTAGCTCCATTCAATACCAGCTTTGCCAAACGAATGAAAGGTAAGTTTTGCAGGTTTTATAATACTAGCACCTCCGCTTGCATTTGTTAGCTCCATGCATTTGTATTCACCCGAATACTTAGCTCCCGCTAGATTCATCCCTCCTCCGCTTGGGAAAAACAAGTGATTGGATTGCTCTTCTGTACTGATGATGTGTAAGAGGTTATGAATGATCTGTTGGTCTGTCCATTCACAAGACTTAGGAAGTCCTTGTGGAAAAATAGATTTAAGAACTCTTACCCATCCCTCTCTTACTTCATTTTTTGTTTCCATGTTTTAATTTAAAGGTTAGCATTCATTATACACTGTGTATAGTGAATTAGTTTCTAAAATTAGATAAAATTAATCAATAACAAAGCATTAGATGAATAAAAGTGAAATTTATTTTATTCTTTGTGTCGAAAGGTTGAGCTTATTCTATTCGTTTGCTTCTATTTTTAAGAGCAAGGCCCCTCGTTTGACTACGAGTGCTTGTTTGTGTTTGGGTGCAATTTGTAGCATCGGAGATACCTGGTACTTCAATTAGTGTGATCCCTAATATTTCTTCTATTTTACAGATCGTTGCTAATCCCAAGTTTTCTTTACCTTGCACTATTTTACTTACATACTGTCGGGTAACGCCCATTTGTTCAGCAAGATCAGATTGGGTAGTATTTGTTTTTCTGAGGTGAGTCAATATTCTTATAGAGATATCAGTAGCTTTTTTACTCCAGCTGTGATCTTGAGCTCTGCTCAATCTCTTTTCGTGCCATGTCGAATCGTTTCTGCTAATCAACGACTCAAACTTTTCAATATTTACGTTCATAATCTGTGCTTTAAATCTTACAAAGTAACTTCAAATAATAATTCATCAAAACTATCACTATCGAAAACGCCTTCTTGTTTAAGAAAGTTGCAGACTTTTGATAGTTTATATAGTTCATTATTAGTGTATTCATTTTCTTGCATGGTTCGTGTAAGTTTGATAGCTCCACCAGTGATAAGAAAACGGTTGTCATCTATTTTTATGGCATACAGTCGTAACCAGTTATCCTTTAACTTGCTTTTTCCTAAAGGCCGAAGTCTAGTCGTTAAATTATCCAACGGATTAAAATAACATTCAATATTGTCAGCCTTTGTTTTTACTAAAAACTCTTCTAATGCATGTGCATGCTCTATTGTTTTGGAAATTGCTTCTTCGATTGACGCATAGGTTTCGTTTTTATCATAAGCTATTGAGTATAAGTTTGGTTCGAAAATGATCTTTATTTCCACGGTGTTCTATAATTAGATATTAGATTAATAAATAGGTTTGCAAAGTTTGTTTCAAATATAACAATTAATTTTTGAGTTTGTCAACTCAAAAATTGACATTGTTATGCAAGATGCTATTATTTAACAAACTAATAACGATTGGTATTGGTCGTGTTTTGCTCGCTTTCTACCTACTAGTATACGCTTTCTGCCTACTATTGAGGTAAAAGTAGGCAGAAAAGACATGGAGTAGGCAGAAAGAAGGTGGGATAGGGCAGGAAGTGGACAGGAAAGTTACTGTTTGGTGTAGAAGGTGGCTTTTCCTGCGCCATGCTTTTGCAAATAGCCTTCGTCCAGTAGCTCTTTTACGGTCTTTTCGATCATTGCATTGCTGATATGTGGGCAACGTATTCGGATGTCGTTTTTGGTTACTTTACCCAGCTGAGTATCAAATACACGTCTGATCTGTTCCTTTTTAGTCAGATTTTGGATGTTACCTGTAATTATCCGATCTTCAAAATCAATGTACGAAGCCAGTATAACCTCGAGCATATAGCGGACAAACGGATAAATATCATTGGAGCCTTCGTGCCAATTCTTAGAGCTCTCTTGTAATGTGGCATAATACTTTTCTTTTGTTTGTTCGATGTTTTTTTCGATCGAAATGTATTTACCTACAATGTATTCGCTTCTATAAAGCAAAAGAAGCGTAAGCAACCGGCTCATTCGGCCATTGCCATCACTAAATGGATGGATGCAAAGGAAGTCAAGGATAAACGTGAAGATAAGGATCAAAGGATTCGATTGCTTTGATAGTCCTTCTTGCAGTGCCATACAAAGCGACTCAATCGAGCCATCTACCTCAAATGCCTGAGTAGGAACGAAGCGCACCCGCTTGTTTCCCTGCGCATCGGTTTCTTGTATGATATTGTCGGTATATTTCCATTTGCCGGCGTTGCTACCCAATGTATATTTATATAAATCGCGATGCAACTGCAAGATCACATTCTTTGTGGGTGGTATATATTCGTATGCATCATGAATCGTGTTCAAGACGTCCCTGTATCCGGCAATCTCTTCTTCGTTTCGATTGTCGGGAGTGGCTTTATCCTGCATCAGCTGAAGCATACGGGTATTCGATGTATAAATACCTTCAATTTTATTGGAAGCCTCAGTACTCTGAATCTTAGCAACTTCAAGTAAGGAATTTAAAATATCCGGTTGTTGCTGAATAAACAACGATTGTCGTCCTTTGCTTTCTTGGATTTGAGCAATCAAATTCACGATATCACCAGGTATAGGACGAAGCATCCACTCATTGTATCGTTTTACAAAATCAATCATACTGCCTACTATTATATTCTTTCTGCCTACTATTGGGGTAAAAGTAGGCAGAAAAGACATAGAGTAGGCAGTAAGTGAGCAGGAAATTGAGTTTTTATTCGTTAATTTGCATTACAAAATAAATTTTAATTAATAATGTAGAATGTGGCCTGATCAACTCTATTTTACAATTTAAGCTAATCCATGATTAAAAAATTCAAGAAAAACGCAGAGGAGTCTTTGTTTATGCTTGTGAGTATGCACTCGGAAATCACTTCACTGCCCTCGGCAAATATTGTGAGATTCGGGAAGCATATTGCAGAGATTTTTGTGCTTATAAGTGAGCTTTATCTTTATTTCTTTCAACTTCTAGCCAGGTATAATCAGTTATGTCCCGAAAAAGAGCGTTTAACAACCTCGGGCAATCTGCTTGGTCAATCACCCAAAAAGGAAGTCATGATTTACAAGCCCGAAGAGTTTGCGCAGCACATTCGCGAGGCCATGATGCTCGGGTATATCAGTTATTATATCAAAGGGTGGTGCAACCTGTTGGCAACGATTCAGACATCCTCGGGAGGGTTCATTTATGCTGAAAGCTTACGGGTTTATATGTCAAAATGTAGCAAGTGATGCAAAGCTCTGTTTGTGTGTCTGTATGTTAAAGGTATAATTTCTTCAATTAAATTTTTGGCGTTAACATTTGAGTCGCAAATCTGGATATATCCATAGGTTTTGTGTTTTGGTTTTGAATGGGGATTTGTTAATGAAGTTTCCGGTATGGGCTAACTATTATATTATCAGTGTTTTAAACGAATGTGAAAATGTAATACCTATCCGAAGGGCTTTCTTTAGCTTGCACACCGTTAAGAGGCCTAGCCACAGGCAAAACATTTAAATCTAAAAAGGAAATACCATGAAAGACATTCAGGTAACTTGGTTTGATTCGTGTTATCGAAAAACACACACAGTAATGAAGCTTGAGGACGTTGTAAAACGTGCCAACGATCCTATGCACAAGCAAGTGATTCATCAGATTGAAGCAGCGGCAGCCCGGGGCGACAAAGACACCGCAGACAAGTTGAAGCGTTCGCTTCCGGCCATTGTGTTCGGTGGGGTGTTTCGGGGCGGACATGCCATCAGCAACCTCGTGCAAGGCAGTGGGTTGTTGGTGCTCGACTTCGACAAGCTCTCGTTGGAGCAGGTAGAGGTCACATTGGCCCTGTTGCGTCGGGAGATCTCGGTGGTGATGGCAGCGCCCAGTCCTACGGGCAGAGGAGTCAAAGTGGTGGTACGCACCGACCACGATCCGGCAATGCATACGGAGGTGTTTGCCGCTACGAGTAAGTATTTCGAAGAGTTGCTACAGCTCGAGGTAGATCAAAGCGGAAAAGACATTTCGCGTCTTTGCTTTCTGGTCTCCGGTGTAGCTCTTTATTTCAATCCGCTAGCCCAACCGCTCGACTTGTCGCACGTGGGTACTCGTACCGATGTAGCTCCACCCATGGCAGCAGCATCTACGACACCTGCCGCAGCAACTCTGCCGATCGTAGTAGATACTGCGGCAATCACCGTAGAACCGGCAGCAGCCTCGGCAGCAACTACAACTCCTGCAACACCAGTGTCACCTGCGCCTTCGGCAGCTTCCGTAGCACCCGTGTTGCCTTCGGGGCAGCAGCCACAGTCGGCCTTGCCCTTGTCGCTCGATGCGTCGCAACAGCAGTTTGTAGATCATCAAATGAAACGTTGTGCCCTACTCAGTGCCCGTTGCGAGGCTTGGCAAGACTTCAAAGAGGGATCCCGCAACACGTTTCTGTACAAATGGGCCTGTAGAGCCTGCAAGAGCGGTATTCCCGAAGGAGTAGTGCGTCTATGGGCCGAAGATCGCTATCTGTGCAAAGACTTGGGCAAAGCCGAAATAGCCGGAACCGTCAAAAGTGCCTACCTCAAAAACGCACTGCTCATGGGAAGCGAAGCGCATCTGTTGCAGCTTCCACACGAGGACGAACCCTTTGCTGCTGAAAGCGGTGAAGGAGCGCAGGGGGAAGGAGAGGAAATGCCCAAGGGAGACGAGCTCTACAAGCATACACCGTGTTTGCCCGATTCGATCTTCGAGAACTTGCCGCCCTTGTTTGACCAAGTGCTGTTGGCTGCCAAAAACAAGCGCGAGCGCGACATTATCCTGTATTCCATCTTGGGCGTACTGAGCGGCTGCATGCCGGGTGTTACCGGCGAGTATGGCGGACAAAAGTATAGCCCCCACAGTTATTACTTTATCATCGCCAAGGCCGGTAGCGGCAAGGGGAAAGCCGCACTTCCTTTTCGCCTCATTCGCAAGTATTCGGCATTCATTCAAATCGAAGCCGAAGCGCGTGTAAGGAACTACGAGCAGGAGGTGAAAAACTACGATGCCTATTGCGCACAAATGAAACATGAACGTAAGCCGATAGACGTGAGTCGCGAGCCGGTTGTGGAGCACGAGATCGTGATTTGGGATTCGGGCAACATCAGCAAACCCAAACTCATCGACCGACTCTCGCGCAACGGCGCCTATGGGATGGTGGCGCTCGAGACCGAGGCCGATGTCATGTCTACCAATAACAAAACCGAATGGGGCGATATCGACGTGTTGCTTCGTGCTTCCGCTCACCACGATACCATCTCGATGTCGCGGAATGACAAGGAGAAAAACACACGCATCGAAATGCCGCGACTCGCTTTTGTGCTTACCGGTACGCCCGACCAGTTTGTACGACTGGTGCGCAGTGCCGACAACGGACTCTACAGTCGTATCGGTACCTATGCCTTCGGCGAAGAAGAAGAGTGGTACAGTCCGGCCCCCAAAGACAACCTCGCCAATCAAGACCAGCACTACGATGCCCTGGCAAGCATCGTGCTCGAGCATGCACGGTTTTTGCGCGAGAATCCTACCACCTTTACCCTGTCGGATAAGCAGTGGGAGCGTTTCAACAGCATCATGGCACCGCAGTTGCGCCGTGCACATTTGCTCGGACTTGCCAACGAGCCCAGCGTGGTGAAACGGATCGGACTCATTGCCTTCCGTGCCGCCATGACGCTGAGCGCGCACCGAAGAGCCGAGCGACAAAGCGCCATCTCCGAAATCGTGTGCACCGACGACGATTTTGAAGTAGCACTATCCATCGGCTTGGTCAGCCTCGAGCACAGCAGGTTGCTGTTATCCGGACTCGTCTCTACCGACGAGTTTTCGAAGAAGCTCGCCCACCAAACCAACGAAGACGAAATCTTCGCCAAACTCCCTTCCGAGTTCAAAACCCGCGATGCTCTCAACCTCTGCGAGACCTTGAAGATGAAACCTTCGAAGATGAAGCGATTGCTTGCCGATTTGCTCCGTCGCGGAAGGCTTGTCAAGGAGAAGCAAGGTCTTTATAAGAAGGTGGAGAAA
>JBOFPV010000138.1:0-15556 GCA_051660585.1 Tannerellaceae bacterium
GCTTCGTTGAGCGTACCTTGCCACCACGAAGTCAGGCGCCTGTCGACAATCGGATAGCGAAGTCCGCTTACCGTGATCGCAACCTCGGTATTGAGGGAAAAGATCGACACCTGTTGGCCGCGGAAAGACGAAAAAGAAGTATTCCTTTTGATGGCATTAAAAACACCGTAATCCGTTTCCATTTGCAAGCAAGCAAAGCGATGACTATGTTCGCCGAGCAATGAAATATTCCCCAACGCATGATCCTCGCGCAGTCCCGTAGCGCCAAATACGGCAACCTCGCGGTAACCTTTATCCTGCGCAAAAAGCAATGCTTTAGTCAAATCATTAATCTCCTGATCGGGATTGCAATACACCTCTCCCACAAACGACTGTCGCAATTCCTCGTCTACACTGTCAAGATCGCCCACAATCGCATCAGGCATAATACCGTGTGCCAATAACTTCATTGCCGCACCATCGCAAGCAATAATAAACTGCGCCCCGACCAGTCGCTTTACCACCGCTTCGTTTTCGGGAAAAGCACCATTCGCCACCACGGCACACGTAATCTCCTTTATATCCATTTCATGCATCATGCGTCAAGATCTTTATAAGTCCCTTTCTTCTTCCAGTTGAAGTATCCCACCACAGCCAATACCATGTAGCAAAAATAAAGAAAAGCCGTCGGATGCAATCCGCGCTTTATGTACAAGTACACGCAAATAGCGTTGATACCGATCCAAAACAACCAATGCTCGATAATACGTCGTGCAAGCATCCACGTAGCTACAATGCCCAGCGACGTAGTAAGCGCATCACCATACGGCATCGGCGAGTCGGTAAAGTGATCGAGGCCGTAAGCCAAGATTGCGTAGATAGCAACAAAAGCCCCCGTAACTCCCAGCAATACACGTGCACGCAGGTGCTGAAACAACAGCGGTTCGCTTTCATCTGTTTTACTCGAAGCCTCCGCACGTTTGTTTTCACGATACCAAGCAATAAAGCCGTAGATACTAATCAAAACATAGTATATGTTCAATCCCATATCGGCATAGAACTTCGAGTTATAAAACACAAAGACATAGATCAACGAGGTTACAAACCCCACGACCCACATAAAACGGTGTTGCTTTATCTCCAAAAAGAGATAAAGCAACCCTGTTAGTACACCAAAATACTCAAGTATTTGATCCATATAAATTCTTGTTATCAGAAACGCAATACCACGCGCCCCATCACGTTAGTTCCCGCTTGGGTAAAGTAGCCATCGTCTTTCTTGCGCTCGCCACCTTCGTAGTATGAATACACCCACGCATTGGTTTCGTATTTCGCGTTGAAGATATTGTTTACGGCAAAATCCACTCTGATCTCTTTCATGAACGACGGCTTGAACGTATATCCCAGTTGTAAGTTATTTACAAAGTAAGGATTTATTTTACGATCATTACTCGAAGTGTTGTCGATATATTGCTTGCCAACATACGTAGACATGAAAGAAGCGTCGAAGTTTTTGTATATAAACGTAAAGTTACTATTGGCGATAACATCCGGCGAAAACGCGATGTTCACGTCGCCAAGGTATTGTTCGCGTTGCTCGCCCGTATCCCAATCATCCACAAACTCGGTAAAGTTCTTGATGCGGTTACGGCTAAAGGTAGCGTTACCCGACCAGTGTAACCAGCTCAACGGCTGCACTGCCGCGCTCAACTCGATACCCATGCGGTAACTATCTTTGATGTTCGAAGTAAGCGCCTCCCCAATCTCGCTGATCTTTCCTGTAAGGATCAACTGGTTGGTATAGTCCATGTAATACATGTTTACGCCCGCCTGGAAAATCGGCGATACAAACTTATATCCCGCTTCGTAGTCATAAAGCGTCTCGTGCGTAGGACGCTCGTTTGCTGCAGCCTCGGTAAAGTTGTTACGGTTAGGCTCCCTGTTTGCAACCGCAAACGAAGCATACGTGCTGTGCTTCTCGTTGATCGTATAGTTTAATCCCACCTTCGGATTAAAGAAGTTGTAGTTTTTGGTAATGTCGAGCATACCCGCCTTATCATCTTCACCCTTGATCGTATAGTGAATACCACGGTATTGAAGATCCACATACCCGTTAAGGCCATCTAGCAAATGAATGTTTGCCTTCGCAAAAGCATTGTAGTCGGTTTTGTCGCCCTTGCTTCTGTAATACTCATGGTCTACCGGCAAGTTTTGTACATTCTTTGCCCAAATTACTTTACCGTAGTGATCGCCATTGTAACGGCTGGCAGCCGCTCCCATTGTTAGTTGCAATCTATCGGCCGTATAGGTGGTGTTTGCCACTACTCCGTAGAAATGATTATCGAGCCACTTGCGGCGCACCAAGTCAGAACGCTTCACCTCTTGTCCCTCTGCATCAATAAACGAAGGAAGCTTGTAGGAACTAAACTTCGCGTCGGCCTTATAGTCCTCGTAGTATCCTTTACCACGCGTATAGTGCAGCGTCGCGTTCAAGTCCCAGCCGTTGCCCAACAACTGCGTAAGCATCAAGTGATAATGTTGCTGATTATAATTGTCCGTTTGGTTGTCGTAATACTTCGTCTCGCCATTTTCTACGTATTCGCCACATGGGTTGTAGGTACGATTTTCATCGAGCATGTAGGAAGGAATACCCGTCCAGGCCTGATACGTCTTTTCCTTACTTCCGAAAGTCTGAAACTTCAACTTGGTTGTTTGTCCGTAATACGCCGCAGAAGCATAATACGAATCCATATTGGCCGAGGCGCGGTCAATGAAACCATCGCTGCTGATCTTCGTATAGCGAGCGTCGAAAACAAAGTGATCGTTGATCAACCCCGTACCGCCCATAAATGTATTCTTAAAGGTGCTATACGATCCGGCAGACGAAGAAACCTCTGCGTATGGCTTCGACTGTAGGCCCAAAGTCTGCATCGAAACGGTTGCTCCGAAGGCAGCAGCACCATTGGTCGACGTGCCCGCGCCGCGCTGTATCTGCACGTTTTCGACAGACGAGGCAAAGTCGGGCATATTTACCCAAAACACCGTATGCGACTCGGAGTCATTTACAGGCACCCCGTTTACAGTAATGTTGATACGGTTTGCATCCGTACCACGTACCCTGAATCCGGTATAACCAATTCCGGTTCCGGCATCGGAGGTAACAATTACAGACGGAGTTTGTGACAAAAGGTGAGGAATATCTTTTCCGAAGTTGCGTTTGCCAACTTCCTCTTTCGATACGTTTGTATAAGCAACAGGAGTTTCTTTCGATGCTGTGATAGCGGTTACGACAACCTCATCCAGCTTGATGTTGCGCATGTTCTGAAGAGAATCGGGTAGTGAGTTCTGCGCGTTTAGTGTTTGCAATGCTACTGAGAATATAAATCCCAAAGCTAAAGAAGTTTTGCCTTTCATTGTTTCAAAATTGCGTTTAAACTAGTTACGGGTGAAGCGATCTCTACGAAAAAAGGGAAAGCTTCTTACCAACCGGTTTACTATTTGAAATGATAGATAGGCGCACTTCTGCATATATATTTTTCCATTCGCGGCATTACCCGCGCAGGTTCGAAGGGTATAATCTCAGCCTTTGCGCCCAATGGAAGGAAACAAAAGCACCCCTAAATAACGTTTTCAAAT
The DNA here is from genome assembly GCA_051660585.1 of Tannerellaceae bacterium. Taxonomy (GTDB): domain Bacteria; phylum Bacteroidota; class Bacteroidia; order Bacteroidales; family CAMTPD01; genus UBA12018. The sequence continues at coordinate 3,616 of JBOFPV010000138.1, forward strand.
AAACCGTGACGGCGGCAAGCCTCTTCGTTTTGCAACGGAGCTGATACCGCAATCGACACTACAAAATAAATGTATTTTCTGCAAAAGAGCTGTAATAACATTGTTATAAAAATGTAATCACTCCATATGTAGTAGATTAACAGACATATCGCATTGCCTAAACTTCGGCATTGTAACAATTAAGCTTAGACACGTACCTGTACACAACTTAGACAGGTATATGACAAGAATGCGTCACGTACGTGTACACATCTTAGACACGTACCTGTCTAAGCTTAACACTCACGAAAACGGAAACTAACGTATGCATATCATATCACTAATCAATATCGTGCCCCACGATATCAACCGTGGCGAAGAGCCTCTTGGTAAAGGGCGAAGGGAGAACCTACACACAGGGATTAAAAACAACAAAGCCGAATCTCCCGATCCGGCCCAGTTTAATTTATTTATATTATACCATTTAAAGAATATTCGATTTCAGAATCATGTCGCCAAGTTCGCTCTTCCAATTTAAATCCATATTACAATGAAAAGAAATAGGCATTACGAACTTTAAATCCAAGGTTCTCAACCACATAGACAACACCCCGTCACTTATAGAAAAGTTTTGCGTTTGATATTGTTCTATTTTTAGTGTTTATTCACTAAGAATTAAGAGAAGATGAACGGCTATATGTACATTCATCCCATCTTTTTTGCACCATGGGTGTAACAAAAACAGGGGATGATCGTCTTGCATACAGAAGTACATCTTCGGCGCGACGCAGATAGACCAACTGAAATATACTAATACATTAAAGACATGAAAAAGATAAGTCTTATACTAACATTTGTAATGCTTTGCTTCATGCAAGCGAAGCCCATAGACGTAGAAGGTATGTTTGTAAAGTACAAACACTCGCATAAAGCAGATAATGTAAGCATCAGCTATCCGCTGATGAAGCTTGCGTGCCTTTTTATCTCCGATAACAACAAAGATGCTGATATCGTAAAGTCAATCAATAGTGTGCGTGTTCTGGATCTGGAGTCTTGCTCAGAGTCTGTCAAAGATGAGTTTTCCCTCGACGCAAGTTCATTGACACTAAAACAATATGAAGTGTTGATGGATGTAAACGAAGAGGACGAACATACCCGTATTTTGGCAAAACGAAAAGATAAGATCATAAAAGAGCTGATAGTTCTTCAAACCGGCAAAGAGGCGTTGTTAGTTCGAATTACCGGAAAGATCGATCCGCAAAAATACGTACACTATACAAACAAATATGGATCAAAGAAGAAATGATGAATGCTGATACGTTTAAGAAACGATTGCTTCCATTTCATCGAAAATTGTACTGCATAGCATTCCATTACCTCGAACGTAAAGACGAGGCCGAAGACATGGTGCAAGAGGCTTACTTGAAACTATGGGAACGAAAAGAAGATCTCGAGGCAATTGCCAACATTGAAGCCTTTGCCGTGAAGATGATTCGCAACCTTTGTCTCGACCGCATCAAGAGTGCTTCTTTTCAGACAGGCAGGAATGAGCTAAACAGCATGCACGAACAGGCATCGGCCGACTTATCGGAATCGTACGAAACAACTGACAATCTGCTGCATGTGAAACAGCTTATCCATCAATTGCCCGAGCAGCAAAAACAGGTAATGCAACTGCGACATCTCAAAGAATGCAGTGTGGAAGAAATCGAACACATTACCGGTCTTAGTGCCGTTAATATACGAGTGCTCCTTTCGAGGGCAAGAAAAAAAGTACAAGAACAATTTAAAAAGCTGAATTGCTATGAACCGCAATAATATAGATCTTCTCATTCAAAAGTATTACGACGGTGATACGACACTCGACGAAGAGAAGCAATTACTTGATTACTTCACCAACGAAACGGTTCCGCCTCATCTTGAAAAAGAGAAAGCGTTGTTTCTTGCACTGCATACAAAGGATACGATCGAGGTTCCGCATGATCTTGAATCACGTCTCGCTTCCATGATTGACAGACTCGACAAAGAAGCGATGCCGCATAAAACTGCTCTTCCGCGCAAGCGAGCAATGCTTGCCACTTGGGCTAGTATTGCTGCCGCACTCGTCGCGATTGTTTCCATCGTCGTTTATACGGAGCATCGTCAGAATGCACAAGCAATTGCAATGCAAACAGAAGCTCAAAACGCTGAAAAGCTTTATGAGCAAACCCGACAAGCTCTGGCTTTGGTCTCGACCAAGCTCAATGCCGGTATTGATCAGGTGCAGCAATCGAAGGCTGAACTTGAAAAGGCCAACAAGGTATTGAATCAACAATTTGAAATAGACAAACAACAAAAATAGCTTCATCATGAAACGACAAATATTATTCCTGCTTATAGCACTCTGCTCACTCCCGTCTCTTTCTGCCCAAAACGACTTGTACAAAAAGTATTCGGGAAAGAAGGGTGTTACCTCCGTCTATGTATCTCAAGCCATGCTCGAAATGATGCCATCGTTTGATGTAAAGTCAGACAACATGGATATCTCGAATATGCTTTCCAAACTCACCGGTATCTATATACTAAATACATCGGATGCATCTACCACAGAGCAATTAATGAAAGATACGGAGCACTTTGGTAAAGACCAAAACTATGAATTGCTGATGCAGGTAAAAGATGATGGTGACAACGTAGACTTCTTTGTAAAGAAGAACAAAGCGAATAACCTCATTCAAGAACTCGTCATGCTAGTAAAAGAACCCAACGAATTTGTGATGATACAACTGCTGGGCAATATGACGCTAGACGATATTAAAAACATCACAAAGACCAAACCAACTAAAAAGTAAGACGAAATAACGATCGCATTTGTGTGTTTGCGAATACAATAAAGGCTGCTTCATTCACATGAAGGCAGCCTTTCTCAATTTATAGTTATAAGAATCCAATGTTTCCGTTTATAGTCGACCCGTTGCTATGCGATACTCTGTAAGTTTTAGCTGGTATGCTGCACAAGCATCGGTAAACAGGTTGCGACTTTGTTGCAACAACGTTTGCGCGTCGAGCACATCCGTAAGGGTAGACAACCCTACTTCGTAGTAGTCGGTATTGAGACGCATGTTTTCGGTAGCCGAAGCAATGGACGATTCTGCCAATACGATTTGTTGATAGGCTTCGTTGAGTTCGCTCCATGTTTTGGTAATCTGCACTTCGAGCAACTCTTTTGTGTTGTCTCTGTTGTTCTCGGCTTGTCGCACCTGAATCTTTTGTCGCTTCACGGCGTGCGAACCGCCCCACCATTTGGTAATCGGCACCGATACACTGGCAAATACCATTCCGAATTTGTTGTCTTTGTCGGTAAAGTCGTGATAAGCATACCCTGCCCCTACTCCTACACTGGGTAAGTTTTTCCCCATTTCGATACGAGCTTTGAGGTTTCCCGCCTCAACGCTTTTTTGCATCAGCTTAAACTCGCTGCGTTGATACACTGCCTCTATGGGCGAAACGTAGTAATCGGTCGGAGTTGCCGGCTTAACGAAATCGGTGTATTCCAGATCAACCGCGGAATCTTTCACTCCAATGTACTGAGCAAGAGCTAGGGTAGTTACGGTTATTCCATTATCTAGTTTTAGGCGGTTGCTTTTGAGTTGCTGCTGTTGCAGCTCTACGCGCAACAAGTCGTTGCGGGTAGCTACGCCGGCATCAACGGCAGTTTTTACTTCGTGATGAATTTGCTTGAGTTGCTCATCAAGCAGATCCAGCGTCTTTAGCTTCTCTTTCATCGAAACGATTTGCCAGAAGTAAGTTTCGGTTCCTTTAATCACGTCATCTTCCGACATGGCTTTCTTCAGCACATCTGCCTCTTCCCCGATTCGGGCAAGCTTGTTACTGTTTACGATTTGCCCGCCCGCAAAAACCGGTTGTACCGCGGTTACGGCTGCGATCGTTCCGTTCTTCAAGGCAGCAACGGGCAAACTTCCTACTCCGGGTATGGGAACAGGGATGTCCATTTGTGCCATCGACGTGTTGGCATTTACCGTCATTCCGGCCGCGCTTACGGTAGGAAAGTAATGTGTAAAGGCTTCCTTGCGCGTTTGCTTCGCCGCATCGATTTCCAATTGCGCGTTTTGAAGCTGATGGTTGTTCTCAAGTGCCATTTGGCGACATTGCTCCAGCGTGTAGCCTTGCGCCATAAGGTCCGAAGGCAAAATCAGGCTTGTCAATGCAAGCACTAAACTATATTTCGTTTTCATTTCGATTGCTTTGTTTTTGATGGTTCGTCTCCATAAATCTTCCAATACAAGACCGGCAAAATCGTTACTGCCATCACCATGGAAAGAACCGTACCTGAACAGATCACGATACCCATAGGCGACCACAGCGAACTGTTGCTGATGATCATCGGAATCACACCTACAGCCGTAGTGGCCGAAGTGAGAAAGATGGGCAACATTCGGCGCGAACCTGCATCGTAGGCTGCATCGCGTGCCGAGTAACGCTTGTTGCGGTGTAAATCTTCCGCATGCTCAAACATGATGATTGCATTACGCACAATAATCCCGAGCAAACTAATTACACCGAGTACGCACGTAAGCCCGAAGTTGACATCAAACATCCACAGTCCGATTACCGCGCCTAGCGAGCACAGTGATATAGAACCCAATGCCGTAGCAGCGATACTTAGTTTCTTAAAGTTCAAGACTAAGAATATAAAGATGATGCAAATTGCAACGAGCAAACCGCTTGCAATGGGCGTAATAATCTCTTTGTCGTTTTCGACGGTTCCGCCAAACTCCATCTCAACACCATCGGGCAATTGAGGTGCGATCTGCGTATTGGCAATCTCGATTACCTTCTTGAATGCATTGTTTTCGTTCACATTGCGACGTACATTTGCCATTACACTCACGGTACGTACCCCGTTGCGACGCACAATCTGGCCTTCCTCCCATTGTGGATTTACATCAGCGATCTGACGCAAAGGCACCATCACTCCCGGCACTGCGGTAGAGATGTATCTATCGCCCAGTTGTGCCGCTTGTTCGGTTGGGTGATCTGTTTTTAGTTTCACCTGCAAAGGGTAATCGCCTTCCCATATCGTACCTGCACTGAGACCGTTGGTATGAACCGCCACTTCGGCCGAAGCCATCATCTTGGTGATACCAAGACGAGCCGCTTGTATCGGGTCTATTTTTACCTGCACCGCTGGAAGCATTTCTTCGTAGTTGGTATGCACCCAAACGAGTTCATCCATCTCACGCATGGCTTCCATAAGAGAATCGGCCGCTTGCTTGAGGTCATCGATGTTCTCTCCCATGAGGCGTACTTCGATCGGACTCTGTACCGATTGATAGTCTAGCTCCTTGAATTTCACGTATGCATTGGGAAAGTAATTCGCATACATATCAGTGTATTCATTGAGTAGCTGCTTGGTTGCATCGATCGACTCGGTGTTTACGATAAACTGAGCGTAGTGTTTCGACGGCATGTTGGGCGCATACGTGGTTTGAAAACGAGGCGAAGCCATTCCGATAAAAGAGGTTACAGACTTTACGCGTTCGTCGCCCGAAAGTATAGAATACATCGAATCGGCTACCGAGGCAGTGCGATCAAGCGATGTTCCTTGCGGCAAATAGATTTCTACTGCAAACTGATCTCGGTCGGCAATAGGCATCATGCGTCGGTTGAGATTCATCATAATCACAACAGCTATACCTATTGATAGCGCACCACCTGCAATGGTAAGCCAAGGATATTTAAAGGTAAAATCTAGCACACGATTGTATCCCGACTGTACGTTATCAAGGAGATTGAATTTCTTCTCTTTCCCTTCCTTCGCTCCCTGAAGGCCTTTCTTGATCAACCAAAACTCGAAAATCGGAATGATTACCATGGCTACCAGCAACGACACCATGAGAGAGATAAAGATGGTCCACGGGAAAAACTCGAGGAAGTCTCTAAACTGTCCGGTCATCGTAAAGAGCAACGGAAAAAAGATAATCGAGATACAGAGCGTAGCCAAAAAGATAGATCCGAAATAGTCTTTGGCACTCGAAATTGCGGCATGCCAGCGAGACATTCCTTTGTCGAGACGCTCCAGATAGGCATCTACCACAATAATGGCATTGTCTACAATCATTCCCAGCACCACAATAAGGGCAGCCAGTGTTACGGTATTGAGCGGAATACGACACACATACATGATACCGATCGAAATAAAGATGCTGATCGGGATGGATGTTGCCGCTACTACGGCCGAACGAAATGGGAAGAGAATCATCATCACCAAGATCACGACCACAATGGAAATAACCAGATCGCGCAAGAAAGAGGTAACGGATTCTTCTACCACTTTGGGTTGGTCGGCAATACGCTTAATGGATACACTCTCGGGGATTTGTTGCTCGAACGAAGCCAAGACTTCGTCTACATCGTTTCCATAAGCAACGATGTTGTTTCCTTCGCGCATCTCGAGCGAAAGGATGATCGACTTGGTTCCGTTGTTCTTCACATAACTGTTGTCGAGATCATATTCTCGCTCTATGCGCGCGATGTCTTTTACGCGAACAACTTGCCCGTTTGGGTCTTGACGAATGATTTGATCGGCAATTTCCTTTTCGGTGCTCAGCGGAGACTCAAAGTGTATAGGCATGTTTACGTCTGCGTTTTCGATCTCGCCCGATACCGTTGTGAGTCCTTGACTAAACAGGTTTGCAAGCAACCAACGGGTATCGATGCCGTAAACGGCCATTTTGTCTTTATCGAGGTATACGCTGATTTGTTCTTTTTGTACACCATAACGACGCAGGTTTGATACCGACTCGATGCGACGAAGCTTATCTTCTAGCTGCTCGGCATAGGTGTCGAGTGCGCGATAGGTCTTGTCTTTCGACTCTACAGATATCAAGAGTGCCGACGTGTCGCCAAAGTCGTCTTTTGCGATTAGTGCCAATACTCCCGACGGAAGTTCTGCTTTGAAGCCGTTGAGTCCGTGCTTGATCTTGGACCAAACCTCGTCTTTGTTTTTTATATTGTCGTTGAGCTCTACCATGACATACACAATGCCGTCTTGCGACATCGAGTATGTTTTCTGCTTTTTGATCTCATTGAATGTAAACAGATAGCGCTCGAGCGGTTTGGCAACCTGCTCTTCTACTTGTGCAGATGTGGCTCCGGGATATACTGCCACCACTACCCCCTGACGAATGGTAAAGGGGGGAAATTCTTGTTTTGGCATGTATTTGATACCGAGCACGCCTAGTAGTACCAGCAAGGCGGTGGCAATGAGCGTTATCTTTCGATAGTGCATTGCCGATTCGATTATGTTTCTTCCTCTTTTCATCGTACTTGTACATTCATTCCTTCACTTACTTTCTGATATCCGTCTGTAATGACTTCGTCGCCTGCTTGCAATCCGGAAATCACAACCACGCCACCATCGGCAAGTTCGCCGGTAACTACCGGCTTTGCCATTGCTTTGTCATTCTCAACCACCCACACATAACGGCTGCCATCACTATTGATTTGCAATGCTCTATTCGGCACGACGATTACAGGACTTGATTCTGCTCTGTCGACAAGTACTTTACATACCATCCCCGGCAAAAGGATACCGTCGGGATTTTGAAGTTTTACTTTTACTCCGTATCCGTGGCTCAACGATGAGGTCATTACACCTTTTTCGGTGATAGGCCCAGTGTAGCGTTTATCGTTCATGCCGGTCATGATTACTTCCGCCTCGTTGTGCTTGTTGACTAATGCAATCTCTTTTTCGGGAACTGAGAATGTTGCGTGAACGCTGTTTGTTTTCAAGAGTTTGAAAACGGGTTTACCGGGTACTGCGTTTTCACCGGGTTCGATCGTACGCTTCCCTATTACTCCATCGAAAGGTGCGGTAAGTGTTGCGTCTTGCAAGTTTTTGGCAGCAATCTGCGCCATTGACTTTGCTTGCTGTAGTTTGGTTTCTACTTCTATAAACTTTATTTCGGGCAAACTTTGTTTGTCGTATAATTTCTTCATTCTGTCGTAAGCATCTTGCGCATGCTTCAAGGATGCTTGAGCTGCATCATTGGAGCTTTGCAACGAAGTGCGATCGAGCTGGGCCAACAATTGCCCTTTCTTTACATTTGTTCCTTCCGATACATACACGCCGTTTACATTTCCGGCTACTTGAAAGCTGAGGTCGGCTCCGGCTTCTTCTTCAATTACTCCGATGTATTCACCGGGAAGTCCGGCCGCTTCCGATACCACTTTCATCGTACTTACAACGATTGTTCTTTTTTTCTCATCGGGTGTCTTCCCTTTGTCGGAACACGAGGATAAAGTCCCAACTACGAATGCGCACAATGCGATGTGCATCCAATAGAAATTCATTGTTTTCATACCTTCTTACTTAAACAGTCTTATTTTTTATGCAAAATTGATGGAAACTAAACGGAGTGGAAAGATCTTTTGGACGGCAGAGATGTTCTAAAAGTCGGATAATTGTACTTATTGAACATTTAAACCTCATAATTGATATATATTCGTATTCAAAACATGGCAAAATGAACAACGAAGATCTAAATCTATTCTCCATAGCCCGACTGAAAGAGTTATTTGGAACACCCGAGCAAGGCAACGATGATTTTATTATTTGCGATCCGCATGAGCCCTTGCAGCAATCGATGTTTCGGTTTCCTAGTAAACTGAATGCGTATATTATCGGTATATGCATGGGGGGGACCGGCAAGCTTAGTATCAACTTGAATGAGTTTGAAGTATCGGCAGGTATGATGGTGATTAATTTCCCGGAAAACATCATTCAAATCAAAAGCATATCGGATGATTTGGAGATGCGTGCCTTTATCGTATCGGAAAACTTCTTGCGTGAGATGCATATCGATATGCGTAATTTGGTTCCGATCTATGTGGAGTTTAAGAACCGGTCTTATCTAAAACTGAACGACCAAGAGATGCATAGCTTGAAACTCTATACGGAATTGCTCGAAGAAGCCTTGACTATGCCCGAAGCGAAATATACAAAAGAGGTGATTCAAAAGCTCAGTGGTGCGATGGTTTACCGCATTAGTTCCATCTTGAATAAAGAAGAGTTTATATATCAAGCAGACGACAGTTCGGCACAAAGCAGACGGGAACTCATTTTCAAACGCTTTATGGAGCTGGTTTCTGACCATCACAAAGAACAACGCAATGTGGGCTTTTATGCTTCCAAACTTTCGATCACTCCAAAATATTTATCTACACTTATAAAAGAGGTAAGCGGAAAAACAGCCGCTGATTGGATTGATGAGTTTGTGATACTTGAAGCGAAAGCATTGCTCCGCTACTCGGATAAGAGTATACAAGAGATTGCGTATATTCTTAACTTCTCAACGCAATCGTTTTTCGGTAAATACTTTAAACATCATACAGGAATGTCGCCCGGGGCATATAAACTGTAAAAAAGCTGAGTAAATTACTTTGACCGGATTAAGCCTCTTTTTTCAACTCTAACTCTTCTACTGCATGTGGAAATATAAAGTAAATCGGAATACAGAAGTAGGTAATAAAGGATATAATCGGATCGATGAACGAAAGTAAAGCTCCTGCAATGTATAACAGCGGTCCGAACACAACGGAATAAATGGTCTTGCGTTTAAATCGGGGCACGTCAATATCGGGGTCTAAGATCTCAGGATGCATGAATGCATAGATTTGAACTATCGAAAACATACCATTGCTAAGTGCCATGGAGAATCCGTAGAACAGCACTGCGGTTTCGTTGTGATGGTAGTCTCCCAGTACGGCCGTTGGGAAAGGTGTAAATGAGACAGCCAGTAGTAACAATGCATTGCCCCAGAACAGACCGTTATTGAAAACTTTGAACATCTTGAATAGTCGGTGGTGATTGACCCACATCACACTTACGGTAAGGAAGCTGATAATCCAACTGATGATCTTAGGCATGAGAAGCCAAAGTCCATTTAATAGCTCTGTGCGATTGGTAACATCTTTAATTACGGGCACTTTCAACTCTAGAACGAGTACCGTTATTATGATCGCAAAGATTCCGTCGGAGAAGGTTTCGACACGGGTTTTCTGAAAATAATTTCTGACTTGCTGCATATGCAAACGTTCTGTTTCTTTTCTCAGAAACAAAAAACGACAACATTCTGTTGCCGTTTTCTTTGTCTATTATTTATTGCATACTGTCTTGAAAGGACAATATTCGCAGTTTTTCTCGTTCAGGGTCTGATTGAAGTTAATATCAGGATTAAAGATATCGTCTAAGCATGACCGCAACTTTTCTTCAAACTCTTTCGCATATGGTGCAAACGAATCTACTTGATGTTTGATTTTGGGTGCCGTCTGATGATAAATGGCCGGATCGAAGGCGTCTGTGAATATCTGCCTTACAGTATAAATACCGGGAGCAAGATCTCTGCCTCTGAATTCGTCCATAGTAAGCAGTGCATAGGTAAACACCTGCATAATAGCCTTTGGTCGGTCTTTTAATTCCGAGTCAAACAAGTCGGCTATTTCCTTAAATGTCTTTTCGGCTTTCCCTGTTTTATAGTCGATGATACGCACTTGCTTATTTACTTCATCTACCCGGTCGATAAATCCCTTCATCCGCACACGTGTACCATCCGACAATGCGAAATGTGTTTGAATGAGCTTTTCGCTTTCGATATAAGTAAAAGGTGTCAGCTTGGCATCCTTTGCCAGTAACTTGTCGATGTATTTGTAAATAACCTGACTAATGAGGTAGTTCTCTCCTTCGAGCGGTCGCACGGTATCACTCTTGAAAAAGATCTCGGCGAATGCTTTCTCGATCTCATGCGTTATTTCTTTTTTGTCTTTTCGAATCTTATGCAATAAATCGGCCGTTACCACATGACCGACTAATGGTTTGTACAGCTCCTCGAGTACTTTGTGCAGAATACTACCAAAGCGATCGGCTTCTACGCGCTCTGTTACTTCTTCATCTTCTCGCATTCCCTCTACCGTTGCAAAAAAGAAACGAAGCGGACAGTCTATATAATTACTAATCGAACTTGCAGACAGTGATTTGTATCCTCCTTCTTTATAGACGCTGAGTTTCTTTAGAATCTCTTCATTCTTCTCTACCGTTATGCTTGGTGTATCGCCTTGCGAGATATTGTAGACAAGAAGCTTATCTTGGATTGGTGTTTTGTAATGGTAACGAAGCTGATGAATGTAACGACTCATTTCGCCCGTCTTCATGCCGTCGCTTCGTGTATCATATACTAAAGAGACGTGCTTGGCTCTATAGATAAGACGGTAGAAGTGATAGGCAAGGACACTATCTTGGTGCTCGTACGTAGGAAGTCCGAACCCGCGACGCAGGTTGTAAGGAATAAATGTATTGGCTGTTTTCTTTACCGGAAAGATACCTTCGTTCATCGAAAGAATAATCAAGTTATCGAAATCAAGCGCACGCGTTTCGAGTACCCCCATGATTTGAAGTCCCGACAACGGCTCGCCCCTGAACGGAATCGAAATACCATCGGTCATTCGTTTCAAGAGTCGGAAGTAAGTATCGAGTTGAATGTTGAGCCCGTAACGTTGCATTACATCTTTCATTCGGTTTACCATCGTAAAGTAGTGAAAGATAAATTCGCCGTCCATGGCTTCTCTTCCCGAAAGTTGTGCCTCTTCGTCCGATGTTTGTCTGGCTTCTTCAAACAAAGACAATTGCACGGAATCTTCTTCCTCCATTTGCTTTGCGACAGCATTCTTGCGCGAATTCTCAACCAGGATCTTTGCCAACTCTTCCAGTACATGGATCAAGTAATCGGAAACCTCTTCTTTATTCTGAATCGGCTTAAATAGAACCCGAAGCAAAGGTGACTTATCTAATTCGGCTTCGGTTACATAGATTCTGTTTTTCTTTACAATGTCTGAAGCTATGCCAACTACTAAGTCCGGATTAGATGCAGCAACGTATCGATGATTCAATACGGGTAATACATAT
>JBOFPV010000139.1:0-20901 GCA_051660585.1 Tannerellaceae bacterium
AGCATAAGATCTTTACCACCTCTAATATCAATAAGTCGAAACTATGTCCGCCCTTGCTATGCGTTTGTTCATGCAGCACCACTTCACTGATTTCACTTTCCGAAAAGCGTGCCGGATCTACAAAGATCCAATTGAAGAATGAGAATGGCGCCATCTCGCCACGCGGAACATACAATGTGGTTCCGCGATATTGCGTGCGTTGACTTGCCAACCTGATACGCAACAGCATGCAAAGCTTTACAAGGAAGTTGGCAAACAGCAAAAACGAGATACCCAGATAAGCATAGAAAAGACAGGCTTGTATACTTTGAAGCGAAAAAGAACCTGCATCGGTCGACGTTACAACCAGTTCCTTCAATTCGACATAATAGTCTGCCGCATTTGAAAGAATCTTTTGCTCTTTTACCCAACTATGAAAAACGATAAAAGGATATGCAAAAGCAAAAAGAATGCCCGATATCAACACGGTACGTCTGATATGAAAGAATGTATCGTTACTGAAACACAGTTTATACATTATATAAAAGCAGGCCAAAGCAATATTCGCTTTGAAAAAGTATACAAGATCTAAATTCATAATAGAGAGCCTTTATATTACTGTTCGTTCTCTTTCTCAATGATCGACATAATCTCTTTCAACTCTTCGGCAGAGATCTTCTCGTCTTTTGCAAAGAAAGACACCATCGACTTGTACGAATTTGCGAAGTACTTATTCACAAAGTTAGACATCGAGTTGCGTTTGTAAGCATCTTGCTGAATAAGCGGTGCGTAATAATAGGTATTACCATATCGTTTCGGTTTTACGTATCCTTTACGCTCTAAGTTTTTCACGATAGATGCCAGTGTTGTATAAGGTGGCTTTGGGTCTGGGTATTCATTAAGAAAATCTTTAATGACCCCACCTTCAAGTTTCCATACAATAAGCATCGCTTCTTCTTCCTGAAATGTTAGTTTTTCCATGACTATGTTTTATTTTGACTGTTTTACAAACTTACGTAACCCTCGTACCTACGCAAATTTTATTCAATAAATATTGTTAACAACAAACATCGCAATGCAGTTGACAAATAGCATATTCCACTATCCGTCAACTGCATTTTGTTTTCTGATTTGTTCCTTTTCGGTAAATAGCCTTGCTTTTATTGAACCGGCTTAACGGTCTTTACGGAGTCTGCTTTTGCATCCCCTTGCAATCGAAATGCTACAGGAACTGTATATTTTACGTTTACAGGTACTCCACGTTGTGAACCCGGCTTCCATTTTGGCATGCTGCTTACCACACGTATCGCTTCTGCATCGAGTGAAGGATCTACGCCCTTTACCACCTTTGGATGCACCACTTTACCTTCTTTACTTACAATAAACTGCACCACAACTCGGCCTTGAATTCCATTTTGCTGTGCTACTACCGGATATTTAACATTACTCGCAATAAATTTCATCAACTCCCCTGGCCCTCCCGGAAACTCAGGCATATCTTCTACCGTTACAAAGACTTCACCCAAAGCTTTGTCTTGAGGTTCTTGCTTTTTCTTCTGGTCTTGCATAACCGGACTCACCTCAACGGCTTCGCGGGTTGTCTTTACTGTGGTTGGGAACACTGCGGCCGTCAAATCCTGAAATGGCTTCATCTCGGGTGCTTCCTTGATTTCTGTAACTACGGATGTCGCGATGCGGGTTACCGCTTCTAGGTTGTTCACTGCGATAAATGACAAACACAATGGGATAAACAGTGCATATTTTGCTCCTGATATATTCTTTGATCTCTTTTGATTCAACATAATGATTCGATTTTTTAAGTTGCAATAATTAAATCCGGTATTCAGGGTAGTAAGCGGAACTCCGCATGCTACCTCGACGAGATGATATTGGTAAGATCGCTTATCTACTCCCGATGCCACGACCGAGTGGTCGGCTATGTACTCGAGGTTTTGTTCGATTTCACGTTTGAGTAACCATGCTATCGGGTTGATCCAACAAGCTATTTTTACCAATTCTGCGACCAGAAGATCAAAACTGTGCCACTCTCTGCAGTGAGTAGACTCGTGTTTGATGATTTCTTTGAGTTCACTATCCGAATACATGTCGGGGTTTAAAAAGATCCATCCGAAAAAAGAAAATGGCGCCATCTCTTTGCGGGGTAGATACATTGTTGTGCCCTGGTGACTGATCTTGCTACTCGACAGTTTTATCTGCGCCAGCGTTTTGCACTTGAGTAGCAACAAAACGGCAAAGAATAAACTGATCATTAAATAAAGACCTGCTGCGTAGGTGGTCATCTGAGGCATGTTACTTTGATTTCCTTCAGCTGCCGTTACCACAAACTCTTTCAGTTCGCTGTAGTAAACTGCCGCTCCGGTAAAAATTCGCTGCTCTGCCACCCAGTTGTTGAGCTCTATAAACGGATACACAAATGCGAATGCAATACCAGCGAGCAACATTACCCTGCGAAATTTGAAAAAGGTATCTTTGCCAAAAAACAGCTTATATACGAGATAGAAACTAGTCAAAGCCACGTTCACTTTGAGTAAGTATAGAAGATCGATATTCATAATCGTTTCGATTAATGCGTGTTGTTTTCTTGTTCCTCTTCTATGAGAGAGAGAATCTCTTTCAACTCTTCGGTTGAGATGTTGTCGTCTTTCACAAAGAAAGATATCATGGACTTGTACGAGTCGGCGAAATATCTTTTTACAAACCCCGAAAGGGAACTGCGTTTATATTCCTGCTCGTCGATAAGAGGGAAATAATAGTACGTGGGCCCATATCGCTTGGTTTGCAAGAACCCTTTACGTTCTAAATTTTTCATCACCGAGGCCAATGTGGTATACGGTGGCTTCGGCTCGGGATATTCATTGAGGAAGTCTTTGGTAACTCCCCCGCCGAGGCGCCATACGATAAGCATAGCTTCCTCTTCTACTGCTGTTAGTTTTTCCATAAACTCAATGTATTACGACTATAATGCAAACATACGACTCTATCGTATTGTTGTGTAGTTTATGCGATTAAATAACACAAATCGTCTGAATTCATTTTGGAAAGATACAGAAAAAGCCTCTGCAAACAGGCGTTTACCGGTTTACAGAGGCTTTGAAGTATGAGTTGAAAATTTATTGTTCTACGTAGACTTTTAGCATACGGATATCTTTCTTGGGACGATCATTGAGGTCGGTTTCTTGGTTCGCTATAATGTCTAACACATCATATCCTTCGATCAGTTGCCCGAAGATGGTATAGTCGTCGGTCAAATAATGGCATCCTCCCACAGTAGTATATGCTTCTTTTTCTTCCGGAGTAAAAAGCAAGTGTCCGGGCGTAGCGCGAAGAACCGAATCGACCTTGGCATTGATTTCTACCACACGCTTGTTGTATTCTTCAGGATTGGCCAACTTAAGTGAGTCCATCTCTGCTTTTACCGGTTTATAAAAACGGTCCATCGCTTTGCGTTTGATGGGATTGTTTTTTTCACGCTCCATGTTCGTGATTTCCGCTTCCGGGTATACCCTGCCCGAAACAATAAAGAATTGTGACATATCGGAACGTTTCTCCGGATTCACATCATCACCATGGCGCGGTGCGGCCAAAGCTCCTTTTTTAGGGAAGTAATGCGGTTTCATCTCGGAAGGTATCTCCATCGATCGGTCGAAATAACCGACTTGCATTCCCGGAGGTGCATTCCTCGAATCCTGTGCTCCGCCTTGTATGATAAAATAACTGATGGTGCGGTAGAATAAAGTCTGGTCAAAATATCCGTCACGTACCAACTTGAGGAAGTATTCTTTGTGGCGTGGCACATCGTCGTGTAGCTTGATTTTCATCGTGCCCACATTTGTTTTTATCACAACGACTTCTGCAAACGCAGGCAGCACGCTACAAACTAAAACGGCTAATAAACATAATTTCTTCAGCAATCTCATAACCTAATAATGAATTGATCCTTTTTGTTTACTTATACACAAATATAATATTTATTTTTCGATAAAATGATTTGCCTTTGTTATAGATACACTATATTTAAGCCTCAATAACAATTACTTAATTTAATGCTTTGTGACCATGAAACACTTTGTATCACTGGCAGTAGCTTCGCTATTGTCTCTTCTGATGCCGCTCTGCACATTTGCGGCCAAACCTATTAAGACTCTTTTGATTACTGGCCAAAACAACCACAACTGGCCCGTGAGTTTTCCGATTCTTGAAAATATACTTGAGGGATCGGGGCTATTTGATGTGGAGGTAGCCATTTCGCCCGAAAAAGGAAAAGACATGTCGAACTTTATCCTCGACTTCAAACCTTTCGACTTAGTAGTACTCGACTACAATGGCGATCACTGGCCACAAAAAACCCAAGACGGTTTCCTTGAATTCGTTTCCAAAGGCGGAGGTGTGGTGGTATACCATGCTGCTGACAATGCGTTTGCCGACTGGAAAGATTATAACGAGATCATCGCACTGGGTGGCTGGGAAGGACGAAACGAAAATGCCGGTCCTTGGGTTTACTGGCAAGACGGCACTTTGGTAAAAGACAATACTCCGGGTGCGGGTGGTTCGCATGGGCAACAGCACGAGTTTGTACTCACCAAACGCAATCAAGACCATCCTATTGTAAAGGGCTTGCCTCAACAGTGGCTTCATGCAAAGGACGAACTATACGACCGCATGAGAGGCCCGGGCAATATCGAGTGCTTGCTTTACACAGCCTTTTCAGACAAAGCTACCGGCGGATCGGGCCGTGAAGAGCCGTTGCTATTTACCGTTAAATATGGAAAAGGTAGGATATTTCACACCATGCTGGGACATGCAGGAAGCTCAGCTGCCGAAAGTCCGGCCATGCAGTGCGAAGGTTTTCAAACGACCCTACTGCGCGGAGCAGAATGGGCAGCAACCGGAAAAGTAAAACAAAAAGTCTCTGCTGAATTTCCAACAAAAGATAACGTTAAGTTAAATGCTTTTATCGACTAACACTTATACTTTATCACAAAACAATTATCATAACATTCAAATCTGAAAGCTCTAGCTTTCCCTAGGTAACAATAACCGTAATTTGTTGTACAAAACGCAACAAATTACGGTTTCCTTAATTGTTAAAACTGAAATCTAAAACATTTTTTAATCAAACCACTGTCTATATAGGCTTTATGTAGAATATATTTCACAAATCGAATTCCATTATTAAAATTCAATGACTTAATCTTCCCCAAGATTGTTGTAGTTTTGCATAAACTAATGAACAAGCAAACCAGTCATCGCCTTTTTGCGCTCAAAAGTATCATGCAATAATCGTTAAACTCTTATAAGTTACATAAGAAGAAAAAAAGGCGCAAAACTAAATCATTAATCTTTATGTTAGTATTTAAAACAAAACTAAAACCAAACAAGAACGTTATGAGAACATGGCTATCAGCACTATGTCTAAGCACTCTTTCTCTGGCACAACCGTTGATGGCTGCCGGCACAAATGAAATAGAGCCGACGCAGACTCAAAATGTTGAAAACTTCGACTCTGTTGTTGCAAAGAACAGAGATGATTTCCGCTTATTGAGAAATATCAAAATGAATCGCGATCTTTTAAATATCAAATTAGATATGCGTATTGATTTTGAAGGAGCTGCAAACCAACATACCAAAGATGTTGCCGCATTTAAAGCAAATGCCTTCAAACTGGTATTACAAGGGGATATAACGCCAAACATCAGTTATTTGGTAAGACAACGTTTGAACAAGATCGGAAATCTTGGTAAAGACAACTTCCTTGACGGTACAGACTTTGCTTTTGTTAATTTCAAGCTTGGAAAAGGTTGGGATCTTACCGTAGGTAAGCAACCGGTGCAGTTTGGTACGTTCGAGTTTGATTACAATCCGGCAGATGTATACTTCTACTCGCTTCCGGGTAGCTCCTTGCAAGGATATGCTACAGGTATTAATGCTTCATACACATACAAAAAACAACAATTCAACTTAGAGATAACTGATGCATCGGGGCCTGAATTCTCAATTCCGGGATATGACTATGCATTCCATTATTCGTTCTTGTGGGCCGGAGATCTATTTAATGGTCTTTGGAAAACACGCTGGGGTTACAACTTGACGAATGTAGCTAAAAACCAAACTACTAGCTGGTACACAATTGGTAATCAATTTATGCTAGGTCCGGTAAACTTGCAACTGGAGTATATGAACGGTGATTATTATCAAGAAGACTTCTCAAACGTATTCACATTGAATAATGTTCGTCAAAACGGACCAATCGATATGAAAGCAGAGAATATGATTTTTGCCAGAGACCAAGCTGCCATTGTACGTGCGCAATATAACTTTGGTAAAAACAACGAGTTTGTGATGTGGCTAAAAGGTATTTACGACCAACGTCAAGATAAAGAACTAAATGCCGAAGTACTTCACAGATGGACGGGGGCTTTTGTATTTGAATATTATCCGTTTAATAATACAAATCTGAACTTCCACTTTTCGTACGGTTACCGTTACACAAGCTTGAATACAGCAATGTTTTCTGGTCTTCCAAAAGGAAACAGCGAAAACATGTTCATAACAGGATTCAGATGGCTATTTAATGTAAATTAATTACCCAAATAAAGTCAGAGTAAAAACCATTAATAAAATCAACAATGAAGAAGTTAAGTTTATTATTCGTATTGATGCTTGCTGTTGTATTAGGCGCACAAGCACAAACCAAACCACGTATCGTTATTATTGCAACAGGTGGTACTATTGCCGGAGCAGCAGAAACATCTACATCGGGAGGTTATACAGCCGGTGTTGCAACAGTGGATCAATTGATTGCAGCTGTACCTCAATTAATGGATCTTGCCGATATCAAAGGAATCCAAATCTCAAATATCGGAAGCCAAGAGATGAACGACAACGTATGGTTGGCATTGGCAAAAGAAATCAACAAAGTATTTGCTGCCGGTAATTGTGACGGTATCGTTATTACACACGGAACAGACACTATGGAAGAAACAGCGTACTTCCTTAATCTAACCGTAAAAAGCGACAAACCTGTCGTATTGGTAGGCTCAATGCGTCCATCTACAGCTCTTAGTGCTGATGGTCCGTTGAACTTGTTCAAAGCTGTGGCTCTTGCATCAAATCCTCAAGCAGTAGGTAAAGGTGTTATGGTATTGATGAACGACTACATCCTTGGTGCAGACGACATCACTAAAACAAACACAACAAACGTAGATGCATTCAAATGTCCTAACTACGGTCCTATGGGTGTAATGTACGAATCAACTCCTTTCTTCTCAAGAAACCAAATCAGACGTCACACAACTGAAAGCGAATTTGATGTTACAAACCTAACTAAACTTCCGGTTGTTGATATTCTTTACGGTTATGCAAATGCATCTCCACTTCCTGCAGAAGCGCTTGTAAAAGCAAAAGTAGATGGAATTATACATGCTGGTGTAGGTAATGGTAACATTTATCCTGCTGTTATGGATGCACTAGATAAAGGTGTAAAACATGGTATTCAGGTGGTAAGAGCTAGCCGTATTCAAACAGGTATGGTACCTCGCAATGGTGAAGTAAATGATGACGAGCACGGATATGTAGCTTCATATTTCCTTGGAGCTCCTAAATCAAGAGTTCTTTTGATGTTGGCTTTGACTAAAACAAAAGACACGAAAGAAATCCAACGCATGTTTATGGAATATTGATTACTCCAACATAATTAAGAAAAAGAGAGCGACTCCAAACGGGGTCGCTCTCTTTTTTTATCGTGATATCTCTTTTACAATCCCAACGATGTAAATAACGCATCAACAGATTGCTCGATCGTTTCTTCCGATCCCAACAGTTGCACGTACTTACTTCCTACAATGGCCCCACGCGCATGACTAAAGGCCGATTGAAGAGTCGTGCTGTTTGAAATCCCAAATCCGATAAGACGCGGATTCTTCAGTTCCAATGCATTGATACGCTCAAAGTATCCAATCTGTTCTTCCGAGAAGCGATCTTTTGCCCCTGTAGTGGAAGCCGAAGACACCATATAAATGAATCCGTTTGTAAGATCATCGATCTGGCGAATACGCGCCTCTGATGTTTGTGGCGTAATCAACATCGCCATGTGTAATCCGTACTTATCCGTGATAGCTTTATACGTTTGCTCGTATTCTGCAAAAGGTAGATCAGGAATAATAAGTCCGTCAATACCCACTTCGGCACATTGCTTGCAAAACTCCTCAAAACCAAAGACTAAAACCGGATTGAAGTAAGTCATTAGTACCAAAGGGATATGGATACGCTCGCGTACATCTTTCAATTGAGAAAACAACAAACGCAGATTCATTCCGTTTTGAATAGCCACGTGGCTACTTTGTTGAATCACCGGTCCGTCGGCCAAAGGATCTGAAAACGGAACTCCGATTTCAACCATGTCTACACCTTTAGCTTGTAAAGCTTCTAATACTGATAATGTACTGTTTAATTGTGGGAATCCGGCAGTGAAGTATACCGATAAGATATTATTTTGTTTTGTTGCGAACAACTGATCTATTCTATTCATTGTGACGTAATTTGTGGATAAAAGAAGAAAGGGTTTCTATATCTTTAAATGCTGGCGCAATTTCAAATTTGCTGTTTAAGTCTACTCCGTAAAGCTTTGGATGCTTGTAGGCAAGAAGTGATTCATAATCTTCGGGGCCAATTCCTCCGCTCAATAGAAACGGAACCTCTGCGGTGTAATGATCAAGGATGCTCCAGTCGAACTTCATTCCGCTGCCACCGTGACCAGTGCATTTGGTGTCAAACAAAAAAAGGTCTACGACATCCGTATAATCTCTGCAAAGCAATAAATCGGAAGGTTTCTCGATACTGAATACTTTAAACACCTCGACTCCGAGAGATCTAACGGTGTTACAAAACTGTGGAGACTCATTGCCATGAAGCTGCACCGCATCTAATCCGCATGCAGCAACAATGCTTCGAATGGTTTCGAAGTTTTCATTTACAAACACACCTGTTTTCTTGCAACAACAAACTAAGCTTTTGATCATTTCATAGCTTTCTTCGCTCACATAGCGAGGAGACTTTGCATAGAAAATAAACCCTATATAATCGATTGGTTGCATTGTGAGGGATTTGATATTCATTTCCTCCCTCATTCCGCAAACTTTAATTCGCACGTTATTTTGATTCATTGAAGAATTCTTGTTTTCAAGCAGGCATTGATTGTAATGCCCCTGCAAACGAAACCAAAGCTTCACCGGGACGATGATGCTTCATAAAGTTTTCGCCCATCAGAAATCCTTCATATCCTGCTTTTCTTAGTGTATCCAGACTATCGGTTGAGGAGATTCCACTTTCAGAGATCTTGATAAACTGATCCGGAATCAGCTCGGCCAAACGAAGAGAATTCTCAAGGCTTGTCACGAAAGTCTTTAAGTTTCGGTTGTTTACCCCGACCATATCCGGGCCTGCAACAATTGTTTCCAATTCTTGCTCGTTGTGTACCTCTAGCAATACCTCTAATCCGAGCGAGTGAGCCAACTGGGTAAAATGCATAACCTCTTGCACAGACAAAGCTGCCGCAATAAGTAAGATACAGTCTGCACCCACAGCTTTTGCCTGATAGATTTGATAATCATCCACGATGAAATCTTTGCGCAGAAGTGGAGTTGATGTAAGCTGTCTTGCTCTACGCAAATCATTCAACGACCCGCCAAAGAAGTGCTCGTCGGTAAGTACCGATATCGCCGCAGCTCCGGCATCGGAATATGCCAAAATAGTTTGCTCCACGCAAGCATCCGGATGAATCCAACCCTTCGAAGGTGATTTTCTTTTAAACTCGGCTATTATACCATGAGAAGACGTCAATATAGACTCTTTAAAAGATACAGGTTCGCGATCTAGCAACTGTGTTCTAAGCAAGTGATCGAGACCAAAAGCCGCTTTGTGACGTTCTACCTCTTTCTTTTTTTGTTCGATAATCGTATGCAGGATATTCATAGTAATAAATCTTTTTACGAGTTTAATGACTGAAATTGCAAGAACGACTTCTTCGCGGCACCACTTTCGAGCGATTCTTTTGCCAGCGCCAAACATTCGGAGATAGTTAAAGCATTGTTTGCTGTTTGAATAGCAAACGCTGAATTTGCGAGTACACATGATTTTTGTGCTTCTGTCGCGCTATTTTCCAAAACATCCAAGAATATTTGTGCTGCCGAAGCAACCGAATCTCCACCAGAAAGAGACTCTTGCGAACAAGTCAGGAAACCCAGATCTTCCGGATTATAGATAAATTCTCCCTTTGAGGTGACAACTTTAAATGGAGATGTCAACGAAATTTCATCGTATCCATCGAGACTATTTACAATCGCAAACAGCTCTGATGTATGCTGATACAGATAAGAATAAAGTCTTGCTAACTTTAAATTAAACACGCCAAGCAGCATTTTGTTCGGACGAGAAGGGTTAACGAGAGGACCAAGTATATTAAATAGCGTACGTACTCCTAACGATTTGCGCGCCGGAGCAACTCTTTTCATTGCTTCATTAAACATTGGAGCATGCAGATAGGCAACTCCGGAGGTCTCAATCGAACGTTTTAACACATCTTCATCATTTGAAAATTTTATTCCCAAATGCTCTAAAACATTGGAAGCTCCACTGATCGAAGAGGCACCAAAGTTACCATGCTTCGCCACCTTATAACCAGCACCGGCAGTTACAAAACACGAAAGCGTAGAGATATTGAACGTATTTTTATGATCACCACCGGTACCAACAATGTCTATGGCATCAAACTCTTTCAAATCTACGGGGCGCGTCATCATCAACAACGCTTCGCGAAAACCAAAAAGCTCTTGAATGGTGATACTACGCATGAGATAGGTCGTAAGAAAAGCAGAGATCTGACTGTCGTTGTACTTTCCTTCAGCCATATTGATCAGTACGTTTCGTGCTTCCTCTTGCGAGAGCGTCTGATGTTCGATGAGTCTATTGAGTAAACTTTTCATGTCTTTATTGCTTTAGGAAGTTAAGAACCATTTCTTTTCCTTGCGGAGTCAGTACCGATTCGGGGTGAAACTGAATGCCATGCACATCGTATTCTTTGTGCTTCAATGCCATGATAATCCCTTCATCATCCGTAGCCGTTACAGCCAGTTGACTCGGAAAACCATCGGTACTTACAGCCCACGAATGGTAGCGTCCCACTTCCAATTGGGTAGGAAGCCCTTCAAACAAGACATCGTTCTCTACCACTTGAATGTGCGAACTGATTCCGTGAAAAACAGAAGGCAGATTGATCAATGAAGCTCCGAAAGCTTCGCCAATAGCCTGATGACCAAGACAAACACCCAATATACTCTTATGCGGAGTAAAGCGTTTGATCAGTGGAAGGAGCAAGCCGGCTTCGGATGGAATACCCGGTCCCGGTGAGAGAATAATCTTGTCGAATCGCTCTACTTCATCCAATGATATGCAGTCGTTGCGATGCACTTCTACATCTGTGTAGCCAAGCTCTCTTACAAGATGATACAAGTTGTATGTAAAAGAGTCGTAATTGTCGAATAATAAAATCTTTTTCATTGTTGTAGTCTTGTATTAATAGAGCGTTTCGGCCATATCGATTGCCTTTTTCAATGCCCCTAGTTTGTTGTTTACCTCTTGCAGTTCGCTTTCGGGATTCGACTTGGAAACCACTCCTGCTCCTGCCTGATAGTATAATTTATTTCCTTTGCTTACGAAAGAACGGATGGTAATTGCCTGATTGATGTTTCCATTCAATCCGATATAACCTATACATCCACCATAAGCTCCGCGGTCGTGTATTTCCAATTCGTCGATAAGCTGCATCGCTCTGATCTTAGGAGCTCCCGAAAGTGTTCCGGCAGGAAACGAATCGGCCAATACTTTGATGGGATTAAAACCTTGAGGCAACACCCCTCGAACACGAGATACCAAGTGAATCACATGCGAATAGAAGTGTACTTCTTTAAAGAAGTCGATCGAAACCGACTCTGCATTGCGGCTCAAATCATTGCGGGCCAAATCAACCAACATCACGTGTTCTGCATTTTCCTTCGGGTCTTTCAACAACTCTCGCCCTAGCTCGGCATCCTTTTCGGGATCGCCGGTACGACGGAAAGTTCCTGCAATCGGGTCGATGTAAACACTGTTGTCTGTAATGCGGCAATGTGTTTCGGGCGAAGATCCGAATACTCGGAACGAGCCAAAGTCGAAGTAAAACAAGTAAGGCGACGGGTTGATCGAGCGAAGAGCGCGGTACACCATAAAATCATCTCCTTGAAACTCCTGCACAAATCTGCGTGATAGTACCAACTGGAATACGTCTCCACGGTTGCAATGCTCAATACCTTTGCGCACCATCTCTTTGTATTTCTCTCCGTCGATGGTAGAATATTCTTCGCCTTTTACAGAGAAACCATACGAAGCAAAATTGCGACACATCAGCAGCGTTTCGATCTCTTCCATGCGCGAAGCTTCCCCTTCTTCTACATTCTCTATGATAGTAAGCTCGTTTTTATAATGATCAATTACCAACACAAAACGATAGAAGATATAGTACATATCCGGAATCGCCAGTTCGCTTTTCTTCGGATTCTGAGGAAGTGACGTTTCGAAATAACGTGTAGAATTGTAGGATGTAAAGCCAAAGAAACCATTTGCCTCGAAAGCAATATCATGCTCGCTTTCAACCTTGAATCTGCCGATAAACTTATTTAGGCAATTTGTAAGAGACAAGTTTTCTTTAATCGTGTAAACAATCTCCGCTTGGTCAGAGTAGTGCTCTGTTACTTGATTGTTTTCAAGCTTAAAGAAAGCTCGGGGTTCAATTCCGATCAACGAATAACTATTTTCGTGTCCGCGTGAATCAGAACTTTCAAGCAAAGCCGACTCCGGAAACAAATCGCGCAGCTTTAGATAAATTGAAACCGGCGTTTGCAAATCGGCAAGTAGCTTCTTGCTATGTGATTTTATATTGACTTTCATACCCACAATTCTAATGTTGTTTTTACTTCATCGAACGTTTCTGCATTGCAGCAACATACGTTTCCATATCTTTATCACCACGACCCGAAACCGTAAGTACGACTACATCGTCAGGTGCAAATTCTTTACGTTTCAATACCGCCAATGCATGTGATGACTCCAATGCAGGAATGATACCTTCTATACGTGTAAGTTCAAATGCGGCATCCAATGCTTCCTCATCATTGATCGCCAATACGCGAACACGTCCGGTGTGAGCAAGGTGTGCATACATAGGTCCGATACCAGGATAATCAAGTCCGGCAGAAATCGAATAAGGTTCAACAACCTGGCCGTTCTCATCTTGCATTACCAATGTCTTACTTCCGTGAAGTACACCGATTTTACCCAATTGAATGGTTGCTGCAGTATGTCCGGTTTCAACACCTAGACCACCGGCTTCGGCAAGTAAAATCTCTACATCCTCATCGTCAAGGAAGTGATAAATTGTTCCGGCAGCATTACTACCACCACCAATACAAGCGATCAAGTAATCAGGATTCTCTCTGCCTTCTTTCTCTTTCAACTGTTTTTTGATCTCTTCGCTAATGATTGATTGAAGTTTGGCAACCATATCCGGATAAGGGTGAGGCCCTACAACCGAACCGATGATATAGAATGTATCTTCGGGATTACAACACCAGTCTCTGATCGCCTCGTTGGTTGCATCTTTCAACGTCATACTTCCCGATGTTGCGGCAACAACTTTAGCTCCCAACATTTGCATCTTTTGCACATTGATGTGCTGGCGTTCTACGTCGGTTTTACCCATGTAAACAATACATTCAAGGCCCATCAACGCACAAACTGTAGCCGTTGCAACACCGTGCTGACCAGCGCCTGTTTCTGCGATAATACGCTTTTTACCCATACGCTTAGCCATCAAGATCTGACCGATTGTATTGTTGATTTTGTGTGCACCTGTGTGGTTTAGGTCTTCTCTTTTCAAGTAAATCTTGCAGCCGTAAAGTTCGGAAAGACGGTTTGCATAGTAAAGCGGACTAGGACGTCCTACATAATCACGAAGTAATTGATGAAACTCTTCTTGGAATGAAGGATCTGCCAACTCTTTCAAGTATCTGTTTTTCAAATCCTCTACACATTGATTTAGCACTTCCGGGATATATGCTCCACCAAACTCACCGTAATAACCTTCTGCATTTACATTGTACTTGCTCATAATCGTATATTTTTTGTTTTTTTAATTCTTGAATGGGATAAAACGAAAAAAGGCCTGTCGTGAGTTACGACAGACCTTTTAATTCAGTTCTTATATCTTCTAGGTATATAGACAGGTCGACTTCCTCACATCTCTAAGAGTTGTAAGTGCCACCACCAAAATCTATTTACCATTTGTGTATACATAACGTATCTACTTTCTTTGTTTTGTTTGAGGCAAAGTTATAAACTATTTTCAGTTATCAAACAGATTTGAATAAAAAAAGTTTACTGTATGCCGATTTGTTTCACAAAAAGCTACAAAATCAACTATTCTTCTTACTGATAATCAATGTAGACGGCATCTCTTGTAATGCTACATTCTCCGTTTCGGAAAGCTTGTTCCAAGCCTCGTAACTGATCACCATAAGTGCATTCGGACGTTTAAATGCTTCAGTAAGCGTGATGTTTACGAAGCGGAAACGAGCCTCTTCGTTTTCAAGTTGGCGCAACACCGAATACACATGCTGATTGGCTTCCGTTTCGGGCAAACTACTTACAACTAACACCGAAGCCATGCTGGATGCCGCTAGCGACTTGGCATAGTCGAGCATAAACAGATCACGTGGTTCATCTACAATCATCAAAACCGTAGCGATCGAACTAAACCCTCTGTTTATAAAAACCCCCACTGTACACTGAGTCTGTTTGATAAACATTTTCGTCTTGTCTTTCAATAAATCGCCCGGATAAAACCAAGACTCTTTGGGTTTCAATGCGCCGAACATATGCATCAATTGATTCTTTTGACGCGTTACTTCCATATCCGACGGAACGTTAGACATCGAGATACCGGCTCCAACCAGCAAGAAATCATAGCCTTCGCCATTCACCATATCCACAATCTCTTGTCCGGCGTTATTAGACACGCCATATTTGGTATGCAAATCTACACTCATCTCCTTTGCAGCCTCCCTGATCGGAGCAAAGCTTTTACGCTCAATTTCTTCAACCATCAACGGGTTTACATCCGTTCCTACCGTAAGGTGAAGTGCTGTGATAGAGGTGTCTTTTCGCACACTATAAAACAATCGGGTGGCTACCTCGAGAAGAACCTTTCCGTTTTTAGCACGTCCGAACGAAAGCAATACCTTGACACCTCCCACCTTGTGGAATAGTTTCGACACATGCATTTTACGTTTTTCTCTTGCTTTGTATATGATATCAATAAGTGAAACCAGCGGACTTGTCATAAAGGTGGTTACCAGCGTCATCAACACCAGCATTACAAAGATAGGAGGAGTTAGAATTCCCATTTCGTAACCGATGGTAAGCACCACCAGCTCCATAAGCCCGCGCGTATTCATAAAGGCGCCAATGTAGAAACTGTTCTTCCAGTTCTCGCCTACTACGCGCGCCGAAATGGCCGCACCGCCAAACTTTCCTACAATGGCCACAAAGATTACCAGCAAACACATGCCGATAAGACTCGGTTCATTGAGCAAACCCAGATCGGTACGTAATCCGGTAGAAACAAAGAACAAAGGCAACAGTAACGAGAGCGAGACATCTTCGACCTTTTCTGTCATGATCTTTCTAAATTCGACGTTCGAAGGCATCACTACCCCCGCTATAAATGCGCCAAACAAAGCGTGCAATCCTAAGATTTCGGTGAAGTAAGCAGAAATGATCAACACCATAAAGATCGAAGCAACCATCCCCTTGTTCAAAACCTCCTTGTTGTGATACAGGTTGCCCAGTATACGAAGAAACGGTCTTACGACCATAAACATAATCACAATGTAAAGGATAGAAAAGAATATATTGTAAAGCGCACTCAGCATGGAGCCTGCTTGCGCAATGGCAATTACGACAGCAAGCAAACACCAGGCTGTAACGTCGCCATTTGCAGCACTGGCCAAGGTAATTGTCCCTAAGTGCGACTTGGTCATCCCCTTCTCCTGAATGATACGAGCCAACACCGGAAAGGCAGTAATACTCATCGAAACCCCGATAAACAAAGCAAAGGAAACAAAGGGCGTACTTTTATAAGCGTATGCATCGTAAAAGAAATAAGCGAGTAGCATTCCTAAAAAGAATGGGACAATGGTAGAGGTATGACTGATCAGCACCGTCTCACGCAATCGCTTGCGCACTTCGGTTATATCCAGTTCCATTCCGATGGCAAACATAAACAGTACGAGGCCAAACTGACTTAGAATCGTAAGATTACCCAGTGACTCGGGCGCAAATAAGAAGCCCGAAACTTCGGGAAAGAAACGCCCCAAGATGGATGGACCCAAAAAAATACCGGCAACGATCTCTGCAATTACGCTGGGCTGCCCTATTCGTGTAAAAAACCAACCAAACAGACGAGCCACCAACAAGATGGAAACTATCTGCAAGAACAAAATAGCTAAAGGCTCATGAATGTGGTGCAACAGCGATGTTTTAAACAAATCAAACGCCGCAACCAATGTTTTGGGTGCAGAATTTATCAACTCGGAAGCCTCCTCTCCTTGAAAAGCTTCGCCCACCATCACAATATACCACATACCCAATCCTAATACTAGAATCGTAATAATATAGAATACAAGTCCTTTTAGTTTCTTACTCATATATTTATACTTTTGAGTTTCACAAAGCATTAGCCCTGTTTTATAAAACTTAAAACTAAAGTAAAAATTAATATTACAAAAGTATAGCTTATACTTTCCGCAATATTTAACATTCTCATTCGTTTATATCTTTCTCTTACATTACCATATGCATAGAATCTCAATTTATTGATTATTTTTGCAATTCAGGAATTAATTCCCACGACAAAATACAGTATGAGTTCATTAAAACTTATCGAGAGCGATCCATGGTTAAAACCTTTTGCGAAAGCAATTGAAGGTCGCCACAAAAACACGCTGACCAAAGAAAAAGAGTTACTCTCTCATGGCTCAAAAACGCTTTCTGATTTTGCTTCCGGATATATGTACTTCGGACTCAATCGAAGTACCGACGGCTGGACATTCAGAGAGTGGGCTCCCAATGCCGAAGCAATCTACCTCATCGGAGATTTCAACCAATGGCAAAAGGAGTCATCGTATGCATTGAACAAGAAAGAGTTTGGAATTTGGGAAATTCATTTACCACATGATGCCCTCAAGCATGGCGATCATTACAAGATGATGATTGAATGGCAAGGAGGAAGCGGCGAACGCATCCCGGCATGGGCTCGCAGGGTAGTACAAGACCCTGAAACTGCAATCTTTTCTGCACAAGTATGGGAACCACAGCAACCTTACCATTTTAAACACACAAAGTTCAAACCTAAAATCTCTCCGCTTCTGATCTATGAGTGCCACATTGGAATGGCGACAAATCAGGAGAAGGTAGGTACGTACAACGAGTTTCGTACCCAGGTATTACCACGCATTGCCAAAGACGGATACAACGCGATTCAGATCATGGCCATACAGGAACACCCCTACTACGGGTCGTTTGGTTACCATGTATCTAGTTTCTTTGCGGCATCGTCGCGCTTTGGTACGCCCGAAGAGTTAAAAGCTCTTATCGACGAAGCGCACAAGCTGGGGATAGCTGTTATTATGGATATCGTCCATTCGCATGCGGTAAAAAACGAACAAGAAGGACTTGGTTTGCTTGCAGGTGACCCTGCGCAATACTTTCATGGCAATGACAGACGCGAACACCCGGCATGGGATTCGCTTTGCTTTGATTATGGCAAAAACGAAGTCATTCACTTCCTCTTGTCGAACTGCAAGTTCTGGCTCGAGGAATACAACTTTGACGGATTCCGATTCGACGGAGTCACATCGATGCTTTACTACGATCACGGTCTGGGCGCAGACTTTACATCGTATGCCGACTATTACAACGGCAATCAAGACAACGACGCCATTTGTTATCTAACATTGGCGAATAAATTGATTCACGAAGTAAGACCCGGCGCAATTACCATTGCCGAAGAGGTGAGCGGTATGCCCGGATTGGCAACCGGTGTAGCAGACGGTGGATATGGCTTTGACTATCGCATGGCCATGAACATACCTGATTACTGGATCAAGCTGATCAAGGAAAAGAAAGACGAAGACTGGCATCCGTCGTCGATCTGGTGGGAAACAACCAACCGACGCGAAGACGAGAAAACAATCAGTTATGCCGAAAGTCACGATCAGGCACTGGTAGGAGATAAAACAATCATCTTCCGCCTTATCGACGACAAGATGTATTGGCACATGATGAAGGATGATACCGACGCAACGGTAGCACGCGGCATGGCATTGCATAAGATGATCAGACTGGCTACGTTATCGACTATCAACGGCGGTTACCTCAACTTCATGGGCAATGAATTTGGGCATCCCGAGTGGATCGACTTTCCGCGCGAAGGAAACGGTTGGTCGCACAAATATGCGCGTCGCCAGTGGGAGCTTGCCGACAACAAATACTTAAAGTATCACTATCTGAATGATTTTGACAATGCAATGATCAAACTAATAAGAGGTGAGAAAAACTTTCAGGCATCGGAAATCGAGAAGCTGTGGACCAACGACGGGGATCAGATTCTTGCCTACCGACGAAAAGATCTGGTGTTTGTTTACAACTTCAATCCTGCCAAGTCGTTTTGCGATTACGGCATCTTAGCTCCGGCAGGAGAATACGAAGTGGTTCTCAACTCCGACAATCTTGAGTTTGGCGGATTCGGCCTTAGTGACGATTCGATTCATCACTTCACAGCCCACGATCCGCTCTATAAGAAATATCACAAAGAGTGGCTAAAACTATACTTGCCTGCACGCACGGCACTGGTATTACGTAAACTCAAAACCAAATAATAATTAGTAGTATGAATCTTTATCCATTCAAATTTGAACCAATCCTTAAAGGTGTAATCTGGGGCGGCTCTGACATCTGCCCATTCAAAGGGATCACACCGGTACAAGAAGGTATTGGCGAAAGCTGGGAACTTTCTCATGTAGACGGAAACGTATCTGTAGTTGCAAACGGTGACCTAAAAGGAGAATCACTTGATACGTTGATTAAAAACAACGGTGCCGCATTGCTTGGCCAAAAGGTAATGGATCAATTTGGTACAACATTTCCACTTTTGATCAAATTCATCGATGCAAGAGACGACCTTTCTATTCAGGTTCACCCGGATGATGCACTTGCAAAAGAGCGTCACGACTCGTTCGGTAAAACTGAAATGTGGTACGTAATCAAAGCAGACAAAGGCACCGGTCTTTATTCTGGCTTCTCGAAACAAATCGATGCTAACGAATATGTGAAGTTGGTAGAAGAGGACAAAATCATGGATGTACTTCAACGTTATGAAGTAAAACCGGGTGATGTATTCTTCTTGCCTGCAGGTCGCGTTCACGCGATTGGCTCGGGCTGCTTCATCGCTGAGATCCAACAAACATCAAACATTACATATCGCATCTACGACTACAACCGTAAAGATGCTAACGGTAATGGCCGTGAACTACATACAGAACTTGCCAAAGACGCAATCGACTACACACTTCATGCAGACTACCGTACCAACTATACGGAAGCTAAAAATGAGGCTGTAAACCTTGCATCTTGCAAATACTTTACAACAAACATTCTTGACTTGGATGCTCCAATCTCTAGAGACTATGCATCACTAGACTCGTTCGTTGTTTACATTTGTATGGAAGGTAGCTTCACTATGGAAGACAACAGCGGCAACAAGCTAGAAGTAAAACAAGGCGAAACAATCCTTCTTCCGGCAAATACTACTTCTGTTTGTATCCAACCAACTCCATCTACTAAGTTGATGGAAACTTACATCGGATAATAGCACAACTGCTTACGATAGTAACCAGCCGGCGTTGCGCAACCTGTTTGCACAACGCCGGCTTCTTTTTATCCCCACGTCAACATCACCTCTATTTCTTTGTTTAACGAAAGAAAGATCTTCCCTTCAGCAAGGAAACCGAAGGTTTATTCATTATAATAAAATATAGTTTTACTAATTTTGCACAAAACAAACATCTAAACGTTATCTATATGGAGTTAATATTCAATTGGCAACAAATGATTAGTGCATTTGTCGTTTTGTTTGCAGTAATCGATATTACGGGGCTTATCCCCATCCTTCTCGACCTAAAGGCAAAGAACCAAGTAGTGCATGCCGAAAAAGCGGCCATCCTTTCGCTTGCTCTTTTTATCGGTTTCCTTTTTGGAGGTGAAGCACTACTCCGCTTGTTTAGCGTCGACATCCAATCATTTGCCGTAGCGGGTGCTTTGGTTTTGTTTGTAATGGCAGTAGAAATGATATTCGGTGTAGAAATCTTCAAGATCGACGGACCTTCGGGAGCAACAACCATTGTGCCGTTGGTATTTCCTCTTATTGCCGGCGCAGGTTCGTTTACCACCCTCTTATCGCTACGCGCCGAGTATAATATACTAAACATCCTTATTGCTATCGTATTGAATATATTGGTTGTGTACCTGGTATTGAAGTATCTCGATTTTATCTCAAGACTGATCGGAAAAGGCGGTGCTTACATTCTGAAGAAGTTCTTCGGTATTATCCTGCTGGCCATTGCGGTGAAGCTATTTGCTTCTAACTGGATGGCGCTTTTAAACATGGTAGACTAGTGAGACAAACAACATAAAGTATATTTATAATCCTCATAAGGATCATTTATAAACTAAGTGAAGAGCGAATCGTCCGGGCCG
>JBOFPV010000140.1:0-4398 GCA_051660585.1 Tannerellaceae bacterium
TTCTTTCTTTTCGGGATGCAAATGGCGGTGGATAGGCAACTCTGTTCCCGGTTGCAAGGCCATCACCATTTTGTGTACAGGTTCATCCATGGCGTCATGGATGTTGTGATTCATGCGTAGGCGGTCGCTTTCTGCGGCCGCCTTGCATGTGGTATTTATTGTATCTTGTGTAATCAGTTTCATGCTTGTTCGCTCCAAACTACTCGTTTGATATAATCGGTATAAGATAAGATAATACGTACTACTTTGTCGCTTACATTCGGCATCGAGTAATCGGCTACCGGACGGAAGTTGCGTGCTGCACAGCGCTCTTGGTATTGCAATTGTACCAATCCTTGCATCACACGCTCCGGATTCAATCCTACCATCATCACCGATGCTTCTTCCATTGCTTCGGGACGTTCGTGTGCTTCACGAATGTTTAATGCAGGGAAGTTTAGAATGGATGATTCTTCTGAGATGGTTCCGCTATCGGATAGTACGGCTTTTGAATTTACCTGTAGTGCCAGATAGTCTGACAAGCCCATTGGTTTCATCAACTTCACGCGTTCGTCGAATTGCACACCATGCTTTTCGATCATATTGCGGGTACGTGGATGTGTACTTACAATGACAGGCATATCGTATTTTGCAGCTACTTCGTTTAGGATACGTACCAAGTTGAAGAAGTTGCGCTCGCTTGAAATGTTTTCTTCGCGGTGCGCCGATACTACGAAGTAGTTTTCTTTCTGCAAACCTAATGTTTCAAGGATTGTTGACTTCTCAACCTTCGGAAGGTAAGTGGTCAATACTTCAAACATCGGACTTCCGGTTTTGATCACACGATCCGGACGTAGGCCTTCAGATAGCAGGTATTCGCGAGCGATATCGCTATATGTAAGGTTGATGTCTGAGGTATGGTCTACAATCTTACGATTGGTTTCTTCGGGTACGCGCTGATCGAAACAACGATTTCCTGCTTCCATGTGGAAGATCGGAATGTGACGTTTCTTTGCTGCGATAGCACATAGGCATGAATTGGTGTCTCCCAATACTAGGAAGGCATCCGGTTTTACCTCTTCCAACACCGGATCGATGTTGATTAGGATTTTACCGGCTGTAACCGTTGCGTTGCCTCCGGCTGCATTCAAGAAATAGTCGGGACGACGAAGGCCCAAGTCTTCAAAGAATACTTCATTGAGTTCGTAGTCGTAGTTTTGTCCGGTATGCACCAGTATATGTTCGATTGCTTCCGATTGGTCGAGTTTTTGTAATACACACGCCAAGCGAATGATCTCGGGGCGTGTACCCACTACGGTTAGCACTTTCAACTTTTTCATATCAATAGTTTACTTGAGTTTGAATTCTTTTGGGGTTATACAGGCAAGAAAAAGGTATCCGGGTTTTCCGGATCAAACACTTCATTTACCCACATTACGGTTACCATATCGGTATCTCCGAGGTTTTCGATGTTGTGAGTATATCCTGTTGGAATATCCACCACTTCGAGTTTATCTCCGCTTACCAAGTATTCGATTACCTGATCGCAATCGGGCTTACGGAAGCGAATGGCTCCCTTACCGCTTACAACCAAGAACTTTTCATTCTTGGTATGGTGCCAGTGATTGCCTTTGGTGATGTTGGGTTTAGAGATATTGATGGATACTTGACCGCGATCGGGACTTTTCAAGAATTCGGTAAACGAACCTCGGTTGTCTACGTTCATTTTTAGCGGATAGCTAAACTGATCTTCGGGCAAGTAGCTCAAATAGGTTGAATAGAGCTTCTTGGTAAAGTGATTGCTCATATCCGGAACTTGAAGCGTTGTACGGCTTTCTTTGAACTCATACAGCAACTCTACGATGCGCCCCAGGGTAACTTCATGTACGGTACGTACATAACAGAAGTTGCCTTCACGATAGGCTTTGCCTTCCATTGCATGAATAAATTCATCTACTACATCATCGATGTAAACCAAACTCATCTGTACAGACGGATCGTTTACTTGAATAGGTAGATCGTGTGCGATGTTGTTGCAAAACGTTGCTACCGCACTGTTGTAATTGGGACGACACCATTTGCCAAATACATTGGGCAAACGATAAATGTATGTTGCCAAGTTGTTTTGAATGCCATAGTTGTGAATCAACTCCTCTCCTGCTCGTTTGCTTTCTCCATAAGGATTGTTCAAATCGGCTTGAATGGAAGAAGTGATCAATATGGGTGCCTGGTTGTTGTAGGCGGCTAACTTTTCAAGCAATGTGCTTGTAAATCCGAAATTACCCGTCATAAATTCTGCCGGATTTTTCGGGCGGTTTACTCCTGCCAAGTGGAATACAAATTCGCAGTCGGCCGCATACTGATCGAGCAAGGCCGGATCGGTATCGATATCATAGGCATAGATATCGGAGTAGCCACGGTTGTTCAGTTCGCAAATCAGGTTTTTTCCTACAAAACCCTTTGCGCCTGTTACCAATATTTTCATAGATTAATTATTTATCCAACCCTAAATCTTCACGAATAAACTCTAACTTAAGCAGTAGTTTTTTCATGCCATCTACATCTAAACGATGCGTATTGTGTGAATGATAATCATCGATACGAGATACATCTTCTGCTCCTTCACTAAAGAACTTATCGTAGTTCAAATCACGGTTATCGCATGGGATACGGTAGTATTCACCCATGTCGATCGATTTAGCCATCTCTTCACGTGTAACTAGTGTTTCGTACAATTTTTCTCCATGACGTGTACCAATCACACGTACAGGCGTTGCTGTATTATACAGAGATTTCAATGCATCAGCAAGAACATCCAAGGTTGCAGCCGGAGCTTTTTGCACGAATAAATCACCGTTTTTGCCGTGTTCGAATGCATATAATACCAAATCAACCGCATCATCAAGTGTCATCATAAAGCGAGTCATATTCGGGTCTGTTACCGTAATATCACCTTTTGCTTTGATTTGATCTACCCACAATGGAATAACAGAGCCTCGGCTTGCCATTACATTACCATAGCGTGTACAACAAATCGTTGTTGTAGCATCATCACCTAATGAACGACCTTTGGCAATCGCAACTTTCTCCATCATCGCTTTTGAGATACCCATTGCATTGATCGGATAAGCAGCTTTGTCTGTAGAAAGGACTACAACGTTCTTTACACCATACTCAATAGCAGAATCTAGCACATTTTCTGTACCTTCTACATTTGTGCGAACAGCTTGCATAGGAAAGAACTCGCATGATGGAACCTGCTTCAACGCCGCTGCATGGAACACATAATCCACTCCACGCATAGCTGTATCCACACTACGCTTATCACGAACATCACCGATGTAAAACTTCACCTTTGAGTTTTGTAGTTGGTGACGCATATCGTCTTGTTTCTTTTCGTCACGAGAAAAGATACGGATCTCTTTGATATCCGTATTTAAAAAGCGGCGCAATACCGCATTACCGAACGAACCTGTTCCACCGGTAATCAATAACGTTTTATTCTTCATCGATTAATAATTGATTTATATTTGAAATATCATTAAATAGCTCTGCATGGGATTTAAGCCACCCTTCACTTTTATTCCACCACTGTAATTTTTCAAGTTTATCAATAATACTACTTTCAAAACGATAACTACGAAGCGAAGCTGGAACCCCTCCAACTATAGCATAAGCAGGAACGTCTTTAGTAACAATAGCACCAGCTAAAATTACAGCACCATCACCAATTGATACTCCACTTATTATACGAACATCAGATCCAATCCAAACATCATTGCCTATATTTACACATATATTGTTAGTTTTATCAAAAAAAGAAAACTCTTCAAATTTACTTCTAGAGACATAAGAAATGTTATTTTGTTTTCGGATAGAAAAAAATGTCGGACTAGTTGAAATGAATGTTTTTAATGGATGTTTACCTTGAATTATTCTCACGTTTTCTGATATTGAGCAAAACCGACCAATCTGAGCTGATAATAGACAATTATTACCAATATAAGTTCCATACCCGATAAAACCATCAATATAACAATTGTTCCAAATAACATTAGCTCCTTCAAAGTGAGTTCGATTTGAAAATCTTGTAGATTGACAAATCGAAACATTAGATTTGCTAAAATAATATTTAAGAATACGATATTTACATTCTAAAATCTCAATTATTTTATTTATTCTACCCATACTATATCTTTAAATAAGTTCTTAGCCTACAGAAGAAGCCATAGATTAAAATAATTATCAATTTATAAAATTCAATATTTATTTTGTAGTAAAAAACAGATCGATTGTATACATAACTTAATCTATTCGACAAACTAAAAGATTGCTTCAAGGGTTTTCGCAAATTATACAAGTATAAGTCATTACCTTCAACACCATAAAGTATATTAGACTCATGGGGTCTCATTTGTA
>JBOFPV010000141.1:0-6095 GCA_051660585.1 Tannerellaceae bacterium
CTTGTTTGTTTGATCTTTTCGGGTGGAATGTTGTAGTAGGCAATCCCTCAGAGATCTTGTCAACACCTTTGCAAGTGATGATTTCACAATCGAAAGCAAACGAAATGGGTGGCAATGTGATCGGGAAAACTTTAACCATGGTTAATAAACCGGATATAAAACTTACAATTGCCGGTATCTTTGAAGACTTGCCGAGAAACTCAAAGTTTAACTATGAAATGATTACCTCTATGCCCACCTTAAAGTTTATTTCTTGGGACGGTACAATGAATTGGCTTGGGAATGATCGCTACGTGGGATACGTTAAATTAAAACCAAACGCAAACGTTGCAAATGTCCCGAATGGAATAAAGGCAATGTGCGAAAAATACTTACCTATCGAAGACTTAAAGAAGAACGGAGTTGAAGTTGGTTATACAATTCAACCGCTTTTGTCATTACACATGGCAGACGATGGCGTGCGACGCATGAATTATATTCTTGGCTTTATCGCTTTTGCCTTGCTTGCAACGACATTGATGAACTATATATTGATCGTTATTTCCATCATTATCAATAAAACAAAAGAGATTGCCGTGCAAAAGTGTTACGGTGCGGAAGCTCGTGATATCTACCGACTTGCTTTTGCTGAAACCGGAATTCACTTTGGTCTGGCATTGCTTCTCGCATCGTTGTTATTGGTTGTATTGAGAGGTTTTATTTTGAACCTTCTTGGCGTTCCCTTGCAAGAACTACTCTCTGTCAATGCGGTTCTTTTATTACTTTCCATATTTCTAAGTTTGTTTCTTATTGCCGGAGTTACGGTTGGATTTCTATATATCAAAGCTCCTATCGCCGCGGCGTTTAGACAATACAGACAGAACAGACGCAAATGGAAACAGATACTTATGTTTATTCAGCTCACAGCATCCGTATTTCTTTTGACCATGCTTGCTGTGGTAACAAAACAATACGATCGGATGATCAATGATAATCCGGGATATTCGTATAAGAATCTTGCATATACGTTTTTGAGCGGAACTGATTCGTTGGCTAGAACTAAGATTATCGAAGAACTATACCGACTGCCCGAGGTAAGCAGTGTTACTACATTAAGCCATCTACCATTTTACTATCCATCTGGGAATAACATTGTGCTACCAGGCTCTGACAAAGAACTATTTAACATTGCCGATATGTACCATGTATCCAATAACTACATTGAAACAATGGGGATGCGTATTGTACAAGGACAAAGCTTTACCGAGGGGGTTATTAATAGTCGAGAAATACTCGTAGATGAAGCATTTGTAAAAAAAGCCAAAGATGTAATGGGCTGGGACAATGTAGTGGGAAAAGAAGTTGGAGTATCCGAACATACAACCTATTCGCAAGGCCCCTACTATACCATTTGTGGTGTGTATGAAAACATCCGCCTCAACACAATCTCGAACCAAGACATGAGACCTTCCGTTACATTCTACAAGCAGGAACCGGCAAATGTACTTACTATCAAGTTTCACGAACTCACTCCCGAAGCCTTGCTACAAGCAGAACAAACCATTCAGAGCTTGATTACACACCGCGATGTTTCGCTCTACAATTGGTCGCTTTCGATGGAAAACTTGTACCAAAACGACAAGCGATTCAAAGACGCTGTAACCATTGGCTCTATCGTTGCACTGCTAATAGCCTTGATTGGTCTTGTAGGATATACCAACGACGAAATGAACAGACGACGCAAAGAAGTTGCCATTCGCAAAGTAAACGGAGGCGAACTTCTCGATGTGCAACGCATCTTTGTGGTTGACATGCTTAAGTTTGCGTTACCGTCTGTTGTGATTGGTTCCATTGCCAGTTATTACCTTGCCGCATTGTGGCTCGAGCAGTTTAGTGAAAAGATCGCCCTTTCATGGTATCTTTTTGCAAGCTGTAGCATGGTGGTAGTGTGCTTCGTTATTGCAACGTTGCTGTACAAACTCCACTCCTTTACCCATGAGAATCCTATCAATGCACTCAAAAGCGAATAAAATAAAACCCATATATCATGAAACGAATTCTTTTAAACTTCTACCACCTATTGAAAAAGCATAAGGTTGTAGCGCTGCTAAACATCCTCGGATTGTCACTGGCATTTACAGTTATTCTGATTGTTAGCATTCAGGTCAATTACGACTATGGGTATAACTCGTCTATACCCAACAGTGATAAGGTATTCCAGCTGCGGATACATAGTCCGGTAACAAAAACATATTCACATTTTGCATCATGTCCAATCTATAAAAAGTTGACTGCTAATATTCCTGAAGTAGAACATATTGGTATGGCAATGGTGTCCAATCAAATATTTTCGGATGATGATAATATGAATGAAGCGAATAAAATTAATCTTAGCTGTTTGTGGGGTACAAACTCGTTACTTCCAATCATCAATCCGACAATCATAACAGGAGATACAACTAATATAGCTCAACGTAAAGAGACTCTGCTATTGACTAAGTCAAGTGCTATAAAACTATTCGGGACTATAGACTGTATTGGGAAATCTCTCAATAAAAATGCATATCAGGTTAATGCTGTAATTGAAGACATTCCGCGTAACAACAGTGCGCATTGTGAAGCTATATGCCTAACAGAAACCTTAGACAATAGTTGGTCTCAGTGGAACTATAAAGCTTTTATCTCTATTGATCCGAAAGCAAAAGATCTCGTCAACTCTAAGCTTAACGGTGAAGGAATGCCTATCGACTCTTCGCTTATTTATCAAGGAGAGCGCATTATTGTCGGTATGGATAACGTAAAAGATATTTACTTATCTCCTCTTCCTGAAATCAGACTTGGTAACCCTACAACAACACTTACACTGCTGTCTGTGGGTATTTTAGTGTTGTTGATCGCACTTGCCAACTTGCTTAATCTGGCAATTGCGCTAACTCCGGCCCGCATGCGCATGTTCAACACGCAACGAGTTCTCGGATTAAGTAAACATGCACAGCAAACCAGCATCATCTTTGAATCGGTATTCTTTGTAATTGTTTCGTTTGCGATCAGTCTTTGTTTCTTATATGCTTTTGGAAAAACAGATTTAATACGCTTGTTCGACGCATCGTTCGATATCAGCTATAATATAAAACTAATTACCGCAATCGGCTGCGGATTGATCGTTTTCAGCATTCTGACCGGATTGTATCCTGCTTATTATGCCACATCCTTCCCGCTTGCAACGGTGCTTAAAGGTTCTTTTGCACTGTCGTCTCATGGTATATTGATTCGCAGAATATTGCTTACTGCTCAGTTTGCCATATCAATAACCGTATTGATTATTGGAGTATTGATAGACTCACAGCATAGATACATGCAAAACAAATCGTGGGGAATAAATCCCGAACACGTAGTTTATTTTAATTATTTTCATAGTGACACGACTACTCAGATTTATTACAATCAACCAATACCTATGATAGATGAATTGCTAAAGAACCCCAATATAACGGATGAAGCTTTCGCTCAATTTATTCCGGGTGGTGTGTATATGGGATGGGGAAGAGATTTCGAAGATATTCAGATACAAGTAAAGTCATGGCCGGTATCACACAATTTCCTGGAGTTCTTTGGTATCGAACTAAAACTGGGAGAAACGATGAAAGGTTTTAACACCCCCAAAGAAGGCGTATGCGTTGTGAATGAAACATTTGCCAACAACTATCAAATGGAAAACCCTCTAACCAAAAAGATTAGAGCCTTCCGTCAGGATTGCGAAATCATAGGTGTAGCAAAAGACTTTAACTTCAACGGATTTAAAACCTCTATTGAACCATTGGCGTTGGTGTGCAGCGATGACCAAAGCCGCTTTGGATATATGTTCCTGAAAGTAAACTCACAAGACTTGCCTGCTACGCTCGATTATATTCGTAGTACGGTGCAGAAGTTTACTAAGGAGGAGCCGGAGATTCAGTTTCTGG
This sequence comes from Tannerellaceae bacterium, assembly GCA_051660585.1. Lineage (GTDB taxonomy): Bacteria > Bacteroidota > Bacteroidia > Bacteroidales > CAMTPD01 > UBA12018. The sequence goes on from JBOFPV010000141.1 coordinate 3,942, forward strand.
ATGAAACGATGAACAGAATGTATCCCAAAGAGGCGAATCTATCAAAGATTATTCTATTGCTTAGCTTTATCTCGATCTTCATTTCGCTATTGGGCGTGTACGGACTGGTATTCTTTAATATCCGATTCAAGCTCAAAGAGATTGCCATTCGTCGTATAAACGGATCATCTATCAAAGATATTATCTGGAGGTTGCAACATGGCTTCTTTATTCAAATTGCGATTGCATCTGTTATCGCTGTGCCGGTTGCTTATTTCTTTATCTCAAACTGGCTCGAGCAGTATCCGTATCAGGTGTATGTAAATCCGCTTTGGTTCGTAATCGCAATCCTTTTGATTGCAACAATTACATCGCTTTCAATTATAGCATTGTGTTACAACGCTGCGCGAATAAATCCCGTTAACACCCTCAAAGCTGAATAAAATCTCGACATTATAGGGACTTCTTTTAGAAAGGCCGGTAAAAGTTCTCGTTTCTTTTACCGGCCTTTTGTTTTAGGTTGTTACTTTTGTATACTCAAATACATGTAGGCATCCTCCTTTTGGGAGGATTTCGTCTTCATTGAAAACTGTTTTCTGTTTTCGTCGAAGACGCATTTTCGTTTTCAATGAAGACTGTTTCGCGTCTTCGACGAAAACGTTTTGCCTATAAATAACTTGTATTCGAAACGACAAATGAGCATATAAAATCGATTTCATGAAACACTTAAAACTTAACTTGCTAGCACTTTTATTCTTTATCAATTTGTTAAATCCCTCTCAATTGTATGCCCGCGACGGTATCAATACGGCATGGAAAGTCGGATTCAGCGGTCCCATTTATCAACGGTTTTCATTTTTGGTCGAAGAAGACTTACGTATGCAGCAAGACTTTGGCGGAGTAGAGTGGAGTTTTACCACTGCGGAGATTCGCTATAAGCCATTGAAGTTTCTGACCATTGGTACGGCTTATATGTTTATTGATAAGCTCGACAAAGGAGGAGAAAAGCGACATCGCTATTTATTTTACGCAACCGCAACGAAGAAAATAGGAGCTTTCCGCTTCTCTGTGCGCGAACGCTTTCAAAGTACGTTTAAGGAAAACAGCCAGACCCCGAGCAACTTCTTTCGAAGTATGCTTACGGTTGCATACAACATAAACAACCTAGACGTGTCACCATTTGTGTATGCGGAGACCTTCAACAATACGTTGAAAGGAAAGCATTTCAGCCTAGACAGGATACGCCTTTCGTGCGGCTTCGACTATGCATTGAATAAACACTCTGCATTCCAGCTATACTACAGATATCATATTTTCGAAGCGCCGGATCCTGTGAATTATAAGAATGCGATCGGCGTAGGATATACGTATAAATTGTAGATTCACCTTTAATTTATTGATTGGTCTTTATAAAATCCTCAAGGCTAAATGATTTGTTTACAGGTTGCTCTCCGGGCACAAATTCTTGGATACGAATGGTGCGCTTTTCATTGTTCACAATCAACCGTTCGTAAAAGTCGAGAAACTCTTGCTGGTGTGTTTGAAGCGGAACGGAAGCAATCTCATGACCGGCATTGGCGATGGTATAAAAAAAGTAAGGAGTTGCTGCTTGATCTAAACTTTGCGCTACGGCATGTGTCCCCCAAAGTCCCCCGATGCTTGGTATCACAACACGGTCGAAAGGAACGACACGATCGGCATCGCCATGAAACAGCAATATCGGGCAAGGCTTTTTCTGCCAGATAGGAAATGCGATATCTTGTACCGCACCGGCATAAGCTACAATTCCTGCATAGTTGAAGTGGTAAGGAAGACTTTGAATCTCTGTTTTCGAGTTACAGATTTCATACTCTGCCTGCAATACGGTTATGGCTCCGGCACTTGATCCGCCAGCTATGATTTGTGTAGAATCGATTTGCCAGTCATCGGCCTTACTTAAAATATAGTGTGTTGCATCAAATAAATCCGCAACAGCTGTTCCGATTGATCGTTGAAGCGCAGTCGCAAAGCCTGCTGCCGTTGGCTCTTCTTTTGCCAATGCTTGATTCAATATCGTACGATAATCAATGGATGCTACCACAAAACCTTGTTTTGCTAAATACTCGAAAAAAGGAATATATTCCTGTGCAGCTCTGTTTCCGGTTTTGAAGCCTCCGCCAAATACAAACAAAAACA
>JBOFPV010000142.1:0-99773 GCA_051660585.1 Tannerellaceae bacterium
TTTGATATGAAGCGTTATACAGTGATTCCGGAGTATCGCCGTACACTCACAAAAGTTGTAGATGGAGAAGAGCGCACACTTTCTCCCGATTCACATTTGTATGTGATACCGTTCTCTATAGAGGCATTAGAGAGTAATCCGAATCTAATTCAAAACAGTAAATAAAATCGATTATGAAATTAAATCGCTGCGTAGCAGTATCATTGCTCGTTTTCTCTTGTGGAGGATCGGTGATGGGCCAAACGGTTGCCAAGATTATAAAGAAAGGTGGCAACGAAGCAAAGGCTATGTTCAAAAAAGATGGAGAATCTAAGTTTGTACGAATTGAGCCGAATGCAAATAAAGAATATATTCTAGAAATAGATAAAGCCGATTTAGGCTTTTATATATATGCAGATAAAGACTCTCGCTACCATTCGTTGTACGTGAGTGAAGGTGATGAAGTGGTGATCAGAGAAACTGAAAATGGTTTTGTTTTCGAGGGAGACAATGCTGCCGAAAATCAGTTCATGAAAGAAAACCATTATATTGGATATGCGGAAAATGAACCTGCTACTTTTTCTGAAGGATGGATGGATGCTCGCCGCAATGAGGTTGCTCGATTAATCGCGGCTGCACAGGCTGCACCGCTTTCTGCTGATTTCAAGGAGAAACAAAAAGCTTTGGTTGAATTTACAGACTTGTACCAACGTCTCGAAGGTCCGGTAAACGCACGTATATTTAGAGGAGAAGATCCGGTATTGGCTCCTAACTATTATACTGAGCTCAAAGACTTGAAATTTGACGATCCGAATATTGTCTTTGTTGGGAAATGGTGGCAAACCATGTTGACCGCTTTTGAGCAAATGGAGCGTGAGGGTATCATTCCATTATCTACATCAGGTTATTTCACCGAATATGCGAAACGAATTCAAAATGCAGACGTTCGCTCAGCATTCTTGCTTGCTTTGTTGAGTCATACACTCGATAAAGGTTATTCAGATGACTTTCCGTTGTTTGTGGCACAAAGCGAAAAGTTTATAACAAAGGACGGCGAGAAACAAAAGCTTGCGGTTTTGAATGAGCGTTACGCAAAACTGAGAGATCTCAATGCGGCTGTACGTCGTGGTGTTCCGGCTCCGGATCTAACCATGGTAGACCTTCAAGGAAAATCCTATAAACTATCCGATTACAAAGGAAAAGTGGTATTGATCGACTTCTGGTTTATGGGTTGTGCTCCATGTAAAGCAGAGATGCCTTATTTGGCTCAAATGGCAAAAGAACTGGCAGATAAAGATGTTGTATGTATATCCTTGTCGCTTGATTCAGGTGATGCTTTAATGGAAGGCTGGCGTAAGTTTATCGCAACAAAAGGCAATGAGACACTCAATGTGAATTTGCCTGGCGGGTTTACGTCGCAAGAATGCAAAAACTATCTCGTACGCGGAGTGCCTCGTATCGTGATCGTAGATAAAGAAGGAAAAATCGTTGATGCATACGCAAAACGACCATCCGATCCAAAGCTTAAGAAGCAATTGGAAGAATTGCTGTAACAGCAAAAGAACTATTTAAGGAGATCCGGGTTTTATTTATAATTCCCGGATCTTTTTTTATATCTGCCATAGGTACTAGTATCGGACTATGTCTGGTATGGCTCTTAGGATATATAGATCGTAAAAAGTTGTCAGAAACCTCACTTTTTTACCGCCGTAAATTTTACCGCGGTTGCAAAGACTCTACCAACCGTATTTATCTGCTGATCCCGCTGATCCCAAAGAGGGTATTGGTGTGTATGACGTAATGAAATAAAAAAAGGTTTAGAAACATTGTTTCTAAACCTTTTCAGCGGAGAGGGAGGGATTCGAACCCCCGGTACCTCGCAGTACAACGGTTTTCAAGACCGCCGCAATCGACCACTCTGCCACCTCTCCAAAAGAACTTGTTAGTTCTGCACTCGTTTTCTCTCGATTGCGTTGCAAAGGTAGTTATATATTTTGAATAAACAATAGTTGTGCGAAGTTTTTTTACAAAAATGTAAATTCAATGTTCTTTATAGCACGTATGGATACCGTGTATACGCCTAGGTTTATAGCTGGTTGTGTGGGGTACTATATTGAGTGTTAATGTGTTTGTGTTGTTGAGTGTTGTTGAGGCAGAAATTACATTAAGAGTGCTTTTTTTTTAAATACTATTTTGTCTTTAGAGGGAATATTCTTCGTTTTTGAGGCTAGTTTTTGATCTAGATTAGAGAAATCGGTTGATTTTGTGAGTTTAGAAAACAGATATTTTCAGTGTAGTAAGCGGGTTGTCGATAAAAACGAAGCATGCTTTTCCCAAAAACCAAGCTTACTTCTTCGGAAAAGTAAGTTTAGTTCTTGAAAAAAGCATGCATGCTTCTTGCAAAAAGGGGCCCGGCGTTTGGGCAAACGTTGCTACCTTTTCGAGGAGAGTGTAAAAAGTCTTCACAAAGAATCTTTTTTGTTATTACGAAGAGTTCCCATACTCTTCACGGGAAGTTTCGAAACTCTTTACGAATACTTTCTTTACTCTTCATGAAGAATCTGCTCCGTTGTTTCGATGAGGCTATAGCGACCCAGCTACAACCCTATAACTGCTGCATTCAGAGCACTGTGAGCGAGTTGAGAAAATACAAACTGTTTGCATTGCAACAATACTACCATCTTTTTGATGGTCCCCATTAAAAAGATAGTAAGCAATTTCCCGAAGCGTCATACATCAACCCATTTTAGCAGCAAAGTGTAAGCCCTTGGCGTGGTAGGAAATATTGTCAACCAGCGAAATATAGGCCGTATTTAGAGGCAGATCACCAATAACTGATAAAAGGCCTGAGGAATAGCCTTTTGATCGATTTGTACAATAAGTTGCCACAATATAAGGAGTGACAACCTACGCGGGAGTTATCGCTTCAAAAGGTAGTTGATCAGGCAATAACCGCCAAGGATTTGGATTAGCATGCCGGGGATACCGATGCGGAAGTCTTGCACGGCTTTGAAGAAGTCCCCTATCATTGCCCATTCTACCAACGTGCCGAATACTTGATACGTGAGCACTACCAGTAGCAAGATCGGGATGGAGATGCGCTTGAAGTAGTGTGCGGCAAAGGCTGCACTGCAAGCTAGAAATACCGACTTGGTAAGGATGGCCGGAAGTACGGCCATTGGCGGCATGCCAAACAGCAAGTGATTTACGACCGGAGACAGTATGGCTGTAAGCAGTCCGGCTTGCCAACCATATTTGTATGCCGCAATCAGCGTGAAGAAGTAAATAGGCAGAAAGATAAATCCACCTTGCGGAACGGTGTGTGCCAGTTGAGGCAGCACAATGTTGCCAATAACGAATAGTGTGGCAAACAAATAGGTCTTTGCCTGCGTATATTGAAGCGAGTAAAGTTTTACGGATGTTTCCATTTTGAATGTCTTTAAAGGTTGATGAATTAATCAAATCTCGAAGCTGAATCGCAACGTGCGTTTATGCCGGATTGCAGCGTTGGCGCATTGTGTTGATAAAGTCGGAGATGAGCGGCATTAGTTCGGGCACTGAGTCGGAGGCCGTGCAAATCTGCTCCAATGGGCAACCACCCGTTTGGTCTCTGTTTTGGATCCCGTCTACACATTGCTTGTAATCCACATGCACGTTGTGTGCTTGAAACAGCGCGAGTGCCGACTTACTGATCACTCCCGCATATACTTTTGCCACGCCGCCTTGTATCATCAAGGCCGCCGCCCCTTTGCCAATCACTTTATCTGCCAGTGATGCACCGCGCAAAAAGGCAGCATCGTGATGCAGCAACTCATACACATCAATCACACCCCTGCGGGTAAATGTGCGCACGTCGGTGCCGTTTTGTATCACGCACGAATAGTTGCCTTCGTGCAGCAAACTGATCAACTGGTTCATTCGAGGGTTTCTTGTTTAAGTTGTTCTACAAAAGCATCGATACGATGCAAATCTTTCGGGATGTTGATGCGCTGCGGACAGTGTTCCGAGCACTGATCGCACCCTGTACAGTGGTTGGCCTGTCTCAGTTTCGGCACGCTACGGTCATATCCTACGAGAAAAGCACGACGCGCCTTGGCATAGTTCTCGTCCTTACTACTCTTTGGCATGTTACCTTCGTTAATGCACTTGTTGAAATGCAGCAACACACCCGGGATGTCGATCCCATAAGGGCAAGGCATACAATACTTGCAGTCGTTGCACGGAATGGTAGGATACTGTAGCATCATTTGCGCCGTTTCGTCGAGAAACACATTCTCTTCTTCCGTCAGAGTTTGCAGAGGCGAATACGTTTTTATGTTGTCTTGCAAATGCTCGAGGTAAGTCATTCCGCTCAGTACGGTAAGCACTTTGGGCGGACTACCGGCAAATCGGAATGCCCATGAGGCAACACTTCCGTTAGGATTCCGCTCTTTCAATCGGGTGAAAATGTACTGCGGAATGTTTGATAAGCGTCCACCCAGCAGCGGCTCCATTACAACCACCGGAATATCTTTCTTGGAGATCTCACTGTACAAGTAATCGGCATTTACGTTCGCCCCTTTGGCATACTTCCAGTCCGAATAGTTGAGCTGAATCTGAATAAAGTCCCAATGTACATCGTCGTGCATGGCCAGCGCCTTGTCAAACTCTGCCTGTGTGCCGTGAAACGACCATCCCAAGTGGCGGATGCGTCCCGCTTCGCGTTCTTTGAGCAAGAAGTCGAGAATACCATTGTCGATAAAACGCTTTTGCATGCTTCGTTCGCCTTCCGATCCTACTACGTGCAGCAGGTAATAATCAATGTAATCTACCTGCAAATCCTTAAACGAATTGTGGTACATCTTTACCCCGAAGTCGAAATCATTATTTGAGAAGTTCGACATCTTCGTGGCGACAAAAAACTTATCACGCGGATGACGCTTCAAGGCATTCCCCGTAGTTTTTTCAGACCACCCTTGAATGTACACCGGCGACGTGTCGAAATAATTCACGCCATGCTCGATGGCATAATCGACAAGACGGTTTACCGCATCCTGATCAATCACATTTCCGTCGCCCGCAGGAGAGGGAAGTGTAGGCCAGCGCATGCAGCCGTAGCCCAACAACGAAACCGTATCGTCGATAGAAGGCAACTTTCTGTAACTCATTTTACCTTTCGGAACGGAAGAGTCTCCACCTTGTTCGCCCGAAGCAGACGAGGAGCAGCCCGTAAGTACCGCGGTAGTCGAAGCCGTGCTGATGCCTACAATCTTGAGGAACCCACGGCGATTCATAGCTATATCTTTATGCATAGGAAGTCGTGTTAAATGGTTTTATGAAGTTCGTGCCCCTCTACGTAGATCGCACTAACCGGGCGCGACGGACACAGGTGTTCGCATGCTCCGCAGCCGATGCAACGTTCGGTATTTACAGCCGGAACTTTCAGCGACTTGGGGTCGCTTGCATCAGACGGAATCATCACGATGGCATCGGTCGGACAATGGCGTTCGCAATTGCCACACGGTTGGTTGTCGGCAATGGGGATGCAGGTTTCTTTGTGCCACACTGCATGACCGATCTGGATGGCCGACTTGTCGTCTTTGCCAATCTTGGTGATTGCTCCGGCCGGACAAACCTCAGAACAGATCGTACATTCGGGGCGACAATAGCCTTTCTCGTACGACATCTGCGGCTGCATAAACGTCTCTAGTTGCGACGAAGGGCGCAACACACCGTTGGGACAAGCGGTGATACAGAGTTGACACGCCGTACAACTGTTTTTCATGTTGCGTGCATTGAGCGAACCCGGAGGGGTAAGCGGCGTTTGGCGTTTAGGAGCCTGCTTGTCGATGATATCCGCAAGTCCGCCATCCATCTTGATATCGGTTGCTTTCTCTATGATTTGCGATTTGAGCGAAGTAGCCACCAGCAACGTAGCTGCCGATAGAAATCCGCGACGCATCTCTTGTGCCGAATTTGCCGAGCAGGCATTTGAAGTCTCTTGTTGCGGAGCCGCTTGTTTGCGTGCATACGCATATCGGAACGAGAGGGCTTCCTTTTTGCATTTGCCAATGCAGTTCATACAAGCCACGCAACGGGTATAGTCGATCGCGTGCGTTTTCGAATCGATACAAGCCGCTTTGCAATGGCGGGCACACAAGCCACAACTGTTGCACGACGATTCATCGATCATGATTTTGAAAGCCGAGTAACGCGAAAGCACTCCAAGCAAAGTCCCCACCGGACAAATGGTGTTGCAATAGGTGCGACCGTTTTTCCAGGCAAGCACCACCACAACCACTAGCGTAACGGCTGCAACCACCAATGTCGGAATACTTTTCACCCACACATCTACGTTGTAGAACGCATAACTGTTGGCCCGTTCGGCTGCAAAAGCAAGCAGGTTGTTTCCCCATTGCCACACGGGCAGAAAGAAGTTGTTGGCAATGCGTCCGTAAGCGGCATAGGGATCGAGCAGCGCGACAATCACACTAATTCCCGCAGCAATTGCTACTATAAACAGAGCCAGAAAGCCGTAGCGAAGCCATTTTTTTGCCGGTGAGTAGGAGTAGGGAAGCTTTTTGCCGATACGTCCGGCACGGGCAAATAGATCTTGAAAGATCCCCAGCGGACAAATTACGGAGCAGTACACACGCCCCAGTATCAAGGTGAGTAAGACTAGAAAAAGCACAACGCCTACATTGAGAGCAAGGATAGCCGGGACAAATTGAATCTTGGCCAGCCAGCCCATCCATGCATGTAGTGTGCCGGAGAAATCAAGAAAAAGCAGGGTGATGAGCGTAAAGCTCAAGGCTGCCATTGTGAGTCGTAATTTTCGAAGCATACGTGTTATGAATTAGAAGAGGTTTTAATAATCGTTTATCATCCAGGCCTTGAACTCGGCCGCCTTGTTCTTGCTTACATAAATCCGCTCCGGAACGGGTGTGTTCAGCGTAATGAGCAATCTGCTGTCGAACCAGATCGTGATATCGGTTACGCTTTCACGGTTGATGATGTATTGCTTGTTGGCTCGGAAGAAATCCTGCGGATTGAGCATAACCATGATTTGTTCCAGAGTTTTGGCATAAGGCAGCGAGTTGCCGGTATTTAAGTAGACAGCCGTACTTTTATCAGCCGTATAAAAGAACGAAACATCGGTAAGTGTTACAGGTACCAGCTTGTCTTTGTGCGGAATCAGCACTTTGTCTTTGTACTTTACAGCGGGCGCGAGCACAGGCATTTGCGCGATGTACTGCATCAAACTGGCTTTGCTGAGTTTCTCAAACTTCTCCAGCGCCTGCTTTACCTGCGACGTTTTGATCGGTTTCATCAAGTAGTTGATGCTGTTTACCTGAAAAGCCTCAATGGCATATTGGTCGTAGGCTGTTGTAAAAATGATCGGCGTGTTTACCTCGATCTGATTAAAAATCGCGAATGCCGAGTCGTCAGACAAATGAATGTCCATAAAGATGAGGTCGGGCAACGGATTCGTGCGCAACCACTCTACCGTGCGTGCCACACTTTCGGTGTTGGCAACCACCCCGATGGAGGGATCAATCTCATGAAGAATATCTTTCAGATTCTCATAAGCAGAGGTTTCGTCTTCTACTATCAATACTTTCATGGCTCTATCGTAAAGGAAGGTAGACCTTGAAGCTGTATTCGTCATGTTCTACCTTTATTTTTCTGTTTGTTAGCAATATAAATCGATTCTCAATGTTTTTAAGTCCGGTTCCGTTGGTCTTTGGTTTGCAAGTTTTGGGATACACCGGATTCGAAACAACCAACTCGCCCTTTTCATTCAGCGAAATAGAAATCACCATCTTGTGATCAATGTCGATGATGTTGTGCACCACGATGTTGTCTACCAACGGAAGCAGCGAAAGTGCCGGAAGGGTATATTGATCTTTATCCCGATCGCTGACTTGAATATCGAAAGTTAGTTTATTTGCAAAACGCACCTCCATTACATACCGGAAAGCCTCGATAAAGTCGAGCTCCTCGCGCAGCGGAACCAGTCCTTTGCGGTCGCTTTGCAAGATGTAGCGGAAAATGTCGGAAAGCTTGTCTACATAGTCGAGTGTCTTCGTGTCGTCCTTTTTGCGGATCAGCGAAGATATGCCACTGAGCGAATTAAAGAAGAAATGCGGATTGATTTGATTCATCAGCGCGTTGCAGCGACTTTGCAGGTTTTCGGTTTTGAGTCGCTCGATTTCAAGCTCCTTCTCCTGTTGTGCGGTATAGAGCAGTGCCAACTGACCGATGAGCGTACAAATGGCACAGACTACAAAAAACTGAAAGATCAGAATGCTGCCGAAGCAGTCGTGCGCACCATACGACTTGGCAAACCAATAAAAAACAAGGTAGATCAGGTAAGCACCCATCGAGATGGCAAAGTTGTGCATAAATCGCTTTTTGAGATTTAGCAAAGAGGCTTTGCCCAGGTTGTAGCGAATCAGGCAATAGAAGAGTGCCCACAAGTAAGCAAATCGGAAGCAAAAGAAGAGGGTATATACAATGGCTTCAGTGGTGCCGGGTAGCATCTGCCACTCCCAAGGTATGCATACAATGTTGGGGTAGATAATAAACAATGCACTGATAAAGCTTACAAGCGGAAGTTTACGGATGGTATAAGCAACAAATGAGTCCATTCTCTCGGGATTTAATAAAAACAAATATAAACAAAAAGAAGAAGAACGTTAGCCCTTTTGCTTTAAAACGAAAAAAGACATACTCAAGACGAATGGTAAGGAAATAGTTCGTGCAGATTGTTTATTATCATATAACACAAACTGAAAATTGTGTAACACATTGGGGTGATGCTTACACGATCTTTGCGGTATCAAATGTTATAGAAAAGAATCATCCGGGTATGAAAACAGAAAAATATATCTTCCCCATCGAGGGATTGCATTGTGCTTCTTGTGCGGCAAGGGCACAAAAGGCATTGGAAGAAAAAGAGGGCGTGCTCGATGCAGCTGTCAATCTTCCGTCTTCTAATGTGACGATCGAATACAACGCGGACCAAATTTCGCCAGAGCAGCTTGCCGAAGCCGTAAGCAAAGCAGGCTATAAACTGATTATCGGAGAGGTGAATCAGGAAATCATGGAGCAAAAGAAGCAAGCCGCGTATCAACAATTGAAGCGTGAAACCATCTGGGCAGCAATACTCTCGATTCCGTTGTTTGTAATCGGCATGTTTCTGATGTCGGCACAATGGGGTGGCGTAGTATCGGCTTTGTTGGCTGCCGTGGTGGTCTTTTACTTTGGGCGCGGTTTCTTCGTGCGCACCTATACACAGCTCAAAAGTCGTACCGTAACCATGGATACACTCGTGGCCTTGAGTACGTCAGTTGCCTATCTGTTTTCCCTTGCCAATTTGCTGTTTCCGCAGTTCTGGTTGTCGCGCGGTATCGAACCGCATCTCTATTTTGAGGCAGCCGGAATGATTGTCGCCTTTATTCTGATTGGTCGTTTGCTCGAGGCTAGAGCCAAGAACAGTACGGCTTCGGCTATCAAAAGCTTGATCGGTTTACAGGCAAAGCATGCGCTGGTAGAGGTAGACGGACAACAAAAAGAGGTCGCCATAGAGTTTGTACACATGGGCAATACCCTTGTGGTGCGTCCGGGTGAGAAAATTGCGGTAGATGGTGAAGTACTCGACGGCAGTTCGTACGTAGACGAAAGCATGTTGAGTGGCGAATCAATGCCGGTGCTCAAAGAAACCGGAAGCAAAGTGTATGCGGGAACGATCAACAAAGATGGTAGTTTTCGATTCAAAGCCACCAAAGTGGGGAGTGAAACGGTGTTGTCGCACATCATTGCCATGGTCGAGCAAGCACAAAACAGCAAGGCACCGGTGCAGAGGTTGGTCGATAAGATCGCTTCGGTATTTGTGCCTGTCATTATAGGTTTGGCCATACTATCCTTTGCAGCATGGATGATTTTTGATCCGTCGGGAGGTTTCACTCATGGTATGCTGGCGTTTGTTACGGTACTCATTATTGCTTGTCCGTGTGCGTTAGGACTCGCTACCCCTACAGCCATTATGGTAGGCGTAGGAGCCGGAGCACAACGAGGTGTTTTGATCAAAGATGCCGAAAGTTTGGAGGTTGCTAAAAAGGTAGACGCGGTGGTGTTGGATAAAACAGGGACCATCACCGAGGGGCATCCTACTGTAGAAAAGGCAACTTGGTATACAGAAGACCCGATCTTTAAACGCATCTTGCATGCGTTGGAGATTCGCTCTACGCATCCCATTGCGCAAGTGATTGTCAAGAATCTGTCACATCACGAAGTGGTAGCACTCGAGGACTATGAAAATGTTGCAGGTTTTGGCGTACGAGCCAACTATGACGGAACACTTTATTTTGCCGGAAGTCCTGCTTTTGCCGAGCAATATGGTGTGCAAGTAGATCATGCTGCTTTTGAGATCGGTAGTGTTGTGGTTTTCGGTAAAGAAAATGAGCTATTGGCCTCGTATACGATTTCAGACGCAGTCAAAGCTAGTTCGGAAGAAGCAATTCGATCACTTCACGCACGTGGCATCGAGGTGTATATGCTTACTGGCGATAATCAGAAAACCGCGGCACACATAGCATCGAAGGTGGGAATTACTCAGTTTAAAGCATCCGTGCTGCCGGCAGATAAGTCGGAATTTGTCAAAGCCTTGCAAGCACAAGGACATACGGTAGCCATGGTGGGCGACGGGATCAACGATAGTGCGGCATTGGCACAAGCCGATCTGAGTATTGCGATGGGTACCGGAAGTGATGTGGCAATGGATGTGGCGGGTATCACGATTGTATCGTCAGACTTGCGCAAAATTGAGGAAGCCATTACAATATCCCGTTTTACGGTACGTGCCATTCACCAAAATCTGTTTTGGGCATTTATTTACAATCTGATTGGAGTGCCCGTTGCGGCAGGTATCCTTTATCCGCTGTTTGGGATGATGCTTTCGCCCATGATTGCGGGTGCGGCAATGGCACTTAGTAGTGTGAGTGTGGTAACCAACAGTTTGCGCATACGAAACAAAATAGCGAAATAAGCAAAAAGAGAACTATGCAAACAATATACATTAAGAATATGGTTTGTGATCGCTGTGTGATGGTCGTGCGAGATGTCTTTGCACGACTATCTATAGAGGTTGCACATGTGGTCTTGGGCGAGGTGGAAGTTCCGGATACGCTTACGGCAGAGCAGGTAAAACAACTAACAACCCAACTCGAAGCAGTGGGTTTTGAGGTGATAGACAACCGTAGGTCGAAGTTGATCGAGCAGATCAAGAACTACATTCGCGACCTGGTATATCGCCAGGAAGGAGTGCTGAAGGTGAATCTTTCAGACTATTTGGCCGCTCAGCTACATCTGGATTATCCTTATCTGACGTCGCTTTTTTCCGAAGCGGAAGGAACTACGATTGAGAAGTATTATATCGCCCAAAAGATCGAGCGCGTCAAGGAGCTTTTGGTGTACGATGATCTTTCGTTGAGTGAGATTGCGCATCGGCTCAACTATTCAAGTACGGCTCACCTAAGCAGTCAGTTTAAGAAGGTTACGGGGCTGACTCCGACTTTTTACAAGCAACTTGCCGACAAACGTCGCAAGCCTATCGATAAAATTTAGCTAACTTTACAAATAATAAAAACACACACATATTTTAAATTTAATAAGCATGAAAACAAAACTACTGTATGTATTATCAATGTTTACATTGATTCTGTTCTCCGGATGTGATAATGACAATGGAGATGATCGAATTTGGGACATCTACCCAGTGGTATACACTGTTCAGATTGTGGATCACAACGGAAACGATCTTTTAAATCCGGCCACTCCAAACAGTTTAGATTATACCACAATCAAAGCGATCTATAAGGATAATGATTATCCGTGTAAAGAAGAAGATCACGGCACAACAAAAGCATACATGCCTCGCTTTTATGGATTAATACGATCAAAGAGTCAAAATGAAGGTCCTTATCTATTGAAGTTTGGTGAACTGGAAGGAAGTAAGAGTTATAAAGATGAGGCAATAACATTGGTATATGAAGATGGCTCATCGGATGTAATTAGCTTTAATAGAGATTTTAGATGGGATAAAAAAGGAAATCCGGATGTGAAGGAGCAATGGTTTTTGAATGGTAAACAAGTAGAGCGAGGAACCATAACAATTACAAAGTAATCATTCGACGCGAATTATGTAAAATAGGGCTCAATACGAGGTGAAATATTTTAACCTTTCTGGAGCATTTATATTTGAGAAGATAATTTATCAGATTGTAATGTAAATCTCTCATCTTGATTTGAATGTAAGTAAAATCAATGTGAGAGATACTTATTTATAGGAGTGTTTAAGATATTTATGTTAAAGGGGATGTTTTAAAAGATACTTATATAGCGCAATAAATCATTAATTTATATTCCTTTTTTGTCAAGTATAAACTTAGCTGTAATTTAAAGCCTTTAACCATTCCGAATGGTTGGAATAGCAACCTAACCTTAAAATGATTTTATGTATGATTAAAGACATACGGAAAGCGCTGCAAGTCGTGTTTTTGCTTTCTTTTGTATTTATATTGATGGGCTGTGAAGATAAAAAGAGTGTTGATACACTTGGCGAAACAGAACATTATTTTGATGAGAAAGTTACTTCTATTTCTTCCGGCAACGGAGGCGTTTCATGGGTAGGAAGTGAGACGGGAAGAATCTGGCGTGTGCAGGGATGTAGCTTAGAACCCTTTGATGTTGGTTCTGAACGCGTATATAAAGTAGTATCGTCGGAAGATAAAGATGGCAGCTCGTTACTGTGGATCGGAATTCGTAACTCCGGACTACAGAAGTGGAGTATGAGCAGAGCCGGTGAATTAAATAAACTTGTCACCTATAAAATACCGGTAAAAGAAAACCACTATTCCCCCTATGATATATTAAAATTCAGAGATACTATTTTTACAGCCACAACACAGGGCTTATACAGTGTGTCCGTTAAAAGCGAAAGTGACTCCATGAAGCTTGTTTATCCTGATAGAAATCAGCTCAGTGATAAATACAACAATTCTTTTCCGGTCAAGAACCTGTGTGTCTGTAATGACTCAATCCTGTGGGCTTCAACAGATCATGGCGCAATCATGGTGGATCTGTTAAATGGAAAAACGAAACTGGTATATAATGACATAAACATATCGCATGTATCTTTTAATAACGATACATTATGCATTCTTAAAGAGAACAAACTAATTCGATGTAAGCCGGATGGAACTCCGATAGATTCGGTATTACTCCAGTTTAGTCCTAAGGTCTATTATCAGGCCAATCAGATACATTATTTTATAGACCGGGATAATATGCTTTTGAGCAAGAATCTCAGAGAGTTTAAGATGATTCCTCTTCGTAAGAAGATTTCAGATAAGTGTCGTAATATAATAATACCGGAAGCAGGAAGTGATTTTTTGTTGCTTCTGATGGAAGATACGCTTTGGCGTATACCTGTGCATTCGGGAATCTTTAATGGAAATGGTCTGGTTAAGATCGCCTGCGAAGATGATAATAAGAAGTACTACCTTTCATCCGATAATATACTTTACCTGCAAAAGAATGATGAGCTAGCTTGTCCCGTCTTTTCATTTCCCAAAGAAGAACAGATTGTATGGATGTGTGCAAGCCGTGATAAAATCTACTATTATAATACCGAGCAGGAGGTAAAAGAGGTTGCAATCTCCGGTTCTCCGCTTAAAAACCTGATTACGCATGGCACGCGAATGATCTATCAGTCGAGACATAAAATAACTTCTGCTTGTCTGAAAAATAGAGATGATATTGCGGAGATGTATCTTGGAGTTCAGGATGGTTTATTGTTGCTTAATTTAAAGTCGGGAGAGGTTCGTGAATTACCGTCATTCTCAAATCGGTATGTTACATCATTTTTCTTTCCTCCTCACTCCAAACTTCTTTATCTTTCAACATTAAATAATGGTATCTTTTACAGTTCGGCAGATTCTGTTTTCACCTCAATATCTGATACGAAACAGCATACAGCAGTGAAGGATTTGATTGTAACGGGCAGTTATCCACCGCAGCTTATTTCGTTAACCAATCACGATATTCTTTCTTATAGATCAAAAGACAGTATTCTTGCCCGGGGATGTAATAAACTGCTTTATGTGAATGATACGCTGTTTTATACCTTGTCCGAGTCGGGGATTCGCAAACTCGTTATAGACTCTGTCGGAATGTTACACGATATGGGTAATTATTATACAGATATACGTTTTAATCCGGCAGCATCCTTTGTGAGCGGACAAAAGTTATATCTGGGCTCTGATATGGGAGTGCTCGTGCTTGATTCAGGAAATGAGAATGCAATGCGATGGGTTTCTTTCAAACCTGATAATTTCTTGAATATCAAAAGTGTTCTTGTGGCGGTCGCGCTTTTGGTTACAGGTCTGCTGATCTATTCATTTCGCCATATCCGGAGGCGGAAAGCAAACAATCGACAGCTACAGAAGCGTGTTGTGCATCTGAGTCAATGCTTGGAAGAACTAAAGTGCTATTATAATCTTACGGATGAGAAAGAATTGAATGAGATCAAAGAGCTAGAACAAGAGATTGGCGCAATCGATATAAACTCACGCAATCGTAAGCGATTGCATGTTACGATCAAAAGGCTGACTGATGAGATTATACAAAAAAACAGAGATGTGAGTTTTAGGTTGCTTAAGAAACTAGATGATCAAATTGTATCCATGTCAGCATTTGCGACGAAAGAGAAAGATTTGATGATTGCGGTTTCGGCAGATATTCAGAAATCAAACAATCTTGAATTGATCAAAAATCAACTCAGTATCAACGAGAAGTGGATGAGTGAATTCACGTTTCTTGATAGTAGGCTCGGAGAACTGAATAAGAAGCTGCAAGGTGTAATTGAGATAGAGGGCGTAAATAAGGATATGATGCAAATGCTCGAGTCTTTGAACGAGGGGTTATACATCAAACCTTTGTCTGAAATGATGCTGTTGTATCGGTCGCTCGAAACTGCATACGACTCCCTTTTTACCGCTCAGACTCTGAGTGTTATTCTTTCTCATGCTGATCAGATGTCGGAAGCTCTTCGTAAACGGAACACCAATGACATCGTTTCCCAAATTTTAATAGATCGAATTGAAAAGGCGAAACAACAGACCGATCCGCTTCATCGACTCGCGCTTCTCAAGGATTTAGAGCAGATAAATAAAAGAATGGAGATTCTTCGTATCATTGATCAGATGCAAACTTGTATGGAAAGCTATACAACAATTCGCGATCGTATCATTGCAGAAAATGATGGTTTAGTGAATAGACGATTTGATAAAGATCTCGAATCATACATTGCCGGGTATACAAAAAAGCACGTCGATAATCTCGAAAAGCTGACGGTTTCGTTCTACAAAGTTTTGCAAATGACAGACCCGTTTGTAGTAAACGATGTGCTTAAAATATCAAGCTATTATCATCAACAAGCGAAGGTACTCGCTCTTCTTATTGCAAACCCAAGGGTTAAAAGATCTCTTATTCCGGGCATGTTGGGTGTGTATGGAAACTTAAATCCTGTAATAAGCCGATTAATCAATAGCAAGATAAAAAGTAACGAAGAAATTCTAAAAGGTTATATTGAAACAGACAGCTTGAATATGGTGTTTGTTTATTACATTCTTAAACTGATTGACTGATAACTGTTTGAGGTTTATTGTTGCGCATAGTTGCATGTGTGAATTTTATCGGAATAAACACATGCAACTATTAGACAGAGGCCGGTGCTCTACATTTGCCACTGTTTTTAAAGCACATTTAAATCTAAAAACAGTTACATATGAAAACAAAAACATTTTTTGCAGCACTATTGTGCACCATGTATTCATTTAGCGTATTTGCGCAAGATGTAAAGATTAAAGACAGAAGAACCAACCCGGATCTTTATTTTCTTGAAATCACAGAAGTTCCTAACAGTCTTGAATTGTTGCCACCGCCACCTGCTCCCGGCAGTATTTTATTCCTTAACGATGAAGCTCAGTATGAATGGGGCAAAATGCAAAGAGATACACCGCGAGGTGATCAGGCAGTAAGTGACGCACGTGTAGGCGGCAATGGAGTACCGATGGCATTTTCCGATGCTTTTGGTGTAGAAATCAGTAAAGAAAATACACCGGAGATTCATAAACTCATTATCAACATGCGTGAAGATGCCGGTGATTTGGCAACACGTCATGCAAAGGACCACTATATGCGCGTTCGCCCTTTTAGTTTCTACAATGAACCAACATGTAACCCGGAGCAACAACAAGAATTATCTACTAACGGATCATATCCTTCAGGACACACATCAATAGGTTGGGCCACTGCTTTGGTATTGGCAGAAATCAATCCCGAACGTCAAAATGAAATTCTTCAACGTGGTTATCAGATGGGACAAAGCCGTGTAATTTGCGGATATCACTATCAAAGTGACGTTGATGCTGCTCGCTTGGTAGCAAGTGGAGTAGTGGCACGTTTGCATGCAAACGACGGTTTCATGAAGCAGCTTGATAAAGCAAAAAAAGAGTTTGTCTCGTTGCAGAAATCAGGTAAGGTAAAAAAAAGTGATAGAAATTAATAAGCCGAACACCTTTTAGAATCTAAACAGCCAAATGAATAAATCAATATTAATGGGCAGTCTTGTTGCTGCCATATTATGTGGTAACGCACAGGCACAGGAGAAGAAATTGGAAGTGAGACCGACAGGTCGTATTTTAGTAGATGGCGGATGGCTTGATTCAAACAACAAAGATTTGACAGGCGGATTGGCTATTCCGGATATACGAGCAGGAGTGAAGGCGTCTTACGGAGCTTACAAAGCCAAAGTAGATATAGGCTTTGCTTATTGTAAACTTTCGCTGAAAGATGTATTTGTTGAGCGTTCTTTCGGACAGCATAATCTTGTCAGACTCGGATACTTCGTTCACCAGTTTGGATTGCAAAGTTGCACCAGTTCTTCGATGAAAATATCGATGGAAGAACCCGAAAGTAACGAGGCTTTCTTCAACTCCCGTTTGATTGGTGCTATGTATATGCATAACAAAGGTAAGTTCTTTGGTACACTGAGTTTTCATGTCGAAAATGAGGCAATAAAGAAAAACACCGCAGAAACAGGTAAACAAGGTTATGGCATGATGTCACGCCTGGTTTACAGACCATTTATCGAGGATGGTAAAATCTTACATGTGGGTATTTCCGGAGCTTTTGAAACGCCACGCTACAATAGCAATCCGGAGTATAATCACAAGACATTTGTTCTGAAATCGAATTTCCCGTCACGTATATCTAAGGTAGTGGCTCAGGAAGCAACTATTTTAGATGCCAAACGCCTGTATAAATTTACTCCCGAAATTTGTATGGCTTATAATAAGATTGGTCTTGAGAGTCAGTATTATTATGTAAATGTACAGCGTAAGAATAACCCTAATTTCAGAGCCAATGGTGCATACGTTCTATTGCGCGGAGTCCTATTAGGGGGTAAATATACCTACTCTACATGGGATAGCGGAATTGCTACTCCCCAGCCAGGTACTTTAGAGTGCGTATTCGGATATAACTATGCAAACTTATCCGATAGTCATGCCGGTATTTTGGGCGGACGTCAGAATGATGCTTCTCTAACATTGAATTATTATATCAATAAATATATGATCTGGAGACTTCACTATTCATATACCCGTGTTGATGACAGATCCGGTTTTGATAATGTTACACTGAACGCTATTCAGACACGTTTTCAGGTAATCTTTTAAACTCCTTTTTTTACACAGAAAAATAATGCATAAAAACAGCGATTATTATAGCTCTGATTTCGAGCTGTTATAATCGCTGTTTTTGTTTTATATAATGTCAGACATTGCTTGTCGGCACTATTGAATATGAATCAGTTTGTGTGTTTGCAAGCTAAGTCGCCATTGAGGATGCTCTAGAATGTACTTAATTACCTCCTCTGTGTTTTGTCCCGAACACGGCTGAAGGAAGTAGTATTTTGCCGGAGTCTCAAGCCATACGCTCGGATCAGTACCTGTAAATACTAACTTCAACTCATCAATACGAGTTAAGCATACTTTTCCACCTTCTTTGGGCGAACAGGTGATCCAATCAATCTTCTCAGGCAACGTTTTAGTTCCGTTTGTTTCGATGCAAATGTATTTACCGGCTTTATGTAGTTTGTCTATAAAGTCTTGATCAATCCATAGCGATGGCTCTCCTCCGGTGAGTACAACTTGATTTGCGGGATAAGCGTTTATTTGCTCGATGATCTGTTCATCAGACATAACCGATCCGGTATCGTGCTGTGTATCACAAAACGAACACTTCAAGTTGCAGCCCGAGAAGCGAATAAAAACAGAAGGTACACCGGTATAGTAACCTTCTCCCTGCAAGCTATAGAAGATTTCGTTAATCTTTTTCATAGACAGCAGTATTTCCTTCCGACTCTTGTACTTCAACCTTAAAGCATGTGGGGATTTGATCACAGATCCATCTGGCAATATTTTCGGCAGTTGGATTCATCGGTACTACTTCGTTGAGGTTTTTGTGATCAAGTTGGTTCATGACAACTTGCTTGATGTGGCTAAAGTCGATTACCATTCCATCCGAATTTAATTCGAGCGAACGACAATGAACTGTGATGATCCAATTATGACCATGCAATTGCTCACATTTGCTTGGATAGGAAAGATGAAGGCTGTGAGAAGCCGAGATTTCCATTCTTTTGATGACTGTGTACATAATGTATTTATTAAGTATAAATCTGTGGATTTAATGTCACCTCAATCCGTGATAAAGATATAGATTATTGATGAATTTTGATAGCGTGTTTTATAATAATCAGTCTAAAAAAGCAGTGTGTTTTTCTGCTATGCGATTCTTCATTCGAGGAATCAAGCATAGCCAAACATGCGTTCGATGGCTTCAAAATAACTTTTATTGTGTTCTGTTTTTGGAGTAAAAACCATCTGATTCCCTTCGAGAAAACTCAACTTGTGAAGCGGAATCGTATCACTATCCCATGTCAAGTAATGCTTCTTAGTGTATTCGCTTCGCGCAAAGTTCATCTTCAAAAATTGCTGATAGTACCAGCCAAATCTAAAGTCACAGGTAAAATGAGCGTCAGCAACTTCCTTCAAGCATTGGCGGTTGGGCACAATCAACGTTTCATCCAACGGGATCACCCCGTACTTAATCTTGAAACGGTTGCTATAAAACTTAAAATTGTTTTTGTCGGTAAGAATGTATATCGCATCCACATCGATATTCTTTCGAATGTATCGAATGGTTTTTTTGAGATCAGGCAGTCTTTTAGGGTCGTACAAATAATAATATCCATGCAAGTTTGATTAGTGGTAATTCATTGGGCAATCTTGTCTGCAAAATTACAGTGCAAAGTTGGTCATATAATTTGAAAAAGTATTCGCTCGATCCATAAAAAACATGATAGTTAACGGCCGAAAAACGTCCGTAAGTGGCCAAAAAATGTCCGTAAGCGGTCAAAAAACGTCCGTAAGCGGCAATTTTTCGGCCAAATTAGAGTAATAAATGCAGTCGGTTTACCCTCGTTATTTATTATTATATCTAGATTTATCAGGATGAGATCGTATGTCGGCCATTTTTTGGCCAATAACAAATTTACACCCATATATATTACATATATATAAACAGTTATAGAACTGAGTTTATATTTATGAATATATAGGTATATGTGCAGGAGCAAAAGCAATTTGAGAGAGTTTGATTACTCGCTTTCGTTCTCGATGAAAACGGCAACTCGTCTTCGATGAAAACGATTTTACGTGCTCGATGAAGACTGTTTTGCGTCTTCAATGAAAACATTTTATAGGGTTTTACCCCAGTTTACCCTCGTTTACCTCTGTTGACGGTTTCGTCACACACAGCATGTATTACCTTCGAACCGAATCAAAAAATCAATCTCATGAACAAACGATCATTGCAACAGAAGAACCGCTATTCAAGACTCAATGCATTTAAAGCATCGAAGGGTTATTGCCCGCTTTCAATAATCCTTTGGCGAACCTTATCCCATGCATGGGTTCCAAAAAGGCAGCTGCGATGTCTATTAACCCCTTGCGTAACTACACTGCTACAACCCGACCCGAAAATCGACGAAACAACATCCTGCTCATTTCCCAAACTCACGGGCGTACCGTTTGCGATCTCATTGAGATGCTTAAAAAAAGCAACCGCCAGTCTTGGCAGTATCAGCAATGGCACAATCGGAATACCAAAAAGCAATAGGCAGTTGCGTGTTCTCACTAAACGCCTCTCTAAAACTAGCGATAAAGGTCTTATTATCCATGCAAATTAGATTTAATCAAACATGGTGTAATATAGTGAAAGTTTTAAAGAAGCATTCAGTTTGTTTTAATTTGTTGGTAATCTTTGGTTAAAGTCTTTGCCATATTCGTAAATTACAAATTACTATTATTAAAGATTTGGCTGTGAAATAAACTGTGTCAAAGGATAAAAAAGATTTTATCGCTCATCAAGCAAGCAGTTTTAATACCTGTAACAAGAAAACAATATATTCTTTTAGAGGCGAATATCACAAAGTCAATACTTGAATAAACTCATTATCATCTTGAAATTCATCATTCCAAGTAAATTTTACTTTTATAGTTTCAGGGCAACCTTTAGTTAACTGAAAGACAGTTTCTGTATAATCCTGAGGATTGAGTAATTCATAAGGGAATGGTTTTTTTATACTATATAGACCATCTGTACTACTAAGAAATTCAAGTCTAATTTTGGTTGCACTTGATTTTCCTGCATTAAAAACTTTGAGCGTGCTACGTCCTTTCTCTCCATTAACAATATTACCTCGTATTTGAGCTTTTTTATTCTCAGATTCTTCGTTGTCAATTTTCTTCAACTGATAAGCATTTAATCTCTCTTCTTGCTTTTTTAATCTCTTATCGTGCTTAAAGTACATAATAATTGTAAGAATTATAGCAATTAGCGAAAGAGTAGAGCTTACTATATTTCCTGCATCCATAGCTATTTTATTTTAATATTATTTTCTTTGAAAGCCGTTTTTAATATATCACTAATATCTTTATTTACCTCAGTTTTAAATGCTTCAACTTCTTGGAAAATCGTTCCTTTATTTAATTCGACTAATTCGTTATAACCTCCAATGTACTCTCTATTGCAAAGATTACATTTGAAGTAGCTATTATCTTCGTTAAATTCAAAATCTTGACCACCACATACAATACATCTTAAAGCAATGGATTTAGAATAGTTGTCTTTCATATTTTATTTGTTTTTGATGATCTTATTCTTATTAAATAGTAAGCATTGCTGGAACTATATAAAATTATTACTAAAAATATGGATTCCAAAATATTATGCAATTTACTTTGCTTCGGTAGAAAAGGCAGTATTATAATATAGAGAGACTAACGCTTGTAGAGTATGCCTAGTTTCTAATAGGCTTCAGTAGTAATTTTATTCATTTGATAGATATTCGATATCTTTTTCGATTTTTTTTGTTTGAGCATGCACAAAGCGCGTGTCATTAGCAAGAGTTGTTTTATTCACTATCAAACTTTGGTCGGCACATAAAGATTGTATGATTTTTGCTGAGATACACCGTTATTATCAATGAGGATACGACTGTCTTGAGCGTATTCTTTTAAACGAGGCACTCTAGCACATGTGTAGGCAATAGCTTCTTTTATTCGATTCTTAGGAAGAACTATGAGATATATTGCTTCCATCTATTTATCCAAGCATCTCAGATTGGTGAAGCTAAATGTTTGCGCAAATCACACGCTCATTATAACTCAAGTTATACGATCAGTGCTACGCTATATTTTGGATAAAAGCTGTATTAGTCCTAGTACATAATTGGCTAAAGCTTCATTCTTACAAAAATCACGAACTGATAAACCTCTTGGCTATTGTCGATTTAGTATATACTTAAATTTATCTTTTGTTATACATTTACTTTTTAGTTTACGCCCAAAGGCCCTGTATGCTTATATATCTAGAGCCTTATCTTTCTATAGTGAGTCATTAGAGGAGGCTTGTGATTCTGACATTGCTGTAACTAAACTGCAAATAATTCTTTCTCGTTCGTTATGGCCATTGGTTGACAGACGAAGGAGTGGTAATCCGATCTTATCAAGAATTTTGTTTTTCTTGCTATCGCGTTCTTGTTGTACTTCGTTATCGTGAAAAGAAACTCCATCTACTTCGATTGCTAATATTGGTGTTTTATCAATCTTGTTAAATAGTAGAAAATCAAGTCGCGCGTTATTTTTAATAAAGGTAATCTCTTCTTCAGTGAATAGACTTAAATCTTTTATTAGATCTCGCAGTTTGTATTCTCTTATCATATCAATGGTTGAGAATTGAGAATTAGGCTGCAAGATTTCATCTGCTAGTAGTTTGTGAATAATAATTTCAGCAGCAGATCCTTCTATGTTTTTGTTTGATTGAATAAATGTCGCAAACTCCGCGTTATATTCCTTGTATAACAAATCAAAAACCGAACAGATCTTCCCCTTTACAATCGTATCTTCCGGATCAGTAGTGTAGTGCATATAGCGTAGCAGATCACCAATGTTTGTTCCGTGCGGGATTTCCATGGCCTCCGGCTTTACGACAATGAACTCTTTTATTGCTCTTGAAACAGCAACGTTTATTAGGTTTGGATTGTCAATAAATGGATTGATCCCGGCGCTGACAGTGTTGAATATGATTGTGTCCTTTTCTCTTCCCTGATATTTGTGTATGGTGTCAGCCTCTGTTCCTTCTGGTAATTCTTTTTTTAATAGATCTGCATGATCTCTGTATGGCGCAATAACGCCAACTTTCGTATAATCAGTCGAGTAATTTTCTTTGATATATAGTCCTGTTTCGTCTATTTGCCTTTGGTTGGATTTGCCTCTGACCCCAGATATGGATGTTTCGATGATTTTGAATGGCTGATTCTCACCACTTGTCATTATGACAAGGTTATTGTCGTAGTATTTTTTGTTACAGAAGCCAATAATAGTCGGGTGACACCTGTAATGTTCTTTTAATAAAACAGAATTCACCTTATCTCCATATAGGCTTTTAAGCGAATTTAGAATATTCTGCTCAACATAATTATACGCAGGATGAATTTGATATTTTAGCTGTAGTTGCTCTGTGATTTGTTTACTTTTAGCGTCTACAATATGAGTAAGCTGCATGCTATCTCCAACAATAACAACATTCTTGCTGCAAGAAAAGCATACGGCTGACTTAATAATATCTACCTGAGAGGATTCGTCTATAATCAAATAGTCATAAAGATAATTATTAGGTGTACAGTTCTTTAATGAAACTGTAGAGCTAAGAATTACCGGATAGTATTTAACGAAATCGTTAAATTGAAGACGATAATTAGTAGCTGTGAATTTTTCGCTTCTATTGTGTTTGTACTTCTCGTAAAGTGTTGCATTGAATGCTTTTTTAGAGGAGGCAACAAATTGTTTCAGATTAGTGACTTCATTGTTGCTTTCAAGCCATTTTTCAATAGATAAGATCTCTTCTTTGATTTTAGCAATATAAAGCTCATAGAATTTATGATTTAGATAGGTATTTAGCTCATCGCTATAATTGTTTAGAATACGTAGATCAAACAGCCCGAATTGAAAAATAAGTTGTAGCTTATTGATTATGGATTTGCGAGTGTTGAGTTGTGTATTGGGTAGCATGTTTCTGAGTTGTAATACCTTCTTATAACTCCATTTGCGATAAAACTTCTTGTCAAGTACAGCTATGAACTCTGAAGAAATTTTTTGTTCAGACTGAATGTGGTGATATTCGATTTCGGAATCTGAAAGTTGTGTTTTCAGTTTCGCTAATTGATTTCTGTATTGAAAGCATTGAGTCGTGGTGTTGTCGAGGTCTTTAATTATATTATACTCTTCTTCAAGCATTTCTTCTGATAATTCAAAGTTGCTATCTGGTATCTGTTCCTCAATGTTGTTAAAAAATGAGTCGATGTTTTCTTTTTTACCGAGTGGAGCAACAACCATTCCATAACCATATTTTTGAAGCTTTTCATACACATTAAGTACAGCAGAGTTGTTGTTTGAAACAATAGCAACAGTCTTATTTTGAACTATCAGATTGGCGATAATATTCAGGATCGTTTGAGTTTTGCCGGTTCCTGGAGGTCCTTCAATAATGCTTATACTATTGGCAAAAGAGCTTTCAACTGCTAGTTTTTGGCTCTCATTACACCCAAAAGGGTATATGAGATTCTTTTTATATGAAGGTAAACTCGGATTGACTCCGTTAATATAATTAGTGAGTGCAGATTTTGGTTTTTTCTGATCTATATTGTCTAATGCGTATAGTAATATTTTTGAGCTAATTTGATTGGGATTCATATTTTCCTGTTCCTCGGATTGGATGTCAAATGACATTTCTCCCGACTGAATTAGTATGTCCTTAAAGTACTCGATAATGTTTTCAGACTGTTTGATATTATCTTTGTTTAGATCGCATATTTCAATGTTGTCATTGTTTTCAATAGGCTCTGAATGAGAACTATTGTTTCTGAAAATTAGATATTTGTCATAGTAATCAACGGTGTTGTACTGCTTGTTAGCTATGCCATTCACATAGATGCAAACGTTTTCTCGTGTTGATAAATAAGGGAAGAGCTTCACTTTGTCAGCTCCGTATGTGTAGTTTTTTCCATTATTGAACGTGATTATGTAGCTTTTGCCGGTTTGTACAACATTTGAAATGTCCCTCTTTAGTTCGAAATTTGAGGATGTTCTGTTTTTTAAGTATATGATAAAGGGCTGAATCATTGTTGCTTTATTACAGGTGGAGTATATATTTGAATACAAAAGGCTATTGATTAAAGTTTCAATAATAATTTATGGATCAGAGTGATGGCGTGCACTTGCTCTTTTGTGCATAAAAAAAGCTCTAGAAACTTGGGTTTCTAGAGCTTTTCAGCGGAGAGGGAGGGATTCGAACCCCCGGTACCTCGCAGTACAACGGTTTTCAAGACCGCCGCAATCGACCACTCTGCCACCTCTCCAAAAAGAACTTATCGTTCTGCTATCGTTTTCTCTCGATTGCGTTGCAAAGGTAGTGTTATTTCTTAAACGTGCAAACCTTTTTAGCATGTTTTTTGCTAAAAAGGTTGCTTTTTTATCTAATGTGGTGATTATGAGTGCTGCTTATTTTGCATTTTTATTCGATACCCCACGCTTTGTTTGGCTCCGGACCCATCACGATCTCGAGGGTTCCGCCTTTGAATAGTTCTGCTTGCGGAATTCTGAAACCGGTGATCGGTTTGCCGTTGAGCTGCGCGCTCTGGATGTATTTGTTTTCTTTCGATGCGTTATGTGCAACAATCTCCAGTTTGTCGCCTCGGTTATACTTATTGCCGAAATGAATTACTGCTTTCGGAAAGCGCGGAGAGGCGAGTTCGTAGTGCGGTGTTTGGGAGCAACCGCCATCGAGTTGGAACAGTCCCAATGCGCTCAAGATATACCAACTACTCATTTGTCCCAGATCTTCGTCGCCCGGATAGGCATCGTATGGGGTGGTGCCGTAGTATTGTTCTTGAATGGCGCGGCTCCATTTTTGCGTTAGCCAGGGTGCCTTTGCCCAGTTGAAGAGGTAGGCAACTTGCATGGAGGTTTGATTTCCCTGGTTTACGGGGAAGTCGGCGAAGTTGTCGCCTGCTGCGTTGAAATTGGCGCGTGCCGATTTTGCCATTGCGCTATCGAGACGTCCTACGAATCGTTCTTGTCCGATCGCGGCAACGAGTCCTTCGGGATCGTGCGGTGCAAACCAGCTATAGTTGAATGCGTTTCCTTCTACAAAGCCGGGTGTGTGATAGGGGTCGAACGGTTCTATCCAATTGCCTTGCTCGTCTTTGGGGCGAATAAAGCCCGATTGCGGATCGAGCAGGTTCTTCCAATTGCCCGATCGCTTAAGAAAGTAGGCATGGTCGTCTTCTTTTCCCAAGGCTTTTGCCATTTGCGCGGCACACCAGTCGTCGTATGCGTATTCGAGCGTATTGGAAACGTAGCCTTTCCCTTGCGGAATGTAGCCGTATTCCATGTATGGAACCAGGTGTTCTACGCCTACGGTTCCTCCACCGGGATGGCGTTGAGGCGGAGTGGTAAGCATTTTTTTGATTCCGGCATAGGCTGTATCGAGGCTAAAGGATTGAATGCCGCTTTGCCATGCGCCCATGATTTGCGAGGCAACGTGCATGGCAACCATCACGCCGGTGTGTTCGATACCTGCGGGATCGGTATTGTACCATCCGCTGTTTTTATAGAGCTCGATGGCAGAGTGTGCCCATGTTTCGGATAGTTCGGGTGCCATGAGGTTGAAGAGTTGTTGGTTGTCCCAAAACGTATTCCAGTATTCACCGCTTACGATGTAGCGTTCGGGGTCGGGGAGTTGTTTGATGTTTTCTTCCTCGTCGGTGTACCTTCCATCGTAATCGCTCCAGATGGCTTTGGCTGCCAAGGCTCGGTAGAGATTGGTATAGAATTTGCATTTCTGTAGGTAATCGTCGGTTTGGATGTCGATACGGCTGAGATAGTCGTTCCAGATGGAACGGGAGTTTTGGACTACGGCTTCGAAGTCCCACCCGAATGGTTGCGTGAGCTCTTGTTGGAGGTTGTTGCGTGCTCCGTTGAGATCGACCAATGAAACGGACGATCTGACCAAGATTTCTTCTTGATCTTTGGTGTTGAAGTTGACCGAGATACCCATGTCTCCTTTGCCTTGCAGTTGGGTGATATTGGGGAATACCTTGTCGGCCGTAGCATGTTGGTGGTTGCGATTCCAATTGCCTATATATCCGGTTACGGGTTCTACGGCTTCGTTGGTCCATCCGTCTACCGACTGAAACGGCTTGCTAAACTCAAACACGAAGTAAACCGTGTAGTCTTGTTCGAGCGAATAACCGGTAAAGGCGTTGTAATAAGTGGCCGATCCTTCGATGGTGCGGTCGGTAACGCATGTGATCTCCGCATTCACCAAGTTGTGCGGATACTCATTCGGAGTGAAAAGGTCGATTAGGATGCGTGCCTGATTGTGCTTGGGGAATGTATAGCGTTGCAATGCCGCACGACGGGTAGAGGTAACTTCGGCTTTGATCTTCGTATCGGTCATAAATACCGAGTAGTGGCCTACTTGTGCCTTTTCGGAGTTTTTGTCGATACGTGAGCGATAGCCTTCGTCGGGTTCGGTTTCTCTGCCCGGGGTGGTTTGCAATGCGCCGCAGGAAGGCTGCACAACGGGGCCGGTCATGGTCCAGTCGCAGAAGTGATTGAAGCCTGCAATGTTTTCGATCGAATACTCGTATCCCGCTTTCCAGGTTTCGTCTTGGTTGTCGGGTGCTATTTGCACCATGCCAAATGGCAATGTAGGACCCGGCTTAAACATCCAGCGAGAATTGCCTGTGCCCATAAGCAAGTCGACAAAGTCGGCCGGTTGATGCAACGCACCTTTGCCGCGCTCGATGGTACCTTTGTAGAGGGTATTGCCCTGTTCCGTAACGACGATGTTGAGTTTCTCCTTTTGTTGCTTGCCTGTAAGTGCAGGAAGATCGATTTCCTGTATGGTCTTGCCCGGTTCGATTCGTTTGGTTACAGCCGGGTAACCGTCGATCTTGAACGTAAGGTTGGCAGGTTGGTCAAACTGTACAAGGTCGAAAAGGATGGGTTGTCTGCGAGAGTCGGATGACGTGTTTTCGTACTCGAACGTGGCGGCTTTTACTTCTTTGATGAGGGTAGAAGTTGCCTTAGAAGCCAGTACTGCATCGGGCGAAACAAGCGAAAGGTTGTCGAATTGAATCCATCCCCCTTTTACGATGCCCATGCGGATGGTATTCATCCCTTGGTGGAGCCATGCCGACGGAAACCGGGCGTCGATTGCTTTGGTAGAAGCGTCGATGTTGTATTCTTGTCGGTGCCCGTTGACTTCGATGCGAAGGGTGGTTGCATGATGATTGTTGACTTCGGTAAGAGCGATGTGAAAGGTGCTTTCTCCTTTTTTAGGTGCTTTGGTGAGGTCGAAGTAAAACGACGGAAAGTGGCGAGGGTGGAAACCTGCCCAATAACCGCCACCGCCCCAAGAGTCCATAGGGCCGGGAAGTGCGAAAGGCCAATGTTTTGCAGGGGTGGAATACCCCACGTAATAGGCGTGTTCGCCGCCAAAGGTGGCAAGGAAACTGGTCTTTTGATCGGGATAAAGGGCAAACTCTGCCGAATTGTTGTCTGCCGTTCCGATGTTGAACAATGTCGTTTGACTGTATGCCGGAACAACGGATATTACGCACAAAAGAGCCGCTCGGAGTGTACTTGCGGAACGTGTTTTGTTAAGTAGCTTCATGGTAGAAATGAATCAGGTTATGATTTTAAATGCTATGTGGGTGTAAAATACGGTAATTATTCGCAATGTAAAATCCTTTGATCTTCTGATAGAGTTGTACAATGTTATGAATAAAAAAGACCGATACTCAGACGCTTCTGACGTAATCGGCCCTTTTCTTTTGTTTAGGATATAATATCGGGATTGACTAAATACTAGTCAAAGATTTTCTTATACGAGTGACAATAAGGGGTTGTTCCCTTGTGGTCGTAATAGTCTTGATGATATGCCTCGGCACTCCAGAATGGTTCGGCTTTGCGTACTTGCGTAGCTACGTCGTATCCTTTCTCGCGCAAGAGATTGATGTATTTCTCTGCAATGGCCTTTTGCTTGTCGTCTTTCACAAAGATTACGGAGATGTACTGTGGGCCTATGTCGGGGCCTTGTCCGTCTTTCTGTGTGAAGTCGTGTGTTTCGAAAAACAGTTTGACTAGTTCTTCGTAACTGGTTTCGTCCGTATTGTAAACTACCTCGGTAGTTTCGATGTGACCGGTTGTCTTCGTGCAAACGTCTTTGTAGCTTGGGTTGTCAACATGTCCACCCATAAAGCCTACTGTTGTTTCCATTACTCCTTTTGCTTTGTTGAAGTAGTATTCTGTACCCCAAAAGCAGCCCGAAGCAAAGTATGCTGTGTCTGGTTTGATAAAATTCATAGATATTGAGTTTACGCAATGGCGTGTGTTCTTATCGGTAAATCCTTCTCCAAGGAAAACGTGTCCGAGGTGGGCGTTGCAATTCGAGCATACAATCTCGGTGCGCATACCGTCGGGATCGGGAATACGTGTTACGGCTCCGGGTATTTCATCGTCAAATGATGGCCAACCACAATGGGAGTCGAACTTGTCTTCCGATTTGTATAAAGCAGCGCCACATTGCTTGCAGGTGTAGATACCTTGTTCTTTGTTGTTGAGGTACTGACCTGTAAAGGGGCGCTCGGTTCCTTTGTGAATAATGACTCTTTGCTCTTCGGGAGTAAGAGTGCGGTGTTGTTTCGATTTCATAGTAGCGTCTTGTTGTTGGTCTGCTCCAAAGGTAGCAGCAATTCCTGCAAAACAAGCGATAAAAAACAAGACAGCCAAATAAAATAGTTGCTTTCTCATAGAATCCTCCTTGCTTATTTATATCTCTAAGTTATAAATGTTTAGGAGGATGTATAGAGAAAATACGCTAATTGTATTTAAAATCCGTTCATTTCAAACAGTACGGTCGGGATCAACAACAAGAAACCGATTACAACAAGTGCCAGGATGAACTTCCAAGCCCAAGCAAACCATTTGTCGTAAGGTATGCGGGCAATACCCAACACGGCAATCAAGATGCCCGAAGTTGGGGTAAGCATGTTGGTGAAACCGTCGCCAAACTGAAAGGCCATAACGGTAGATTGCTTTGATAATCCGATCAAATCTGAGAATGGTGCCATGATCGGCATGGTAAGTGCTGCTTTGGCACTACCCGAAGGGATGATCAGGTTGATGAGTGTTTGGATCATATACATTACACCTACGGTAGCAATGTTGCCCAGGTTGTTCATGCCTTGCGCCATGGTATGCAAGATGGTGTCGATTACCATTCCGTCTTTCAAGATTACAATGATACCGCCGGCTAATCCTACCACCATAGCTGCCGAAAGAATGTCTTTGCATCCTTCCATAAATAGGCGAACGATGTCGTTGGGGCTTTTGTCGTTGGCAATACCCGAGGCCAAGCCCAATGCAAAGAAGAGGGCAGAGATCTCCATGATGTACCATCCGTAACCCATTACGCCCACGATAAGGAAGAAGATGGTAAAGAACAATAGGTTGAGGATATAGATGTGTACCGATTTACGTAAGGAGTAAACCGATGAAAGAAGAAACAATCCGGTTAGAATCGGGATCAAAGGTAGGTCTGTGAAACTACGATTTCCGATGGTAAGGGTGGTAAGCGGATAGAAATAGCTGAATATCGCAAGTGTGGCTGTAATGATAAAACTGCTATACCATGCGGCTTTTGGGGTGTAGAAGGTGATGTCTAACTCCTGATTGGCGTGTAGTTGGCGCCAGTAGTTGTCTTCTTCATACACGGGTGATAATTGGGGATTACGCTTCACCTTGTTGGCATAACGCAGAATGTATGTGAAACCAAATGCATTGATGACCAACCAACAAAACAGGCGGTATTCGATTCCGGAGAATAACGGAAGTCCGGCCAGTCCTTGGGCAATACCGATTGTAAACGGATTCAAGATGGCTCCGGCAAATCCCAGTCCGGCTGCCACGAAAACCATGCAAACGCCCGTGATGGAATCATATCCCATCGAGATGGCCATGGGTACAAGTATGATGATAAAGGCAATGGTTTCCTCACTCATGCCAAACACTGCTCCGAAGATGCTGAAGAGAAGCATGATCGCGGTGATGATAAAGTTGTTTACGCCGATCTTACGAAGTAGCGGATTGCGCTCCATACGTTTGGCTTTTTGCAAAAAACTCATGGTGCCGATATCAAATGCCTTACTGTCATTTACAATCCAAAATGCGCCTCCGATAATCAAGATAAAGACGATGATATCTGCCTTGTCGACAAAACCTTTATAAAAGGATGCAAATACTTCCCAGGTTTGCGGAACGTTAGGAACTGATTTGAAAACAAGTGATTTAACACCGGTGCTATCCAGTTGTTCTACGTAGCTCCCTCCGGGAATAAACCACGTCATAGCAGCACAAAATAGGATAATGTAAAAAATGATAACGTACGTGTGAGGAATTTGTCTTTTCTTCATTTGGTAAAATTGTTCAACTATTTGGACCAAAAATACAAAATTAATTAGATAAATTCTTTATTTTTGGGGCATGATCCTTTAAGAATAGCCTTATATCGTGCCGCTAATGATAAAATTTTTATTAAAAGTTGCTGCGATCCTTATATAATAACTAAATAATAACCGAAGTATTTCATGAAGAAGTTTTTTTTACCCCTTTTGCTAGCCGCTACTTGTGCCGTACAAGCACAAGATACGTTATCGGTGCGCCCCATGCATGTGCCGGTATTGATCAATCGTGACGATAACTCGATTGTTGAATTTAAATTTGATAATAAAGACGGAGCAAATGCTACTTTGTCTGATGTTTCTTTTGTATTCGATAAAAATACGGATTTGTCTAATGTGAAATCTGTAAAACTCTACTATGCCGGTACTGAGGCGGTAACACGAGTGAAAGATAATCATCATGCTGCTATGCAATATATTTCGAGAGAAAAGCCGGGCAAAACGCATGCTGCGGATCCTGCTTACTCGATGTTGAAAGCGAAAGTTGATGCTCCTAAAAATAAAACCATTCATTTTGATGCAGCTTTGCCAATGGTAAAGGGTGTGAATTTCTTCTGGATCAGCCTTGAAATGAACGAAAATACTCCGCTTACAACAAAAGTTGCCGGTGAAATTACCGAAGCTAAAGTTGGCGGAAAAGATGTGGTTATTAAAAACACTGCCACTCCACAGCCTTGGCGTATGGGTACGGGTGTACGTTATGCCGGTGACGATAACGCGGCTGCTTACCGTATTCCGGGTATGGTTACCTCTAAGAAAGGTACGCTTTTGGCGGTATATGATGTACGTTATAACAACAGTGCCGATTTGCAAGAGCACGTAGATGTAGGTTTGAACCGTAGCTTCGATGGCGGTCAAACTTGGGAACCGTTGCAAATCATTATGGATATGGGCGAATACGGCGGTTTGCCGGAAGGTCAAAACGGTATTGGTGACCCTGCAATCCTTGTGGATGACAAAACGGGTACTATCTGGGTGGTTGCTGCTTGGACTCATGGTATGGGTAACATGCGTGCATGGTTTAACTCGCAAGCGGGTATGGAACCGATCGAAACTGCTCAGTTGATGTTGGTGAAGAGTGAAGACGATGGTGCAACTTGGTCGAAACCAATCAATATCACCAAGCAGGTGAAAGACCCAAGCTGGCACTTCTTGTTGCAAGGTCCGGGTATGGGTATCACCATGCAAGACGGAACTCTTGTGTTCCCAATTCAGTTTATCGACAGCACAAGCGTGCCTAACGCGGGTGTAATGTATAGCAAAGACCGTGGTAATACATGGAAGATTCATAACCTTGCACGCACAAACACGACCGAAGCTCAGGTTGCTGAGGTGGAACCGGGTGTGTTGATGCTAAACATGCGTGACAACCGTGGCGGAAGCAGAGCGGTAGCTACAACGAAAGATTTGGGTAAAACATGGACAGAGCACGTATCGTCGAGAAGTGCACTAAGAGAGCCTGTTTGTATGGCCAGCCTTATCGCGAGCAAACGCAATCAAAATAGTTTGAAGAAAGATTTGTTGATCTTTTCAAATCCGGATACTGAAAAGCAACGCAAAGACATTACGATCAAAGTGAGTCTTGATGGCGGGGTAACTTGGTTGCCTGAAAATCAAGTGTTGCTAGACGAAGGTTACGGTTGGGGATATTCATGCCTATCAATGGTAGATAAAGATAATGTAGGAATTATTTACGAAGGAAGTCAGGCTCATATGATTTTCCAAGTAGTTCCTCTTAAAGAGCTTGTTCAGGTAACGAAATAGGCTAACTGCTTTTTCGTTTGTATTTGTAAAGCGGGATGGTTTGCGTAAAAGCAAATGATCCCGCTTTTTTTATTGCCGAAACTGGTTTACATGGCGGAAAAACCTAGTGAAGTTCTTCTAAAAAGTAAACGAGCTTTTTGCAAGAACCATGCATGCTTTTTGGGAAAAGTAAGAGAGGTTTTTAGTTGCTGGTAGCTTGGCTTTGAATTGTATCAATCAATTGAGTCTGAAAAAAATACAATAAGGGTAAGTGTTAAAATGATGAGTGGCGTTGTTGATTATCAGTGTTTTATGCTAAAATTTTTGATGTTTGTTTTGGTGTAAGTGTTTGGTAGCTAATTAGATGTCTTGTTTTGAGAAAAAACGCTTCAAAAAAACCTAGTGGAGAATTTTGATGTCTGCACGCTTATTTTTGCGTAAATTGTTGATTATTAAGTGTGTTCTAGACGTGCTCAATCCCCTTATAATGTAGAGAAAAAAAGGAGTTCAGTGTAACGCGAAAAAATCTCCGCAATACACCATTAGCCATTCAAAGAGAATAGATGCTTGGGTGATATTGCGGAGGATTGAGTTGTATTAATATTAATGAGTGCTGTGTATTCTATTCATCGTCAGCTTCGAAATTTCCGATTTCCGGTAGAATTGCTCTAGCTTCTTTCTCCGAAAGGGAATCGACCGACTTAAGACGGCGTTGAATGGCTCGGGTGCGTTTGCCGAGAACTTCTTCGATTTGGCCGCTTGCCGTTTGGATATTCTTTTGTGCTTTTTCGAGCATGCCTCCAAAGTTGTCAAACTCTTTCTTTACGGCTCCGAGTATTGCCCATACTTCGCTGGAGTGTTTTTGAATGGCCAAAGTGCGGAATCCCATCTGAAGACTGTTTAAGATTGCGGCTAGGGTAGTAGGGCCGGTCACGACTACTTTATAATTGCGTTGCAAGTCTTCGAGTAGGGCAGAGCGACGAACGACTTCGGCATAGATGCCTTCGAACGGAAGAAACATGATTCCGAAATCGGTGGTGTATGGTGGAGCTAGGTATTTATCGGAAATGTCTTTTGCCATTTTCTTAATGGTTTGCTCCATTTGGCGTGATGCCGCGTCGATCATGCTTTGCTCGCCCGTATCATAAGCATTGAGCAACTGCTCGTATACATCTTTTGGGAACTTTGCGTCGATAGGTAGGTACACTTGTGAGGTATGATCGTCTTTGCCCGGGAGTTTTACGGCAAACTCGACCAAGTCGTTGGAGTTTTTATTGGTTTTGACGTTTGCTTCGTACTGATCGGGTGCCAGAATTTGCTCCAATAGCATACTTAATTGTATCTCGCCAATGTTGCCGCGTGTCTTTACATTACTTAATACGCGTTTAAGACCACCTACATCTTGAGCCAGGGTTTGCATCTCGCCCAATCCTTTTTGCACACTTTCCAACTGCTCGGTTACCATGCGGAACGACTGACCAATGCGTTCGTTGAGTGTTTTCTGAAGTTTCTCATCTACGGTTACTTTGATTTCATCAAGTCGCTTCTCAGTATTGTCGATGAGGCGGTTTTGACGGTTCTCCTGAATCAAGAACTGTTCTTTTTGAAGTCTGGTAAGGGTTTCAATGCTTCTTTCGAAGGTGTTGGTAAACTCTTTCATGGCAAAAGAGAGGGTCTCGCGACTTTCTTTGGCTATGTGGCGCGATTCGTCTCGGTTCATTTTGAAGTCTTCTCGGAAGTTGCGTTCAACTCGCTCGAAAGAATTTTCGAAAAATTTCTTCAGATCCTCTAGTTCTTTTTTAATGTCATCACCTCCCGATGATTGTTGGGTAGTTTTAAATATTAAAAAACAGATTCCTAGTAGATTAGCAATAAGTAGTATGTCTGTCATATTGTTGTTTATATTATTAATTTGCGATGTGTTGAGTTGTTGTACATGTAATTTTATTGAAAAAAAATCACTTATTCAAGAACAAAATTAAGCGTATACGGTTTTATAAGTACAAAGGCGATCAAAAATAAACGAATCGAATAAAATGGCAAAGATAACATTAAAAGGAAACGAAATCAATACAACAGGGAATATGCCTAAAGTTGGAACAGAAGCTCCTGATGTAAAGCTTGTTAAAGCTGATTTAAGTGAACTTGCGTTGTCGGATTTACGAGGCAAGAGAGTAGTAATGAACATCTTCCCAAGTTTGGATACAGATGTATGTGCAACTTCAGTTCGTAAGTTTAATGAGGCAGTATCCAAAATGCCAAATACAGTAGTGTTGGCAATATCAAAGGATCTTCCTTTTGCTCAAGCTCGATTCTGTACCGTAGAAGGAATCAAAAATGTAATTCCTTTGTCAGGGTTTAGATGCAATTGCCTTGAAGAAAAGTATGGACTCGGCATTGCCGATGGACCATTAAGAGGACTCTACGCAAGAGCAGTAGTCGTCCTTGATGAAAACGGCAAAATTCTTCACGAAGAACTTGTACCGGAAATAGTACAAGAGCCGAATTATGAAGCTGTGATAGCAACTTTGAAATAGATTATTGTTTTTCATTGGTTAAAGTTAAGGGTTAGTGTTAGGGCCGCCGGATGTGAATCCCGCGGTTCCTTTTTTTTATATATATGTCACATAAATTAATTTTTTGAGTTTAATGCTTGTTTGTTTAATGCTTTTCTTATATTTGTGATTATAAGAATGTAAACCGATGCTGATGAAAAACTACTCAAATAGACTAGTACCACACATTTCAGATCCTTTTACAATTTCTATAATCTAATACCCTTTAATAATGAGTTTAAGAATTATAGTTTTAGCAAAACAGGTTCCGGATACTCGTAACGTAGGAAAGGACGCTATGAAAGCGGATGGAACCGTAAACAGAGCTGCACTACCTGCAATCTTTAATCCGGAAGATTTAAATGCCCTTGAGCAGGCATTACGTTTAAAAGACAAATATCCCGGATCAACCATAACACTCCTAACCATGGGGCCTTCGAGGGCTGCCGATGTAATACGTGAGGGATTGTTTAGAGGTGCCGATAACGGATACTTACTTACCGATAGAGCTTTTGCCGGAGCTGATACATTAGCAACTTCCTATGCTTTATCCAAAGCAATTGAAAAAATAGGTGATTTTGATTTGATCTTATGCGGTCGTCAGGCTATTGATGGCGATACGGCTCAAGTAGGACCACAAGTAGCTGAAAAGCTAACGATCCCACAAGTTACATATGCCGAAGATATTTTAGCTGCAACTAACGGTTTGGCTAAGATCAAACGCCGTCTTGAACGTGGCGTAGAGGTTGTTGAAGGAAAAATGCCTTTGGTTATTACGGTAAATGGTTCTGCTCCATCGTGCAGACCACGCAATGCTCGATTAATACAGAAGTATAAACATGCAAAAACAATTACAGAACGTCAGGCTGACGATACGGATTATACAGAGTTGTTTAGTGCTCGTCCGTATTTGAACCTTCTGGAATGGAGTGTTGCCGATGTAAATGCTGATGTTGTGCAGTGTGGATTATCGGGTTCACCAACAAAGGTGAAGAAGATTGAGAATGTTGTATTTCAAGCGAAAGAACATAGAAGTGTAGAACCTACCGATGATGATATCAATGGCTTGATGAAAGAGTTAATCGAAAACCATACAATTGGTTAAGCTAACCTTTAATGATTATGAAAATGAATAACCTTTTTGTATACTGCGAGATTGAAGATGGAATTGTGGCCGATGTTAGTTTAGAGCTTTTGACCAAAGGTAAGTCTCTGGCTCAGCAACTTGGCTGTAAACTGGAAGCGATAGCAATCGGATCTCATCTTTCGGGAGTAGAAAAACAAGTTTTTCCTTACGGTGTAGACAAAATTCACGTTTTTGACGATGAGCGCTTAGCTACATATACCTCGCTACCACATACAACGATATTAGTAAAGTTGTTTGAAAACGAATCTCCTCAGATTGCTTTGATGGGTGCAACTTGCATCGGTCGCGACTTGGGCCCACGCGTGTCTTCTGCGTTGGGTAGCGGACTTACTGCCGATTGTACTTCTCTTGAGATCGGCGATCATGAAGAAAAAAAGGAAAATAAAACATACAAAGACCTGCTTTATCAAATACGTCCGGCATTTGGTGGCAATATTGTGGCTACGATTATCAATCCGGAGTGTCGCCCACAGATGGCAACTGTGCGTGAAGGAGTGATGAAGAAAGAGGTTTTCTCGGATCAACATATTGGCGAGGTGGTATGCCACAACGTGAGTGAGTATGTTTCGGAAGAGGATTTCGTTATTAGTGTTTTGGATCGACACATCGAAAAGTCGAAATGTAATATCAAAGGTGCACAAATCGTTGTAGCTGGTGGTTATGGCGTGGGTTCGAAGGAAAACTTCGCACTTTTGCAAGAATTGGCTACAACCATTGGTGGCGAAGTAGGTGCTTCTCGTGCGGCTGTTGATGCGGGGTTTGCGGAGCATGAACGACAAATCGGGCAAACGGGTGTAACGGTGCGTCCAAAGTTGTATATCGCTTGCGGTATCTCCGGACAAATTCAGCACATTGCCGGAATGCAGGAGTCGTCCATTATTATTTCGGTAAACAATGATCCGATGGCACCGATCAATACGATTGCAGATTACGTGATTACCGGAACTGTTGAAGAGGTAATCCCGAAAATGATTAAGTATTACAAGAAAAACAGTAAGTAAGATGGCAAATTTTTATATAGATAATCCTTCGATAAAACATCATTTGCATCATCCATTGATGAAACGTATCGTGGAGCTTCGTGAGCGTAGTTTTGCAGATAAAGATGTGTTTGATTATGCTCCTTTTGATTATGAAGATGCAATGGATAGTTACGAAAAGGTACTTGAAATTGTAGGTGAAATATGCGGCGATATCGTTGCGCCAAATGCTGAAGGTGTAGACCATGAAGGCCCGAGAGTGGAAAACGGACGTGTTATCTATGCTGCGGGTACAAAAGAAAACTTGGATGCTACCGTAAAAGCAGGTTTGATGGGGATTAATATGCCTCGTCGGTACAACGGATTGAACTTTCCGGTGGTTCCATATATCATGGCTGCCGATATGGTGAGTAGGGCTGATGCCGGCTTTGAAAACTTATGGGGATTGCAGGATTGTGCCGAAACATTGTATGAGTTTGGTAGCGAAGAGCAACGCCAAAAATACATTCCGCGTGTATGTGCGGGGGAAACGATGTCGATGGACCTTACAGAACCGGATGCAGGTTCTGATTTGCAATCGGTTATGCTGAAGGCGAGCTATTGCGAAAAAGATAATTGCTGGTATCTAAATGGAGTAAAGCGTTTTATTACAAATGGAGACGCGGATATTCATTTGGTGTTGGCACGCTCGGAAGAGGGAACTAAAGATGGTCGTGGTTTGTCGATGTTTATCTATGATAAGCAGAATGGTGGTGTCGATGTACGCCGTATCGAAAATAAAATGGGAATCAAGGGATCGCCAACGTGTGAACTTGTATTCAAAAATGCAAAGGCCGAATTGTGTGGTGACCGTAAACTGGGCTTGATAAAGTATGTGATGGCTTTGATGAATGGTGCGCGTTTGGGTATTATGGCTCAAGCTGTTGGTCTTTCGGAGGCAGCTTATCGCGAAGGTGAGTCGTATGCAAAAGAGCGTCGTCAGTTTGGTAAAGCGATTATCGAATTCCCTGCAGTATATGAAATGCTTGCGGTGATGCGAGCGAAAGCTGATGCTTCTCGTTCGATGCTTTATGAAACTGCTCGTTTTGTTGATGTTTACAAGGCTCTTGATGATATTTCAAAAGAAAGAAAGCTTACACCGGAAGAGCGTGCAGAGCAAAAAGCTTTTGGTCGTTTGGCCGATGCGTATACACCGCTGGGTAAAGCGATGACTACGGAGTATGCCAATCAAAATGCATACGATGCGGTACAGATACATGGTGGGTCTGGCTTTATGAAGGATTATGCGTGTGAGCGTATTTACCGAGATGCGCGTATTACCAACATTTATGAGGGGACAACACAGTTGCAGGTTGTGGCTGCAATCAGACACGTAACTACCGGTACTTATCTGAGTCAAATGAAAGCTTACGGTGAAATAAAAGTGAAGCCGGAGCTTGAATCAATTAAGAAACGTCTTATTGCTTTGACTTCTGTTTATGAGCAAACGGTTGCGAAGGTAACGGAGACTAAGGATAATGAATACATCGATTTTCAAGCTCGACGTATGGTGGAGATGGCCGGTCATATTATCATGAGTTTCTTGTTGCTGCAAGATACCAGCAGAAACGAAGTCTTTCGTCGTTCTACCGAAGTATATGTAAATTATGCTGAGGCGGAAATCGAAAAAATGAAGACTTTTATTGATGGTTTCCAACAAGAAGATCTTGGCTTTTATAAGTTTGAGAAGTAATTTTATTGTGTGATCCATATATAAACTCTGTTTGCCTCATGCTTTTGTGTGATGGCAAACAGAGTTTTTTTGTAAATTTGTAGTTCTTTTAATGCATTTACAAACTAAACAAAACACCATGAAACAATTTGGGAAACTAATGACGATGGCTTCTTTGTTGCTAATCGGTCTTATTTCTTGTTCGCAAAAACAAGAACCTGTATGGCAATTAACTTGGCAAGATGATTTTAACGGAACAGAACTAGATGCTTCGAAGTGGTCTAAAATTCCACGAGGAGGTTCTGATTGGGATAGACACATGTCTGACGGTGATTCTCTTTATCAAGTAAAGGATGGAAAGCTTTTCCTTCGCGGAATGGTAAATACAAATCCGGCTGACACTGCACCTGTGGTAACAGGTGGTATTTATAGTAAAGGTAAGTTCTTTCAAAAGTATGGACGTGTAGAGATTTCTGCAAAACTTCAATCGGCACAAGGTGCATGGCCTGCATTCTGGATGCTTCCGGAAACCGGTAAATGGCCAAATGCGGGAGAAATCGATATAATGGAGCACCTAAACTTTGATTCGATTGCTTATCAAACGGTTCATAGCTACTATACATTTGTACTTGAAGAGCAGAATCCTCCAAAGGGTAGCGTAAATAAAATTAATGTAGACGGTTACAATACGTATCGTGTAGATTGGTATCCGGATTCATTGGTTTTCTTTGTAAATGATAATCGTACGTTTGCATATCCGAAGATTGAAACAGATAAAGAAGGGCAATGGCCGTTTACAACACCATTTTACTTGTTGTTAGATATGCAGCTAGGTGGTAGTTGGGTAGGTGCTATTGATAAAGCTCAATTGCCTGTAGAAATGGAAATTGATTGGGTAAAGTGGTATGCACTACCAAAAGAGTTTGAGAAGGAATAAAGAAATAAGATCTCTATAAATAAATCCCGTATAAAAAGGTTGCTGCCTTTTTGTACGGGATTCGTTTTATCTAGTAAATGTCTTGTTGATCTATTTTGCTTCTTTGATGGTTTCATTGAAGACTGCCCAGTGTGCATCGGTCATGCGACCAGGGGTAAATAAACATACGCCGGCTGCACCATTGTCGAGTGATTGCTTGATTGCTGCTCCTAGTTCGATTGGTACTAATCCGTGATTTTCAGGATCTTTTTCTTTTGCTTTGTTGTCTGGTGACGGGCAAATGAATAGTCCGCTGTAGATTGGGCGTTTGTTATTTACAGACTCGACTTCTTCTTTTACAATAGCTCCTACCCATGTAGTATCTTCCAGATAGAAATCGTTGTAGTTCATCGGATATACGGCATCAAGATTCCATTTATCCCATTCTTGTCGTACAATTTTTTGAGCGATCGACTCCGGACCCGGGAATACGGCAGCTGAGATTTGTTTGCCTTCTGCATGAATAGAGTCGGCTAGGCGATTTACGAAATTGGTAAGAAGATCGTAACGAAATTGTTTCCATTCTGGAACGGCAGAAGCATCTTCAACTGTTAGGATATCAATACCTG
Source organism: Tannerellaceae bacterium (assembly GCA_051660585.1). GTDB lineage: Bacteria > Bacteroidota > Bacteroidia > Bacteroidales > CAMTPD01 > UBA12018. Next base: position 40,922 of record JBOFPV010000142.1, read on the forward strand.
TTTTGGTCTTGAAGTCGGCTACACATTTTTCACAGTAGCAATAGTCGAACTGTGGATATTCTTGATCCATAACCAATCCGTATTTATCCCATAAGCCCCTTGCAAGGATTACATCGGGAAAGCGAATGTAGTCTAAGTGCACACCGTCTACATCGGGAATGCGAGCTACTGTTTGGTACATGTTTGAAACATACTGGAATACTTCCTCATGGTTTGGACAAAGGAATTTATAGTATCCTACGTAAGCCGGATTGGTGAAAGAAGATTCTCCTTTACGGTTTACAACATACATGTTTTCTGTTATCAGTTCATTTGTTCCTCCATTAAGTAGAGTAGGTATCCAAGCATGGTATTCAAGTCCTGCTTCTTTGGCTAGTTTTGAAGCACGCTTGATACGTGTTGTGTCAAACCCAACGTTGTACATGATGCCGTCAAGACCATGGCCTTTCATGTCTGTGAAGTATTGCTTGATCGATTGCTCGGTAGCATTGCCGCCTTCACCTTCCCATCCATAATACTTGTGCTTCTTCTCTGGAGTGTTGTTGCATGATACCAGCATTAGTACAGCTAGCAGAGTTAAAATGTTTTTCATGTTTGCTTATTAAGTTTATCATTGTTATTGTTGAGGCAAATGTAAAAAAAAGATCTCACTTCAAATCAATTGTTTGAAGTGAGATCTTGGCTAACTGCTGTAAAGCATATTTCTATTTTGTTGTGTCAATTTGAGAGGATGGTGCACTATAGGTACGCTGTCCTAATTCTTTATCCAACATATATAAACCATATCCATTGTCTTTGATCATCTCAAGCGATTCGATAATTTTCTTTACGCTGTCTTCTTCCTCAACTTGCTCGTTGACAAACCAATTGAGCATAGCTAGTGTCGCAAAGTCTTTTTCTGCTTGTGCCAATGCATATAGGTTGTTAATCTTTTCAGTTACTTTTTGTTCGTGAGCTTGTACTGCAAGAAATGCCTCAAGCGGGTTGTCCCAGCTATTTTTTACTTCGCCGATTGGTCGAAGTTCAGGCTTGCCGTTTCGTGCCACTATAAAATTAATAAGCTTCATAGCGTGATCTTGCTCTTCTTTAAACTGAACAAGGTTCCAATTTGCAATGCCCGGGTATCCTGCAGCTGCAAAATGCGCAGACATTGCTAAGTAGAAATAACCAGACCATAACTCGGCATTGATTTGAGTGTTTAATGCTTCTTGAATTTGTGGATTCATACGATTGTATTTTAGATTAATCATTAATAGTACAACAAGAAACTACCGGAATAAGATTTCGATCTCCAAAGGCATTATCGATACGAGCTACATTAATCCAGAATTTATTGTCTTCGATCCATTTACATGGATAGGCTGCTTTGCTTCGTGGATAAGTATGTTTCCATTCATCGGCAGTTATTTCATATTGAGGATGCGGTGCATTGATCAACACATTGTCTTCTTTCGAAGCTTTGCCGGTTGCTACCTCTTGTATTTCGTTCCATATCGTAAGCATTGCTTCGGTGAACTGATCGAGCTCGCGTAGGCTTTCGCTTTCTGTTGGTTCGATCATCAATGTGCCATGTACAGGAAACGAAAGAGTAGGAGCATGGTATCCGTAGTCCATCAAGCGCTTGGCGATATCACTTTCGGTAATACCAGACATCTCCTTGATGTTGCGGCACTCGAGGATAAGTTCGTGCCCTACACGTCCCGATTCGGAAGTGTAAACAATGCCATATGTATCCTTGAGTTTCGAAGCAAGGTAATTGGCATTTAATATAGCAGTTCTTGTTACAGCTTCTAGACCTTCGGCTCCAAGCATGCGGATGTATCCGTAGGTAATTGCTAAAATGCCTGCACTTCCATAAGGAGCAGATGATACGGTATTGAGATCACTACCCCATGCAATTGGGTGTTGAGGTAAGAATGGAACCAAATGTTTGGCTACGCCGATAGGGCCTTCGCCCGGGCCACCACCACCATGTGGAATCGCAAAGGTTTTATGTAAGTTGAGGTGGCATACGTCAGCTCCGATAAATCCCGGATTGGTAAGTCCGACTTGAGCATTCATATTGGCACCATCCATATAAACTTGTCCGCCGTTTTCGTGAACGATATTGCAGAGTGTTCGAATTTCTTTTTCAAAGATGCCGTGAGTAGATGGATAGGTGATCATTGCAGCTGCCAAATTGTGCTTGTGCAATTCTGCTTTTGCGCGCATATCATCTACGTCAATATTGCCACGGTCGTCGCATTTTACAGTGACAGTTTCGAATCCTGCCTGAATTGCACTTGCCGGATTGGTGCCGTGTGCGGATGCAGGGATTAAAACGATGTTGCGCTGGCCTTCGCCTATGCTTCGTAAGTATTCACGAATCACGCGTAGACCTGCATATTCTCCAGCTGCACCAGAGTTGGGTTGGAAACTCATTGCTGCAAATCCGGTAATTTCACATAGATATTCATTCAGATTTTCGATCATCTCCATGTATCCGGCAACCTGATCCTCGGGTGCATACGGGTGGATTAATGCCAATCCCGGTAAGTTGAGAGGAAGCAACTCGGAGGCTGCATTGAGCTTCATGGTACAAGATCCCAGTGAAATCATTGAATGAGCAAGAGAAATATCGCGACGTTCCAACTTTTTGATATAGCGCATCAACTCAGTTTCTGTATGGTAGCTGTTGAATACTTCCTGTTCCATAAATGGGGTGATGCGTGCTAGCTCGGGGGATATGTTGAGCTTTTGTTCGAAGTCATCACATAGCATATAGTCTTTTCCTGCTGCTCCGGCAAAAATATAGAGTAGTACGCCGAGATCAGAAGGTTGTGTTGTTTCATCAAGACTAATGCCTATTCGTCCGTCTTCAAAATAACGCAAATTGACCATGCACTCTAATGCGATCTCGTGAAGCGCATCTAGAGAAACGTGAGCCGGAAGTTCTATATATAATGTGTCAAATAGGTCTTTATTGAGTTGCTTGTAGCCTAATTGTTTCAACTCTGTAGATAAGAATGTTGCATATGTATGGATGCGAGTAGCAATATCTTTGAGTCCGTCAGGTCCTTGGTATACTCCATAGAATCCGGCCATTGTGGCTAGTAATGCCTGTGCAGTGCAAATATTTGAGGTGGCTTTTTCTCGTTTGATGTGTTGCTCGCGGGTTTGCAAAGCCATTCGATATGCAGGTTTTCCATAAGCATCTTTCGAAATGCCGATGATACGTCCCGGTATGTTTCGTTTGTATTCATCATGCGTAGCAAAGTAAGCAGCAGAAGGCCCCCCAAAGAACATCGGGATACCAAAGCGTTGTGATGTGCCGAATACAACGTCTGCTCCCCACTCTCCGGGAGGGACAAGGATGGCTAAACTTAGCAGGTCGGCTGCAACGGCAACTTTTACACTAGCCTCATGTGCTGAGGAGACAAAAGATCTGTAGTCCTCAACGCTTCCTACTTCGTTTGGATATTGGATTACGACAGCGAAGTATTTAGGGTCGGGCTTAAAGTTTTCATATCTTCCTGTTTCAATGGTGATTCCCTGAGGGATCGCTCTTGTGTGAATTACTGCACGGGTAGAAGCAAAAACATTCTCATCAATAAATACCGTATTGGCATTGTTTTTTATCTGTTCGCGACTACGTGCATTGTGAAACATGGTTACTGCTTCAGCTCCGGCAGTTGCTTCATCGAGTAACGAGCAATTAGCTAGTGGCATTCCGGTAAGCTCAGATATCATTGTTTGGAAGTTGATCAGAGCTTCAAGTCTGCCTTGTGATATTTCAGCTTGATAAGGTGTGTAGGAGGTATACCAAACCGGATTTTCAAATACATTGCGAAGAATAGGTGCAGGGGTAACGGTGTCATACCAGCCCATCCCAATGTAAGAAGTGAAGACCTCATTTTTTGAAGCAAGCTCAAACATGTGTTCGGCAAACTCTCTTTCTGTCATCGGATCGGGTAGTGATAATGACTCTTTTAGTAATATATCTTTCGGAATAACTTGACTGATGAGTTCGTTTACAGAACTTACGCCAATAGATTTCAGCATTGCCGGAAGATCTTTCACAGCAATGCCGAGGTGTCGATTAACAAAATTAGTTGTGTCCATGTGGTATTGTATTATTTTTTATCGTAAAAAAGTGTTGGTCCTTTTTTCGTATCCGATTGTGGTTTCGGGTCCATGACCAGAATACACTACGGTATCGTCGGGCAACGCAAGCAATTTAGATTTAATTCCTGAGATAAGCAAATCATAATTGCCTCCCCACAAATCGGTACGTCCGATGCTGCCTTTAAATATGATATCTCCAACAAAAACAGCTTTTGCTTTTTCACAATAAAATGCTAAACCTCCCGGAGAGTGTCCCGGTATAAGAATTGCTTTTAGTGTAGTGTTGCCAAAACTAACTGTTTCTCCGTCATTGATAAACTGTGTAACCTCGGATCCGTCTCTTCGAAGCTTGATTCCAAAAGGTTGAGATTGCATCGCTAAGCTTGGAAGTAGGGAGACTTCTGCTTCGTTTGTGATTGGAGATAAACCATATTGCTCTTCCAAAAAAGCATTCCCAAAAGCATGGTCTAGATGCAGGTGAGTATTTAAAACGAGTTTTAAATACAGGTTGTGATCCGTTAAATAATTTTTAAATAACTCTTCCTCTTCCGGAAAATAGCAGCCGCAGTCAATCACTGCAGCTTCTCCGGTTTCGTCAGATATAAGATATGTATTTACCGGAAAATGATTGAATTCAAATTTCTTTATTTGCATAATGGTACGTATACAATCTTTTTAGTTTCAAAAAACGGTTCATCGTAAAACTCTGTTAGGCTTGCTGTTTCTGCCATGTTTTTGAATGGAAGAATTTCGTGTTGAAGCTCTCCTCCTTTTAGGCAGATAAGGCCATTTGGTAATGCGTTGATTTGCTCCTTTTTAATGTTCTTGCGAACAATCTTAACAAGATCTTCTAGTGGCATTACGGCGCGACTAACAACAAAGTCGAATAATGCTTTTTCTTCTTGTGCTCGAGCATGCTTGAATGAAATGTTTTCAAGACCGATTGCTTGAGATACTTCAGAAGCAACTTTAATCTTTTTGCCAATGCTATCAACTAAATGAAAATGAACATTAGGGAACATAATAGCCAAAGGTACACCAGGGAAACCTCCGCCGGTACCAACGTCCATGATTTGTGAGCCATCTTTGAAGTTGATGAACTTTGCGATACTCAAAGAGTGAAGTACGTGATGCAAGTAAAGGTTTTCGATGTCTTTACGTGAAATTACGTTGATTTTAGAGTTCCAGTCGAGATACAGATCGTAGAGAGCAGCAAATTGCTCTTTTTGTTTGTCTGTAAGATTGTTGAAGTATTTAAGTATATATTCCATATTTAATTAAATGCAAGATGAGAAATCGGGCTTTCGGGACGCAATAGCGGAGCTAGTTCTTCGTATGTAAAACATACATGTACCGGCCCTATTACGTAGGCTGCGATTTCGTATTCATTGTATGTATAAGTAATACCAAGTTCGTCTACAAAAAAGTTGTTGTTAGGAACGATATCTTCTACGCTAAAATAACCTATGTTTTCTAGCTCTTTCGGATCTTTAATATCATTTGCTTCACAGATTTTGTCGACGATCATCTTAGATAATAAGTCTTGGTAGTTTTCGTGAAAGATTTCACTTTCTTTGATTTGTTCTCCGTTGTTTAGATTGAGCGCATAGTTATTGTATGTGTGTGAACCATGAGCCCCTCCGGTATATGCCTCTGTTGATACAACGAAAGATAAGATGTCGCTTTTGTTGAATTTAATGTCGTTGGATGACATTTCATAGTATGAATACCAAGCTCCGGAATCTTTCCCTTTTTCTATTTCAGCTTCAAATTCTGGCTCCAACTCTTTATACGTATTGATATAGTCTTGGATGTATTTATTTACAGCGTCACGAGGAGGTAGCGTAGTGTAGTTGTCTCCAAAGTAAGTTGAAATAAATTTGCGTTGAAGTTTAGATAAAATTGCCGAATCTGCATACTCTTCAGGGAAGGTGAATTTTATCTGTAAGTTACAATTGGGATTATTACCATCGTCGAGAAGGTTATATGACTCTTCTTTTTCGATTGTTTCGAATGATATGTTATTCTCTTTTAGTTTTTTATCATGGACGCAAGAGGCCATGCTTGTGAAAAGTAGAATAGTTATCATGAGTTTTGAGATATAACTCATATGCATATTATATGAAATTTATTGTTGTATCGCGGATTCGTTATTACCGCAAATATATTTCTTTATTTTCGCATGGTCTTTTAAAATAGTATAAAATTAATTGTTGACCAAGTTTATGTTGCTATCTTAGTAACGTAATTCACATGAAGAAGTTTATTCAACATATCATCATTTTATTCCTTGCAGCAACAATCTCTTATGGTGGTGCCGGAATTAACATATATAGCTACTGCTGTTCTGATTGTAGCGTATATGGTGCAGATGTTATATTGGCAAATAAGTGTTGTGAAACTCATCATCACCATCATGATCATGAAACAACTCCGGATGAAAGTGACGTTTGCCATGATCACGCACAAGATGAATCTTGTTGTTCTCTTGAAAACTTATCATTTGACTGGAGTCAAGTGCTTGCGAGTAATATATTTATTCAAGCACCGGTGTTTGTAGCCGGAATAAACGATTTATTGTCTATTTCTCCAACCTCAATCTCGTCATTTTACTCCGAGATACATCCGCATCATTTCGATGATCCGCCGTTTTATGAACCGCGGACTTATCTTGCTTTTATTCGCGTTTTACTTATTTGATTTTATTGATTTACTTGAAATTATGATTCGAGATATATCCATGTGCGATATAGCTTCGATTCATTATGTGTGTTTATTTAAGTCAATAATCAAATATATAATCAATGAGAACGCTATTTATTTTCATTAATCTACTCATATTAAGTATAACTTTATCTGCTAAGGATCTTGTAAAAGGGATTGTTTTAGATACTGCAAATGAGCCATTAGTTGGGGCAAATGTGGTATGGGAGGGTACAACCAAAGGTGTAACAACGAATACAGACGGTCTGTTCGAAATAGAGAAAACAAAGAAAGCAAACAAGCTAACGATTTCATATATTGGATATTCTCCGGTAACAATAGACGTAACCAAGGCTAATGAAGCTAGCATAAAAGTAGTCATGAAAGATGAAATTGAGCTAGACGAAGTTGTGGTTACGCAACGTGCAATTGGAACAATAAGCTCACGAACCAGTGTATTGCAAACGCAGAAAATAACTTATGATGAACTTTGTAGGGCAGCTTGTTGTAACTTGGCCGAAAGCTTTGTTACGAACCCGTCAGTAGATGTATCTTATAGCGATGCTGCAACTGGGGCTCGTCAAATTAAGTTGTTGGGGCTTTCTGGTACTTATGTACAGATGTTGACAGAAAACTATCCCAACTTTCGTGGAGCAGCAGCCTTGTACGGCCTAGATTATGTACCCGGTCCTTGGATGGAAAGTATTCAAGTGTCAAAAGGAACCTCATCAGTAAAGAACGGTTATGAGGCTTTAGCCGGACAGATCAATGTGGAGTACAAGAAACCTCCTACAGCAGATATTTTTTCAGGAAATTTGTTTTTGGCAGACAACGGACGTGTTGAAGTGAATGCGGATGCAGCCGCTCATTTTTCCGATAAATTATCGAGTGGTTTGATGATTCACTACTCGAATGAAACGAAACCACATGACGATAACGAAGATGGCTTCCTGGACACCCCTATGAAAGAGCAGTATAATATCATGAATCGTTGGTATTATACAAATGGAAAGTTTATGTCTCAATTGGGTTTAAAATATTTGCACGAAACTCGTACTTCAGGAGAAGATGTTTCACATCATCAATTAGAAAGAGACCCATATCGAATCCATTTAGAGTCGAATCGTGCAGAATTTTTCACCAAAAACGGATATGTTTTTGATAAAGCAACGAACGAAAGTCTTGCGCTAATCTTTACGGGTGCTTATCATGAACAAAAGTCGAAGTACGCACTTACTCCGTATAACGTATATCAAAATAATCTTTATGCTAGTTTGATGTATGAAAAGGAATACTCTGTGATGCATAAGTTGAGTGCTGGTTTGAGTATGAACTATGACGATTTCAATGAGAATTTATTGCATAATCCATTCAAACAATCAGAAGTTGTAACGGGTGCTTATGGAGAATACACCTTTAATTGGAATGATAAAGTTATTCTATTGGCCGGATTGAGAGGAGATTATAGTTCGGTGTATGACTTCTTTGTGACACCACGTATGCACTTAAAATATAATCCGACATCATGGTTTAATATTCGTGGCTCAATAGGAATGGGATATCGCACACCTCATGTGTTAGCGGAGAATAACTTCTTGTTGGCAAGTAGCCGTAAGATTATTATTGCAGATAATCTTGATCAAGAGAAAGCATGGAATACGGGAGTTAATTTGTCATTCTATATTCCGATAGCAGGCAAAGATCTTACACTTAATGCAGAATGGTATTATACCGATTTCATGAATCAGGTCGTGGTAGATATGGACTCTAATCCTCACGAAGTAAGTTTTTACAATCTAAAAGGAAAATCTTATTCGCACAACATGCAGGTAGAGGCTACTTATCCATTCTTTAGAGGTTTCACCCTTACCGCAGCTTATCGCTATACAGATGCAAAAACAGATTATAAAGGTGTGTTGAGAAAACGACCATTGGTTAGTGATTATAAAGGTTTGATCACGGCGTCATACCAAACACCTTTGAAGAAATGGCAATTTGATGCAACAGCTCAGTTTAACGGAGGAGGACGTATGCCAGAACCCGATGCTGTAAGTCCTTTATGGGATACGACATTCAAGCCGTTTACAATGCTAAGTGCACAGGTTACAAAGTATTTCAGAACATGGTCGGTATATGCGGGAGGAGAGAATCTTTTGAATTTTACGCAAAAAAATCCTATCATTGCAGCGAATGATCCTTTTGGAGATAATTTTGACAGTTCTATGATTTGGGGACCAGTGCACGGACGTAAATTTTACATCGGTGTTCGATTTAATATTAGTAGAGATTAATTTACTCACACTATAAACAATAAATAAGTTATGAAGAAACATTTAGTAATGTTGATGAGCTGCCTTATGATGTTGGCAGTATCTGTATCTGCGTATGCGGAAAAGAAAAATGGAAAAGAAACAGTAAAGTTTTTTATTGAAGAACTAGACTGTCCTTCATGTGTAAAGAAGATTGAGAAGAATATTGCGTTTGAGAAAGGTGTAACAGACATCAAGTGTGACTTGAAAGCTCGCACTGTAGATGTAACTTTCAAAACCGATAAAACAAGCAAAGCGAAATTGATTTCGGCTTTTAAGAAGCTTGAGTTGCCAGCTGTAGAAGTTGATAAAGATGCAACTTGTGCACGTACGGCCGAAAAAGCAACCTGTTGTCCGGGACATGATCATAAAGACGATGCCCCAGAAACGAAAAAAGAACACAAGCATTGATTTCTTATGATCTGATTATTTCAGCATCGTAAATGTTAAGATGTTTGTTTCTGATGAACAATATTGTGCATTTTAAAAACAACATTGTATATTTGCTACCCCCGATATGCTTGTGTGTATCGGGGGTTTTTTTCTTTTTTGAAAAAAAGTTGGAACAATATGCAGCATATTGTTTAGTGAATTCATCTATAATGTATAACCTTTACTTTAGGTACCTAATTTAACTGAATGAGTGAAGCACAACTGATAGAAGGTTGCAAGAAAGGGGACAGAAAGTCCCAAAAGAAGCTTTATGATACCTATGCCGCAAAAATGATGGCTGTTTGTTTTCGCTATACCGGCGATAATGAAGCAGCTCGAGATATGCTGCAAGATGGTTTTATAAAAGTATTTTCGAATCTTGAATCCTATGCCGGCATTGGTTCATTCGAGGGGTGGATGCGACGCGTTTTTATTAATTGCTGTTTAGAGGCATTAAGAAAAAACGATCTATTAAGAGATGCTGAAGATTTAGAGGCCACATATCATTTATATGATGTACAAGCTTCTGTATTGGAGGAAATCTCAGCTAGAGAAATATTGAATTTAGTTAGCGAATTACCTTCGGGTTTTCGTACAGTGTTTAATTTATTCGCAATAGAAGGATATTCTCACAAAGAGATTGGAGAAATGCTTCAGATTACAGAGAGTACGTCTCGTTCTCAATTTACACGAGCAAAGCAAGTTTTGCAAAAGCGAGTTGCGGAGCTTTATCAAAACGCAAAAACTTAACTTAACAACAAGACTTTACGATATTGATTTATTTATAAAAGATGAAGGACGAACAGTTTAATGATATATTTAGAACTAAATTGGAGAACTTCGAAATGGATGATTTTCCAATTGACGGATGGGAGCAAATAGAAACAAAGTTGTCTAAAGGCAACACTCGTTTCGTTTGGTTTACACCAATGCGTATTGTTGCAGCTCTACTTATAGGTGTATTGGTAACAGCTTCGGTCTTTTATCTACACAATACAACACAGCCAACGACAAGTTCAACTTTACTCGTTGCAGCAGCAGATAGTGTTGCTTTTGCAGATGCTGAAGAGCCTTTATTAGAAGCGTCTATTTCTACAGATACTCAAAAAGAGGTTCCATCAAGTGCCTCAGTAAAAGCTATTGTTGCTAAAGTAGATCAGATGTATCAGCCAGCAAAGAAGTCGGACGTAATGTTGGCAGTTGTCGAGGAAAAGCAAGTAGCAAAACACATTCAGTTTGTAGAAAGAGAGAGTATGCAGGTAGAAGACGTTTTGCCTGAAGAAACAGATGTGTTAAATGATCAGGTTTCGAAAAAGCCAAGAAGTGCGTCTAATCAATCTGCTTACACAAAATCATTACGTTCTGCAGATGAATCAAACACATTATATTCTCATACTTCGAATCACAAAATAGATAATAAAAAATGGGGATTTGGAGCCGGAGCCGGAGCCTTTGCCAGTCAGTCTGGAAGTAGCTTAGGGATGTATACTTTCAAGAATAGTCGTCATTCTGATAAGAATTTAGCCCTAATGAATGCAGCAACATTCTCGAATGAAACACCGCGTAGCGAGATAGACCATCATACTCCTATATCGGTAGGATTGTCGGTGAGTAGAAGGTTGAGCGATCGACTTGCTTTACAAAGTGGTGCAGTATATACATACTTAGCCTCGGATTGGAAAACCAATGGGGTGCATAATACCGAAACTAAGCAAAGTCTTCATTTTATTGGAATCCCAGTTTCATTTGTTTATAAAATAGCAGAGTGGAATAGACTTCAATTTTATGCATCTGCAGGTGGAATGTGTGAGTTTAATGTAAAAGGAAACTTGCGTTACAAATATTACAATAGTGATGAGTTGTTATCAGAAACAAATGAGGGTATTCGGATGACAAAGCCATATTGGTCTGTGAATGCTAAAGCTGGTGTTAGCTATCCTCTGGTAAAGTTTGTAAGCTTATATGTAGAAGCCGGAGCTGACTATTACTTTAAGAATAATAGCGACATTGAAACAATTAGAACAGAAAAACCAGCCAATTTTGATTTTCAATTCGGATTGCGTTTTGGTTTGTGATTTAATACCATAAAGAACTAATAATTAATAACTAGAAAAATGAGAACGATTAATGCTTATTTGTCAGTTGCTTTAGCAACACTATCCCTTTCATTGACTTCGTGTTTAGGAAGCGGAACTAACGAGGTTACACTTGCGCAACAAGCTTGTGTGATAGAGTATGAACCAACAACATTTCAAAAGGTTGCTCAGCTTCAAGGTGGAACTTTGATTACGTCAACATTTATAGACTCTCAGTCTAGCCTAAATGCAGGAGATTGTGGTATTACTGATATAAATGTCAACTTTGATGATCAGCCTCAAGGAGCTAAAGCTTTAAAAGCAACAACAACAAACTGGGTTTCTGTTGATAAAAAAAGATTAAAAGAAACTGGTAGCACTGCAATTCAAGGCTATGATAAGCTTATCTCTGATGCAGTAGCTTATCAGTATATCGAATCTGAAACAGCTGGCGATATCTTATTTATAATAACAAGACATGAAGAGTTGCAAGATGTAAAGAATGAGTATGAGCTTATATTTGATGAAACAGCCAAAATGGATACTGTAGGCGGGTTAATGGTATATAATATGTATTTGCGTTGTAAGACTCAACCAGCAGAAGATGGTATCAAAGTAATTAAGGGCTCAGCAGCTGCATTTGATATCTCGTCGTTTATGCAAACAAAAGGGAAAGAATTACAGAATCAAGGGTATGAGGCTATTGGGGTTCGTCTATTGTATATTAATAAGGAAGAAAAACTTGAAGATGGCACTGTTGTATATAAGTATATAGATGCATCAAGTGTACAACCGGCTAAGATTTATCTTCCTAAAAAAGAGGAGCAATAAGAATTTACTTTTCTGATGATAACTTCTATCGATATGATGAAAGATTTTTCGATGTAAGAAGATTGTATTAAAGTCCTTTCGACATAGAAGCCTAGTTGCTTGTCGAAAGGACTTTTTTTGTTAAGTAGTCTAACGTTTCTGTTTTTAATTCAATTTGAATTTATTATAAATATGGAATTTGTTTTCTCTTTATACTTGTTTATCTTTGAACAAAGATTTCAACAGTTCTGTTTCTAAGAAGGAACAAAATAGATTGAAAGAGAAAGAATTAATAAATAAACAAAATTCTACGATTATGGCAATAAATAAAGTTTGGATTGAAGAGGGATGTATCAGTTGTGGTAATTGCGAAGCAATCTGTCCGGAGGTTTTCCAGGTAAATGATGTGTCTGAAGTGCAAGATGTAGACTTCCATGCATACGAAGATCAGATCAAGGAAGCCGCAGAAAGCTGTCCTGTTGATGTAATTCGTTACGAATAAAAAGTATATTAAAAGTTAGATAGAAACGGTGTTCAGATATTCTGAGCACCGTTTTTTTTGTGTGCGTGAACAAATACACACTTTAGTGTGTTGTTTTCGATTTCTCTTTCTTAGATCTTTGCACCCGTTATCATTCTTAAATAAATGATATAGTTAAGGGTTCAGATTAATTTATGCAGTGTGACATAGGCTATGGCTTCAGAAATATTTCCGACGTTTAATTTCTGAAATAAAGTTTTGCGATAGCCTTTTACAGTGTCTACTGCTTTATTCATGCGCTGAGCTATTTCTTGAAGAGAGTAGCCCTGATTTGCGAGACGGATTACTGTCTTCTCGGTTTCAGTAAGCGTGCATTGTTTTTCTTCATTCCATCGTTTTCCAATTTGACTATAAGTCCACTTGAGGGGATGGCCTTTGCACGTAATGTGTATATCGCCTACCCCAGAGTTGGACGCGAGAGAAACAGCACAGAGTCCGAGCCATATTTTCCCGTCTGGAGCAAGTTTGAGAGGCGTAAGTTTTTGATTGATAAGAATCTTTTCTTTAGTTAGACTGTGGATGAGGTGGAAATTGTATGAGATTGTATACATCGTTCGTTCTTCGAGGTTAAGATTCTCATAGAAGCTAAACCCTGCCTGATTAATTTCGAGAAGTAGGTTGAGATCTTCTTCTGCTACGTGTTTGAAGTAAAAATCATAACCTAAAGCTTTCACCTGTTCGACCGATAATCCACATAGAAATAACGGGTTGTCAGAAACGTACAAAAAATTACGTTTAAAATAGTCGATGATGTATACAGAGTGATATGTAGTTCGAGCATAGGCCTCTATAGCTTCAAGGTAAGGAGTTACTTGAGTGTATGCTTCTTCGGACATATGTTGTAAGCTGTTTTGTTTGATGAAAAAGTCAGACTTATTTGCTGAAAGCAATTGCTCAGATATGATATGCATAGTGTTAAGTGCGTTTATTAATCTTTGGAGATAGATGTACGTATGAAATAATACGGAAATAATAACTCAATGAATATAAATAAATGCAAATATACTCTGTAAATTTATGATGAGAATAATAAATATTAGTTTTTTTAGAAGCATTCAAAAGAGAATAATTTTTTGAAGATCCAACTTGCTTGGGCAGAGCTTTCTTAACAAGCTTGTGTTAACACCTAAGATGAGATAGACCATTATTTAAACCGGATGAGGATGTCAGTACAAATTCCTCTTCCGGTTTTTGTGTTTAATATACTATACAAGCTTATTAACGAAGCAGTCGACCTTGCAATTATTCATGATTTTTGCCCACACAAAATTGCTTTTTTGTCATAAACTAATGTTTTTTTTATACTTTTGTGCCTATTAGAAACTGAATTATCAAAATATTAATAAAGTATGAAACCTACATTGTTTGTATTGGCTGCCGGTATGGGTAGCCGTTATGGCGGTCTTAAGCAGATGGACGGACTAGGTCCTAACGGAGAAACTATTATGGACTACTCTATCTATGATGCTGTAAGAGCAGGATTTGGTAAAGTAGTATTCGTAATTCGCCACAGCTTCGAAGAAGACTTCCGTAGCAAAATCATCTCTAAATACGAAAATGTAATTCCGGTAGAAGTAGTATTCCAAGAATTGGATTACCTACCAGAAGGCATCGTGTTGAACCCTGAGCGTGTAAAACCATGGGGTACAAACCATGCAGTTTTGATGGGTAAAGACGTAATCAAAGAGCCTTTTGCAGTGATCAACGCAGACGACTTCTATGGTAAAGAAAGCTACCAAATCCTTGCAGACTATCTTACAAAACTAAATGGTCAAATGAACGACTACTGTATGGTAGGTTACCGTTTGGGCAACACATTGAGCGAAAGCGGTGCTGTAGCACGTGGTGTTTGCGAAACAAACGAAGAAGGTTACCTTACAGGTGTAGTTGAGCGCACACACATTGAGCGCATCGACGGCAAAATCATGTTCAAAGACGAAGAAGGTCAGTTTGTAGAAGTTGCAGACAACACTCCTGTTTCAATGAACATGTGGGGCTTCACTCCAGACTATTTCAAATATTCGGAAGACTTCTTCATTCAGTTCTTGAAAGAAAATGCAGACAACATCAAAGCGGAGTACTTCATTCCTTTGATGGTAAACCACTTGATTACAAAAGATCAAGCTAAATGTAGAGTATTAGATACTCCATCAAAATGGTTCGGTGTAACGTATGCTGCCGATCGTGACGGTGTAGTTGCTAAGATCAATGCATTGGTTCATGCAGGTGAATACCCAGCAAAACTTTTCTAATCTGAAGTAAAGCAATTTACCATACGATATACTAAAAAGAGTATTTTGACCTAGTGTCGGAATGCTCTTTTTTTGTTTCTTTTTCGATATACCCACAACAAATCTATCCGAAACACGATATAGTAATAAGCAACTGTTGTAGAGTTGATAAAATAACTACATTTGCATATTAAATTCTTGGCATTATTATGAAGCAAATTATTGTTTTTGTTTTGTTTATGTTGGCTGCCACCACGATGAAGGCAGCAGAAGAGTCTTTTTCTTTGACTCGAGACAATGGTGCATTAAAGGGAACAATGGTGATTCCCGAAGGTTTCGATTTTGGTCCGGTTGCCTTGCTTATACCCGGTATGGGAGCAATGGATCGTGACGGAAATTTGCCCGATAACTTAAACTATTCCTTGAAAGTATTGGCCGATGAGCTAGCCAAAAACGGAATTGCAAGCTTGCGCTATGACAAGCGCGGAGTAGGAGAAAGCAAAGAATTGGCTCCAACTCCCGAAGCGTTGAATTTCGACGATTATGTACTCGATGCGAAAGCATTGATCGATTCGCTTACAGCCTCAAAACAGTTTGCCCAGATCTTTGTGATCGGATACAGCGAAGGATCGTTGGTGGGGATGATTGCAAGTCAGAACAATCCCGATGTAAGCGGTTTTGTATCCATTGATGGAGCAGGACGTCCGGCCGATCAAATCTTAAAACTTCAACTAGCGAATAAGGTTGAGGAAGTAACAAAGAAGAAAAAGTCGATAGGAGGTTTGGTGGCAGGAGCAAAGAATCTTGTAAAACAAATCGACACGTTGTCTATCGATGATGTAGGAGATCAGTTAAATACCAAGCTGACCAGCGAAGTCGACAAGCAAAAGGCTCAAGCAAAAGCTAAAATAGACTCGAAAGTAAATGATGTGGTTAATACGGCAACTCACACAGCCGATTTGCTTGTACAAGGCAAGACTACCGAAGCACTCACACCGATTGCGCAAAGCATGGTGCGATCGGCCATGAAGCCTTACTTCTTGTCTTGGATCAAATACGACCCGCAAGCGGAGATTAAGAAACTAGATATGCCGACTTTGATTGTGCAAACAAAAGTCTGCAATATGGTTTCCGATAAAGATGCCGAGATGTTGTCGATCGGAAATCCGTATGCCTCGAAACTAATTCTCAACAGTGCAAACTTTGTTGTCAAAGAAGCTACGGGAGTTGATGTGTTGGAACAAACCAAAAAGAACGAGATCCCGGTGCTTGCCGTAAACGACGACTTGGTAAAAGGATTGGTTGATTTTATCATTCCTTCCTAACAAGACCGATCACTCTTTTTGTGGTTCTTGTCAAAAAGATCCCTGGATGATGCAGCTTATTGTAAATAACGATAAGAAAATCCTAATAAAGAAGCGTTGTGACGTGTGTAGGGTATGCACGTTGCAACGCTTTTCTTAACTCGCTTACATTGGCTTGCGAAGCAATGACTGTATGATCGGCGGCAAATAACAGCGTCATAGAGAAACAACGTGCATTAAGTACGATTTCTATCGAAAACGTCTTCAATGAAAACAGAAAAGTGTTTTCGTCGAAGACGTTTTTGCGTTTTCATTGAAGACGATTTGCCATTATCGTGACATTGTGAGAGGCTATTTGCGGGATTGTGGGCTCGTGCCGTAAGAACCTAATGAGGTTTTCGAGCAAACCATGCATCCTTTTTGGAAAAACCAAATAAAGTTTTTGCAAGAACCTTGCATGCTTTTTGCCCCAATGAAGCGGCATGCATATAAAAAGGAAGTAATAGATCTCGCACGCAGACCTTTGTAAAAAGTAGCAAAACAGCTACTTACTGTATTTTGAGGTGTTTGGTCTTTGTTCGGATGAAGCGACAGTGGGTCATGTAAGCTCTCGTCGTTCTTTAAATAAGCTTGTTTACAGCCATGTATTTCCAAAGAGCGGCGGCATGAAGCGACTGCTTTATCTTGTCGTCAAATAGCAACTGTTTTACCTCTTCCAAGTCAAGTTCTACTACCTCCAAGTCTTCGGCGGCATCGAGATGTTGCTCGCTTATTTTCTCTACATCGGTAGCCAAAAACGAGTAGCATAGGTTGGTATGTGTACTCGGATTGGCCGATAGTACCGACCATTGTTCCCAATTACCATTGCCATAACCGGTTTCTTCGAGCAATTCTCTTTGTGCCGTTTCCAGAGGCGACTGGTCTGTCGCGTCGCATACACCGGCCGTCAACTCGTAGAAGTATTGTTGTAAACCGTGTCTGTATTGATAAATGAATAGAAACTTACCCGCTTTGGTGATGGCAATTACATTGATCCAATTCGGATATTCCAAAATATAGTAATCGGGAATGATGGCTCCGTTCGAAACCTTAACAGAGTCTCGTCTCAGTGTACACCATGGTTCGTTGTGCAGGTAGTCGGAGGAAAGTACTTCCCACAGCTTCGGTTCTTTTTTCATATCTGATGTTTATTAAATGACTTCGAAAGCGTGGTCGCCACGCCAATGCTGTTTGATGTACTCAACCTTTTCGTCTTCTGTTACGATGTAGTCGATTTCTGACAACGAGGCAACGTGAAAATTTCTTGCCGTATCTAGCTTGTTGGCATTGGCAAGTACAACTCGCTTTTTTCCGCGCTCAATCATGCAATGTTTGATCATAGCCTCTTCGCGGTCGGAAGTTGTCAATCCTTTTTTCGGATGAATATCACTTACCCCAATGATAACCCAATCTGCCGTGATTGTTTGTAGCATTTGGTATACAGAGATGCCTACGGTAACTTGAGAGGGAGCGAAGACTTTGCCACCCAAAAGAATCAAATCGATTTTCGGGTTGTTCGAAAGTTGGGTCGCGATAGGTAGGCAATTCGTATATACGGTAAAGCATTTGTCTTTGGGCAACTGCTTGGCCACTTCGAGGTTTGTAGTACCACCATCGATCAGTATAACGTCACCCTCTTTAAATAGTCTGACGAGTTTGGCTGCCATTTGTTGCTTTAAGGTGGTTTCCGTATGTAAGCGTTCGGTAAACTGAATGGAGATTTCCGATTTGGCAATGGCACCGCCATGAACCTTGGTGAGCAGTCCTTCATTTTCGAGTTCGACCAGATCTCTTCTCAAGGTGTCGTCAGAGACGCCAAGTGCTTTGCTCATGTCGGTAATACTAATGCGGCCACCTTTGCTTATTTGGTCGATGAGGTATTGTTGTCGTTCTTTTTTCAGCATGATCGGGTTCTTAAAAGTTGCATAACTGCGCAAATATAGATACGTTAGAGTGATAAATCAATTTTGTTTGAGGGTTTTTATGCGGTTTTGCGGTATTTTGATCGTTTTCGTTTTACGCTTCTTCTTTACCGCAAGATGGGCTTAAATCCCGCATCGGCTTGATGTTTGTCAGTTGGAGTTTTCGGTGTTATATACAGTTAATAGATTGTAAAAATGAAGTACAAACATGTTATTTTTGATGTTGACGGAACACTACTCGATAGCGAGTTTGCCGTGTTGAGTGCATGGCGTGATACGTTGGAGGAACTGCAAAACAAGGTGTATTCGGAAGATGAGCTTTTGTTTACATTGGGGATTCCCGGTGAGGTTACGTTGGCTAGATTGGGCGTAGCGGATGTAGATGCCGGTTATAAATTGTGGTGGCGTTATTTTGAAAAGTATACGGTTTCGATGCAACTGTTCGAGTCGGTTGTGCCAATACTGGAGGAGTTGCGCTCGAAAGGATACAAGTTGGGAATTGTGACTTCAAAACCTCGCAGCGAGTTTGACACAGATAAAGAATTGTTGCGTATCACGAAACTGCTTGGTACGATTATTTGTGTGGAAGACTCGGAGCGACCAAAGCCGTATGCCGATCCTATCTTGAAGTATATGGAGCTAGAAGGAATTACAGCGAAGGATGCAATCTACATTGGTGATTCCGTATACGATTTCCAGTGCGCGCGAAGTGCCGGGGTCGACTTTGGCCTTGCTGCGTGGGGAAAGTCTTTTGCACAAGATATTGATGCAAACTTTACGCTGAAACATCCCAAAGAGGTACTCGAGGTAGTTGTTTCTGCTACGCGTTGAGACGTGATGAAAAATGCCTCGCTACGTTTCGGTTGTCGAAGTGTAGCGAGGCATGCTTGTTTTAGCCAGAGTGTTATCGTTTGCCGAGGTCGTCGTAAAGCGACTGTACAAAAGCTTTTACTTTGTCGGCATATTGTGGAGTAGTTTCTTTGTCTTGTGCAAGTTGTATCGTTTTCGAGTCGGCATCGAATACCACGTTTTGCGTAGAGTCGAGGATGCCGAAGCCGTTGCTGAAACTGTAATAGGCAAATTGAGGCGCGTTGGGATTCATCATGTTTTTGCTGAATTCAAACTCGCTGTAATCGATACCCATTTGTCCCAGAAGGGTGGCTGCAAGGTCGATCTGCGAACCGTAACGTTCTATTGTTTTCGGTTGTTCGATAGCTCCACCTGCCCAAATCATGGGGATGTGATAGCGAGCAGGCGTGTAGTTGTCGAGCGTGTCCGGATATCTGAATCCGTGATCCGATACAAAGATCAGCAAGGAGTTGTCCCATTTGCCCGAAGCTTTGAGGGAGTCGGTAAATACGCCGATGCAACTATCCGCAAATGCAACGGTGTTGAGATACGGATTTTCAAACTTATGGTACGGAACCTCAAAGGGTTCGTGACTACTCAATGTAAGGAACGTTCTGAATACCGGCATGCTGCTTGTGTCTTGCATCACGTCGTTGTACAACCACTTGAAGGTGACATCGTCGTTTGCTCCCCACTTCGAAAGCTTGTCTGACAGTGGAAAGTTTGCATCGCTAATGATGCGTTCGTAGCCACCTGCCCTGAAGTGCGACTGCATGTTGGTAAAGTTGATGTCGCCACCATAAAGAAACTCCGATCGATATCCGTTCTTGTTGAGCGAACGGGCTAGGGAAGGGAGCGACTGGCTCTTGGCCGGGTACTTCATAATCGAGGTAGACGGTTGAGCCGGGTAGCCGTTGATGACAGAAACCAAACCGCGGTCGGTTCTGAACGTATTGGTGTAGAAGTTTTCAAACAGGATGCCTTCTTTGCTCAGCTTGTCAAGGTTGGGTGTAATGCCCGGAGTTCCACTAAGTACTTCAACGGCATTGGCCGAGAAGCTTTCGAGGATGATCAAATAGATGTCGGGGCGTTTGTCGCGAAGCAGCGTGTGTGCCGAATCGGGACTAAAAGCGCCGTTGTGCTTTTCGAGCATCTCGGCAAAGAGTGTTTCGCGTGTGTCTTCTTCGAGGTAGTCATACATTTTGTCAAAAGCCTTTTGCTTCGAGATTGACGAAAGCAGACTGAAGGCCGGGTTGATGGCTGCATGATTGAAGAAGAGGTTCGGACTGTAATACACCATGCCCACATTGGCTGTAGAAACGGTAACGCCGCCGCGAATTGCAATAAACAATACTCCGCCCAGCAGAAGTGCAACAGGAGTGGTTGTTATCGGGTTGCATCGCGACGTATAACTAGTATTTGTCGATAGTACGAATCGTTGCAACCATTTATACGCTACCCATCCGTAGAGTACACCTATCAAAACTTGTCTTAGAATCACCCAAATATTGGTGGATGCCATGGCTAGTTTCGGATTAGTGAGGTAGAATAGGGGAGTTGCATCCAATCGGAATCCCCAAAAACCGTATAGTTCGAGATCGACCGAAAAGATCACCGCCAAAAGTGCACATATAACGATGAGGTAGTATTTGAGGATGGTATTGAATAGTTTTGTAGGCCTGAAGATCGAAACAAGCATCATCAGCAGAGGAAGTGTGGTAATATATCCCGCTACGGTAAGGTCGAGCGGAAGTCCGTGCCAAATGACATCGATAAAATCACGGAAGCCCATTTGTGGCGTTTCGCTGCGATTAAACAACATAAACAGCGGCTTCTGAATGATTAGAAGCGGCAAAAGTGATAAAAACAACTTGATAGGTAGTGCTATTTTCTTAATCATAACTTGATTGTTCGATTGCGCAAAGCAGTTTTGAGGCGTCAAAGTTACGAAACAAAAAATGAAAAACCCTGCTTTGCAAGGTTGCGTATTGTAAAGCAACCGGCAAAGCAGGGTAAATATTGTGAAACCAATAAGGTGTTTGTTACTTTTTGTACATCTTTTCGCGAAGTGCTTTCACGTTTTCGTCAGTGATGTAATCATCGTAATCCATCATCTTATCGATGATTCCGTTTGGAGTAAGCTCGATGATACGGTTACACACGGTTTGGATAAACTCGTGGTCATGCGACGTCATCAAGATGTTTCCTTTGAAAGTCTTCAACGTGTTGTTGAATGCCTGGATCGACTCAAGGTCAAGGTGGTTGGTTGGCGAGTCAAGTACCATTGTGTTGGCATTGCGAAGCATCATACGAGCAATCATACAACGCATTTTCTCACCCCCTGAAAGCACGCTTACTTTCTTAAGAACCTCTTCGCCCGAGAACAACATCTTACCAAGGAATCCTTTTAGGTAAACCTCGTTGGTGTCGTCAGAGAACTGAGCCAACCAGTCTACAAGGTTCATTTCCGAGTTGAAGTACTGCGAGTTGTCAAGTGGCAAATAAGCAGTTGTGATGGTTTGTCCCCATTCAAATGTACCTTCGTCAGCAGCAAGTTCGTCATTGATAATGTCGAAGAATGCTGTCATGGCACGAGGATCTTTCGAGATGAAAACAACTTTGTCTTCTTTCTCTATGTTGAAGTTTACGTCTTTAAATAGAAGTTCGCCTTCAATGCTCTTAGAAAGACCTTTTACCTCAAGGATTCTGTTACCCGGCTCTCTGGTCGGCGTAAAGATAATTCCCGGATAACGACGTGAAGAAGGCTTGATCTCTTCCACGTTAAGCTTCTCAAGCATCTTTTTACGAGAAGTAGTTTGCTTCGATTTCGCAACGTTGGCGCTGAATCGTTGGATAAACTCCATAAGCTCTTTTTTCTTCTCTTCTGCTTTCTTGTTTTGGTTTTGTTGCTGGCGAAGGGCAAGCTGGCTCGATTCGTACCAGAAGCTGTAGTTACCTGCAAACTGTTGTACTTTGCCGTAGTCGATGTCTACAGTGTGCGTACATACCGAGTCAAGGAAGTGACGGTCGTGCGATACAACTAATACTGTATTTTCAAAGTTTGCAAGGTAGTTTTCAAGCCACATTACGGTTTCGATATCCAAGTCATTGGTAGGCTCATCGAGAAGAAGGTTGTCTGGTTGTCCGAAAAGAGCTTGTGCCAAAAGTACACGAACCTTTTCCTTACCACTCAAGTCTTTCATTGTAGCGTAGTGCAACTCTTCTTTTACACCTAGTCCGCTAAGAAGATTTGCTGCGTCGCTTTCTGCATTCCAGCCTTCCATCTCCGCAAATTTTTCTTCAAGCTCAGATACTCTGATACCATCTTCATCACTGAAATCCGGTTTAGCATAAAGGGCATCTTTTTCTTGCATAATATCCCAAAGGATAGAATGTCCCATCAAAACTGCGTCCATTACAGTGTGCTCATCAAAAGCAAAGTGGTCCTGGCTAAGTACCGAAAGGCGTTCGCCCGGGCCCAGTGTTACTGTTCCGCGAGTTGGGTCAAGTTGTTTGCTTACGATACGAAGGAAAGTTGATTTTCCTGCACCGTTTGCCCCGATGATACCATAACAGTTGCCGGGAGTGAATTTAAGATTTACGTCTTGGAATAATGTACGTTTACCGAATTGAACTTCGAGATTGTTTACAGTAATCATATTTCGTTTTTTATCAATGCTAATTAAATGTACTTTGTGAAAGTAGTGCGATTGCAAATTCGGGTGCAAAGGTAGTAAAAAAAGGTAAGAGTATGAAACTGTTATTATTCTTTGGCACAAAGATCAAATAATTGAGCTTTTTTGTATTGATAGTGCTGTAATTTGTAATAGGATTTATTAATTTTGCATGCCAAACACATATAATACGAATCTAAATGTCGGGAACAAAAAGAATTAAAAATGCGTTGGTGTCTGTTTTTCATAAAGACGGACTGGATGAAATCCTTAAAAAGCTACATGCTGAGGGAGTTAGTTTTCTTTCAACCGGAGGCACACAAGAGTTTATCGAATCTTTAGGCTTGCCATGCAAAGCAGTAGAAGACCTTACAGGTTACCCTTCAATCTTGGGTGGTCGCGTAAAAACACTTCACCCGAAAGTATTCGGAGGTATTCTTTGCAGAAGAGAGAATGAAGGCGATATTCAGCAAATCGAACAATATGAGATTCCTGAAATCGATCTTGTAATCGTAGATTTGTATCCGTTTGAACAAACGGTAGCTTCGGGAGCAGAGGAAGCTGCTATTATCGAGAAAATCGATATCGGTGGTATCTCTTTGATTCGTGGTGCTGCTAAAAACTTCAAGGATGTTGTCATCGTAGCTTCTAAAGGTCAGTATCAGCCATTATTGGAGATCCTTAACGAAAAAGGAGCCGAAACATCGCTAGATGATCGTAAATGGTTCGCTAAAGAAGCATTTGGTGTTTCATCGGCATATGATAGCGCTATTTTTAACTACTTCGATGCTGAAGAAAACTCTGCACTTCGTATCACAGCGAATGATGCAAAAGTACTTCGTTATGGTGAGAATCCTCATCAAAAAGGAGTATTCTACGGTAAGTTTGAAGAGATGTTTGATCAATTACAAGGCAAAGAAATTTCATACAATAACTTGTTGGATATTGATGCTGCTGTGGCTTTGATCAGCGAATTTGAAGAACTTACTTTCGCGGTATTGAAACACAACAACGCTTGTGGTATTGCTTCTCGTCCTACAGTGCTTGAGGCTTGGAATGCTGCTCTTGCAGGTGACCCGGTTTCTGCTTTCGGCGGAATTCTTGTTACAAACGCAAAAGTAGATAAAGCTGCTGCTGAAGAAATCAATAAGATCTTCTTTGAAGTAATTATTGCTCCTGCATACGATGAAGATGCATTGGAGGTTCTTAAGCAAAAGAAAAATAGAATCATTTTGATTCAAAAGCCTGTAGAAACATCAAAGGTTCAGTTCCGTTCGTTGCTTAACGGTGTGTTGGTGCAAGATAAAGATCTTAGTACACATACAGCAGAGGATCTTAAAGTTGTTACAACGAAAGCTCCTTCTACAACAGAGGTTGAAGATCTTTTGTTTGCAAACAAATTGGTAAAACATACCAAATCAAATGCTATCATTTTAGCTAAAAACAAACAGCTTTGCGCAAGCGGTGTAGGTCAAACTTCACGTGTTGATGCGCTTAAGCAGGCAATTGAAAAGGCCGGTGTGTTTGGGTTTGATTTGCATGGAGCAGTAATGGCTTCGGATGCATTCTTCCCATTCCCTGACTGTGTTGAGATTGCTGATAATGCCGGTATTACCGCTGTTGTTCAGCCTGGCGGCTCTATCAAAGATAATCTTTCAGTAGACTACTGCGATGAGCATGGTTTAGCAATGGTGATGACTGGTGTTCGTCATTTTAAACACTAAACTTAAAAAAATCTACTTAAATGGGATTGTTCTCTTTTACACAAGAAATAGCCATTGACTTAGGTACCGCAAATACAATCATTATCTCAGGAGGTAAAATTGTAATTGATGAACCGTCGGTGGTAGCCCTTGACCGAAGAACCGATAAATTGTTGGCTGTTGGAGACAAGGCTCGTCAAATGCACGGGAAAACGCACGAGAATATTCGCACCATTCGTCCGCTTCGTGACGGGGTGATTGCAGACTTCTATGCGGCAGAACAGATGATGCGTGGGATGATTAAGATGATTAATCAGCGTAAACCTTGGTTTTCACCTTCATTGCGTATTGTTGTATGTATTCCTTCGGGAAGTACAGAGGTTGAGATTCGTGCCGTACGTGACTCTGCCGAGCATGCCGGTGGTCGCGATGTGTATATGATTTATGAACCAATGGCTGCGGCAATTGGTATCGGTATCGATGTAGAGGCTCCGGAAGGTAATATGATTGTAGATATAGGTGGTGGTACTACTGAAATTGCGGTTATCTCGCTTGGTGGTATCGTATCTAATAAGTCTATTCGCATTGCCGGTGACGACTTTACGGATGATATCAAAGAGTATATGCGTCGTCAGCATAATGTAAAAGTTGGAGAACGCACGGCTGAGATGATTAAGATCAATGTAGGTTCTGCACTTACATTCCTTGATAATCCACCGGAAGATTACATTGTGCATGGTCCTAATCAAATGACTGCTCTTCCTATGGAAGTGCCTGTTTCTTATCAAGAGATCGCTCATTGTTTGGATAAATCGGTTTCAAAGATCGAAGCTGCGGTATTAAGCGCTCTAGAGCAAACTCCTCCGGAGTTGTATGCAGATATTGTACGTAATGGAATTTATCTAGCCGGTGGTGGAGCATTGCTTCGCGGTTTGGATAAACGCTTGACCGATAAAATCAATATTCCGTTCCATATTGCCGAAGATCCTCTTCACGCAGTAGCTAAAGGAACTGGTGTTGCTTTGAAGAATATCGACAAGTTCAATTTCTTGATCCGATAATTATCTGAGATTAAAATATAAAACGCCCTCTTACCCCAATTAAGAGGGCGTTTATTCAGTTATAAGGGTATCGCAACTACATCATGCGTGAATTAATCAATTTTTTAGTTTCAAAAAGGCACTGGCTTTTATTCATTTTGCTTGAGGTTGTATCTTTTGTGATGTTGCTAAAGTATAATACGTTTCATCAGAGTGTGTTTTTGAGTTCTGCTAATTCTATTTCGGGTCGCATTTATGCTGTTTCGGGTGAAGTAACCTCTTATTTTGATTTGAAATCTGTAAATAAGGAGTTATTGACACGCAATGGTGAGCTTGAAATGCAGGTAATTGCCTTGCAGAGTCAATTGCGCGAGATGAAAGCAGATCAAACCGAGTATGCTG
This sequence comes from Tannerellaceae bacterium, assembly GCA_051660585.1. Lineage (GTDB taxonomy): Bacteria > Bacteroidota > Bacteroidia > Bacteroidales > CAMTPD01 > UBA12018. The sequence continues at coordinate 67,060 of JBOFPV010000142.1, forward strand.
AGTTTTTAGTGGATTCTGTAAAACCTTCTGTTTATGATTTTGTATCAGCAGAGGTTGTAAACAATACTGTTTCTCGGGTTGCAAACTTTGTTACGCTCAATAAAGGAAAGGAAGATGGTATTGCACCTGATATGGGGGTAGTATCACCTCAAGGTGTTGTTGGAATTGTGTCTGTTGTTTCAGATCATTTTTCGGTAGTAATTCCGGTTTTAAATCCGAAGTTGCGCTTGAGTTGTAAGGTGCTAGGTAGTAATTACTTTGGCTCACTTGTGTGGGATGGTCGATCGCCTCAAATCGCAAGTCTCGAAGAATTGCCTCGACATGTGGAATTTGCTAAAGGTGATACAATCGTTACGAGTGGTTTCTCTGCTGTATTTCCCGAAGGTATTCCTGTGGGGGTCGTGTCTGACTTTCGCAAACAAAAGAACGATGACTTTTACTCTCTAGACATAAAGCTAGCTACTGATTTTGCTGCATTGAATGAGGTGAGAGTTATTCGTAACTTCTTACAATCAGAAAAAGAACAACTCGAAAAAGAAGCTCAGAAAAATGCTCAATAATACAATCCGAAATAGTATTTACTTTATTGTATTTGTAGTTTTACAAGTACTGCTGTTTAATCAGATTAGTTTCTTCAAAGTTGCTACACCGTTTTTGTATATCTATTTTATACTGAAACTACCTGAAGGAACATCTCGTTCTCTTGTCGTTTTTTATGGATTTCTGACAGGGTTGTCTATTGATATTTTTAGTAATACCCCTGGTATGCATGCTGCTGCTGCTACATTTGCAGGACTGATACGCTATCCGCTTATTAAACGATTGACAACAAAAGACATGATCGATACAGCTGCGCCTTCTTTTTATTCGATGGGTGCAGGTGGCTATACACGCTATGTAGTATTCTTTGTATTGCTACATCATGCAGCTTTGCTTATGATCGAATCATTTACCCTCTTTGACCCGCTCTACTTGATCATTCGTATCTTGGCAAGTAGTGCATTGACCATTATTTTATTATTAGCAATAGAAGGATTTAATTACGAGGTTTTGAAAAGTGAAGAATAAACTTGACCTAGATAATCGCAAATATATTATTGGTGCCGGAGTTATCGTATTGTTTTTGATCTTCTTGATCAGGTTGATTACGTTGCAATTACTTACACCGGAGTACAAACAGTTTGCCGATAGTAATGCTTTTTTGAAGAAAACATTGTATCCATCTCGTGGATTAATCTATGATCGCGAGGGGCGTTTACTTGTGTATAATCAGCCGGCTTATGATGTGATGGTGATTATGCGTGAAGTGCAGCCCTTTGATACTCTCGATTTTTGCAATATTGTTGGTATTTCAAAAGAGCAATTTGTAAAGCGTATTGGTGATATTAAAAATCGCAGGCTTAACCCCGGGTATTCTTCGTATGTCCCTCAAGTGTTTTTGAACCAGCTTTCAGCCCGTGAATATGGCGTGTTGCAGGAGAAACTATATAAATTCCCCGGTTTTTATATTCAAAATCGTACACTTCGCGAATACAACTATCCAAACGCCGCATTGGTGCTGGGTAATGTAGGTGAGGTAAATAAACGAGATCTTGAGAGTGACTCATACTATGTACGAGGTGACTATTCTGGTAGATCGGGAGTAGAGAAGTCTTATGAAACGGTTTTGCGTGGCGAAAAAGGAGTAGAAGTGCTTTTGCGTGATGCACATGGTCGTATCAAAGGTAAATATGAGAATGGAGATCATGATATTGCTCCTCATTCTGGCAAAAACTTGACATTGTCAATTGATATTGAATTGCAAGATTATGGTGAGCGTTTGATGGGGAATAAGCTTGGTGGTATTGTAATGATTGAGCCCGAAACGGGAGAGGTGTTGTGTATGGTGTCGAGTCCTACGTATGATCCCAGTTTGTTGGTAGGTCGTAAACGAGGAAAGAACCATTCCGAACTGGAAAAAGATCCTTTTAAGCCTTTGTTTAATCGCCCGCTGATGGCCCAGTATCCTCCGGGTTCTACCTTCAAAGCAGCTCAAGGATTGGTGTTTTTGCAAGAGAATGTAGTGACGGCCCAAACGGCCTATCCTTGTCATGGGGGATATCCTCCATTGGGTGGACGTCCGAAATGTCACCCCCATGCATCACCTACATCGCTGATTCCTTCTTTGGCGACATCGTGTAATGCTTATTATTGCTATGGATTGCGTGAAATGATTGATAGCCGTAAACGTTATCCGAATCCGCAGACAGCTCTTGATAAGTGGAAAGATTACATGGTTGCTCAAGGATATGGCTATAAACTTGGTATTGACTTGCCGGGAGAGAAGCGCGGGCTTATCCCCAATAGTAAGTTTTATGATAAGTACTATAAAGGGCGTTGGAATGCACATACGATTATTTCTATATCAATTGGTCAAGGAGAAGTACTCGCAACTCCATTGCAGATTTGTAATCTTGCAGCGACCATAGCGAATAGAGGTTATTTTATAAAGCCTCATGTAGTTAAGACAATCGAAGATACGCCAAAAGATACTGCTTATACGAATAGGCATTATACAGGTATAGATGCCGTCAATTATGAATATGTAGCTCAGGGAATGCGTGCTGCAGTTACCGGTGGTACATGTCGTGTGGCTGCATTACCTGATATAGAAGTGTCTGGTAAAACTGGAACAGCCGAAAATCCACACGGTAAAGACCACTCTATCTTTATGGGATTTGCAGAGTATAAAGGACGCAAAGTTGCTATCTCTGTATTTGTTGAAAACGCGGGCTTCGGTGCTACTTATGCAGTACCTATTGGGCGTTTGATGATTGAGCACTGCTTGCGTGGTGATGTTCTTGAGGAGAGTAAGTGGATGGAGGATAAAATGTTAAATACATCTGTTTTGCCAAATGTCTTTTAGAAAAACAAATATATGGAGAGATCTAGACTGGTTTACCGTGATACTGTATGTAATCATGGTGATTGCCGGTTGGTTTAGTATCTACGGTGCTACCTACGAGTTTGATAATACAAGTATGTTTGACCTTTCGGGCCGTGCAGGTATGCAAATGGTATGGTTCGGGACGTCGGTGCTTTTAATTTTTGTGATATTGATGCTGAACGACGAGGTATACGATGTGCTGGCGTACTTCTTGTACTTTATTGTGATTTTGCTATTGATTGCAACAATATTCTTAGCGCCGGATATTAAGGGTTCGCGTTCGTGGCTTGTGCTTGGACCTGTGCGATTACAGCCGGCCGAGTTTGCGAAGTTTGTGACGGCACTGGCTGTTGCAAAAACAATGAGTCAGTATGGATTTAAGTTGTTGAATATTCGAAACTTCCTGTTTGTTTGCTTTCTTATATTTCTTCCACTAGTCCTGATCATCTTGCAAAAGGAAACGGGATCGGCATTGGTTTATTTTGCGTTTGCATTGGTTCTTTATCGCGAGGGGATGACAGGTCTTATTTTGTTTGCAGGCTTTTGTGCAGTGCTGTTTTTTATTGTTTCGATGAAATATGCGGATGTAATGATGGGTATCACGCCGTTGGGCGAGTTTATTGTATCATTGCTGATTCTCGGTATTTCACTGCTTTTGTTGCACTTTAAGCAGAATGATAGACGTGTATTTCTGAATGCTGCCATCGGTTTGTCTGTAATCGCGATCGCAACTTTTATCGTCAGTTACTTTGAGCCAATCAACTTGGCTTTGATCTCAATGGGAGCTGTTATTTTATTTTCGATTTACATGCTTATTCTTGCTATCTCCAGATGGATGATGCGTTACCTGTTGATTGGTTTCTTTGCTCTGGGTTCGTTAGCATTTATGTTTTCGGTTGATTATGTATTTGACGAGATCCTTGAGCCGCACCAACAAATACGTATTAAAGTATCATTAGGACTCGAAGATGATCCAAGTGGGGCCGGATATAATGTGAATCAATCAAAGATTGCGATTGGATCGGGCGGACTAACGGGCAAGGGCTTCCTGAATGGGACGCAGACTAAGCTTAAATATGTACCCGAGCAAGATACAGACTTTATTTTCTGCACGGTTGGAGAGGAGCAAGGTTTTGTTGGTTCAGCATTCGTTTTGCTGATGTTTACGATGCTTATTCTTCGTATAGTCTATCTTGCAGAGCAGCAAAAGAGTACATTTAATCGGGTTTACGGCTATAGTGTAGCCTCTATTTTCTTCTTCCACTTTGCGATTAATGTTGGGATGGTAACAGGGCTCACCCCTGTAATTGGGATTCCTTTACCGTTCTTTAGCTATGGTGGTTCTTCTTTGTGGGGATTTACAATTCTGTTGTTTATCTTCTTACGTCTCGATGCTACGCGTGCAGAGCAGTTTTAATTGAGTATTTATATGTTGACATAAAAAAAGCGGAAGACTCCTTGAGAGCTTCCGCTTTTCTAATTTATATGATAACTAATTGTTGCTTTGAACCTGTAGCCCTACATCTTGTACACCTTTGAGTTTGGTATTGTCCATGATTTGTTCGAAGCTATATGTGTACATTCCACTTTGCTTGAAGTGAAAGTTACGTTCGATCGGAATATCATGTTCGTAGGTGCTTATTCCTTTACCTTTCCATTTGCCTAATGAATCGCGAAGAGCATAGCTGATTGTGTCTCGGCTAATGTTTCCTTGTGGATCCATCTTTTCAACCTTAAAGACAATGCCGCTGTATGGATAATAAGAGTTGCAGCGGAGTTTAAAAGTGACATCGGTAACAACTGAGTTGTCGGGTACATCAAATGTAAACTCATATGCTTTACCTATTCTCCACACAGAGTCTGGTAACTCTGTGTATTTGCAGTAATAGTCGGTTGTGCAAGCACTAAGCAAATAAAGGAATAGGGTTGCGATAGGGGCCTTAAACTTTCTTTTGAGGCTTTTCGTAGTTTCCTTTTTCATTGCCTCCCCTTTCGTTGTTGCCCTTCTCATTCGTTGTTTTTGGTTTAGGCTTTCTACGCTTTTTGTTCGGTCTCTTTTTGTTGGCTCCGTTTCCGCTATTGTCAAACCTGTTGATGCTTTCCTCAAGAATATCTTGGGTTTCTTTTTTAGGTTGTTGTTGCTTTGTGTCGGCATCAAGCGTTTGAGGCTTCATTCCTCGTTTGTTCATGTTGAGTACCTCAAAAGCTCTGCTAGCTGAGATTGTAACCAAGTTTGCTGCAAAGTTGGGATCTGAAGAGTAAGTTAGCTGCTTCTTGAATACTTCGGTTTTGAAGTGATAATACGTGCAGTCTTTTGTTTCCAGATTTAGTTCGCGAGATGGTAGGCCTTTTTGAGCTTCAACATAGGTGTCAACTTCAAAGTTGATACAACATTTGAGTTTCGCACATTGTCCGGCTAGCTTTTGCGGATTCATTGAGATGTCTTGGTATCTAGCTGCACTCGTTGCAACAGAAACAAAACTTGTCATCCAGCTCGAACAGCAAAGCTCGCGTCCGCAAGGACCGATACCGCCGATACGTCCGGCTTCTTGGCGTGCACCGATTTGTTTCATCTCGATACGCACTTTAAAAGCATCGGCCAAAACCTTGATCAGTTGACGAAAGTCGACACGTTCATCTGCAATGTAGTAGAAAATAGCTTTGTTTCCGTCTCCTTGATACTCTACATCGCCAATTTTCATTTGAAGGCCTAAGTCTTCGGCAATCTTACGAGATTTGATCATCGTTTCATGCTCTTTCGCTTTTGCTTCTTCAAACTTCTCAAGATCGGAAGGTTTTGCTTTGCGGTATACACGCTTTACTTCGACACCTTCTGTACGAACATTGTTTTTCTTCATTTGAAGCAAAACAAGTCGACCGGTAAGGGTGATTGTTCCGATGTCATGACCCGGAGATGATTCTACAGCAACGATATCTCCTTTTTCGAGTGGGATTTTGTTGCTGTTCAAATAATATCCTTTTCTAGTATTCTTGAACTGTACTTCGACATAGTCGGTTGCATTTTTAGCTTCCGGTATATCGCAAAGCCAGTCGTAAGTATTGAGTTTATTATTCTGCACCTTACTGCATCCTTTCGATTTCATGCAGCAGCCGCATTTATTTAGTTTAAAGTCCATATAGTATCTATTCAGAATTTTGAATAACGAAGATACGGCTTTTTGGTGAATGTAGAGAAAGCAATGCCCGAAAGTTTATCTCTCGGGCATCGATTTATCGTTTAAGAAGGACTGTTATCTTTAAGGAGATATCGAAAAACACAAAACGAGGATTAACGTTTTGTGTTACATGGCGTTCGGCAAGTTCTAGCTCCGATACGAGGTCTTCTACATTACGTTCGTTTACATAGGGAGCAAACTTTGTCGAGAAGGTCGATTCATTTTGATTCAGTGCAATAAGTGATGGATTGCCAAGATTATAAATAAAGTTTTCGCGAATCATATGCTGTGCATAAGCAAAGAAGTTTTTTTGTTTCTCCTTACCTAAAGACGCAAATGTTTCGGCGGCTTCCTTCATTCCTTTTACATTCTTAGTCCACGAATTTCGCATCATGGAAATAAATAAATCAAGATAAAATGCTTTTTCTTCATTCAGACTAATCATTTCCATCGCTTTTATCATACTGCCTTGAGACATTGAAGCTACCTGGATTGCATCTTGAGTAGACAAAGCATATTTGCTTTCTAATGCTTCAGCGATAGCATCTTTTTCGATTCCTCTAATTGAAATTCGCTGCGTTCGAGAAATGATTGTTGAAATAATCTGATCTGGATTTTCAGTAATCAGAAGGAAGATCGTATTCAAAGGAGGTTCTTCGATCAACTTAAGTAAACGATTCGAGCTTTCTTCGTTCATTTTCTCCGGCATCCAGATCAATACACAACGATAGGTGGCCTCGAGCGGTTTTAGGCTAAGTTTTGATATAATCTCCGATGCTTCTTTTACTGGTATAATTGCCTGAGAAGAGTGGGTTCCCATATAATTCACCCATCCGTCAATATTAAAGTATGGATTTTCGGAAATGAATTGGCGCCAATCAGGCAAGTAGTCGTCGCAAATTTCTTTTTTCTTTTCTTTATTGATGATGATTGGATATACAAAATGTATGTCCGGATGTACGAGTTGATCAAACTTCTTACAAGAGGAGCATGTGCCGCATGAATCGGTGGCGGAACGATGCTTGCAGTTAAGGTAACGGGCATAGGCCAAAGCCAAAGGAAAAGCACCTGCGCCCGATGGTTCAGAGAATAATTGTGCGTGAGGAACAATTCCTTGATTAGCCGAGAGAATCAGTCTGTTTTTGACTGATTCCTGACCAATAATATCTTTAAAATACATAGGATTTAGTAGATCTCTTTGGCTACTTGATATACACTGTCGGTAGCCATCAGTGAATAAAAGTGGATGCTAGGAACACCGTATTCGATAAGTTCACGGCATTGTTGAGTACACCATTCGATTCCTACTTGCTTAGCTTCTGCATCACTGTTGCATTTGCGAAGTTCAGTAGCAAAGTCTTCCGGAATGTCTGATCTGAAGATCTTAGGAAGAACTGTCAAGTGATTGCAAACCGTAACAGGTTTGATGCCCGGAATAATTGGAACAGTAATACCTTCTTTTCGGCAACGTTCTACAAAGTCAAAATACTTTTGGTTGTCGAAAAACATTTGAGTAACAATATAGTCGGCTCCTTGATCTACTTTTTGCTTCAAGAAAGCAATGTCGGAGTCTAGGTTCGGAGCTTCTTCATGCTTTTCTGGATAACCGGCAACCCCATATGAGAAAGGCGTATTAGGTCGGTCAAAAGTAGAATTGTCAAGAGCAAAGCCTTGGTTAAACTGATTCACTTGTATTTGTAAATCACTTGCGTGATCGTGAGATTGTCCTGGATGTATATGACCAGCTTCAAGTTTATTTGCATCTCCACGAAGAAGAAGAAGGTCATATACGCCTAAGAAGTTAAGATCGATCAATGCGTATTCTGTCTCTTCTTTCGTAAAGCCTTTGCAAATGATATGAGGAACGGCCGTGATGCCGTATTTGTTTTGAATAGCAGCAGCAATAGCCACAGTTCCCGGGCGCTTGCGAATATTTACTTTTTGAATATTTCCATTAGGTTGTTCCTTATATAAATACTCGCTGTGGTGGGTAGTGATATTAATATATTTCGGATCAAATTCCTTTAGTCGATCAATAACACTATACACTTTATCAATGCTATTTCCTTTAAGCGGCGGAAGCAGTTCGAACGAAAAAGCGGTTTTGGTACTCTGTTGTATAAGATCGATTACTTTCATATTTTCATTATTTTTAGTGCAAATGTAACAAATAAACTCCGATTTATTCTAAATTTGCTCGCAATCAAAATTTATAAAAGCTCATGGAAAATATAAATTGGTCGGATTTGTCTTTTGGTTACATGAAGACCGACTACAATGTAAGATGCTATTACCGCAATGGTAAATGGGGCGAACTAGAAGTAAGCTCATCTGAGTTTATAGATATACACATGGCTTCTACTTGTTTGCATTATGGTCAAGAAGCATTCGAGGGTCTAAAAGTGTTCAAGGGGAAAGATGGTAAAATGCGTGTTTTCAGAATTGATGAGAATGCAAAACGTCTGCGCGAGTCCTGTAAAGGTATTATGATGGCAGAACTTCCGGAGGATATGTTTATCGAAGCAGTAGAGAAGGTTGTAAAACTAAACGAACGCTTTGTGCCACCTTACGAAAGTGGAGCTTCTCTTTATGTGCGCCCGCTACTTATCGGATTGGGAGCACAAGTGGGAGTGAAACCTGCAAACGAATATCTGTTTATGATCTTTGTAACGCCGGTAGGTCCTTATTTTAAAGCAGGTTTCAAACCAACTCCGATGGTAATTCTAAGAGGGTATGATAGAGCAGCACCTCTTGGCACCGGTACCTATAAAGTGGGAGGAAACTATGCTGCAAGTTTGTCGGCTGGAGAAAAAGCGCACGAAATGGGTTATTCGGCTGTATTATACTTAGACGCAAAAGAAAAAGAGTATATCGATGAGTGTGGTCCTGCAAACTTTTTCGGAATTAAGGATAATACATACATTACTCCACAATCTACTTCAATTTTACCTTCAATTACAAATAAAAGTTTGATGCAATTGGCCGAGTCTATTGGTATGAAAGTAGAACGTCGCCCAATACACGAAGATGAACTGTCTACTTTTGCAGAAGCCGGTGCTTGTGGAACAGCGGCTGTTATCAGTCCTATTCAACGAATTGACGATGTTGATATGAATAAATCATATGTCTTTTCTAAGGATGGAGAGCCGGGGCCTATTTGTACAACATTATACAATAAGCTAAGAGCGATTCAATACGGAGACGAGCCAGATCAGTTTGGTTGGGTAAGAGTTATAGAATAATAAAATATGGAGGATTGATGTGTTAATTTATTAACACGTCGATCCTCTTTTTTTTATCCGCAGTTTTAAAAATGTGCAGTTTTGCTATCTCTGGTTTGCAAATAATAAAATACTTGTTACATTTGCAGGGCTAGAATGAATTGAAAGTGGAGGCATTTTATAGAACACATAACTACCTTGTAGAGCATTTGGTTTCACCAGTACGTCGCCGATTGATGGGTGAAATCAATTGGGACGATCGTCTTATTGGAATCAAGGGATCTCGAGGTGTAGGTAAAACAACATTCCTTTTGCAGTATGCAAAAGAGTATTTTGGTAAAAACAATAGAGAGTGTCTATATATTAATTTAAATCACCTCTATTTTACAGAACGTACAATTATTGATTTTGCGGAAGAATTTATCGCAAAAGGAGGCAAAGTCCTTTTGATAGATCAGGTTTTTAAGTATCCTGATTGGTCGAAAGAACTACGTTATTGTTTCGATAATTATCCCAATCTAAAGATTGTATTTACAGGCTCGTCTGTGATGCGATTAAAAGAAGAGAATCCTGATTTATCAGGAAAAGTAGTGTCTTATAATCTGCGTGGTTTCTCATTTAGAGAGTATTTAAATATCACGTGTAAGACCAACTTTGCGCCATACACATTGCAAGAAATCATGGAGAATCATGAGCAGATTGCAGAGGAGATATGTGAGACAATAAAACCACAAATTCATATTCAAGACTATATTCACCATGGGTTCTACCCATTCTATCTTGAAAAAAGAAACTTTTCAGAGAACTTACTGAAAACAATGAATATGATTCTCGAGGTGGATGTGTTATCGATCAAGCAAATAGAACAACGCTATTTGCCAAAGATCAGAAAGTTGCTTTATTTGATGGCTATTGGTTCTCCTTGTACACCTAATGTAAGTCAATTGAGCACAGAGATTGAAACATCGCGCGCTACAGTTATGAACTACTTAAAGTACTTAACCGACGCACGTCTCATCAATATGCTTTATCCGGTAGATGAAGAGTATCCGAAGAAACCGGCCAAAGTATATATGAACAACACCAATTTAATGTTTCCTGTGCGTCCTACAAAAGTAGACGAGCAGGCACTTCGTGAAACATTCTTTTATAATCAAGTAATAACAGACAACAAGCTAAACTCTATATCGAACAAGCAAGTTCATTTTTTGGTAAACCAGACTCATTCATTTAAAATAGTCGACTCGATGCGCGGACGTAACAATCCCGATTTAATTTATGCAGTTGATAAGATTGAGAAAGGAGCCGGGAATGTAATGCCTCTATGGATTTTTGGTTTCTTGTATTAAGTATATTGTATCCCTAATATAAATTGGACTATGACAAAACAAAAAAAGTTTTTGACTTGTGATGGTAACCAAGCTGCAGCACACATCGCTTACATGTTTAGCGAAGTAGCAGCTATCTATCCAATCACACCATCATCAACAATGGCTGAGTATGTTGATGAATGGGCTGCGGTAGGCAGAAAAAATATTTTCGGCGAAACTGTTCGCGTAGAAGAAATGCAATCAGAAGCAGGTGCAGCAGGTGCACTTCACGGATCTTTACAGGCCGGAGCATTATCAACAACCTTCACAGCATCTCAAGGTTTGTTGTTGATGATCCCTAACATGTACAAGATTGCGGGTGAATTGCTTCCATCTGTATTCCACGTATCTGCTCGTGCATTGGCATCGCATGCATTATCAATCTTCGGTGACCACCAAGATGTTATGGCAGCACGTCAAACAGGTTTTGCTATGTTGGCTACAGGTTCAGTTCAAGAGGTAATGGACTTAGCAGGTGTTGCTCACTTGGCAACAATCAAGTCTCGCATTCCATTTATGCACTTCTTCGACGGATTCCGTACATCACACGAAATTCAAAAGATTGAAGCACTAGACAACGAAGATCTAGCTCAATTTATCGATCAAGATGCTTTGGCTGAGTTCCGCAAAAGAGCACTTAACCCAGAAAATCCGGTTGCTCGCGGTACAGCTCAAAACCCAGATATCTATTTCCAAGCTCGCGAAGCATGTAACCCATTCTACGATGCGGTTCCGGCAATCGTAGAAGAGTACATGGAAAAACTTTCTACGGTAACTGGTCGTAAATACGGCTTGTTCGATTATTACGGTGCACCAGATGCAGAGCGCGTTATCATCGCAATGGGTTCTGTAACTGAGGCTATCCGTGAAGCAATCGATCACCTTGTAGAAGCAGGCGAAAAAGTAGGTTTGGTAGCAGTACACTTGTACCGTCCATTCTCTGCAAAACACTTCCTAGGTGCAGTTCCTGCAACAGCAAAACGTATTGCTGTTCTTGACAGAACAAAAGAACCGGGAGCTACAGGTGAACCTCTTTATCTAGACGTAAAAGACTGTTTCTACGGACAAGAAAACGCTCCTGTTATCGTAGGTGGTCGTTATGGTTTGTCTTCAAAAGACACAACTCCTGCTCAAATCATTTCAGTATACGAAAACCTTGGATTGCCAGAGCCTAAGAATCACTTCACTATCGGTATCGTAGACGACGTTACATTTACTTCTCTTCCAAAGAAAGAAGAAATTGCGTTCGCAAACGGTCCTTACGAAGCTAAGTTCTACGGTCTTGGTGCAGACGGTACTGTAGGTGCAAACAAAAACTCGATAAAAATCATCGGTGACAATACAGACAAATATTGTCAGGCATACTTCTCATACGACTCGAAGAAATCAGGTGGTTTCACTTGTTCTCACCTTCGTTTCGGTGATGCGCCAATCCGTTCTACTTATTTGGTAAATACACCAGACTTCGTAGCATGTCACGTTGCGGCTTACTTGCGTCTTTACGATGTAACTCGTGGTTTGAAAAAGAACGGTACATTCCTTCTTAACTCACCATGGGATGCAGAAGAGACTAAAAAGCACCTTCCTGATAATGTAAAAGCATATTTGGCTAAAAACAACATCAGCTTCTACATCATCAATGCAACTAAGATTGCTCACGGTATCGGTCTTGGTAACCGTACCAACACAATCCTTCAATCAGCATTCTTCAAGATTACAGGTGTAATCCCTTACGATCTAGCGGTAGAGCAAATGAAGAAATTCATTGTGAAGTCGTACGGTAAGAAAGGTGAGAAAGTTGTAAACATGAACTACGCTGCGGTAGATCAAGGTGGTGACGTAGTTAAAGTAGAAGTTCCAGCAGAATGGGCATCTCTAGAAGGCGCACAATTCGAACTTCCAAAAGACGACGCTCCTGCATTTATCCAAGACGTAGTACGTCCTATCAACGCACAAATCGGTGACGACCTTCCAGTTTCTGTATTCAAAGGTCGTGAAGATGGTACATGGGATCAAGGTACAGCTACATTTGAAAAACGTGGTGTTGCAGCTCTAGTTCCGGTATGGAAACCAGAAAACTGTATCCAATGTAACCAATGTGCTTACGTATGTCCTCACGCTGCAATCCGTCCGTTCGTTCTTGACGAAGCAGAACAAGCAGGTGCTCCTGCCGACATGGCACAACTAAAAGCTACAGGTAAGCAATTTGCAGGCATGACATTCCGCATGCAAGTAAACGTACTTGACTGTCTTGGTTGTGGTAACTGTCCAGACATCTGTCCTGGAAACAAAAACGGTAAAGCCCTTGAAATGGTTCCATTCCTAGGTCAGGAAGAAGAGCAAAACAACTGGGATTACTGTGTAGAAAGCGTAAAATCAAAACAACACCTTGTAGACGTAAAATCAAACGTGAAGAACTCTCAGTTCGCGACTCCATTGTTTGAGTTCTCTGGTGCATGTTCTGGTTGTGGAGAAACTCCATACGTGAAATTGATTTCTCAATTGTTTGGTGACCGTCAGATGATTGCAAATGCAACAGGTTGTACTTCTATCTACTCTGGTTCGGCTCCATCTACACCATATACTAAAAACGAAAAAGGACACGGTCCTGCTTGGGCAAACTCATTGTTTGAAGACAATGCAGAGTTTGGTCTAGGTATGGTAATCGCGGTAAACAAAATGCGCGACCGTCTTGCAGGCTTAATGGAAAAAGGTCTTGCATGTGACTGCTGTTCGGAAGAAATGAAAGCATTGTTCGTTGAATGGTTAAACAACCGTGAAAACGCTGATGCAACTGTAGCTATTGCAGAGAAACTTGTACCAATGGTAGAAGCTTGCACTTGCGACATCTGCAAAGACATCAACGATATGAAACAATACATCATCAAGAAATCTCAATGGATCATTGGTGGTGACGGTTGGGCATACGACATCGGCTTCGGTGGTCTTGACCACGTTATTGCTTCCGGCGCAAACGTAAATATCCTTGTTGTAGATACAGAGATCTATTCTAACACAGGTGGTCAAGCATCTAAATCTACTCCGGTAGGTGCGGTAGCTAAATTTGCTGCGGCAGGTAAACGCATCCGTAAGAAAGATCTTGGTCTTATCGCAACAACATACGGTTATGTTTATGTAGCACAAATCGGTATGGGTGCAAACCAAGCTCAAACATTGAAAGCAATCCGTGAGGCAGAAGCTTACGACGGACCTTCATTGATCATTGCTTACTCTCCATGTATTTCACACTACATGGCATCGGGTATGGGCAAAGCTCAAGAAGAAATTTCAAAAGCAGTAGAGTGCGGTTACTGGCACTTGTGGAGATATAACCCATCTTTGGAATCAGAAGGACAAAACCCATTCCAACTTGACTCGAAAGAGCCACAGTGGGATAAGTTCCAAGACTTCTTGAAGAAAGAAGGACGTTATACTTCATTGGCAAAACAATTCCCGGAACAAGCTGAAGAGTTGTTCCACGCAGCACAAGACAATGCTCAGTGGAGATACAACACTTACAAGCGTTTGGCTGCTGCCAGCTGGGGTGCTGAAGTAAAAGAATAATTTTACCACAAGCTATATAAGTGAGCAAGCGGGCGTGTCTTTTTAGGCACGCCCGCTTTTGTTTTCATGGGTTAAAGAATATATATTCTCCGTATACTAACTGTATTTTGAGTCTAAAGATAAAATACTACTAATATTTACTGGTAGCCAAAACATGAGAGAACTCTCTTGTGTTTTATATCAACAATGTGGAACAAATATTAGAAACCGACATAACTGTAGGTAAATAAATGAAGAGAACGCTAAAAAATAACGACTAGTTTATTCTAAGCTAATCTCTAAGTCCTCTGTCTATCCTTTGTGGTAACAGGGGGCTTATCTATTTATATCGGTCATTAAATTCGTGAATTTTAGAAGCACTTTGTGGTGTGTTGTGAAAATAAACTTATATTACAGCGTTTTACATTACGTATAATCGCAACACATACAAAGAGACAACCATGATAACGCGCCTTAAATACCTTTTGCTATTCCTGCGCAGTACGCTCAAGATAGGATTCTTTTTCGTCGTCTTTATCACCTTGCTTGTGTGGCCCGCAAGCAAGACATTAGGACATGCGCTCAAAACCACGTTGCAATACTATCCGTTTATAACAACAGCACTTTGCTATTTCTACAAGCAAGCCGTAGTACCAGAAGAATATTACTTCTATTACAACGCCCGTCTCGGAAAGACGGAATTGTGGATATTTGTATTTGTTGTGTCGTACGTGGTTTGTTTCTTCCTACAAAATCTAATATATCGGTATCTATGCAACTAGAAGTAGACAGTGTATATAAAACCTATGGAGATCGGGTAATCCTTTCGGATGTATACCTTTCGTGCACACCCGGAGAGATCGTAGCCGTAATGGGACGCAACGGATCGGGCAAGAGTACACTCTTTCAGATCATGTATGGAACGCTCAAATGTGAGTACTCCTCGGTACTCATCAACCACAAAAGCATTACAGGCAAAGCATACAAGACCGGATCAATCGTTTACTTACCACAAGTATCCTTCTTGCCATTGCAGTTTACCGTTTGGCAAATCATCAAAATCATGGTGGGAAAGAAAAGCGAGCTTGCCGACGATCCCCTTATCAAGCGCATCCTTTTTCAGAAAATACGCGAACTCTCGGGCGGCGAAACCCGTTATCTCGAGATCAGACTCATGCTAATGAGCAAAGCCCCCTTTGTGATTCTCGACGAACCATACCGAGGTCTTGCGCCCGTAGTTATCGAGCGCATCAATCAATACATACGCGAAGCCTCAAAAACCAAAGGCATCATCGTGAGCGATCACGACTATCGCAGCATCTCAAAAGTAGCAACCAAAATTTTACTGCTCGACGACGGTTGGCTCCACATTCCCGATGCCGACGATCTGCGCAAAGCAGGTTATCCCGTTACGCTAGCGAGCTTCGACGGGCACGCCACTCGTTAAAAGCAATCCCGAATACAATCATCAGCAATCCGGCATAAGTAGTCGGATAGATCTGTTCGCCGAGGAAAATGTGAATCAGAAACAGCGACAAGAAAGGCGATAGGTAACAAAGCTGATTCACCAGCGCCGGATTTGTCGTCTTGCGAATAGCCATTCCGAAGAAAATAAAAGGAATCCCCATTTCAAACAATCCTACGTATACACTCGATAGAAAGCCCGAAGTCGAAGCCAGCGAAACCGGAACAAAAAGCAAACCTCCCAGCAAATAGATCGAACCAAAAAGGAAACTCAGAAACAACGCCGCCGTCTCATCGATACGTTTGTTGCGACGATTGATGATCCAATAAAAGGCCCACAAGAAAGCACTCAAAAAGGCCAGCGCCAAACCCGATATCGGAAGCGCAGCACCACCCAACGAACCCGACCCTAGCGATATAAGCGCCACTCCACCCAAAGAGAAAGCCATGCCGATGTATTTGAAAGGAGCAATCGGTTTCTTCTCGATCGCGGCAAGCAAGAGTAGCAAAATAATAGGCCAAAAGTAATTGATCGGCTGAGCAATCTGCGCAGGAAGCAAATCATACGCCTTGAATAAAACCAAGTAGTAAGCCACCGGATTTACCAACCCTACAAACGCAAACCAGCTCCAGTCCTTCTTTGAAAGACGACGCAACTCGCCCCATCCCGACTTCAAAGTAAGGGCCACGGCAAAAACGGCAAGCGCCGAAAGGGTAGCCACCAAAAGCATTTCGTAGTGCGAATAAAACTTGAGAGCCGTTTTAAACATCGTGGCAACGGTAGACCAACTAAGCACGGCCACCGCCGCGCAAGCAATCGCTTTATTGTTTTCCTGCATAGTAATCGATTAATGTATCACGTAATTTCCCGCAAAGATAACAACAAAAGTACACATTGCTATCTAGCTCTACGGTTCTCCGATCATGCATTCAAGACGACCTGTTTTTGGGAGCCGACTCCATGAATGTCATAAAGATCGAAGGTCTGTTATGGGAGTGTATCTTATTTTCTTGAGGCTTATTGTATTTAGAGAGAAATTGCGAGTCTGTCTAGGTTTTATGTAAAGGTGGGCTTATTTGTGCTGAAAAGGTAGTTTTTGCGCTAGATTGCAGCAGTTTGTGTTCGAATGAAATGTGATAAACTGTCGCCAAGATGCAGGCTTTTGCTAACCAAAAAAGAAACTGTTCGGCGGCGTTTTTGAAATCGACTTAAATAATGATGGCAGATTCTTCTTTCGGGAAACATTTTGTTTCGCTCAACTGCCCCATGCTTGCGTTCGGATGCTTGGTGCTTAGTAACGGGGCATACGAAGCACGCTCGCGGAGTTGAGGGCGAAATGTCTTCGTTGAAACGTCAAACGTTTTCAGTGAAGACTGTTTTGCGTTACCGTGAATACTGTTTGCATTCACCATGAAGACTTTTCACACTCTTCGTTATAAGTAAAAATAGTCACCGCGGTAACTAAAAACACACTTCAAGAAGAGTAAACTAACTTCTCAAAAAAAGGAAAAGAGCTTTTTTTGAGAAGTAAATAAGGTTTTTGCCCAAAGTAAACGACCTTTTTGGCAAAACCATGCATGGTTTCTACCCGAATGCTTCAATTCTGAGGCTAAAACACAATTTCAATCATTCGAAAACGCCATTTTCTGAACGCGAAAAATCCGACAGAATCACCAATCTACAGCGCAAAATAGCCCCGAAAACCATCCTTCGCCGCTCCGAATACCATTTTACCTCATCACCCAAACGACGGGTTATTGTATTTCCGGAAACAAAACAAGGCAACCCGAAAAGGTTGCCTTGCAGTATATTGAATTGAAGAATGTGATCGAACGAAATGGAATTGCTTTTAATGGCAATTTCCTTTAGGCTTTTGCTTAATTTGGAGTGATGATAGCGATGACGCTGTTGTCGTCTTCGGCAGAAGACTCGGCGAGTTGCTTCAAGGTGCCCGAGAGTTTGTTGGCTGCGAGTGCTTCTTTCAACTCGGGAATGGTAAACTCGATCGTACATATCGGAGAGCTTGAAGCCAAGGAGAAGGAATACAAATCTACTTGTTTGCCGCTGTAGTCGTCGAGAGTTATCTTTTGCTTGTAGATGGCATTGTCGTTGCGATCTTGCATCAAGCAGTTGGCTTCGAAGGGGCCGAGTACCGATTTGTACCCGTCGGGCTTGTTCAGTACCGTTGTGATCATAAAGTTATAATCGTTTGTTTGCATAAAGTAAGGCATAGCCGATCGGGGTGCGCTCATGCTTAGATACGACGGAGTCTTTACGACGATTGGGAGTAAATCTTGCGCTTGATTAAACAGGAAGAGGGTGTCTTGTTGCTTACTGTTGATGACAAAGCCATCCGTAGCAGGGGTTAACGTTCTCCATCTAGGCGGTATAGTTGCAACCATATCGCCCATTTGCATTTCCGCGCCCACTTCGATCTCCGGGTTTTCATAAACGGGAATTTCTTTTACGATGCTGCCATCTGTTTTCGAAATCAAGACAAAGGATGTTCCGTATCCGCTAGGAAACTCGTCGTTGCTTTGTACCGGGGCATTGAGCATTGCATTGATTCGTTTCATCGCTTGCTTGGCGGCGATTGAGGCGTCATTGGCAATGAGTGTATTGTCGTCGAAGTTGTAGAGCTCGTTCAATATGGCTCCGGTCGGAAGTCGTAGCAGTCGTTTAAATTGGCCATCGGGTGTATATACACAGATCTTTTGCTTGTCGCCGATGTATACTTCTTTCTTCTTTTCATCGTATAGGGCTTTGAAGATGTCAATATATTCTTCGGGACCTTGCCCTTGTTTGTTGAACTTTGATACAGGTGTGCCGTTGCGGTCAAACAACATGACGTCGCCATTCTCTCGCTCTACGATTAAGATGGTATTTGCTGTGATATCCGTGGGA
The DNA here is from genome assembly GCA_051660585.1 of Tannerellaceae bacterium. Taxonomy (GTDB): domain Bacteria; phylum Bacteroidota; class Bacteroidia; order Bacteroidales; family CAMTPD01; genus UBA12018. The sequence continues at coordinate 85,665 of JBOFPV010000142.1, forward strand.
GAGCTTTTAACTAAGTAGTCGGAGCCTTCAGCTTTGGGCTGTACATAAGTAATCTTGGCAAGTTGAGACAGCGTTACTTCTTTGTCGGGATACGTTTGCTGTACGTTGATTGATTGCAAGGGAGCTTGCTTTACGGTGGTTGTGCACGAGGCCAGCAGTGCCGCAAAGGCAAAGCCGTAGATGCATGTTTTCTTCATGTGTATATGTAATTTAGATTTAAAGTGAAAAAAGAAATCTTCGATTGATGCGTTGGAGGGTATCAATCGAAGACTTCTTTGTTATGGAAAGGCTTATACGCCGGGTTGTGGTTCTTTTGGCTTCTCTTCGCTTCTTCGCTTTATTTCGTCTCTGATTTGCGAAGCGTACTCGTAGTTTTCCTTCTTCAAAGCTTCTTGCAACTCTTCATTCAGCTCATTTTTGCTCAGATCTTGCAGAGTGTATGATACGGGCTGTGGCTTGGATGCAAGATTTTCCGATGCATCGCTTGCAGCCTCTTCTTGCGTTGGATCTACTGTGATACCGGCCACATCAAGTACCGATTCGTTTGCATAGATAGGAGCATCGGAGCGCAGAGCAAGGGCGATTGCGTCTGAAGTACGCGAATCGATCGTTTGTTTGCTGGTGCCGTTGTCAAACAAGAGTTCGGAGTAGAAGATACCATCTTCGAAACGATAGATCATCACTTCGACAAGCTTTATATTGTAAGCTTTCGCAAAGTTTAGAAACAAATCGTGTGTAAGCGGGCGTGGCGGCTCGAGCTTTTCAATTGCGATTGCAATGGATTGTGCCTCGGCAGCCCCTATAATAACAGGAATACGTCTGTTTCCGTTTTCCTCTTCCAGTATCAAGGCATAAGCACCCGATTGGAGTTGGTTGGTTGTTATACCTTGTAGATTAAGTTTTACTTTCATGATCAAATCGTGAATAAGGTTACTTTGAAACAGTACAAAATAAGGAAAGTTATTTGACTCTTCAAAAACAATTCATTGTTTATTGTAATGTCGCAAAGTGAAGTTGTAAATGAAATCACGTTTTCTGCTTATATTTGCATAACAAGAATAGACGAAAATCGGTTAGATCTTCAAATGTTGTTTTCAAGACCAAAAGATGGTCAAGAGCAAACATCTCTATCCGGTTACTATTACATTAAACAATAAAAACAAGATTACTGTTTTGCTGCAAGTGAGTCATGGTAAAAGAAAACATGGATAATAAAGAAGAAGTGTGTGTTTCCATACTGAATCCGCTGTGCGAGAATGAGAAGTTGGAGTTGCCTTTTTGTGAGTCGATCAAGGCGGGCTTTCCGAGTCCGGCGGCCGACTATGTTACGCAAGGCATTGATCTCAACGAAGTCCTTATCAAGAATAAGGCGGCTACCTTTTTGGCACGAGCAAGCGGGCATTCGATGTGCGATGCCGGTATCGACGACGGCGACTTGCTTGTGATCGATAAATCACTAACACCCCGAAACGGTTCTGTTGCTGTGTGTTGTCTTGATGGAGAGTTTACCCTGAAGCGTATCGAGATAAAGGCGAAAGAGGTGTGGCTGATGCCTGCAAACGACTCCTTTAAGCCGATTCGCGTAACTGCCGAAAATGATTTCGTGGTGTGGGGAATTCTTACCTATGTTATCAAGAAATTTTGATAAATTCATAACTTTGTGAAACTAAATGCGTTCATATATGTATAAAGAGATATTTCAAATAATCGTATTGATGGTGAGTCAGCCCGGACGTACATGGGCGCGTCTTGCCAAATGGGAAGATAAAAAAGACGATTACCTAAGCCGATTTGTGTATCCGCTTATCGGAATGATGTCGTTGGCTGCCTTTCTCGGCGTGCTGTTTACACGAAAAGAGTTTGATGTTCAAATTGCATTGAAGGACTCGATTCGTGTACTTATTCAATTTGCCGGAGGCTTTTACCTCGCATCGGTTCTATTGCGAGAGGTGATGGAGCGTTACTTTCGTGTCGATCTTAGTTTTAAGCAATGCCAGCGCTTTGTAGCTTATGCCTCGTGTATTACGTATGCGTTGCAGATTTTGCTTACATTAATTCCTGAATTTTTCTTTCTTCAGATAGTTGGATTATATGCAATATATATCATTTACGAAGGGTCGGAGGTGTTTATGCAAATACAAGAAGAGAAGCGTATGAAGTTTATGATCGTGGCTTCGTTTATCATTCTGGGCGCTCCTGCTATCGTAAAGGGAATTATTTCATTTTTAATGCCTTCCTTGTAGGCACAAAACAACAATATTATGAAAGATAACAAGCCGAATAATATACAGATAAAGAACAAGCGTGCTACGTTCGACTATGAACTGATCGATACCTTTACGGCCGGTATCGTGCTTACCGGTACCGAAATCAAATCGATTCGTCAAGGAAAAGCCAGTTTGGTAGATACGTTTTGCTTCATTGCAAAAGGCGAACTGTGGGTGAAGAACATGTACATCGCCGAGTACTTTTACGGATCGTACAACAACCATGCGGCACGTCGCGATCGTAAGCTTTTGCTCAATCGCAAGGAGCTTAAGAGTATCGAAGCGGCAACCAAAACGACGGGCTTTACCATTGTTCCGGTGCGTATGTTCTTGAACGAACGCGGACTGGCTAAGGTGGTTGTGGCCATTGCGAAGGGTAAAAAATCGTACGACAAACGTAATTCATTGAAAGAGCGTGAAGATAAACGTGCGATGGACAGGGCTTTTAAAAAATAAAAACATTGACCGGAGCTTGACCTCCAGAACTTAAATAGATGAGCAGAACTCAATTAATTGACCTACTAAAGGAGAAAATCCTTATTCTCGATGGCGGAATGGGTACTATGATTCAGACTTTCGGTCTTACCGAGCAGGATTATAGAGGTGAACGTTTTGCCGATTTTAAGCAAATGCTTAAAGGAAACAACGACCTGTTGTGTATAACACGTCCCGATGTGATTAAGTCTATTCACAGACAATATGTAGATGCAGGTGCGGATATCTTCGCAACCAATACATTCAATGCCAACTCTATTTCGATGGAAGACTATGGCATGCAGGCGTATGTGAAGGAAATGAATATTGCAGCTGCACGCATTGGGCGTGAAGTTGCCGATGAATATATGGCCGAACATCCGGAGAAGAAGATCTTCGTTGCCGGATCGGTGGGCCCAACAAACAAGACTGCCTCGATGAGCCCGGATGTAAACAACCCGGCTTACCGTGCCGTAACGTACGACGATTTGTATGTTTCGTACAAAGAACAAATCGACGCGTTGATCGAAGGGGGCGTGGATATCGTATTGGTAGAGACGATCTTCGATTCACTTAACGCAAAGGCGGGACTTCATGCGGCAGAAGATGCGATTAAAGAGTCGGGCAAAGACTTGCCGATTATGGTGTCGGTTACGCTTTCGTCGCAAGGTGGTCGCACGTTCTCGGGGCAAACGCTTACGGCGTTTCTTGCTTCGATTGCGCATGCAAATATTGTGAGCATCGGTCTCAACTGTTCGTTCGGTGCTTCGGATATGAAGCCTTACCTCGAAGAGTTGGCCAAAAATGCTCCTTACTATATTAGTGCCTATCCGAATGCCGGTTTGCCAAACAGCTTCGGGCAGTATGATGAGACGCCGGAGAAAATGGCGCCGCAAGTGCAAGAATACATCGACGAGCAGCTGGTAAATATTATCGGTGGTTGTTGCGGTACTACGCCGGGACACATTGCTCAGTATCCTCGCCTTATCAAGAATGCTAAGCCGCACGTGCCTCCTGTAGTGGATGATGTGCTTCGCTTGTCGGGTCTTGAGGTGTTTGAGGTACGTCCCGAAAACAATTTCCTCAACGTAGGTGAGCGTTGTAACGTAGCGGGTAGTCGCAAGTTCTTGCGCTTGATCAAAGAGCAAAACTACGAAGAGGCTTTGTCTATTGCACGCAAGCAGGTAGAAGATGGCGCGCAAGTGCTTGATATCAATATGGATGAAGGGATGCTCGATACGAAGTACGAGATGTGTACCTTCTTGAATCTGATTGCGGCCGAACCGGATATTGCGCGCGTACCATTGATGATCGACTCGTCGAAGTTTGATGTGATCGAGGCGGGACTAAAATGTGTGCAGGGTAAAAGTATCGTAAACTCGATTTCGTTGAAAGAAGGGGAGGAGCAATTCCTTGACCATGCCCGTATCATCAAGCAGCTTGGTGCCGCAACGGTGGTAATGGCTTTCGACGAAAAAGGCCAAGCCGATACATTCGAACGTCGCATCGAGATCTGTTCGCGTGCGTATAAGTTGCTAACCGAAAAGGTGGGCTTCAATCCGAATGATATCATCTTCGACCCGAATATCTTGGCGATCGCTACGGGTATCGACGAACACTCGGGTTACGGAATCGACTTTATCCGTACCGTGGAGTGGATCAAACAAAACTTGCCGGGTGCTAAGGTGAGTGGCGGGGTTAGTAACCTTTCGTTCTCGTTCAGAGGAAATAATTATATACGTGAAGCAATGCATGCCGTATTCCTTTACCACGCAATCAAGGTGGGAATGGATATGGGTATTGTGAATCCTTCGTCGTCGGTGATGTACGATGATATCCCTGCCCAACTTCGCGACCTTGTAGAAGACGTTGTCTTGAATCGTCGCAAAGAGGCTACCGAAGAGTTGATCGCTGTTGCCGAGCAACAAAAGGGCGATGCTTCGGGTGCTGCGAAAGAGGAGAAAGTGGCCGAGTGGCGCTCGCTTCCGCTTGATGGTCGCTTGGAGTATGCGTTGGTAAAAGGTATTGCCGACTTCCTCGAGGAGGATATCAAGGAGGCTCTTTCGGTATATCCGCGTGCAATCGATGTGATTGATAAGCCGCTGATGGGTGGTATGAATAAGGTGGGCGAACTGTTTGGCGAAGGGAAGATGTTCCTTCCGCAGGTGGTGAAGACTGCTCGTACCATGAAAAAGGCGGTGGCAATATTGCAACCTACTATCGAGGCTGAGAAGGCCGGTGGTGGCAGTAAAGCAGGAAAGGTTGTCTTTGCTACGGTAAAAGGCGACGTGCACGACATCGGTAAAAATATTGTGTCTATTGTGTTGGCTTGTAACAATTACGAGGTAATCGACCTGGGTGTAATGGTTCCTGCCGAAGTGATTATAAAAACGGCTATCGAAGAGAAGCCGGACTTTGTTTGTTTGAGCGGACTAATCACGCCGTCGCTTGATGAAATGTGTCACGTGGCTGCGGAGATGGAGAAGGCCGGACTAACGATGCCGCTGATGGTGGGCGGGGCTACAACTTCCAAACTGCATACTGCGGTGAAGATTGCTCCAAATTATTCGGCGCCGGTGATACATGTGCTCGATGCCTCACAAAACCCAATCGTTGCGGCGAAGTTGTTGAATCCGGAACTGAAGGATGCTTACGTGGCTGAGCTACGTGAGGAGTATGCCCGCTTGCGCGAAACGGCTCCGCAACGTCGCAAAGAGTTGGTTTCGATCAAAGATGCTATTGCTTCTCGATTCCAGGCTGATTGGGGCGATTATCAAGTTCCCGAGCCTGCAAGAAAAGGGATTCAGGTTATTGACAAAATCCAAGTGAAGGATGTAGTGCCTTATATCAACTGGGTGTACTTCTTCCATGCATGGAGACTTTCGGGTCGTTTCAGCGAAGTGGTAAACATTCACAGTTGTGAGTCGTGCCGTTCTAACTGGATCAACTCATTCCCCGAAGAGCAACGCGAAAAGGCGAAAGAGGCTTTGTCATTGTACAAAGAGGCGGAGTTCTTGCTCAATATGCTGATGAACGAAGACGTGAAGTGTATTCGTGCTACATACGGTATCTTCCCGGCCAATGCGGTAGGTGAGGACTTGCAGATTGGAAACGAGGTAATCCCGATGTTGCGCCAACAAGAGAAGCGTGCAGACGGGATCTACAAATCGTTGGTCGACTATGTGATGCCGGTTGAGGCGGAACGTACCGACTATGTTGCTGCCTTTGCCGTAACCGGAGGCTTTAATATGCAAAAGGTGTTTGACCAGTTGAAGGCAGAAGGTGATGACTATACTTCGATGGTATTGCAAACGTTGTGTGATCGTCTTGCTGAGGCGGCTACCGAATATTTGCACCACCAAATTCGTACCAAGTTCTGGATGTATGCTCCGAACGAAGAGCTTACTATTCCGGAAATGTTTAAGGTGCGCTACCGTGGTATTCGTCCGGCGATCGGATATCCTTCATTGCCTGATCAGTCGCTCAACTTCACGCTCGACAAACTACTGGGACTTGATTCGATTGGTATCTCACTAACCGAAAACGGTGCCATGACTCCGAATGCATCGGTAAGCGGTATCATGATCGCTCATCCGGATGCTCAGTATTTCCAGATCGGAGCTGTATCGGAAGAGCAAGCTGAAGACTACGCTAAACGCAGAGGCTGCGACCTTTCAGACATCCGTAAATACCTAAACGCAAACATGTAATCGTTCTCGATTCATACGTGTCGTATATATAATAAAGGCAATATGCCTAAATAAGAGAAACCCCGGAAGTAGATAATACTTTCGGGGTTTCTTATATCTTATTTTTAATCTAAATTGAATTATACGCAATGTGTACGGGTTATTCAATTATATTTTCGTAGTATTGCGAAGGACTATTTACCTAAGGGAAAGGGTAATGTTTTGGAGACCCAAAAGAAAACCACATTAATAATACCGGAAACATGCGAAAAGAAAATTTACTGTATTTATTATTGCCTTTCTTATTTTGCTGTAATCGGCAAAACAAAGAGCTTCCGTCCGAATTGCCAGTCATTGACCTGAATAAGGAGTATTCGGCTAAGCGAATAGATATTCATGAATTAGCTGATGTTGAATATATTCCTTTAGAAACCACAGAAAACTCTCTTATATCGCAAGGGGGAGTTCCTCGGACAATTGGAGATTCTTGTATAGTTATTTTTGACATTGTTCAGCGCTGCTTTTTCTTTTTTGATAGTAATGGTCACTATCTTTTTTCTGTCAATCGTTTTGGGCAAGGAGCAGAAGAATATTACATGGCAATGGCTTTTGCTGTCGACTTTGCGAATCAAGAACTGTTTGTATATGAGCACAGCCCACAGCGAATTCAAGTATACTCTTTTTCTGGAGAGTTTAAGCGAAAATTAGAAGCCTTGAATACCTCTAAAGCTGAATTTAGAATGATATATGAGTACGACGAAAACTTTTTAATCGCATTCAATGATAGCTATTGGCCTAGTCCGAATGAGAAATACAGAAGAGAGGCTGATCTTACACCTTATTATTTAATTGACAAGCAAACAGGAGAGATGCAGTCTGTTGATGAACGCCTCACATTAAAGCAACCGATTCATCGAGTTTTTAAAATGGGGAAAGGGAAAGCCGGGTATTATAACATGCCGGAAGGTATAAGTTTTCCACGTATGCTGAAGAATGGTTCGGAGTTTTTACTCTTCAATAATGCCTTAGATACGTTATTTAGTAGCATGGACAACAGGCTTATACCGATTGCCGTTCGCACGCCATCAGCATTGACCATGGCCCCTCCTGTTTTAATAGCACCATTGTTTTTTAATGATGACTACATTATTTACAGGAAGATTTCGATGGATTATGAGTTGGCAAAAGAAAAGGGCTTTGATGAACGCGGCTATCCTGCTTATATCTTGTATCGTAAGACAAACGAAATTTATCAATTGCAGTTATATGATTCTTTATTGGATCCGGAAACAAATATAGAGGGATACCCTATTTGGACAGCGTTTCCAAATAATGGATATTTTTCGATGTGCTCAGAAAATATGGGCACAGCACATTATAGAGCAACTTTCTTATTGGAATACTTAGAAAAAGGAACTTTGCGAGGCAAGCTTAAAGAGGTTGCTTCTCAACTAAAAGAAGATGATAATTATATTACAATTATATACAACTTCAAATAATCTCCTCTTCCGTTAAATTGCAATAGGAAGTTGAGTGAGGGATTTAGATGTTTAATCGAAAGATATGTTTTGGATAGATGAGTGTTTAATATTTATATCGACTTTCACATGTAAAAGTAATCAATATGAATAGTTCTAACAGTTTGCAGCATTTAAAGATGGCTTTGAGTGTTTTGATAATACTCCTAGTTTATTCTTGTTCACAGAAATCTTCAACTACTAAAGAGACCGATTCTTTGGAGGAAGAGTGGCGTGGAACAAGTAAGAAGGAATGGTTTGATCTTAAAGTTGAGGCGGGTTTAGAAAAGGCTACTAAAGGAAAGTTGCTTTTTTCCGAGATCTACAAAGATATTGAATATGTTCCGCTAGAGACAACATCAAAGAGCCTTATAGGTGCAGGACGTCATGGGATACAGGTTTATACCATTACTTCAAAAATCATAGTGGTAGATCAGAAAATATTTGATCGAAAGACCGGCCGTTACTTGGGAGACTTATTAAGTCCCGGACAGGGGCCTAAAGAATATTTGCATCCGTCTGTTGTTTCCGGTAATGATGAGTGTGAAGAACTATATCTTTATGATGTGGCTAAGGGTAAGTTGTTTATAGCCGGCTATGATGGAAAGTTCAAGGATGTGTTAGATATGAATGGCGAGCAATATAATATGTCTAAGCAGATCGTTCCCTTAAATGACAGTAATTTATTGATAACAAGAGGAGGCGGAGTATTGAGGAACTTTCGAGATAATCACCAAATTATAAACTTAAGTAGTAAGTCAATTATAAATAACTATCTATCACCCGAGTTGAAAGTGTATAATACAGACGAAGATTTGTATAAGCAGAAGTATGTGTATAAATGGGTAGGAGGGCCATTGGTTGTAGGATTTGATCGTTATTGGTCTTATGAAGGTAAGATTCGATTCTATGATTTTCTGACAGACTCAATTTATACGATAGAAAAAGATTTTGTGTAATTCCCATAGGGAGTGTTGGTTTCGCAAATATGAGGACAACATCTGAAGAGTTTCCGGATGATTATATAACGAAATGGAGTATCTCAGGTTTTTCTGAAACTTCAAATTATTTCTTTGTTTCACTAAGCAGCTTAAAATACAAACCTACATATGCAAGCCAATTCTATTTGTTAGCTTGTTCAAAATTAGATGGTAGTACTCGTATAATTTCTGATAATATTGAGAACGATATTGATAGAGGTATTTCGAGAATATCTTTTTCTGCGATTTGGAATGAACGAGCATTGTATAACTTTATTACTCCGGAAGCGATAAAAAATCGTGTAGATGAGGTGGGAGCAGAGTTCTTTACGTCAGAGGCTGAAAGGAAATTTAAAGCGATGGCAGATACATTAAAGGAAGATGATAACCATGTTGTTGCTATTTATCATCTGAAATAAATTCTATTTTAAGGTAAACTAAAGTCTTCCTTTGCCATACACTAAAACAATAGACGTATGCCAAAGGAAGATTTTTGTTCAAATCGTTGCAATAATTCGGAGGCTTAAGCAGCAGCTCCACTTTATATCGTTTGCGTAACGATCTTGAAGCGTTACAGCAGATAGATAGCTTTGTTGCGTTGCGGGATTGCTTCGCCGATGATCGCGGCATCGGGATGAAGTCCGCAGGCATGCAGGTCGGCCAGAAGGGAATCTGCCTTGTCTGCGTCGACGGCGATGAGTAGACCGCCCGACGTTTGTGCGTCGCAAGCAACCATTTTAAGTTCGGTAGAGCAGCTGTTTGCCACATGGATGTGGTTCTTTACATACTTCAGATTGCGGAAAGCTGCACCCGGAATGCAACCCGCTTCAAGCAGGTCGATCACGGTAGGAAGCACCGGAAGCTTGTCGCTTTCGAATTGAATGCTCACGCCACTGGCTTGTGCCATCTTCGTGGCATGCCCCAAAAGACCAAAGCCCGTTACATCCGTTGCACCAGTAACATGATAGGGGCGCATGCATTCTGCACCCACTTTATTCAGTAGTTTCATTTGCGCCAATGCCGCTTCGTAGGCTGTATCTTCTGCCATGCCCAGACGTTGGGCCGCTATCAAAACGCCAATACCAAGCGGTTTGGTCAGGATCAGTTTTTGTCCCGCCTTGATACCGCTATTCGTTACCAGTTTGTCGGGGTGAACAGTGCCTACCACGGCAAGTCCGTACTTAGGCACGGCATCTTCGATCGTGTGTCCGCCCATTGTAAATGCGCCCGACTCGTTGATCTTATCTTGTCCGCCCGCCAGAATATCCCTTAATACCGTAAGTGGGATGTCTTGCGAAGGAAACATCGTCAGGTTAAGACTCAACAGCGGAGTACCGCCCATCGCATACACATCGCTCAGGGCATTTGCGGCCGCGATTTGGCCAAACGTATACGGATCACTGCACACCGGCGGAAAGAAATCCGTAGTAACGATCAGTGCCGTTTCGTCGTTGATTTTGTAAACACCCGCATCATCGTGCGTTTCGATGTCTACCATGATATTGCTGCTTTTGAGCAGCGGAATTGTATTCAGCAGTTCGGTAAGCTCCGTTGGAGCAAGTTTGGCCGAACAACCGCCATACTCTACCGTAGAGAGCAGGTCGAATGTATCTTGATTCATGCTGTTTCAGTTGTTAGGGTTGCGGGATAAAGCGTCATGGCAAGTTGCGCTTCTGTCATAACACGGCAAAAAGCATCGAGCTCCGTTTGCGGAATCAAGATGCACATACCGCACTCTGACGAAATATGTTCGGGTACACTCAATACCTTGGTTGAGAGGTGCGCCTGTTGGCACAACTTGTCTGCCTTGATCACCATTCGGGCCGATGCAAACACGGCTATTTTATCTTCATTTACATGCATGGTGAATTGCTTTTGCAAGAAGTTCGAAATCGGCTACAGTATGGTAAAGCGAAGCCGCTATACGCACTGTTCCGGTAGGAAATGTATTCAATGTCTTATGTGCCAAGGGGGCGCAATGCAGTCCGGTTCGTACCTCGATGTCGTGATCGAAGAAAAGACGATTACCAATCGTAGATGGTTGCACATGCTCGTGGGTAAACGAAATCAACTCGCTTTGCATGGCAGGATTTGCCGCACGCAAAACGCGCACACCGTCGAAAGAAGCAATCTCATCGATCAGCGACAAGAAGTCTTCCCGCGTGTGCATAGGCTCTGGTCGATGCAAAAGTGCCGCGTTGAGACCTGCTATCCCGGTAAGATTGGGCGTGCCGGCTTCGTATCGGTCGGGCGTTTCATCAGGCATCTCGTATCGGTCAGACTTGCTTCCCGTACCGCCCGCAACGAGTGGCGAAAGCAGTTCTCGTGAGAAAAAGCCGCCAATCCCCGTAGGGCCGAGCAATCCTTTGTGTCCTGTAAAAGCCACGGCATAGAGTTCCCACGCGTCGGCAAATACCGGCGTATGTCCCAGCGACTGAGTTGAGTCTAGTATCAAGCGCAACTGTTTAATCTTTGCCCAGTGCGCAATTTGTGCCATCGGTTGGATAACCCCGTTTACGTTACTGGCATGATTGATCACCACCACTTCGTTTTCAGTAACAGGCAATGCAGCCAGCTTCTCGATATCTACGGTACCGTCGGGCAAAGCAGGAAGCATACAGATCTCAACACCTTGAGTTTCGGCAAGCTGCGTAAGCGGACGCATCACGGCATTGTGCTCGAGTGGCGAAATCCACACCTTTTGGAAGGGCGCAATTCCTTTAAGTATCCAATTGAGCGCGGTGGTAGCATTGATCGAAAAGGCCACCTTCTCGGCCTCGCTGCAACCCATCGCTTCGGCGATGTTGTCGCGACACATTTCGGTCATTGCCGTAGCCTGTTGTACACGACCATAAGCAGCCCGTCCGTACGTGCCCCCACAGGTAGTAATATAATCTGCAATTGTAAGAGCCACTTGTGGCGGTTTCGGAAAACTGGTACTGCCGTTGTCGAAGTATAGATTCATAGCTTCGCTTTTTTAAGATTGAATAGTTGGATTACCGATCACGGATAGATTACATGCCCTGTATTGGCAAGGAGCGACGTAATCTTATACATGTTGCCAATCATCCCTACGGCCAATTGGTTTTTTACATCGTAGTAGTCGAGGCACGTACCGCAGGCAATGATCGAAACCCCTTTCTCTTCCAGCTCCTGCAACGAGGCTGCCGTGTCGGTACCTTTAAGGGCAACCATCACACCACTGTTGTATAAGACAATTGCTTCGGGAAGCGTATCTACTTCTTTAAGTGAGTTGATAAACGCACGCAACAAGATCTTGCCCAGTTCGTCGTCGCCCGTACCCATCGTGTCGCCTTTGATCGCAACCACATACGCCTTGTTTTGAGGCGAGTTGCAATAAGCCGCGGCATCGACAGCCTCGTTTACGGTGGCAGGTTTCTCAAATGTAATGGTATACAAAGTCCCTTCTTGCTTGTGCGAAGGTGTAATCTTCAGTTCGGCAAGGTAACTCATTAAGTTCTGAAACGCCGTTTCGTTGTCTGTGATTACTTCAATCACTTCGCCTTCGGCAGCTTCGGTAATTCCTTTTTTCGTAAGAATAAGAGGAGCAGGACACAATTTGCCCAGCGTATTTATCTGTTTCATAAGTCGGATGATTGTTGGATGATTTTGCGTAATTCAGTTGCAGTAGCCTGCGGATCGTCGCTAGGAGCCTGGTAAGAGAGGGTAAGCTTCCACGATTTCTCGTACGACTTGTTGTAGCCTTTGTCGTAGTAGACCATCGCTATTTTAATAGCCTCTTCGATATTTCCCTCGTTGAGCAGCTCGATGGCCGCTTTTACCTTTTCAGGTCCCATGCGTCGCTCGATTCGCTTAAACGAGTCGATCAACTCCTCGGTCGAGAACTTTCCATACTCTTCTTTGATACGTTTTATTCTGCATGCGTCGGGGATGGTGAAGTAAATAAACTTCGAAGTGCGCATGCGTGCGAATAGTTGGGGCGGAAGGTAGCATTTGCCTGTTGTAAGACCTTCGCCTTCGCACCAGATCGGTTTGCTTAGATCAAATCCGCGGAAGGTATGATGCAGGTCGTTGATAAACTGTTCGGTGGTAGGTTGTGCCGCTTGTCCGAGTCCGCCAAATGCAGACCCCTTGTGATTTGCCAGCGCTTCGATGTCGAGAACCTGCTCGCCAAGATCGTGCAGTGCATGCAAGATATCGGTTTTTCCGCAGCCGGTAGGACCGCCTACAATATACATGTTAAAAGGCTTTTCAAGCAGATCGATAAACGATTGTCGGTAAGCTTTGTATCCGCCTACAAGGAGTTTTACGTTTAGTCCTGCCGTGCGAAGTAACCAGGCTACGCTGTTGCTGCGCATCCCCCCACGCCAACAATGAAGGTAAATGGTTTTACCGTTGGAAATTTTCTTGGCATCCTTTACAAGTTGTGCCAGCTTAGAACCGACAAACTCAAGCCCTTTTTCTACGGCAACCTCTTTGCCTTGTTGTACATAGAGTGTGCCTACTACAACACGCTCTTCGTTGGTAAAGAGCGGAAGGTTAAATGCAGAAGGAATATGCCCTTGTTCAAACTCGGCAGGAGTGCGTACGTCAATGATGACTCCGCTCTTGCTTTCGTCGATAAACGCATCGGGCAATAGCTCATTTTTCATGTTCCGTCAATTTTTATTCAAATGTAGCGATTCTGTGAGATATAAATAGAATAACTGCGAATGAACAATGTATTAATTTTCGATGTTTATAGGAGTGTGGGCACAATACGCGTGATGCGTAACAAATCGTGCTAAAGGGAAGAAATAGATTATTGTTTTCTGGTTTAAGTTGAAGGGCAGGTTAGAGCTGCCAAATATTACTTTGTAAAATCTAATAGTCCTATAAAGAATTGATTCACTAAAAATAAATCAAAATAATATTTACAATGCTAGGTTCAGGGAAATGAAATAGATAAATTGGTAAAGTAAGATTCTCGAAGAATCTATGTAGTGTTAGGGCGTATAGTTTACGAATGGTAGCCCATAGGGGAATCGAACCCCTCTTTCAAGAATGAAAATCTTGCGTCCTAACCGATAGACGAATGGGCCAACATGTTGTTTAGATGATAAAGGTACTACCTTTATTGTTTGGTAGCCCATAGGGGAATCGAACCCCTCTTTCAAGAATGAAAATCTTGCGTCCTAACCGATAGACGAATGGGCCAACA
>JBOFPV010000143.1:0-31158 GCA_051660585.1 Tannerellaceae bacterium
CAAATACAAACAAAAACACCGGCTTCCGTTGTTCATGATCCTCCTTGACCTGATTATATATATCCAACCGAAGGGTATCGTTTCCTTTGATTGCATATATAAAAGACTCTTTCTGAATATCTATTAAGCCGGTATTTTCCATCGAAGGCATACAGCCAACAAGTCCGCTTATCAATAATACAAATACGAAATAAACCTCTAATCGTCTCATCATTCAATATATTTATCACAAATCATTAGATGCAATTTATAAATAAGAACCCTCGGAATTGTAATTAGGCTACAAATCCCAAGGGTTCACTTAACTAACCAATTTATCTAATATCTATTTAAAAACCGGGTGTCGTTTGATCGATCAACGGATTTGAGTTTACGATACGATTCGGTATCGGATAAATCTCTTTTCCTGTCGTTGCTTTCTTATCCCACCATTCGTTACCGAAACGGTTGAAGCGAATCAAGTCGGTACGACGATGGCGCTCGCCCAAGAACTCACGTCCCAACTCATCCACAAACTCATCTTCTGTTAACTTAGAAGGATTCAACACGTAACTATTTTCTGCCCAGATAGAAGCCGGGTAGTTACGTTTACGTACATCGTCGAGGTATTGTGCTGCTTTTGCTACGTCTCCTTTTCGGAAAGCATTTTCAGCTACTACATAATACATCTCGGCCAAACGTACCTCTGCAACATAGTTCATCATAAATAAGTTTTGACTCTCCGGTAGCCAAGGGAATTTAATGAAACGAACTCCTGAGTTTTCTTCTCCGGTATTTACATGCGACCCTTTTGCCAGGCCGTTAGCCCCTTCAGAGATACGACCAATTTGATCTACATAAATAAGTGGTTCTTTGTTCCACTCTTCAGTACCTAAGATCTTCTCATCGGTATATCCAAACCCATTTTTATAATCGAAAGCATATTGCTGACCAACAAGAAAGAATCCATCGTATTGTCCGCCCTTTGCCGTAGTTTTAAATTGTTGTTTACGATAATCGCCATCCACAAACTTCTCATAAGGTTTTCCCAATTGATAGCTATACAGATCACCTTGTAGATCTCTCGATGGTGTCAATGTAACTCCATTCCAACCACCTTTGTTATTATCCAACGAATAGCGTGCCTGATAGTGCATACAAGCATCATACATCCAGCCCATCTCAAGGTAGTTACGAGCATGCGGGAATTCAAAGATATTCTCCGGCGATTTATATCCATTTACACCAGAACGGAAAGGACCTCTATAATCTGCATCCAATGCATACGTACCATACTTTCCATCTATAATCTCTTGCGCAATGGCAGCAGCCTCTTCATACATCGCTTTTCCAATCCATTTCTCTGCATTTAAGTACAAACGTACTTTTATTGCTCTGTTTCCGGCTTGATCCCATCTTCCCGATTTACCATTCTTTGGAAGATCTGCTAACGCTGCGTCCAATTCTGCATCAACATGCGCAAAAACTTCTTGTGGAGTAGACTGTCCTACTTGTGTAGAAATATCTGTCGAGATCGGTACATTTCTAAAGAAGTCAATTAAGAAGAGGTAAAACCAACTTCGAAGCGTACGCATTTCGCCAATATGTTGCATCTTATCAGCTTCCGTCATCCCCATGCCAACATAATCTAAACCTGTAAAGTCTGCAATATATAGATTGCATTGCTGGATGCCTTGGAAAGGACCAACCCATCCTCCATTGATCACACCTTCATCGGCAGTCCATGCTTGTTCGTGCATACGAATCCACTGACCACCGTCGTATCCGTGCTTTCCTTTTTGAGCCCAAACAAATTGATCGGCCGAAAGCTCTTGCAGAATCCAACGATCTCCGTCCCATCCACACCAGTGACCGTGCTCATAAGGTCTGGTAAGTGCTGCAATTACAGATGCTTTATCTGTATAATAATTATCTTGTGTAAGATCGCTAAATACTTCTTCATCAAGATTGGTACATCCTGTGAAAGCCAACGATGCTAACCCCAACAATCCTGTATAAATATATTTCTTATTCATGGCTTATTCAATTTAGATATTAGTAAGTAATTTGTACTCCGAAAGAGAAGTTTCTGGTACTTGGATACACATCAAGACGACCAATACCCGGTTCAAGTCCCGTACTTTGAATGTTGGCAGGATCCAATCCACTGTATTTAGTAATCGTAAATGCATTCTTAAGCGTTGCATAAACTCGTAAATTACTAATCCATTTTGTATTAAGCTTCGGATTCCATCCCAACGTGATGTTATCTAATTTGAAGTAGTTACCATTTTCGAGGAAGTAATCACACATCTCCTTTTCACTCTTAATGTGTCCGTTGCGAGTGAAAGCATCTTTCAGCAAGTTTACGTTTGGCTGAGCCTGTAAACCATAATACATTTGATACAAGTTGAGAATTTCATAGTCAAATTTACCTCTGAAGAACAACGATAAATCAAACTCCTTGTACGTAAATGTATGACCCCATGATAAATCCCACTTAGGCATACCGGTTCCGATAAATGCTTTGTCTTTATCGTTTTTATCTTTTGCCAATTTGGTTTCTCCACCCACTACAGCTTCTTTCCAAATAAGGATATTACCACTTTCATCTACTCCTGCATAGCGTGTACCATAGAAACTACCAATTTCCACACCATCTTGCAAACGTTGAGCAGGGCCGGGATTACCAGGTGAAGGCAAACTATAACGATCCATATAACCTTTGGTAAATGTTCCGTTCGAGAACTTGACTAATTTTGATTTGGTATAAGAGGCAGTAACATTGGTTTCGTAACTGAAATCTTTTGTTTTTACAGCTTGCCATTGTACATTCAATTCAACACCATTCGAACGTGTTGTTGCTACGTTGGTATAAAGATTTTGGTGCAAATATGGAGGAACCGGAGCATCATAGTCTGATATCACATCTCTACCGTCGCGAATAAAATAATCGAGACTACCACTTAGTCGGTTATCAAACAAAGCATAATCTACACCGAAGTTCCAAGAGATTTGTTTCTCCCATTTTAGATTGAAGTTTGGATTATTTGCTGGTCCAAATACTTGAATCCACTCTCCGGTATCATTCAAATATTGTCCAAAACCCTGATAAATAGCTTGCGCCTTGTAGCGTGGAAAGCCCGAACGACCGGTTACACCATAGGATGCTCTTAACTTCAAGTCATTGATTGCCGATACAGACTTCAATGCATCTAAATTAGAGAAGCGCCAAGCGGCAGAAGCAGCAGGGAAGAATCCCCATTTATTATCTTTACCAAACTTCGAATTACCTTCGTAACGAAGCGAGGCACTAGCGAGATAAGTATCGTCAAAGCTATAATTTACACGTCCAAGGAAAGCTATCGTCTTTTCTTTACTTTTCCAAGAGTCCATTCCCGCCTTACCTAGTTTAAGCCAACGACCTGTTTCGAGATTATTATAAAGAGGTGCATCTGAAGGGAAGTCCATATTCTCAGCCCAGAAACCTTCATTATTAAATTCTTGGTAGGAATATCCCCCCATAACCTTTAGGTTATTCTTACCAAAGGTAGCAAACCAGTTTCCAATCCACTCAAGCGTCCAGTCTGTCCAATTCTCTGCTTGTAGGCGAGCTCTACCTGCTCGCATATTATCGATAGATTCTTTGTGGTATTTATTATAGTATTCTTGTTTATCCGTATTTTTTGATTGACGAGCAAGCTTTAGCTCAGTATTTAAGTTTGATAACAGATTTAGCTTAATATTGAAGTCAATTACAGAGTATTCATTCTTAGCACTGTTAATACGGTCTCTCAAATCCCCAACTGGGTTATATGTATCATACCCTTGAAGAATATTGTAACGCATCGGATCGTCAGGATCCATAACCGGAATAGTTGGGTTCAACTTCACAGCTTGCGAGAATGCTCCATAATTTGTATAGTCATCATCGGTAATGCGATAAGAGATATTACCTCCTACTTCAAGCAAACCTTCAAGCGTTTTCTGTTGAAAACCAGCACGAATACCATATTCTTCACGATTGGAAGCAATGTCAATTGCATCTTTCTTCTTGTAGTTGGCAGACACACGGAACTGTGTATTTTCACATCCACCCGACAATGCCAAGTAGTGGTTTTGCCCAAAATTATTCTTTCGAATCAACTCATCATACCAGTCGGTACGTGCACCCCAATCCTTATCAATGCCATGCTCCAGAAACTCATCTACTGAAAGAATATCAGGTCTATTTGCTACAAAATCATGCTCAATATATCCATCATACGTAATTGAGACCTTCCCGGCCGAACCTTTTTTCGTTTGAACAATGATTACACCATTTGCCGCACGCGAACCGTAAATTGCAGCTGCAGAGCCATCCTTCAACACCGTAATTGATTCGATGTCTTGATTGGCAACGTTGCGAAGATCGCCTCCGGGCATCCCGTCAATAACGATTAGTGGTCCGTTTCCTGCATCCAACGATCCGGCTCCACGCACCTGCAAACTTGACATTGGATCGCGATTTGGATCGGCAGCTCCATAACCGGAAACCGTAACACCGGCAACTTTCCCATCGATCATTTGGATGGGATTATTTGCAGCTCCTTGCAAAAAGTCTTTACTCTTTACAGAAACAACTGCTGAGGTTAACTCTTTCTTATCCATCGATCCGTATCCAACAACAACGACCTCGCTAAGAGTTTGAGTATCTTCAACCATTCTTACTTTCATCGGAGTCCCCGCTTTTGCTACGATGTCTTGTGGAGTATAACCGATATAGGAGATTTGTAAAATAGTTCCGGCAGGAACATCAATTGTAAAATTACCATCCATGTCTGTAATCACACCAATCTTTGGATCAGATTTTACGGTAACATTTGCACCGATTACAGCTTCTCCTTTTTCATCAACAACTGTACCTTTTATCACTGCACCTTTTTGAGACTGTGCAAGAATAGGTACATCCACACTAGTTAATGTTTCGGCTGTTGCGTTTTGGCCCATAGAAATAAATAAAGAGGCTACAATAAGCGAATTCAATTTACAGAGACCTTTTATCCAATTAAAAGGTAAATCTGTTTTTCTCATAAATTCCATAGTACATAAATTTAAGTTAAGTGCACATTCACATTATACACTATTAAGGGATTTCATATAGTAATGCTGCAATATTAATCATTTATTTGCAATTAAAAACAAATCAAGATATTTATTTCAATAAAACAGAACGCCAACAAAAAACCATGATTATAAAAGGAAAAGCGCATCAAACTATCAAATTTAATGCGCCTTTTTGAATGATATTTTACAAATCACATGGGTTAATTATTGTAAACCCTATACAAAAGCTCTCCAAATAAGGTATTACTCCAAGCAAACCACGAGCGAGAAAACTGTTTTGGGTTGTCTTTATCAAATGATTCGTGCATAAAGCCGGTATCCCCATCACAGTTCTTAAGCATCTCAATACAATATGCAATCTCTTCTTTATTGTCAGACGTATTTGCGCGCATAATAATGCTCATCGGCCAGATAAAACCAAGTCCCGTATGCGGACTACCGACCCCTTCGGCAGCAGTACCTTTAAAGAAATAAGGATTGTCACTACTCAAGATAAACTTTCTCGTATTCTGGTAGATCGGATCATTTTGTTTTACACAACCCAAGTAGGGCAGAGCGATAAGACTTGGCACGTTGGCATCATCCATAAGCACTTGTCCGCCGAAACCATCAACTTCAAACGCATACATCTTACCATACTTCGGATGTTCTACGATTCCGTATTTCTGAACTGCCGCCTCAACCTCATCAGCCAAAGCGGTACATTTATTTGCCAAAGCAATATCGTTTCTCAATGCCTTCAACATCTCAGCCATCTGACGCAACGAAACAATCGCGAACAGATTTGAAGGGATTAAGAATCCGAACAAAGTCGCATCGTCTGACGGACGGAATGAAGAAACGATCATACCAACGGGATTAACCGGACTTCCTACTCCAAAATTTAATAATGTATCTCCTTGACGATCGGTCACACGCGTAAATTTATACGGACCTAGATTATCCTTACGCTGTTGTTCTACAAAGGTTTTGTAGATCTCGCCCATTGCTTTTTGCCAATTTGCATCAAACGGAGTCTTATCTCCTGTTGTTTTCCAATAGTTATAGGCCAAGCGTACCGGATAACAAAGCGAGTCGATCTCCCATTTGCGTTCATGCAATTCCGGTTTCATTACCGTATTATCACTCTCCCACTCGCTACCGGTTGCTTCTAAATTAAACGCATTCGCATACGGATCAATGATGATACTTTCGGTCTGGCGGTTGATAACACCGCGCAACATGGATTGCAACTCTTTGTCTTTTGCTGCAAAAGCAACGTATGGAAACACCTGTGCCGATGAATCGCGCAACCACATTGCATGAATATCTCCGGTGATAACAAACGTATCGGGCTTGCCATCCACAACAGTATATTCACAGGTTGTATCTAATGTATTCGGGAAACAGTTTTCGAACATCCAAGCCAACTTCGGATCTTTTATCTTTTTCTTTGTCGCGACAATCGCCTTTTCAATTGTCTCAGACTTAAAGCAACGTTTGTCTACCGGCGGACGACCGGAAACATACTTCTCCGTCACGCCCAAAACTTCTGAAATGTGCTCCATGGCATTCACCTTTGAACCAATCAGCATTGAAGCTAGTGATCCCGCTCCAACCTGAAAGAATTTTCTTCTGCTCAACATAATTATAATTTATTGGTTAGTTATTACTCGTTTCTATTAGTTCACTATATAATTCAATCATACAAGCCGCATCGAGCAACCATGTATATACATCTTCCGAAGGTTTAGCCCAATCTTTCCCGGGCAAACCATATTCATTCAAGCTATTTACCCACACATAGTTTGCATTATCTGCCATTAACTCAACATAACTAGCATCTTGAGTTGTATTTGCCAAGGCATTCAACCCCCTAAAGAGGATCACATTAAACCAAGGCGATCGGGTATAAAATTGTTTCTCATGACCGGAAGCACCTTTCCTTACTTCCGTAAAATGCGTTATTGCGCCGGTCGCACTCTTTTTTGCGTCGTCAAGATAGCTTTTTTCTTTGGTAACATCATATAATAATACAGCAGCCTGAATCATTTGCCCTGTATTATAGCTATACTTCTCTTTAGCAATTGTCCCGTCGAGCTTGATGTTATCCCAATACACATAGTCGGAAGGATCCAACAAATGCATCTTGGTCCAATCATACGTTTGCTTAGCCTGACTC
Organism: Tannerellaceae bacterium; assembly: GCA_051660585.1. Taxonomy (GTDB): domain Bacteria; phylum Bacteroidota; class Bacteroidia; order Bacteroidales; family CAMTPD01; genus UBA12018. The sequence continues at coordinate 7,247 of JBOFPV010000143.1, forward strand.
AGATACTTCTTATCTCCGGTAGCCTCGTATAGTTTCATACACAACACTGCAGCAGGAGCATTCGAGCACGTATGCTTTGACTTTCGCTGTTGTTCACACCAATAAATACCACCGCCAAGCTCATCCGTCCATCCGCTGTAAATGTAATCGTGCAACGCAACTGCCTTATCCAGATAAACCTTCTTCTTTGTCGCTAAATACAAATCACAAAAGTCGATGGCCAACCAATCGTTATCGTCGTAAAAGCGATCGCTATCGCCATTGAAGCGAGGATACGACTGATAGCAAAAAGGCTCACGAGTTTCATCCCAATACATTTCGAGGCCGGGCAGTATTTGCTCTTCAAGCATCGTCAGATAAGCCGCATCACCCGTTTGCTTATACAGCGACACACATCCGGAAAGCATACCCGAAAAAGTCCACAAAAAGGAAACCTCTTGATTTCGTTTCTGCGGAGCACCTTCGGCAAGATACGTTACCGTATTCTCGGAATTCAACGGATACGTCTCCGTGTACAAACCGGCATGTCCTTTTGCCGTATATAACCGATGAATGCGTTGAAGCAACGAATCGGCCTTACTTCGATAGCCTGCCTTTGTATCACATTGAGCAAACGTAGCCGCGTGAAAGAACAGCACAAACGAACAAATCAAACCTAAGCAAACAAAGTGTTTCATGATATGAGATTATATTAATTGGTAACACGATCGATAGCACACTGCAATATTAATCATTCATGTGGATCAGAAACATGCACTATTCATGCATTTTATTGTAAAAAATAACCATAGAACCACCAAAACAAGTAAATATTTACCTAATACTAGGTAAAACGAATCTGTATTTACCAAAATATAGCGATTGACGCCCCTTGATCGTAGAAGTAGTTTTGCAGTGTAAAAACAATAACAAATGAAGATTGCATTTTTAACAGGAACTATTCTATCAGGTCTTTTATATGCCCAAAGCGGATTGGCACAACAAAAACAATACACCGTAACCGGTAAGATTGTAGATCAAAGCAGCGGAGCACCAATCGACTTTGCCGTGGTTTCGGTTAATGACAATTCACACACCACCTTTACAAACCAAAACGGAAACTTTACCATACAACAAATCAAAACCAACCAATGTACCCTCTCGGTACATCTATTGGGATACTCCGACTACAAGTCGACCTTTACGTTGCAAAACGACACCACATTATTGATACCGTTGCAACTGCAATCGTTCTACCTAAACGAGGTAGAAGTAATGGGAACAACGAAATCAAACAACGAGTCTTCGTCGGTTATCGATCGTGTAGCCATGCAATACGTGCAACCGGCTAGCTTGGCAGACTTGGCACAACTATTGCCCGGCCAACTTACCATAGACGGAAACCTGAGTCAGAAGAATGGAATTACGCTACGCCAAACAGGGTCTGACAACAACGCTACCTTCGGATTGTCTATTATCGCAGATGGCGCGCCGTTGTCAAACAACGCATCCATGCTATCCTTCTCGAATAGTAAAAGCGATACTGACTTAAGCTCTAAACTTACCGTTAATGAAGGAATTGATCTTCGTCAGCTATCAACCGACCACATTCAATCGGTCGAAGTAGTTCGCGGAATCGCATCCGTCAAGTATGGCGACCTTACAAATGGAGCCGTTATCACAAAAGCCAAAAGCGGACGCACTCCACTTCAGATCCGATTAAAGTTGAACCCGATCAACAAGCTTATCTATGCCGGAAAAGGTTTTAAGCTTCCGGGCAAAGCAGGCAACATACACATCGGGGCCGACGTAACACAAGCTACGCCCGATGTACGCAACAACTTGGAAAAGTTTACCCGTATCAGTTCGCAAGTGAATTACGAGAACCGATTCACCCCATTCGACAAAGAACTCTTATCGCAAGTGAAAGTACTCTTCGTAACCACGGCCGACGGCAAAAAAGACGACGCCGACCTGATGAAACGATACGATACCTACACCAGCAGATACAACCGAGTACAAGCATTGACCAACCAGAAACTCAACTTAAATCTGAGTTGGATCAACAGCATCGAAGCTACAATCTCTGCCGATTATAGCGCCGATATACTCAATCGCAGCAAGCAAGTAACACTAAACGGTCCTACCCCGGCACCGATAGAAGGAGTACTTGGCGAGCACGAAGGGATATACCTGCCTACCGAATACAGAAGCAACTATAAGACAGAAAACAAACCCTTTTCACTCTTTGCGCAACTAACGGGTACAAGCCTCTTTACAAAAGACGCCACGCAAAACCGACTCCTTTACGGAGTAGAGCATCGCTTCGAAAAGAACCTCGGGCGCGGCTCCATATACGATCCGCTTGCTCCGCCTTACATCAACTCATCCTTTGGAGCAGCCGGTGCGGCACGTAACAGAAACTTAAGCGAAATCCCTGCCATGCAGACTACTTCATTCTTTGCCGAAAACAGACTACTCACCGAAATAGGAGAAAATAAGTTCGACCTCACTGTTGGTTTGCGCGGAAGCATGTTGCATACTTCTTCCGATTACGCACTATCGGGCAAGATACACGTAGAACCCCGTGCCAATTTATATTGGTCATTACCATCGTTTGCCATTGCCGGCAAAGATGTAGAAGTAGGCATACGAACCGGTTATGGCGAGCAAGTGAAATACCCGGGATTGGAATACATCTATCCCAATGCAATGTACCACGACGGCATCGCATTAAACTACTTCTCGCAAACAGAAGAAAACCGTCTGCTCGTTGTCAATACGCAAAAATACGACCGCACCAATACAATGCTTACAGCCGCACGCAACCGAATCGGCGAATTGGGGCTGCAAGTCAGCGTTGGCGACTTCAAAGTAGCGGGAACATTGTTTCGCGAGCAAATGAACAACGGCTTCGGATATCAAACAATCTATCAGCCGCGCAGCTTTCAGCGATACGGCGACGCGCTCACCGAGATTACGCAAAAACCAACAACCGATCAGTTTGCGTCGTATACCGACACCGTAATGATCAGTCGTTCGGTTCCGGTGAATATCAGTAACACCGTAAAGCAAGGCTTTGAATACGATATACAGTTTCCAAAGATTGAAGCACTCTATACAACCGTGCAACTCAACGGAGCCTACTATCACACATCGGGTAGTTATAGTATGCCTATATACGATACTTACTCGATCTTTATCAACAACAAACCCTATTCGTATGTAGGCAAATACGAAGCAACCGACCAGCGTGTAAGTTCGCGCTTCAACACCAACTGCTTCTTTAATACGCACATTCCGCGCTTCGGACTCTTCTTCACTACCACCATACAGTGCATTTGGTTCGAACGCTCACAAATAAAAGAATACGCGGGAGTTCCCGTTTCTTACTTCGGTAAAGACGGAATAGAACGACCGTTTACAGACGAATCGGCAACAGATCCGGAGCTTAAATACCTCGTTAAGACATTCTCAAACAGTTATTTCTTACCGAGCAAAAGGCCCGTATCATTTGGTGTAAACCTAAAAGCAACCAAAGAATTGGGCAAGCACCTTCGCTGCTCCTTCTATGTGAACCGCCTGTTCGAATACAGTCCGTCGTATACCGACAACCTGCAAGTAACACGAAGAAACAGAACAACCCCTTCGTTCGGAGCAGAGTTAATGATAACATTATAAAAAGAATCATATGAAAAAAAGTACATTTCTAGCGTTACTAATCACGCTATTCTTCAGTGCGTGCTCAAACGACAACGACGAAGCACAGTTTACAACCCTTAAAGTCCAAATCAACTTACCCGACAATTACAGTTGGGCAGATAAAGCCGACTTCGCTGTTGTAGCAACCGGTACCTCTTCCAATGCTACCACAAAAGCAACCACAGCAACAGACGGAACAGCCTCACTCCTTTTGAGCGACGGACTCTACCACATCAGCATCAAAGGCGAAAAGTCGCACCAAGTAGAAGGCATCGACCAGACGGTTGTGTTCCAATATGCCAATCAAAACGTGGCAGTAAGCGGAAAGGAACAAACTTTGATCGCAACACTCGAAGCCGCACCGCTTTCAAAAAGCTGGGTAATCAAAGAAATCTACTTCTCGGGATCGAAGACACCGTCAAACGGTAATTACTGGCAAGATCAATACATCGAGCTATACAACAATACCGATCAGGTATTGTATGCCGACGGACTTTGCATCAGCGAATCGGAACATACCACCATCAACCCTGCTACCGCTTGGACAGATCTATTGCCATCACAAGTAGCAGCCGGTACCATCTACGGAATCCCGGGCAACGGAACCGACTATCCCGTACAACCGGGACAGAGCATCGTGCTTGCAAGCAACGGTTCCAATCACACCGTGTTGAACCCAAACTCTCCGGTAGATCTTACAAAAGCACACTTCGAATGGTACGACGAGCATGCACTGGATGTAGATGTACCCGAGGTACCAAACCTAATCAAACACTACAGCTACTCGTTGAGCGTATGGATACTTCACAACCGCGGCTACCGCTCGTACTTTATCTTTAAGCCCGACACCGACATGCCTGCTTTCCTTGAAAAGAATAAAGTAGAAACAACCAATGCGGCCGGCAAAGTAGTATACCGTTACGGAATCCCTGCTGATCTGATTCTCGACGCAGTAGAGTTGAGCCAACACAACGCACTGAATCAGAAAGCACTTCCTGCTGCAATCGATGCCGGATATACCTATTGCGACAATGCCAACAGCGGACTTGTAGTGCGCCGCAAAGTGCTTCGCACCGAAGGCAATCGCACCATCCTTCAAGATACAAACAACTCAAAAGAAGACTTCTTACCTAATCAGGTTCCATCTCCTTTTGTTATTCCACAGTAATCCTTTTCCATGAGATATTCAGCTATCCTTGTTTCAGTTCAGCTTCTGTTGTGTGCATCTGCCAGTGCACGCGACAGGGGCGAACTGTTACAGTATTCCCACCCGCTATTCACCCTGCAATACGGACAAAACAATACGGTGTCTACATTGTCGACTCTGCCTTTTCCCGTAGCCGGAGAAGCAACCATTGCATTTGATTACGCAGAAGACAAGACCCGATTGTTGCATGAAGGTGATAAGCAAACACGCTACGGCTTCCATACAAACGGCTTTAGTGCCGCCAACGACAAGTCGATCATGCGAGGAAGCGCATCCTATCATCGCGACTCGCGCCAGAATACAAAATGGAGCAACGTGGTAGATGTGCCGATGCTGTATCCCTATCTCGTAGCCGATTCGATCGGAGGTACGTATCACAGCGAAACGTATCAGCTATCGGGAGGATGGGCAACGAAGCGCAATGCCTTTACATTCGGAGCAGATTTACGTTACGAAGGAAGTGTGCACTACCGAAAGAGTGATCCCCGCCCGCGCAATACGGTTTCGGAGTTCACCATTCGTCCGTCGATACTTTTCGAACACGGAACGCTCGGTTTCGCGGCCAACTTAGGCTACACTTCTTACAAGCAAGACGTGCGCATCAAGGTAGAAGAATCGGGACGTACCGATTTGTTTTACCAAACTCTCGGCATGGGATTATACGATCATGCCTTTTCGAGAAAGGCAAACACCTTTAGCAGTTATTACAACGGTCATGTGATGGATGCCCGCTTGCAACTGTTCGATTTGAGCAACCATCAATACGGAGCCTCGCTTGCATTTGAGCATACCAACATGGATAACGAGCAAGACGGCGGTGTGCGCATTCCTTATTTTACGCGCAATAACACCTTCTCGGCAGATGGATACTACCTCTTCAAATTAGCAAAAGGAGTATCACTGGCGGTAAATCCAACGTTTGCTTTTTCGCAACGCAGCGGATACGAACGCATCTACGAACAACTAAAACCCGAGGGCAGCGACATCACCACTTGGCGCGAACTCAGTGTAGGCAAAAAGCATACGATGAACAGCTACAACGGTAGTGTAAACGCGCTTCTTTCGATTGCGCGCGGCAACTGTAACTACTGGGTGCAACTGCATGCCGCCTCATCGGGAACAAAAGAAACGTACCTGCATCCGCGCTATACACGCAACTTCGATGCTTTGCAAAGCGGACTAAAAACCGGACTCTTGCGCCGCATGCGATCAAATTGGCTTCGCCTCGAAATGGAAGCGTCCTATACGATTCGCAACAGCAACCTCGAGGCCATCGCTTCCGAAGATGTATTGCTCGGTGCGATGGTGCAGGAGAATCACCGAATCCTTTCGGCCGACTTTTTCCGCCTCGGTGCCAACGCTTCGTTTGCTCACCCTGCGGGTAGCTTCATGCTACAATACAAAGCTGCCGCCTCGATGATTAAGGCCCAACAGCAACAGGCAACTCCGGCCGTGACCGGCACTATTTCATTTATCTTTTAATATCCTTATCAATGGAAAATATAATTGAATGCAAAAATCTGACCCACTACTACGGGAAACGATTAATCTATAAAGACCTCAGCTTTAACGTGCCGAAAGGACGTATTCTAGGTCTGCTCGGAAAGAACGGAACAGGCAAAACAACCACCATTAATATATTGAGTGGTTTCCTGAAACCCCGCGAAGGCAATTGCTACATCTTCGGCGAAGATATCCAAACCATGCAACCCGCACTGCGACAAAACATTGGTTTGCTCATCGAAGGTCACGTGCAATATACCTTTATGAACATAGAAGAGATTGAGCGATACTATGCCGCGTTTTATCCCAATTGGAATCGTGCGGCTTACTACGAACTGATGTCGAAACTAAAAATCGCGCCGAAGCAAAAGATTTCGCGCATGTCGTGCGGACAGCGCTCGCAAGTTGCGCTCGGACTCATCCTTGCTCAGAATCCCGAACTACTGGTACTCGACGACTTTTCATTGGGACTAGACCCCGGATATCGCCGCTTGTTTATCGAATACTTGTACGACTTTGCCAAGTCGGAAGGCAAGACCATCTTCCTCACTTCTCACATCATTCAGGATATGGAACGCCTTGTAGACGATTGCATCATTATGGACTACGGAAAGATTCTTACCCAACAACCCGTGGCCAACCTGATGAACAACTTCAAGCGATACACACTTACTTCGGATCATGCCGAAGCTATCAAGGCAATGCTTGAGGGGAATGATTTGATTTACAATCCGGCTACGCGCCGCGACCAACTCGAGTTTTATTCCTTTGCCGACCAGCGAGAAGTAACCGAAATCCTTGCGCCGACAGGACTTCCGGCTCAGCAGTTCCACGGCGAAACAATGAATCTCGAAGATATCTTTATCGGTCTCACCGGCAAATATTAATACGACCCCGATCATGAACAAAGCAATACTTTTAAAAGAGTGGATCAAGATCCGCATCATTTTACTCGTTGCCCTTGTGGCCTCGTTTTCGGCAACCATCTATGCGTTGCTCAAAATAAACAGAGTCGTTTCTTTCAAAGGCGGCTTCCATTTGTGGGAGATCATTCTCACGCGCGACGTTGTCTTTATCGAAGTACTTAAGTACATCCCCTTGCTGCTCGGCGTGATGTTTGCCGTGGCGCAATTCGTACCCGAGATGACGCAAAAGCGACTAAAGCTCACGTTGCACCTGCCCTACTCCCACACACGTATGATTGCGATGATGTTGCTCTCGGGTATTTCAATGTTGATCCTTATCGACTTGGCAAACGTTGCTCTCATGTATGCGTACCTCAACTCAGTACTTCCGGCAGAGCTTCTTCACCGCGTACTGATCACTTCCGTGCCTTGGTACATGGGTGGCATTGCAGCCTACGCCGTCGTTGCTTGGATTTGTCTCGAACCTACTCGCGGCAGAAAAGTTTCGGCTCTCTTTGTGGGTCTCGGCGTGGTTTACCTGTTCTTTGCATCAGACTACCCGCAAGCCTACGACAACATACTGGGAATACTGCTGCTCGTTATCGTAGCCCTGTTTTTCTTTGCCCAGCTCTCTGTTGCGAGGTTCAAAGCAGGGTGTCAGGATTAAGGCGTTCGCTTTCTTTTTGTCCTATAGCCGGACCGGCTTTTACTTTCTTTCTCCAGGAAAAGAAAGTAAACAAAGAATCCCGTCGCTTGCATTACGCCGCTAAAAAGTGTTCCTCTACGGGCGGCAAGAGGCAGACCGCTTCGCTAAAGCCTCTTACCGTATCCCTTCGAGGTGCCACTTTTCTTAACGCTCTGTAATGCTATGCGAAACTCAATTCCATTACCATACGAACTTAAGTTGCCAGACACCGTACTAAAATGACACTAGGCCTATTTGCTTAGCAACAGAAAGTGTCGATGCCGTTTACCATTCTCTATATCAATATAATTAGTTATGGTGGGGCAACTAAGTTGAGTAAGTGGAAGCGAGTATTAGCCTTGACAACTCCAATACGTTATGCTTGGTCATGAAGGTCTTGTCCGGCATTTAGCGGAGGGGCGTAAACGGAGCAAGGGCGAAGGCGAAACGGAAAAAGCCGTTCAAACAAAGGCGCAGCCGAGAGCGTTCTTTTTCCGTCGCCGAAAGCACGAAGCGAAGTAGACCCGTAGCGGTAGCCGGCAGCTTTTCTTTTTGGTTCTTTTTACTTTTCGCTGCCGAAAAGAAAAAGAACAAGTAATAATCTTTTAAAGTCTTTTCGATTCCCGAAAAGACGACAACACCCAACCCCTATGAACACAAAATACATTCACTACACATTAATAATAGTAGCAACACTACTCCTTTCATGGTTCATGCCATGGCTTTGCGGTTACCTCTTTGACAAACCGCAGAAATACCCGTTTGCCATGTACAGCTCCGTGGTAGACGACTTTGCGTATACCGACTTTGAAAACGGCAACATGGTATACAAAGACCGCAGCGACAACCGTTACACGCAGAAACAATACGACAGCATCTTGCCGTTTTTCTACTACCGCCAGTTGATCGCCGACAACAGACTGCCGGCTACGGTCAAAGGCAAAGCAATCACCACAGGCACTATCCAGCGTGAAAACTTTGTATTCAGACATTCTCCGGCCGACGTAAACAAAACCGGTGTAGACCTATATCCTTTGCTCGAGTCACGTTCGGGCCGTGTAGACTTGAAGATGCCGGAAGATTATTTCCGCATTACCGACAAAATCTACTTTGTGAATGCCGAAACCAATTGCCTCGACAACGAGAAAAGCGAATTGTATACCGAGGCTTTGCGCAAGAAAGACTTCGGTTTTCCGGCAAAGGGCATCTTCGGAAACCCAACGACTAAGAAGGATTACGACGAGGGTTACTTTGTGATCGACAACAACGACAAACTATTCCACTTGAAGATGGTATGCGGTCGCCCGTTTGTACGTCCGGTTTCGCTCAACAACATCGTACCTACACAGCTTTACGTAACAGAGTTTCGCAACAAACAATCGTTTGCCTTTATGTGTACCGCTGAGAACGATTTTTACGTGCTAGCCGCACCGTCGTACGAATTGGTAAAGCTTCCGTTCAAGTTTGACCCTACGCAAGAGGGACTTTCCATCATTGGCGACATGCTGAGTTGGACGATTCAGAAAAGCAACCAAAGCGGTGTTGAATACCTCGCTCTCGATGCCGACTCGAAGCAACTGCTTACTTCATTTACATTCGATGTAAAGGACTCGACCGTAGATCAGGTAGTTCGATTTATCTTCCCGTTCCAAATCTCGATGACATCGGGCATTGACAAATGGGCAGCACCACGTATCGAGTACATCTCTTACTACGCACTACTGGCCAACTTATTGTTTGCCGCTGCTTACGCCTACATCCGCCGAGGCAACAAGCGCCGCAAATTGATCCCGGCACTGTTGTTTATCCTCGTTACCGGCATCTTTGGTTTTATCGCCCTATATGCCTTTAAGACGAAGCCCGAGCAAGCATAAAGCAACCTCTCGACACATTATAAAGAAAGCTCTTTCCCGCATCGCCGACAGATGTAGGAAAGAGCTTTCGTTTTTGAAAGGCGTTTACAATAAGTCTTGTTTGAGGGGGAGCTTTAGAGCCTTGCTGCAACGACCGAAAAAGCTACAAACGGGGATATTTTAGGGTATTTAGCGGTGTTTTTTGCGCTAGATTGCAGAAATTGCTTGTTTTTTGCACTTCAGAAAAAGCCGTTTTTAGGTGTCTCGGATGCTACTTTTACCTCAAAACCATGCATAATTGGTGCAAAAACCTTGTTTGGTTCTTAAAAAAAGCTCGTTTACTTCTCAAAAAAACCTCTTTTGGTTCTTACAAATACCTTTTTAGGTTTTCGAAGAGATCATTTTCTGTTTTCGTGAAGACTTTTTTCACTCACCGTGAAGAGTGTTTTCGTTTATAACGAAGACTATTCGCACTCTTCGTTATGAATGCAAATAGTCTTCGGGGAAAACTTTTTGCGTTTTCGTGAAGATGCTGCGTCGTTGTTTCGACGAGCTTGCATCCTCTGCCCCATCCCACTGCCGGGTATGCATGAAAACCACTCTGCGGGAGTTGGGCCGTGACACGTTGATACCACCTCAACTCTTTTGCGATCATTTTGCCGGCTGGCGCAAATGTCTTCATTAGCAAATATACCGATGCGTTACCCATCGCCTTATATACACGACAATGTGATAGATTTTCTTTTGTCGGGATTTTGCGTAATCGGGATAAAAGTGCCGGATCTTGATCAAAACGATGCCTCATCGCTGTTTTATCGCTATATACAATAAGGCTCCCGACCAAAAACAAGAAAGGCTGCCTCCCGTTTGTTTTCGGGAAACAGCCTTCTTCTTTAACACAAATCTAAGCCCAACTAATAGGTCTTATTCTCGTCAATTAATCTACTTGGTATGAAGTTCCGTTTATGTGATAAAAAGAAAGGTATTCCTTTCCTTCTTTTTCTTTACGCTCTGCAATACGTTTGCGGAATGCGGCAATACGATCGTTTACGGTCGTGCCCACTTGTTCGTTGCGCGCTTTTTGCTCCGACGAACATCCGGCTTCGCTTGTGCCGTGTTTCTCCTCTGCCTGATTGGCAACTTGCGCTTCCCAACGTTGCAAATATGCCTCGTCGATTCGCTCTTCTACTAAAGTCCCTTTTACGCGAACGATGTTGTTTAGCGTCTCGGGGCCAAACTTTCCAATCTCTTTTCCTGCTTCGATGCGAATGGTACGCGTGTCGTCGCTTCCCATTAGAAATATCTTGCGACCGCCATGCTTACAAATGTGGGTACAAACACCCTCTACTTCGATCTCCTCTCCTAGTATGTTCGAAGCTTTTCCCAATACGTCGTCTACTTGAAGTACCGTTATCGCGGCAACCTCTGTTTGCGGAGTTTGCTCTTTCGATCCGTTAGTATTGCAAGAAGAGAAAGCCATCACCGACGACAGCAGCAGGCATCCCATTAGGGATTGGTTTACGAATTGTTTCATAGCTCTTTGTTTAATTATACCGCAAAGTAACGAGAAAAGGAAACGCGCATAAATACCTACATGTTATGAATTTTCATTTACGAATGCCAATATTTAGGTATATTAAAACCTTGCACGGTAATCAATTCGTGTGTAACTTGCCGTATCTATCAAATTTAGCTAACTAGAACATCATTGAAAATGAAAAAGAATTTTGCGTGGACCATGCTATTGGCATCCATGCTTCCTTTCGGAAACACAACCCTGGCACAGGAATGTCCTCAAACAAAAGACCTGCGTATCGTATCGTACAACGTGCGCAACGGAATCGGAATGGACGATAAAAAAGATTTTGACCGCACGGCAAATGTGATTGCCAACAGCCACGCTGATGTAGTTGCCATACAGGAACTCGACAGCGTGACGGGACGTAGCGGAAACCTCTATGTATTGAAAGAACTTGCCAATCGTGCGTTGTATCATTATACCTATGCACCGGCAATCAGTTACGACGGCGGAAAGTATGGCATCGGTATCATGTCGAAACATAAACCTGTTGCTACGCGCTACATTGCGCTACCGGGACGTGAAGAGGCGCGCGTTGCTTTGATTACGGAGTTTCCCGACTACGTGTTTTGTTGCACGCACCTTTCGCTTACGCCCGAAGATCAGTTGCTTTCGGTACCTTTGATTGTAGAAGCGCTAAAGCAGTATAACAAACCGGTGTTTCTGGCAGGCGACTTAAATGCCGCTCCCGACTCGGAGACGATGAAGAAGTTTGCAGACTCTTTCAGTGTCTTGAGCAATACGAAGCAAGGTACTTATCCTGCCGATGAACCGAAAGATTGCATCGACTATATCCTTGCATTGAAGAGCACGACCGATTGCAGCGTTTTGCGCAATGGTGTGGTAAATGCTCCGGTAGAATCGGATCACCGTCCGCTCTTTGCCGACGTGAAGTTGAAGAGTGATAAGCAATGTATTTTCCGCACCCAACCTTACTTGCAAAACCCAACCGACAACGGGATCTCGGTAACGTGGCTTACCAATGTGCCTACACACAGTTGGGTGGAGTACGGTACCAACCCTTCTCAACTCGCAAAGGCGGAAACGATTGTAAACGGACAAGTGATCTCGAACAATACAATTCATAAGATCCGTCTCGAAAACCTGCAACCGAATACGACTTATTATTATAAGGTGTGCTCGAAAGAGATTACAGTATACAGTGCCTATCACAAGGAGTTTGGCGAAATGGCCGAGACCGAAGTGAAGTCGTTTACTACACCTCCGGCCGCGGGCGAAGGCTTCACCGCGATTGTGTTTAACGACCTGCACCAACGTACGCAGGTATTTGATGCTCTTTACAAGCAAGTAAAGGATATCGACTATGACTTGGTGATGTTTAATGGCGACTGTATCGATGATCCGGCCAACGAAGACCAGGCCGTGGCAACGATGTCTTACATCAACAGTCGTGTGGGCGCGGATAAAACGCCTGTATACTATACGCGCGGAAATCACGAGATTCGCAATGCCTACTCGATGGATCTGCCGAAGTTGTTTGACTATACCGACGGCAAAACCTACGGTGCTTTCAGTTGGGGCGACGTGCGCATCGTGTTGCTCGACTGCGGCGAAGACAAACCGGACGACCACTGGGTGTATTACAATCTCAACAACTTTGACGCGCTGCGCAAGGAACAACTCGAATTTCTGAAAGCGGAAATGGGAACGAAGGCTTTCAAGAAGGCCAAAAAACGTGTATTGATGCACCATATTCCGATCTACGTAGAGACCGACAAGTATAATCCTTGCCGCGATCTTTGGCAGCCGGTATTGGCAAAAGCTCCTTTCGACTTGGCGGTAAACGCACATACGCATCGCTTTCAGTATGCAGAGAAGGGGGCCGATCAAAATGGATTTCCTGTCGTAATAGGCGGAGGTAATACCGTAGAGTCGGCTACGGTTATGATTCTTCAATACAAAGACAACAAGCTTTCGCTAAAGGTACTCAACGCAAATGGCGATGTACTAAAGGAGACGTTATTATAATCAACCGAAAACTATACCATGAATCAAACTGAAAATGCTCCGCGCAGAATCGAATCGGTCGATGCACTGCGCGGCTTTGCCGTTATGGCAATTATGTTTTTACACAACATCGAACACTTCAACTTTTATGTGTTTCCCGAGAACGACCCTACGTGGCTAACCCGTATCAACTCGGGCGTTTGGGATACGTTGTTTTTCTTATTTGCCGGAAAGGCTTACGCGATCTTTGCATTGCTCTTCGGCTTTAGTTTCTACATTCAAAACAAGGGACAGGAAGATAGAGGAAACGATTTCAGAGGTCGCTTTGCCTGGCGATTGGTATTGCTGCTTGGCTTTGGCTTCCTCAATGCGGTTTTCTTTCCGGGCGACGTGCTGGTATTGTATGCCATTGTCGGGTTCTCGCTGATCCCTGTGTGCAAATGGAGCAACAAGCAACTACTGGCGCTTGCTATCGTGTTTATGCTTCAGCCCGTGGAATGGGGCAAAGTGATCTATGCCATGCAACATCCCGACTGGCCCGGTGCTACTTCGCGCGCGTCGTATTACTTCGGACAGGTATATCCTGCCTTGTATGGCGATTCGTTTATCGAGACGGTGAAGGCAAACTTCTACGACGGACAGATGGCGAGTATTACGTGGGGATGGGAAAATGGTCGCTTCTTTCAGACGTCGGCTTTGTTTATGCTGGGTCTGCTCATCGGCAGGAAGTCGCTATTTAAGATCAACGAAGAGAGCCGCCGCTTTTGGGTAAAAGCGCTGATCGTAGCTGCCGTTGTGGTGTATCCGCTCTACTGGCTAAAGGACAATACGGCACTGTTTGCCGAAGGGGCTGCACAACTAAAAGCGCTGAATGTAATTGCGCTTTCGTGGCGCAACTTTGCTTCGATGGTAATCCTTGTATCGCTCTTTATGCTTGCATTCTCGTACGCAAAGACGCGCAATGCCTTGGAAGTGTTTGTTCCTTACGGGAAAATGAGCTTGACCAACTACATTACGCAGTCGATCGTGGGCTCGGTGATTTATTACGGTTACGGCTTTGCAATGTATCAGCACTTGGGAATTACGCTCAGCTTTCTTACGGGTGTGGTTTTGTTTATCGCCCAATTACAATGTTGTAAGTGGTGGCTAGCCCGATACAAACAAGGTCCGCTGGAATACGTGTGGAAGAAGGCAACCTGGATGAAATTTGGCAAGGAAGAAACACAAACGTCCAATATATAACGAGCTTTGATATTATACATCAGTTGCCCTCTCTGCTTACTTAGAGTTTGCGCAACGGAAAAATAAAAAGGATTCGCTCCATATACCTTCTTGCTTGAAGCGTATAAGAGCGAATCCTTTTTGTATGTTGTAAATCGGAAAAGGGTGATTATGCAGCAACCCTTTTGCCGATTAGATATGTACGAGTGGAAATTATCCGTTCATCGATGCAAGAAACTCTGCGTTGTCTAGCGTTTTCTGCATGTGATTCTTTACAAATTCCATTGCTTCGATTGAGTTCATATCTGATAGATACTTACGCAATACCCACATACGGTTTAGTGTAGACGGATCTTGAAGTAAGTCGTCGCGACGTGTACTAGATGCAGTGATGTCAACCGCAGGATAGATACGTTTGTTGGCAAGTTTTCTATCCAATTGAAGTTCCATGTTACCTGTTCCTTTGAACTCTTCAAAGATAACTTCGTCCATTTTCGAACCGGTTTCGATCAATGCAGTCGCAAGGATTGTAAGGCTTCCTCCGTTTTCGATGTTACGTGCAGCACCGAAGAAACGTTTTGGTTTTTGTAGTGCGTTTGCGTCTACACCACCCGAAAGCACTTTACCTGATGCAGGCTGAACGGTATTGTATGCACGAGCCAAACGTGTGATTGAGTCAAGAAGAATTACTACATCGTGACCGCACTCTACCATGCGTTTTGCTTTGTTCAATACGATATCCGCTACTTTTACGTGGCGTTCTGCCGGCTCATCAAATGTAGAAGCGATTACTTCTGCGTCTACACTGCGCGCCATGTCTGTAACCTCTTCCGGACGTTCATCGATCAAAAGAACGATCATGTACACTTCAGGATGGTTTGCCGAAATAGCGTTTGCGATATCTTTCAATAATACTGTTTTACCAGTCTTTGGAGGTGCTACGATAAGACCACGTTGTCCTTTACCGATTGGAGAGAATAGATCTACTACACGTACGGCTAGGTTATCGTATACTTTGTTGGTACGTCTGCCCGAAAGGTTGAAACGTTCGTCCGGGAACAATGGAGTAAGGTGGTCGAAAGGAATTCTGTCTCTTACTTCTTCAGGCGTGCGACCATTGATACGGTCTACTTTTACCAGCGGGAAGTACTTTTCGCCTTCTTTCGGAGGACGAATTGGTCCTTCAACGGTATCACCTGTTTTCAAACCGAATAGCTTGATTTGTGATTGTGATACGTAGATGTCGTCCGGAGAGGTAAGGTAGTTGTAGTCTGAAGAACGAAGGAATCCGTATCCGTCTTGCATGATCTCTAATACACCCATTCCTGTAAGAATGCCTTCGAATTCGAATGGTTTTTCCGGAGCTTGTTTTTCTTGCACCGGTTGTTGGTGTGAATAGGATTGTTCGCGTTGTTGATTTTGAGGTTGCGCTTGCTGAACAGGTTGTGGCTGATTGTTCGCGTTGTTCTGATTGTTGCTATTGCTGTTCTGATTGTTGTTGTTGCGCTGACCGAATTGCTGTCTGTTCTGATTGTGAAAACCTTGGCCAGACTTGCCTTGATTGCCGCCACGATTTGAAGATGTAAAAGGAAGTACTTGATCAAGTACTGAGCTTGTTTTTGCGCCACCGTGTCTGAAAACTAATCGCTTGCCTTCTTCTTGCACTACTGCTTTTGGTTCTGATTCAGCCTTTTCTGCTGCTTCTGGCGAAGGTGTTGCTTCTTTTGCTTCTGTTACCGGTGATGCTTCTGCGGCAGGTGTTGCCTCTATTGGTGCTTGCTCAGCTTCTGGCTGTGCTGCCGGTTGTACTTTCTTAATAACTTTAGGCTGTGAAGTTGGTTTTTCCACCGGAGCTTTCTCTTCTTGTTGTGGTTCCTCCTTTGCTACTTCAGTTTCTTTTTCAGCTTTCGAACGTTTCTTCTTTTCCGGTGCTGCAGGTTGTGCTTCTGCTACCTTCTCAGAATCTGCTTCTTCAGCTTTCACTGTTGTAGTTTGTTTTTTAGGTCTTCCACGAGTTGGTTTCTCTGCTTTTTCTGGTTTAGCAGTTTCTTTCTCAACTTGTTTTTCGGCAAGATTTACAGCTTGCTCGTCAAGAATTTTATAAACAAGTTCCTCCTTTTTCAGTGAATCATATTTTTTGATTCCCAATTCCTTCGCTATTGACTTTAGCTCGGTAAGGAGTTTTTCATTAAGTTCTAGGATGTTGTATCTTTGCATGTTTTGTGCTGAAATATAATAACACATACAGCACTTCCTTTCTAAAAGAAAGGCGTATGTATAATGTTCTTCTGAATTTATATAATCTAAATAAAAACCGGATATAATTTCGGCGAGAATTGCCGAACCATCTGCGGAGAAATAATTTATCTGCGCAAACATAAGAAACTATCCGTTTCCTACCAACTAATTAGTGAAAAAAAACTTCACTTTTAAAATCTTTTTTGTACTATCGGTCACTCTTACTCTATTATCAGAGCGTTCGCCAATAATCCAAACGATATCACCGGCACTACAAAGCAACCATGTTGCTTCTTTCTGTTCTAGAGAAAATTTACGATCATTAAAATAATCACTTATTTTCTTGGCTCCTTTCATACCAAAAGGATAAAAACGATCCCCTTGGTTCCAACGTCTCAATTGAAGTGGAAAGGAGATCTTATCAAAGTCAAAATAAGCAACTGATTTGTCTCTTTCAAAGTCGAAACCAGAAGCATTTGAAATCACCTCTAAAGACAATCGAATAGGAGTCGTCGTTTGGGATGGTACTTCATTTATATAATACTGTTTGTTCTCTTCATCGGGTAATGGTGTTATTATTAATGTTTCTCGGTCTTTAATTACTCTGTGCGTTTTTGATAAAAAGAATTTTCCGGATATCGCATTCAACGATTGATAAATATCTGTTACTTGATTTTCGTTGAATCCGTAATCGGAGAGTAATTCAAACAAGAAGGCTTTTGGCGATGGAAGCTCAAGCAGTGACGCAATATTGACCTTATTATCGATAAAAAGCTGTTGCTTTTGCTCTTGAATAGCATTGGTATAAACTTTCTCGGCTTGATTGAGATAAAGAGACGTTTTGTTTATGGAGTCGAGTACAGAAGGATTTATTTTACTCAATAACGGAATTACATTTAATCGTATAAAGTTACGCGTGTATTCATCTTCAAGATTTGTACTATCTGTTACATAATCAAGATTTGAGTGATCTAAATAATCCAAGATTTCTGAACGAGAGACACATAGAAAAGGACGTACTACAGTACCGTTGACAGGCTTAATTCCGGATAATCCACGAATTCCAGTTCCCCGAATTAGGTTTAATAATACTGTTTCGGCATTATCATCTTTGTGATGTGCAACGACAATTGCTTGTGCAGTATATTTATTTCGGAGTTGTTCAAACCATTGATATCGCAATTCGCGAGCAGCCATTTCGATTGACAAACTATTATCTGTGGCATATTGTTCAGTAGCAAAATCAATCTTTTCAAGTTTTAAGTTATATTTAGAAGCAAGACTTTCTACAAAATGTTCGTCACGAATCGATTCTGAGCCTCTCAAATGGAAATTACAATGTGCTAAAATACACTTGTAGCCGAGGTTATGCAATGCGTTTACTAAAGCAACAGAGTCGGCACCACCACTTACACCTATAATGACAGATGTCTCTTTATTTAACAGATTATTTTCTTCAATAAAACAAGCAACCTTATATTCTAATTGGGGTGTAAGACTTTTGCTTACTTTCATATGCTTACTTTTCTTTTGTGGGGAAGTTAGTTGTTCTGAGAACGAACAGAGGATATTCGGACATGCTATTCTTTAATAATCCAGATGGCTTAAGGATGTATTCCATCTATTTTAATAACATGTCCGAAAACTGAATTATATTATTGTTCCAAATATTCAAACAATGTAGCTACTGCTCCTAAGCATGCTGCTTTATTACCTAAAGCTGCTCTTACTATTTTTGTATTCTCTCTACAATCAGGCATTGCAAAGTCATTTACATAGTCGCTAAGTTCCTTGATGTAAAAATCTCCGGATTCGGCGATACCGCCTCCTACAACCACTGCTTGTGGACTAAAGATATTTACAAATGCAGCAATACCTCTACCTAGATAATACCAGTGCTCGTGCATCGTTTCTTTTGCAATATCGTCTCCTTCTAGATATTGGTTTACGATATGCTCTCCGGTGATTTCGCCATCGATCGTTACAGAGTATTTATCTAAGTTATCTTTATAGATATCAATCAATGCAGACGTAGAAGCATAAACCTCTAGACATCCTTCTGCTCCGCAAGTACAAGGTTTACCTCCAAGCATTAATGGAATATGACCTAATTCTGTACCTCTGTTTCGGTATCCACCATACATGGCTCCGTTGATCAATAAAGCTCCACCGATACCAGTTCCTACCGTAATAAAAACAACATCGGTTAATCCTTTAGCAGCACCATATACAACCTCTCCTTTTGCCATTAATGTAGCATCATTACCTACAACGACAGGGAAATTTGTATGCTCTTCTATATATTCTTTCAAGTGAATATCAATCCAGCCTTTAATATTGTCGGCGCCTCCAAGCACTATACCTGCAGCTTCATCTACAAGTCCCGGTGTTCCAATACCAATACCGCTTATCTTTAATTGATGCTCCTCTGCATATTTTTGGCATTCACTACATGCTTCCAGAATCTGCGTCATAACATCTTGTGCTGTTTTGTCGGCGAATGAAGGAAGTTTGCCGTGAAATAAAAACTCGGAAGTCTCTTTACAAACTAATGCATATTTTATATAGGTACCACCTACATCTATTCCAATTGCATACTTCATAACAGTAATTTTCTAATCAATTATTTAGAATATTAGTATTTGTTTAAAACAGATGCCAAGATAAACAAAAGCAAGGACTGAACCTAATATCAAGGTAATTTGTTTGTAAGAAAATAAATTTCGTTTAGAATTTATGATAAACACTAACAATGATCTCTTATAAACAATGCACATAATAACAAACATATAAACTACTATTATGAGTAATTTTAAAATTAGCGGCTCTCCTTCGAGAGGATTATGGGGCGCAACTCTGGGATTCTTTTTCGGCATGGCTGCAGTTTCTTTGTTTGGTCCTTCGGCTGCCCGATTCAAAGAATCAATGGATCTTGATCCCGCAATGATGGGTATCTTAGTTGCGATACCGTCTTTGTCGGGTTCTTTATTACGTATTCCTTTTGGTGCTTGGGTAGATACGACCGGAGGTAAAAAGCCTTTTGTCATATTAATGATTCTTTCTTTAATTGGTATACTAGGACTTACCTGGCTGCTCAATACCCACTACCCTTCTGATATGCAAGGATTTTATCCTTTAGTTCTACTTTTCGGATTATTAAGTGGTTGTGGTGTTGCTACATTCTCGGTTGGTATTGGCCAAACTTCTTATTGGTATCCTCAGAAAAAACAAGGAATGGCATTAGGGATGTATGGAGGAGTAGGTACAATTGCTCCGGGTTTATTCGCCATGCTCATTCCGATCTACATTACACACTTTGGATTTGTATCTTCATATACCGCTTGGTCTGTGTTCCTTCTTATTGGAACGGTTCTTTATATCTGGATGGGAAAAAATGCACCTTACTTCCAATATAAGAAAAGTGGCATGTCGGATGCCGACAGTATTGCCGCTGCCAAGCAAAGCGGAGAAGAACTTTTCCCTAAAGGTAGCATAAAGCAAAGTCTTATTGATTCTGCCAAAGTTCCTGCTACTTGGGTTCTTACGGCTTTATATTTTGCAAGTTTCGGTGGATTCTTAGCACTAACTGAATGGTACCCTAGCTTCTGGGAACAATTTTATGGTCTAAAACCGATACATGCGGGACTCTTTACTGCAACTTTCTCTATACTATCTGCTGTAGTTAGAGTTATGGCGGGTCCTCTTTCTGATAAAATAGGTGGAGGAAAACTATGTATGTTTGCAATGCTTTTATTACTTGTTTCAGCTTTTGGCATGGGGCTTTCTAGTAATTTCGCCATGTCTTTGATCTTTACAATACTCATTGCCGTTGCAATGGGTGTTAATGATACCGCTGTATTCCAACTAGTACCTTTTTATATACCAAAGGCCGTAGGTGGAGCTTCGGGCTGGATTGGAGGCATCGGTGCTTTTGGCGGATTTGTTATCCCTCCTATTATGGGATACATTGCAGGCAAATATGGCAAAATGGGATACGCTTGGGGCTTTGAGGTATTCGTGCTCCTTGCTGTAATCAATATGGCTATTTTATACTTTGCACTGATGAAAAAGAAAAAAGCAGCGATAGAAAATAAATAAGAATAGCATTATATTATTTAGAAAATACTCTTTTCTGTTTCACTTTTATGACATGAATAAAAACAAGAGATCTTTTTCTTCTTGTATATTTGTATCAAACAAAAGTCTGAATCATGAAAAGAGTATTTTTTTTATCACTAATCCCTGCTCTAGCTTTAACCTCTTGTGTAAGCAAAAAGCAATATCAATTATCAGAAGCAATGCGCAGCGAAGCAATGCGAAATATTGAAAACCTTCAACAAGAATTAAGCAGCGCTCGCAGTGATAACAGTATGCTAAGGAAAAGAGTTACTCAACTTGTTAAAGATACTGCACAACTAGGCAAAAGCATTCGACACTATCAAGAATTAATGAATTCGAATCTAAGCCAACAAGAAAGCTTAGACGCGTCGCTCCGCCAAAAGCGTCTTGAGCTCGACGAAAGGGAACGTCTGATAAACGAGCTACAAGGTATTATAAATGCACAAAATGAACGTGTTGCACAGATCCTTAATAGCGTACAAGACGCCCTTCTTGGCTTCGGCAGTGAAGAACTCACCGTTACGCAAAAAGACGGAAAAGTCTATGTCGCAATGTCTGATAAGCTTTTATTTCAATCGGGCAGTGCCAAATTAGACAAAAGAGGCAAAGAGGCTCTGGAAAAGCTTGCTGAGGTCTTAAATTATCAGAACGATATTGACGTATTCATTGAAGGACATACAGACTCTAAACCTATCAACACAGCTCAGTTTAAAGACAATTGGGACTTAAGTGTAATCAGAGCAACATCTGTAGTGCGAATATTAACACAAGAATATGGAGTAAATCCTTTAAAAGTAGTCCCATCAGGAAGAGGTGAATTCATGCCTGTTGATGATAACGAAACGAATGAAGGACGAAGCAAGAATCGCAGAACGGAAATTATTATTGCCCCCAAACTCGACAAACTAATGCAAATTCTACAAGAATAGAACAATCAATATTGTACACATTAAGAAGCCCAAATCAAAGGTCTTTGATTTGGGCTTCTTAAATTTCATTATGAAATCAACCTTTATCAATATAATCCACTTTATTAGAAATACATTAATATATTCACTATTTTAAAAGAAACACAAACCTAACACTTTAACACCGCGCAAGCCATTTACTGTTTATTTTAACATACAAAACACGAAGACCAGTCACCATTTTCAATCATTTTGCAATCATATTAACTATTTTAAACTGCATTATTTAACGTTATTTTTATTGTATATTGATAGATTATAAATATGTTTGTGGCATAAATCTGATAATAAGTATAAACGCTCAAGACAAGAATATTACTATTAACAAATACTCTTATTAGAGATTTAAGATAATATAGTTTAATTTTTATATTATACCATTTAAAGAACATGAGCAATAATCGTTTCTTTTCTTTCCAAGAGCAAAACGCCAATGGAGAGACTTACTTTAAGAAATTCAGAACAGCTGTAGTTGCTTCTTTAATGTTTTCGTCCATTGCATCCGTTTATGCATCAGACGATTCATTTAAGTCAACAAGCATACCTGAACCCACAATCAACTCAATCTCTGTCACACAACAAGCGAGTAAAATCACAGGAACTGTAACAGACCAATCTGGTGAACCACTTATCGGCGTTAGTATTGTTGTGAAAGGCACAACCACAGGTACTGTAACCGACTTTGAAGGTCTTTTTTCACTTAATGCAAAACCAGGAGATATACTTCACTTCTCTTATATCGGCTATACTCCTGTCGACTACAAAGTTACAGCAAACAATACTGTAAATGTGGTCTTGAAAGAAGACACTAAAGCGCTTGACGAAGTTGTTGTTACCGCTCTTGGTATTAAAAGAGCAGAAAAAGCTCTTGGATACGCAATGACTGAATTAAAAGGTGACGAACTAAACACGAATAGTATCAATCCTATTGAAATGCTTCAAGGTAAAGTTGCCGGTGTAGATGTTTCAAACTCTGATGGTGGTATGTTCGGTTCTACTAAAATCCAAATTCGTGGTACATCAACATTAAACAAGAACAACCAACCAATCTATGTTGTAGACGGAATCATTCTTGACAACTCAACCAGTAGTGCTGGTGATGCCGACTGGAGTGACAATGCCAACGACTTTGGTAACGAATTGAAAAACTTAAATCCAGACGACTTTGAAACTGTTTCTGTGTTGAAAGGCGCAGCAGCAACAGCTCTTTATGGCTCTCGTGGGTTGAACGGTGCAATCGTTGTTACCACTAAAAGTGGTAAAAAAGGCCAAGGATTAGGTATTAGCTTTTCTCAAAGCTTAGGAATCGACCATGTATATAAAACACCAAGTCTTCAAAATGAGTTTGGTAATGGTGGACCTGCAGGCTTCATTAATTATGGAGAAACAGATGCTGCTGGCAATTTTGACATCTTCAACACAAATCAATTTTACTATAATGCGGAAGGCATTGCAACTTTAAGAGGCGCAGCGAGTCGATACCTTGGATATGGATTTGGTCCAGCTTTCGATGGTCGTGATATCGAATCTTATGATGGCAGAATTGTCAAATACGAACCAAATAAAGATAGATACAAAGATGCTTATAAGCTAGGTTTTAACACAAACACAAATGTTGCCGTTCAAGGTGGAACCGATAAGACGACTTACTACTCATCATTATCATACAAATACGCAAATGGTGTACTTCCAAATTACGGATTTGATCGTTTAGCATTTCTTGCAAAAGCTTCGCATGACATAACAGATCGCGTAAAGATCAATGCATCTATCACTTTTGCAAACTCAACATCAAAGAACCCAATGCCTAATATTGGTGAATACTTCGCACAAGGTGAGTTTGGACCACTGTATGATACAAAATTCTACAGAGATAAATATCAAGGATCACATGGAGGTGTTGCCAGCTCAGATTTTGGTGATAAATACGGATATGTCCCAGCCAATTCTCTATGGTTTGGTATTTATGAAAACGACAACTACCG
>JBOFPV010000144.1:0-3453 GCA_051660585.1 Tannerellaceae bacterium
AGGAATCCCGGCCTTCTGATTTACCTTTATAGATGATGCTATATAATCTAAAGCTTTATCATTAACTCGTGAAGCAATATCTAAAGCTTCCAAATAACAAGCTTGAAACAATGAGTCTGTTACATTTCCTCGATTACCACCCCATCCATGATCTGGATAAATTAGGTTACGCCACATTTCATCTAATTCTACTTTCGGATAATTATCAAAAGAGCCTGTAATTAATGATGATATTGTAGAAAATGTTTCTGCACTTGAAATCGCGCGACTAGCATCTCGATACACCGTTAATGCTTGTTCATGCCCAGGCCCATGTATATACTGCCATAAATTAGGACGCTCTCCTGTTATTCTTTTTAAACTCGGATTTGTTGCACTGAGAGCATCAAAAAAAAGATCGGATGTGGCATGTTGTAGTTTTGGCAAACTACCTTTAATTGTATCTTGATATGAGGCAAACTTATCAATCCAATGATAGTACGTATGAGCTGGTGACATATCTTCGGCAGATAACATCCCCACAACCGGAGGTTTCGATTTATCCGATCTATAATCATCGAAACTCTCAACATATTCGATAAACTTATCTGTACCTTCTTCTGGAGATTTTCTTAGAAAAGTTGATGCAACTGTATAATGTCCTGGAGTGAATGTTCTAACAAAACTTTCTCCATCTGGGGCGTACCAATCAAATATCCCTCTTTCATGGCGACTGTATTGCAAGTTATCTACTCCACTTTTTTTCAAAATCTGAGGCATCTGTAATGTACGACCTGGTACATCGACATTCCAATATGTACGAGCATTTGATCCCTTAAATTCATTATCAACCCAACGCTTGCCAAAATAAAATTGACGCACTAATGCTTCTGAAGATTGCATTTCCTCATACGGTTGTGTATATGAGGCACCTATACCTAATTGTCCATTAGTAATCAATTGCTCTATAAGTCCTCTTTTATTCGGATTTCGGACAAGATACTCTTGAAGAATTAACACATCTTCAATATCATATCGATAATCTCGATGTTTCTCTAACAACTCTAAAGCTGGTGACACAATTATATAATCTCTATCTTCAATACACTTATAGGGAGAATCCATCCATGCAATATCTTGATGAGATGATATCATAATATATGTTTGAGCATCGTTGTAATAGCTTTCCGATATATGACGCAATCCTTCTTGCGCCGAGGAATATCCTTTTATAACTTCAATTGCCCCTTGCTTATTTATAAGTTGGGGAATGATCTTGATCAATGTATCTCCAACTAAATACGTTAATGCTTTTATTGAATCTATATCTTCAATATTCACCAACGTTTCTCCTTCTGCAATAAACTTCAATGAACCATTTAGCCCTTCATTATATTTAAAAATAGCCTCTGCAACTTCTCCTTTTTTCTGAAACCTTGTTTTCGTCAATAGATCATTTATCAACAAGGTGGCTTTTTGATTTACGTATTTCAGTGGAGCTTCAATAGTCAACTTATCTTCACTAAATATTAGTTTTGTATAACGATCTCTATTTGCACGCAAACGAATAGCCTCTTTGAGTTTATCATGCTTAAATAACATGAACCATGCATTACTATCATGTTTATCTCCTGTCAATTTAAATTTAACAGACTTGCCTTTTTCTACAATCGTTTCCGGAACAAAGACATGCATAAAAAAAGCTCCATCACCCCAATCGTTTCGACTTACGCGTTCAAATTTAACTTTGACCCCCTTTTCCAAATCTTTTTCTAAAAACTCTTCATGAAAGTTTGTCAGAACACCAACTTGTTCATTATTAATATAAAACTTAAAATTACAAGGAGTATTTGCCTGATCTATTGACACAAACATTAAAAAGTGAGCTAAGCCTTCTTGAACAACCTCAACAGGAGCACTATTCCATTCAATTGTATTCTTCCCATTGGTGGCACGTGCTAAAAAAGCCTGTTCACAATGATCCCATTGATTATTGTAAACAATATCGTCTCCTGATATCTTTGATGCATAGCCATTATTTAAAACCTCATGAAGCGAAGATAAAGCTTGTTGTTTATTTATCAATGGTATTGTTTGTGCATTTGCCCCAGTTGTAACTGATAACAACAGTATGAAGAATGCAAAAGTGTTAAAGACTTTCTTTTTCATAAAAATAATTTGCTAAGTAAAAATTCTGATACAGAGCAAATATAAATACACTCATCTCATTTTTGATTAATAATTGTACCATAGCACAAATCTGAACAAAATGCTTATATTCGTATTGAAACAATCATATATACTCTGATGAGTTATCTTAAAACACATCGCTTGGTTTTAAATCTAGAAAAGATTGGAATCCAAATCTTCGACATTTTTGGCAGATATAATTATGTTACTACGCAAAAACAGCTTCCTACACATATACATCCCGATATGATCGAAATCTGTTATCTCGCTAAGGGCTGTCAATCATATATTGTGGGCAATCAAACATATGTTATTTATGGTGGAGATGTATTTATTACCTTTCCCAACGAAGAACATGGTACTGGAGATGCACCTGAAGAGAAGGGTGTCCTTTATTGGATGGTATTAAAACGACCTAAGCTGACAGAAAATTACATTGGATTAAGTTACGAAGAGGCTAGTGCGTTATTTAATAAATTGTCAGATTTACCTAATCGTGTATTTAAAGGTGGAAGTCGTTGCGAACAAATTCTTCGTAAAGTTTTTCATCTTTACTTTGAACCTATATCAATCATTAGAAATATAGAAATAAACAATTTATTAGTTTCTCTCTTCCTACATCTTATCCATAGTAGTGAGTATAGTGCAAAAAGAATATCTGATGAACGAATTGAAATTGTTCTTGAATATATTCATACCAATATAACTGAAAATCTTGATTTAAATTATTTATCTCAACTCTGCAACTTATCTATTTCTAGATTTAAACATTTGTTTAAGGCTGAAGTTGGTATTCCTCCATCAGAATACATTATCAGAAAAAAAATAGCACTCTCTATGCAAATGATATTAGATGGTAACTCCATTAAAAATGTAGCTTATGATTTAGGATTTTCATCATCTTCTCACTTTTCTACTGTTTTCAAACAGTATCAAGGATACTCTCCACGACAATTAAAAACAACTTAAGAAATAGACAGAAAAAACAGGAATTCTTTTCTTACTGCTTGCTTTCTTCGGCGGTATGGGTATCATTACGCTGATCGACTTTCTGGTTCCGGAAGATGAGAACCCGCACGAAGTACATGTAGTAGAAGACATGCGCAAAAAATCGTCGCTCAAACGTACCGGTTTTATGGTAGCATTGGCCATCGGTATCCACAACTTTCCCGAAGGGATTGCCACGTTTACCTCGGCACTCAACAGCATGGAACTTGCCATTCCCATCACCTTTGCCATTGCGATACACAACATACCCGAAGGTATTGCCGTAGCCGTGCCGTT
>JBOFPV010000145.1:0-30961 GCA_051660585.1 Tannerellaceae bacterium
CACTGATCCTTTTGGTTACATTTGGATGTTGCATCAAATCCACACAAACTTAAGCTTTGACAAACGACTGGAAATACTTGAGCAAATGACGAAATCGTGATAAACGAATCTTGCTTCAGACATAACATATGAGTACTGATAAACGAAAAGAGGATACCACTTGTGCAGCAGTACCCTCTTTCTTTATCTAAACAATGTTGCGGAGTTGAATTAAAGATCTATTCATCCACATGGATCAACGAAACTGTATGAACCGCAACATGCTTATTTTATTAGAAACTATTCTTGTTTTGCAGGAATGTTTTTCAACAATTCAACCATGAAATCCCACCATAGTTTTACAGATTCGATTTCTAGTCTTTCGTTCGGAGAGTGAACGTCTCTCATAGTAGGACCAATTGAAACCATATCCAAGTGTGGATACTTTTGAAGGAAAAGACCACACTCAAGACCTGCGTGGATCGCTTTGATCTGAGCATCTTTGTGGTACAAATCTTTGTAAGACTCTTGAGCTACTTTCAAGATCAATGAATCTGTATTTGGTTTCCATCCCGGGTATCCGTCGCCATGTTTGGTTTCAGCACCTGCAAGTTGGAATGTAGCAGCCACCATGTTTGCAACGTCGTCTTTGCTTGACTCTGTAGAGCTACGCTGACTTGTGCCTACAACGATTGTGTTGTCTGCTTTCATTTTCACAGAAGCCAAGTTTGTTGAAGTCTCTACCAAACCAGGGATTGCGTGGCTCATCGCGATAACACCGTGCGGACAAGCATACAATGAATTGATCAAGTTGTAAGCAGTTTTGCGATCGATGCAATGAGCAGGACGCTCTACCGACTCCATTGAAAGACGTACATTCGGATCTACCGCTTTAAGTTCGCCTTCTACATCTGCAGCCAATTGGTTCAACATAATGCGAGCAGTTTCCTTTTCAGAAGCAGGAACACCCACTACGGCACGAGCTTCGCGCGCAATCGCGTTACGCAAGTTACCTCCGTCGATTTCGCATAGAACGATGTCGAATTTCTTCTTCAATTCGTACAAGAAACGAGTAAGGATCTTGTTTGCATTGCCCAAACCTTTATCGATTTCACAACCTGAGTGACCACC
The DNA here is from genome assembly GCA_051660585.1 of Tannerellaceae bacterium. Taxonomy (GTDB): domain Bacteria; phylum Bacteroidota; class Bacteroidia; order Bacteroidales; family CAMTPD01; genus UBA12018. Next base: position 1,111 of record JBOFPV010000145.1, read on the forward strand.
GTTAAGGCCTTTTACATCTACGCGGAAGTAGAAATATCCCTCCGGAGACATAGCTGGTTGATACGTAAAGAATGCTTGCGTATCTTTACCACCTGCACAACCAATGTAGATTTCGCCTTCATCTTCTGTGTCTAGGTTCAATAGAATATCTCCCGTAAGGAAACCTGATTCCAATGCGAAAGCACCGCTCAAACCGGTCTCTTCGTCTACTGTAAACAAACATTCGATTTTACCGTGCTCTAGATCGTCCGAAGCAAGAACAGCCAATTCTGCTGCAACACCGATACCGTTGTCTGCACCAAGCGTTGTACCTTCCGCTTTCACCCAACCGTTTTCAATATGTGTGCGAATAGGATCGTTGTCGAAGTCGTGCTCTGTATCGTTGTTCTTTTCACACACCATATCCACGTGCGATTGAAGAATCACGGTAGGAAGTGCTTCGTAACCCGGAGTTGCAGGTTTTGTAATCACAACGTTTCCGGCTTTGTCTTTCTTAAACTCCAAATTGCGTTCTTTGGCAAAGTTTTCCAAGTAAGCGATGATTTTCTCTTCTTTCTTTGAAGGGCGAGGTATCTGAGTTATCGCATCGAAATATTTCCAAACGATAGTAGGCTGCAAATCTTTTATTGTCATATTCGTAAATATTATTGTAAATAACTGTTGTTATTACGTGATTAATAATTCTTGATATGACAAAAATAATGATTGAGTTGAAAAAAAAGAGAATAATTTGAAGAATTCACATCGAATATTTATGTAAACTCTTATATTTGCGCTCATAATTGGACGAAATATGCTTTTAAATTTACTTTTAACACTAGTTGTAGTCGTTGTTGCGGTACTATTACTTGGTATTCGCGTCTTTTTTACTAAAAACGGAAAGTTCCCTGAAACCCACGTTGGCAAAAGTAAAGAATTAGGTAAAAAGGGTATCTCGTGTATAAAAACACAAGATCTACAAGAGCGCAAAAGGTCTAAATTAGCAGATATCCAGTAAAAGGTGTGATAGAATAATATAGTGATTTTACAAATTTCAACTTTATGAAAAACATTAACTACGTTATTAGTGGTGTACTAGCTGTGGCTGTGATTGTACTATTTGTGTTGCAATTTTCAGACAAAAAGAACAGCGATTCAGCTCCGTCTTTCTCTGTTGCTGACTCGTCTTCAGCATTGTTGCCAATAGCATACGTAAATGTAGACTCGCTTTTGCTTAACTACAATTATGCAAAAGACATGACGGAAGCGATCTTGAGAAAACAAGAAAACTCAAGAGCGAGCGTAATGCAAAAAGCACGTCAGTTAGAAACTGAAGTGCAAGAGTATCAACGCAAAGTAGAAAACAATGCTTTTCTTACAAGAGAGCGTGCAGAGCAAGAGCAAACACGTTTGATGAAGAAACAGCAAGAACTTCAAGAGTTGGACGCAAGACTTGCTCAGGAAGTAATGGCTGAGCGTCAGAAAATCGACGAACAACTTCACAAGAACATTGTAGATCTTCTTGAAGTTTACAACAAGTCGAAAGGTTATCAAGTCATCTTCACCAATACGATGGGTGATAACATTTTGCTAGCTAACCCTAAGTATGACATCACTTCTCAAGTGACTGAATTCTTAAACAAAAACTATAACCCATCTACTTCAGAAAAGTAATCGGGATATACAATGATACATAAAAAGGTTGCTTCCTTTCGGAGGCAACCTTTTTTTATGTCGTTATCAACTTGCAAGAAGCCTGTATAATATCACTTTTGAGCTGAAGCAGAACCACCTCTAAACGCAGCAAACATCTGCAAAAGAGCCGAAATAAAAAGAAACACCATCCAGTCGTTGCCCCGTTTAAACATCATGCCCGATGCAACTAACAAAAACAAAGAAGCAATCACATTCATTCGGTGCAAACGTTTTTGCTTAAAGTCATCACCTTTGTGTGGTGTAGTCAAGAAACTCACCGCTACGCCAGCCGCGCCTACCGCAAAAACATAAGGTGCAACTTCCCATTTCACAAAATGCAAAACAGAGCCTCCAAGCACCAAGATGGAAGCTATATAATAAATCCAATTTCTAACCTTCATTTATATCTATTCGTTTTTTAGCTTACTTGTCAATGATGATGTAAACATCCTCATCGGGACACTTCATCAAGTATTCTTCGCGAGCAAACTTCTCCAAACCCTCTTTGTCGGTTTGCAGATGCTCCAACTTCTGTTTGTTCACCTCAATCTCGGCATTGTAATGATCAATCTCCTTCTCGAGACTGCGAATCTTCTCATTATAGGTGTATCGAATATACAAGTTGCTATCTCCGAGAATAAGCGTGTACACCACAAATAGGCCTACAACCAGATAGTATTTGTTTATACCGCTGATATACTTGTTATAAAACTCTTTAATTCTTTTCATCGCAGATTCTTTTATAGAACGAAAATAATCAATAATATTTACAGTGAGTACTTAATTAACCTCATTTTTAGAATTGAGTTTTATCATATAGCCTCTTTTCATTATCTTTGTGTAGATCAGATTTGCAAAGCATGGATAATTATATCGTTTCAGCCCGTAAATACAGACCCTCGACCTTCAATAGCGTAGTGGGCCAAAAGGCACTTACCGTAACATTAAAGAACGCCATCCTCAATCACAAACTAGCACACGCTTATTTGTTTTGCGGACCAAGAGGTGTAGGTAAAACATCCTGCGCCCGTATCTTTGCCAAAACGATCAATTGCCTTAACCTCACTCCCGAGGGCGAAGCTTGCAACCAGTGCGAATCGTGCGTGGCGTTTAACGAACAACGCTCCTACAACATTCATGAGCTGGATGCTGCATCCAACAACTCTGTAGATGACATCCGTATCATCAACGACCAAGTGCGCATTCCGCCGCAGATTGGTCAATACAAAGTATACATCATCGATGAGGTACACATGCTTTCGGCCGCTGCCTTCAATGCCTTCCTTAAGACACTTGAAGAGCCTCCTCATCATGCCATCTTTATTTTGGCTACGACCGAGAAGCATAAGATTCTTCCTACCATCTTGTCGCGATGCCAAAGTTACGACTTTACCCGCATCTCGATTACAGACATCGTAAACCACTTGGTCTATGTAGCACAACAGGAAAACATACATGCCGAGCCGGAAGCTCTCAACGTGATTGCTCAAAAGGTAGACGGAGGTATGCGCGACGCGCTTTCTGTGTTTGACCAAGTAGCTAGTTATACGCAAGGAAATATCACCTATCAGGCCGTGATAGACAACCTCAACGTACTCGATTACGACTGCTACTTTAAGCTGACCGATGCCATATTGAAAGGCGACGTACCTAGTACGCTTCTGCTGTTTAAGGACGTGATAGACCGCGGATTCGACGGGCAGTCGCTCATTGCCGGACTCGCTTCTCACTTCCGCGACTTGCTGGTTGCGAAAGATCCGCAAACGCTGATACTGCTCGAAACCATCGACTCCATCAAAGAACGATACAACGTATTGGCACGTTTGTGCAATACGGCTTTTCTATACAAAGCAATCGAAATAGCAAACGATTGCGACCTCAACTACCGTTTGAGTAAAAACAAACGCTTGTTGGTCGAATTGGCTTTGATCAAACTCTGCCAACTGCTTTCTACACCTCCTGCTCCCGAACAAGGAAAACCCTTGCAAGCGGTAAACGGACAACAGATGCAACAACCGGCAGCTCCTGCTGCACCGCAACAACAAGCACCAACGCAGCAAGCACAAGCTCCGCAACAGCAAGCGGCAGCGGCACAACCGCAATCGCGCGTGATGACGATCAATCCGCCCGCTCCCACTGTTTCGCAAGAGCCGCCTCAACGACCTGCATACAATAAAATGCCCAGTCGCGGCGTGCCCGGCGTGTCGATCAAAAACATGACACAAAAGAAGCAGGAAACGGATACGACTACAACGTCTCAGGCCGTTACGATCGAGATGCGCAATCCCTTCACTGCCGATGACTTGACGAAGCAATGGGATGCTTTTCAGGAAACACTCGATAAGGATAGAATCTATCTGAAGAATCTCCTGATCAACTGCAAACCGATCTTGTTGCACGACGAAACGTTTGAAGTTGCCGTGCACAATCCGGGACAAGAGTCGGAACTAACCAACGGCAGCCTTGATTTGCTCACATTCCTTCGCACCAAGCTAAAGAATACGCACATCAAGATGCAAATCAGAATAACCGAAGGCAACGAAAAGCAACTCGCTTACACCTCGTCCGAAAAGTACAATCTGATGGTTGCCGACAACACTGCTCTGGCACGCTTCCGCGAGGAGTTTGGCCTCATCTTCGACTAATACAAGCAATACGACATACAACGAGCCGCTGCAAACTCAGTTTACAGCGGCTCGTTCTTTATATCAGCACAACAGGATCGATACTGCAAATTAGCGTTGCGTATTCAAGGTTCGCAGCAACAGCCAACAGCCATTCCCCTCTTCAGCCTCACGCGAAGAAGAAATAGGCCCCAAAACAACCGTTACAAGTCTATCTCCTATTTTCCATTGCGGAAAGAACACTTCACCACTTTTCCCATCGAAATGATACGAATCGCTCTTTCCGCCTGCTGCCTTGCCCAATGCATAATAACGAGAACCTCCACTCATATAACTGATCACCCAACAGCCATCTACCGCAAAAACATGAGTCGCAAAAGCGTAAGGAGACGCAAAAACATCGTTCTGAAAGTCGAAATCACTTGGAATTGCTTTATCCTGAAAGTCGAGAAGTGCAACCGGAGAAAGCTCCAACACTTCAGGTTTATACTGATAGATGGTATCGCAAAAGAACGGACGAAAATAAACTTGTCCCTGATCCTCGAAAAAGACTTTCCCTTTTGCTCCATAAGCTGTAACCGGTCGTTTGAAGTTGATCCGCTGTTGCACTTCACCCTCCTTGTTGTACACAACTACGGGACAAGCTTCACCTCCCATCCATGAGTTGAAGCAGAGGAATCCTTCCGGCACACATACAAAGTCATTCACAGGCGACTCTAGTTTTATTTTGCTTACAAAGCGAAGACCTTTGTCGTATTCGAGAATAGCACTTCCGGCAAAATCTAATAGAAACAACGAAGCTCCGTCGGTTGAAAGCATCGAGGGTTGTATGTACTCTTCGGGACCACCTCCGAAAGCTTTGATCGTGTTTAAAGCCTCGCCTCCCGGATAGACAAACTTGCTGATCGACAGATGTTGATCGTCGAGCAAATATAGGTTTGAGTCGATCAGGCATAAATCACCAACTCCGGCAACCAGTACTGTCGTATCGAGGGAGATCGCCGTTTGAGGGGAAAGCAGTCCGTTCAAAGAAGCCGCCTGACCGGAGTTTGCATCAATCGAGATGGTCATTAGATCTAAAGAGGAATCACTCTTCGGACTGCATGCACATAGAAAAGCTGCTGCAAGCAACCACATTGTATTTTTCATATTTGTAGTATTTAAGCATTACAAATTCTTTTATACACCTACAAGTATAGGCAAAAAATGGTTATAATTTACAGTAAGCTTGTTTTAAGCGAAGATCCGGATTCCTTTTTGCGAGAAGGTTTTGGAGTATTTACGGGTATTTACCGCTCTAGTTGAGCTGATTTGATGGATTTTTCGGTTTGAGAAAATGGCATTTTCGTGGCGATAAAGTAGCTTCTTCGTCCCAACTTTGCCTGTTTTTGGCAAAAAGGTTGCTTGGTTTTCCCAAAAAGCTCGTTTACTTCTTGGCAAAACCTTGTTTGGTTTACAAAAAAAGCTTGTTTGGTTTTTGGAAGAGGATCTTTAGATGGTTATGGAAAGTATTATTACCCATCGTGAATACTGTTTTTACTCACGCTGCGTGCGTATTTTCGTTTTCAATGGTGCGTGATTTCACTCTTCACGGTAACTGAAAACAGTTTTCAAGGAAAACAGATAACGTCTTCATTGAAAACATTCCGCCTCAACTTCATGAGCCTACCGCCGCCAGTCCACTCCCCTATTTGGTATACAAGGAAACCACTCTGCGAGGGTTGAGCCGTTACAAATAGACAAGCTTAAAAAGTAATTGCAATCATTTTGCCGGTCGGTAAAAAAATTCTCTATAAGGTTGAAAGCTTTGCGTTACAAATCAATGAGATTTACCCGTCAATGTGTAACCGTTTTTTTGTTCGGCAAACGAGAGCAACGGGCAAAAAAAGAGGCCTATTCGGCTACATTATACATGGATAATGCTCCAAACAAGCCCAACAGCCTTTTCTTTGATAAATACAATAAGCATACACGTTAGATTAAATATGCGACGTCATAATAAGGTCACTTGCACGTTACATATTTTCCCGTTCGAGATTCGCACCACAGTTTTTGCAATAATTGGCATCGTCGTCGCTGATATCAACTCCACAACCCGGACAAGCCTCTCCCGTTATCCGATAGGGTTCCTTAGGGCGCATAAACTCAGCAGATATGATACCCGTAGGAACCGCTATAATGGCGTAACCCAAAAGCATAATGACCATCGAGATAAACTGCCCGAGATAAGTAATGGGCGTAATGTCGCCGTACCCCACAGTTGTAAGCGTTACGATGGCCCAATAGATACACCGCGGTATGTTGTTCATATTGGGGTTTACCGAACCCTCTACCACATACATGATAGAACCGAGTATCACCACCAGAATGGTTACAAAGAACATAAATACAAAGATCTTCGGAAAACTGCGTTGTACGGCATTCAGGATCGACGACCCTTGCGTAAGGTATTCGCTTAGTTTGAAGATTCTAAAAATACGCAGTAATCGCAAAGCTCGTATCACCACCAGATAGTGTGTACCGGCAACAAAGAAACTAAGATAGGTAGGCAAGATCGAGAGTAAATCGACTATACCAAAGAAAGAAGTAGCATACTTTCTTCTGTTTCGAACCGAATAGAGTCGCAAGATGTATTCGATGGTAAAGACAGAGGTAATCACCCACTCTGACATGCGTATCATTCGTAGGTATTTTATGTGAAAAGCATTTACACTGTCTACCAATACCAAGATTACACTTAGTAATATAAAAACAAGCAGGCCGATATCAAAAGCCTTTCCGGCCTTGGTATTCGACTCGAATATGATTTCATGAATGCGATCTTTCAGTTCTTTGTTGTTCATACCTTAAAACGTTAACGTAAAGCGGTCGGCATCTTTCCAGCAGGCAAACCTCTCGCGAAAGCGTTGCAACTTGTCGTAATCGAGTTCTACGGTGACGCATTGCTCCGTTTCTTCGAGATGGCAAAGAATCTCTCCTTTCATGTCGATAGCCATCGAATCGCCCCAATATACATTGCCTGCTTTGTCGCTCCCTACCCGATTAACACCACACACGTACGATAAGTTTTCTACAGCGCGTGCCGGCAGTAAAATTTTCCAAGGTTCGCGACGCGGCTTCGGCCAGTTGGCGCAATAAAGCAACAGGTCGTAACCATTGTCTACGTTGCGACTCCAAACCGGAAAGCGCAGGTCGTAACAGATCTGTAGGCAGATATTCCATCCCTTATACGCAATGATGCATTGCTTTTCTCCCGCAGTAAAGGTTTTGTCTTCGCCGGCCATGCGAAACAAATGCCGCTTGTCGTAAAAAACAACCTCTCCGTCAGGATAGGCAAAGAAGCCTCGATTGAAGAAGCAATCGTCCTGCTTTGCGATGAAACTTCCGGCAATGGCCACATTGCAGCTTACCGCCCATTGTTTTACACGTTGCATGGTAGGCCCGTCGCTCTCTTCGGCAAGTTGGTGCGCGTGCATGGTAAACCCGGTGGTAAACATCTCGGGAAGAACGATCAGATCGCTTTGAAGCGAAAAAATCCTGACCAGGTCTTCGACCCGATCAAGATTCTTATAACTATTTTCCCACTCAAGCGTAATTTGCATGAGCGTTACTCGTAAAGATGATTTCATTCAGTAATACTTATCAAAACAATAGCATTAGACAAAAGATTATCAAACCGAAAACAAGCGCGACACTCTATTCAATGAATTGGTCGGCGTTCTTTCCTTTTATCCCTTTATAACAGGCGCGAATGGCTGCGATGTCTTGCTCTTCATTTCCGGTAGGATAGAAAAGTTTCATGATTCCCGCTTCCTTTTTGCCATAGTCGAGATAAGTCAACGCAATAGGCACGTTGGCCTTAGTTGCGATGTAATAAAAGCCTCGTTTCCATTCTTTCACCGCTTTTCGGGTTCCTTCGGGTGTAATGGCCAATTGAAAGCGATCGCGTGTCGCAAACTCTTTAGCCATTTCATCGGTAACCGAAGTTCTGCGTCCGCGTTGTACAGGCACACCACCAATCGACTTGAAGAAGATATTGAACGGAAAAAAGAACCATTCTTTCTTGATCAGGAAGTTTGACTGACGACCCAACGCATCGTAAAACAACTTACCGATGATAAAATCCCAATTACTGGTGTGCGGCGCTACGCAGATCACACACTTTGGTTCATCAGGGATTATCGTTCCGATCTTCCATCCCATGAGACGGAGAATAAATTTGCTAATCTTTTTCTTCATTTCTATTATTTAGTCAAAGCTGAAATCTCTGCGATCAACTCGTCTACTTTAGCAGCCCAATCAGCTCTTAGTTTTTTGTAATATGCTTTTACTTGTTTTGGCTCCTTTGCATTCGGACGTTGTACACGAGCGATAAACTCGTCTTGGCTATCCAATAAATTTGCCATCGCTTGATCGGCTTTCTCTGCATCTACTCCGGGAATAAATGTTTTGCAAAGCAAACAGTCTACAAACAATTCCGCTACGTTGTAACCGATCTCTTTTTTCAAAATTCTTCTTGACGCCATAACTTTTATATTTTATATGAATAAATAAGGAATATAAGGCATACAAATCTAGTAATTCTTGTTGTAACTAATAGTAAAACATTTTTAATTCTATATTTGCTGCAATCGAATTAAAGAAAAAAACGATTATGGATACATTAAATCACACTGCAATGCCCGACTATATCTTCGAAACGAGTTGGGAGGTTTGCAATAAAGTAGGAGGTATATACACAGTTCTTTCAACCAAGGCCAAGACTTTGCAAGACCAGTTTCAAGACCATATTATCTTTGTAGGCCCTGACTTAAATCCCCCTTTTCAAAAGACCGATTTCATTGAAGAGCCCCACATCTTGTCTGATTGGGTTAAATACGCAGAAGAAAACGAACAACTACACCTTAAGGTAGGCCGCTGGAATATCCCGGGGGCTCCGCTTGTAGTCTTGGTAGACTTCAAGAATTTAATGCCGCAACGCAATCAGCTCTTTGCCGATATGTGGGATTGGTTTGGGGTAGACTCCCTTCACGCATATGGCGACTACGACGAATCGTGCATCTTTGCTTATGCTGCGGCGTTGGTAATAGAAAGCTATTACTGCTATTATCACCTCGAAAACAAAAAAGTAGTGGCACTTTTCAATGAGTGGATGCTTGGTATGGGAGCATTGTATGTTCGTAAAAAAGTGCCCGCTATCGGTACCATCTTTATTACACACGCAACTTCGATAGGACGCTCTATTGCCGGCAACAACAAGCCACTTTACGGATATTTATCTGGTTATAACGGTGATCAGATGGCACAAGAGCTAAATATGGAAGCAAAGCATTCGGTCGAAAAACAAGCCGCTCATCATGCACACTGCTTTACTACCGTGAGTGACATTACTGCTACCGAATGTGAGCAATTGCTAGAGAAAGCTCCCGATGTAGTAACGTTAAACGGATTCGAGCATGACTTTGTCCCCAAAGGGGAAGCGTATGTTGTAAAACGAAAAGCTGCTAGAAAGGCACTGTATCATGTGGCCGAAGCGTTGCTTGGATATAAACTTCCCGACAATGCATTGCTGATTGCAACAAGCGGGCGTTACGAGTATCGCAATAAAGGTCTCGACTTGTTTATCGAGGCTTTGAATCAAACACGATCCCATCATGACTTGCAAAAGGAAATTGTAGCCTTTATCATGGTGCCCGGTTGGGTAAAAGGATTTAGAGACGATTTAAGAATCAAACTCGACGAACGCGACATGTTCAAATCGGCACAACTGCCAAATCCGGTGATTACGCACGAGCTCTACGAACAAGAAAACGATAAGATATTGCAATACTTGTCGTATCTGCAAATGAACAACAAACCTGAAGAGAACGTGAAAGTGATCTTTGTGCCCTGCTATCTAGACGGTTGCGACGGCATCTTTAATATGAGTTATTACGACTTGCTTATCGGCTTCGACGCTACAGTATTCCCATCTTATTATGAGCCGTGGGGTTATACTCCGCTCGAGAGTATTGCCTTTGGCATTCCTACCATCACGACAAATCTTGCCGGCTTCGGACTTTGGGCCGACAAGGCTTTGGGTGGAGCAGACATAGAGAAAGGTGTTGCGATGATTTACCGTTCCGATTTTAATTACAACGAAGCTGCCATTGCCATTAGCAAGGAACTTATCGAGCTTTCGAAGATGTCGAAAGGCGAACGTACCGAGATTCGTAAACTATGTTTTGCATTGGCCGACGAAGCTTGCTGGTCGCATTTTATCCGTTACTATTTGCAAGCTTTCGACATCGCACTACGCAAGGCGTCAGAAGATTAATTAAATTAATACTTTAAATTGTAATATGTTAATCCATGTCTCTGGAAAACATTTATAGAGGGTTAATTTGTTGTATAAAATAAATGAGCAACTATTTATTATGTAATAAATAGGATCAAAAGGAGTGATTGTTTCAAATCATATTCTATATTTACTATAAACTAAATATTTGTTGCTATAAAATTACTATCTATGAGAATTAAAACAAATTATACAAATACACCGAGCTGGATCGAAGTGTATTCTCATTCTAACCTACCTGAACAATTGAAGCCTTTGGCTGAAATAGCCGATAATCTTTGGTGGGTATGGAATTACGAAGCAACGAGTCTTTTTAACCACATAGACAAAGATCTTTGGAAAAGTACAAGTGGAAATCCTCACTTATTGCTTCAAACGCTTTCATATTCTCGCATGGAAGAGATTTGTGAAGATGCAGAATTAATGGCTGAAGTAGCTAACGTATATAAAAAATTCAGGAAATATAAAGACATCGCACCAGATGCAAACAAGCCATCTGTGGCTTATTTCAGCATGGAATATGGTCTTACAAATATTTTGAAGATTTACTCTGGAGGTTTAGGTGTATTGGCCGGTGACTACTTGAAGGAAGCGAGCGACTGCAACATTGATATGACGGCTGTCGGTTTTCTTTACCGCTATGGTTATTTCACTCAAACGCTAGCCGTAGATGGCCAACAAATCGCCAACTACGAGCCTCAAGATTTCGCACAACTCCCAATCACCCAACTTCTCGATGATGATGGTCAACCTTTTGTGCTTGAAGTTCCTTTTCCGGCACATACAGTGTATGCTCATGTATGGGAAGTGAAAGTAGGACGCATCTCCCTTTATTTGATGGATACCGACTTCGACGCAAACAGCGAATGGGATAAATCAATTACCCACCAACTGTATGGCGGTGACTGGGAAAACCGGATGAAACAAGAGTATTTGCTTGGTATCGGTGGTATTCTTCTGCTTAATAAACTGGGGATTAAAAAGCAAGTTTATCATTGCAACGAAGGTCATGCCGCATTGATTAATGCGCAACGTCTTGCCGACTATATCGCTGATGAAGGTCTTACCTTTAATCAAGCAAAAGAAGTGGTAAAAGCTTCTTCGCTATATACGGTTCACACACCTGTTCCGGCCGGACATGACTACTTCGACGAAGGTTTGTTTGGCAAATACATGGGACAATTCCCCGAAAAGCTTGGCATTACCTGGGAAGAGTTTATGGATATGGGACGTGAAAACCCCGGATCGAACGAGAAATTCTCAATGAGTGTATTCGCACTGAATACTTGCCAAGAAGCCAATGGCGTGAGTTATTTGCACGGAATCGTGTCGCAACACATGTTTGCACCGGTATGGAAAGGTTATTTCCCTGAAGAACTACACGTAGGATATGTAACCAATGGTGTACACATGCCTACTTGGGCGGCTACGGAGTTTAAGAAGTTTTATCTTGAACACTTCGGCGAAGAGTTCTTCCTTGACCAATCGAATAAATCACGATGGGAAGGTATCTTGCAAGTTCCCGATGAGGAAATATGGCAATTGCGCAAGACTCTGAAACGTAGATTAATCGACTATATCAAAGCTCAATACAGTGAAAACTGGCTACGCACACAAAGTAGTCCGGCTTCGGCAATGTCGGTGCTTGAGAAAATCAACCCGAATGCATTGCTTATCGGTTTTGGTCGCCGCTTTGCTACATACAAACGTGCTCACTTGCTATTTACCGATCTTGAGCGACTTGCAAAGATTGTAAATAATGAGAAGTATCCTATACAGTTTATCTTTACCGGTAAGGCTCACCCTGCCGACGGCGGTGGTCAAGGTTTGATTAAGCACATTGTTGAGATCTCGAAACGTCCTGAGTTTTTAGGTAAGATCATCTTCCTCGAAAACTATGATATGCGTTTAGCTCGCCGACTAATATCGGGCGTAGATGTATGGTTGAATACTCCTACCCGCCCACTTGAAGCATCGGGTACATCTGGCGAAAAGGCCGAGATGAATGGTGTTTTGAACTTCTCCGTACTAGACGGATGGTGGTATGAAGGCTATAAAGAAGGTGCCGGATGGGCATTGACCGACAAGCGCACTTACGACAATCAAGAGTATCAAGATCAGCTAGACGCGTCTACTATATATTATACACTTGAGAATAAAATCATTCCGCTTTACTTTGCTCAAAACAGTAAAGGGTATTCTCCTGAGTGGGTTCAATATATCAAGAATTCTATTTGTCAGATTGCGCCGGATTATACAACCAAACGCATGCTGGATGATTATATTCGGAAGTTTTATCGTCCGCTTGCCGAACGTTCGGCCAAACTTTCCATCAACGACTTTGCCAAAGCTAAAGAGATCGCTTTGTGGAAAGAAAATGTTGCCGCTCATTGGGATTCATTCCAAGTGGTTTCTATTGCTTGGGATCATCAGCTCGAAAAACGTGGTGTACAAGTAGGTTCACCATATAAGATCGAAGTAGTTCTTGATAAAAAGAATCTTGAAGGTGACCTTGGAATCGATTTGGTAATTACTACATACGATAATATCAAGAAAGAACAACGATTGAAACGAACTGAGGAGTTCAAAGTTGTAAAACAAGAAGGAACGCTTGTATACTATGAAGTAGAGACTTCGCCGGATAAGTCTGGATTGTATAAGCTTGGACTTCGTGTTTACCCTAAGAATCCTGATCTTCCTAATCGTATGGACTTTGCTTATACTCGCTGGATTGGATAATCAAACGATGATTATAATTAAAAGAGGGAATTGATACTTATGTCGATTCCCTTTTTTATTTATCTGTCTTGTAGGATTAGATACTAAAAAAAGCCCTCATTGCTGAGAGCTTCTTTTATTGTTGATTTTATCTAATCATCTAGATATATATGAGAACAGATTATGGATTAATCCGCTCTCATAAGGGTATGTATGGAAAAAATCTAAGTTATGGCTGAGCTTAGAAAGTATATGACAAACCAAGTGTTGGTGTGTATGCAGATACTTTATATTCGCCTTCAAACACTTTTCCAGCAGACGCAGGATCCGGGTAAGAACCGTGACGCTTGAAACCGTGTGTATAAGTGAATGCACCATCGATAGATAGTCTTGGAATCGGACGGAAGCTGAAACCACAAGTAAGACCCAACTTGTTCATACCTGGTGTTTCAGGATTGTATAGATCTGAACGAACAGGAGACTCATCGAAGTAAGCACCTAGACGAAGATCTAAACGTTCTGTTGTTTTGTATTCAGTACCGATACGATAGATACGTGTATTCTTATAGTTTTTCTCAGCTTTGATGTCGTAACCACCCAATACGTTTTCAGAGAACTTAATGTTCAATGAATCGTAAGCAGCCCAACCTACAAACTGAACTTCTCCAGATACAGTCCAACGATCAGTAGGACGATAAGTAACACCGATATTGAAGTTGGATGGCATAGGCATTTGTGCTGCGAAAATCCCTTGATCCAATGGGGGAACTTTACCTGTCGCTTCCAACAATTTCTTAATTGCTTCACTAGCATAAGACAACTCAGCTGTTCCTTCCTTTACTTTCATTTTTACTTTTGAGCGGTAAGATGCACCAACAGTAAACTTCTCGTTGATATCATACATTACACCAACATTGAACCCTACACCGATCTTTGATTTACCCGATAGAGTTGCCGACACAGGAACAACATCACTCAAATCTGGATTCAACGGCCCTAAAGCGCCTTTTGGAAGCAATGCTCTTGAAATAGAAACATCTCCAGTCATGATCATAAGACCTGCTCCAAAGCTTAACCCTTCGATAGGACGGTAAGCTATAGTAGGCTGAATTGAGAATGATTTAAGTTCAATATCTTGTACCAAGTGTGCACCAACCCAGTCTTTTCCCCAGTTTAGTCCGCTACCATAAGGTGTCGTTACGCTGATACCGGCAGCTAAATTATCGTAGATGCGGAATCCGGCATAAGCATACATAGGCGTGCTTACTCCATTATCTGCCTTTGCTTTGATATCTCCGTTTTGATATTCTGCATTTGTAAATACACCCGAAACACCAGCCGACAAGTCGATCGATCCTTTTATAGATGTAAGGCCTGCAGGATTGAAGTGCATACTTTCTGCTCCCAATGGCATTGCAACACCAACGTGTCCCATACCTGCTTGTTTCGCACTTTGTAAGTTAACCTGATATCCTTCGGCCATCGCACTGAATGAGATAAACGAAGCTGATACTAAAGCAACTAATTTCTTCATAAAAACTTATTTAGTTTATAATTTCAATGATGACTATCTCTGTCAAACGCCGCAAATATAAGAACATTTTCCTAAACTAGCACACTTTTGCAACTTTTGTGCTGCACAAATATCTTTTACTTGTGCCGCACAGCAAAACAAAATATGTGCAAATCACACTTTTAACTCTTTTTACTTCGAAGCAAAAAAATTGGAGTATTATCTTTGCAAGCGAAGGAAAGCACCTTCCGTGTACTTGCCAAACCACGTAAAAAACAAGAATACAACTTCACGTTTACGCGCATACTACACTTTTTTCGCTGCTTTCCACCTTTTTATTAATACAATCAACATGCAATGAATCAATTAAATCACGACGCAGCTATTGTTTGTTTTTCAGGTGGACAAGACTCTACTACTTGTTTGTTTTGGGCATTACAGAACTTTAAAGAAGTTCATACAATCTGCTTCGACTATGGCCAACGCCATGTACAAGAAATCGATGTAGCTAAAAGCATTGCCCAAAAAGCCGGTGTCTCATTTCAAATATTAGACATGAGTCTTTTAAACGGACTAACAAGTAATGCACTTACAAACAAAGCTCTTGAAATGGATAAAGAGGCTCCCGAGGGAGGTGTTCCTAATACATTTGTACCGGGTCGCAATCTCTTATTTCTTTCATTTGTAGCAGTGGTAGCTCATCAAATGAAAATAGCCAATATTGTAACCGGCGTTTCCCAAACAGACTTTAGTGGTTATCCCGATTGCCGCGATACGTTTGTTCGCTCATTGAATGTCACTCTCAATCTAGCAATGGATGCTCAGTTTGTAATACACACTCCTCTAATGTGGAAAGACAAAGCAGAGGTATGGCAACTAAGCGATGAACTAGGTGTACTAGACCTTGTTCGCAATGAGACATTAACTTGCTATAATGGGGTAATGGCCGATGGATGTGGTGAATGCCCTTCTTGTAAACTACGCAACGAAGGTCTGCACAAGTATCTCGCATCCAAACAAAACAGCAATCAAACAATCTAAAACACTATACACAATGACTGACGTAGAAAAAGAATTAAGCCTTTTAGGTGGTAAAACCGTTTATTTGACCGATTATGCTCCTGAAGTATTAGAGGCTTTTACAAATAAGCATCCAGACAACGACTATTGGGTTCGCTTCAACTGCCCTGAGTTTACAAGCCTTTGCCCTATTACAGGACAACCCGACTTCGCAACCATTTATATCGACTATATTCCCGACATTAAAATGGTTGAGAGCAAAAGCTTGAAACTTTACTTATTCAGCTTCCGCAATCATGGTGGATTTCACGAAGACTGTATCAATCTAATCATGAAGGATCTTGTAAAATTGATGGAGCCTCGTTATATCGAAGTTACCGGCATCTTTACTCCACGTGGAGGCATTAGTATCTATCCATATGCGAACTATGGTAAACCAGGTACCAAATACGAGCAACTTGCTGAGAAAAGACTTTTCGAACACAAGTTCTAGAAAAGATAATAAAATAATAATGGCTGCTTGATATCAAGCAGCCATTATTATTTTATTATCTTCGGACCATTCTATTTTTTACAACCACAAAATCTAAATTGACATGAAAACAAGCTTAACAATAAGTACAGCTGTACTTTGGAGCACATTACTCTTTACTTCTAATCTTGCAGCACAAGACAACAAGTATCCACCGCTACCGGCAATGACTCCCGAAATGACCGAATTCTGGAGCATTCAACCACCCATTGTTACACCAGGTGATAAAACAACAAATACCTATATTACAGCACCTAGTGATGCTATTGTTCTTTTTGACGGAACAAACCTAGATCAATGGATTGGCTCCAGAGAAAAAGGATCAGCTCCTTGGACTATTCAAGATGGGACAATCGTTGTAAAAGGTGGTAGTGGCGATATTCAAACTAAAGCTGATTTCGACAATTTTCAGCTACACATCGAATGGAGTGCGCCTACCCCAGGGAGTGAAAAGAGCCAAGGTCGAGGTAATAGTGGCATCTTCCTACAAGACAGATATGAACTTCAAGTGCTAGACAACTTCCAAAATGAAACTTACGGAAACGGACAAGCTGGCAGTATCTATAAACAAACACCTCCATTAGTAAATGCGATGCGAAAACCGGGAGAGTGGAATACCTATGATGTGATTTATACGGCACCGACATTTAAAGAAGATGGAACCTTTCGTACACCACCATATATTACGGTATTGCACAATGGTGTAGTAGTACAAAACAATACAGCGATCCGAGGAACAACAGAGTATATTGGCCATCCGCAAGTACAAGCGCACGGTAAAGCCCCTATTCGATTACAAGATCATGGCAATCCTGTAAAATACCGCAACATCTGGATCAGACCTTTATAAGGCTCATTTATAAAGATATAATAAGCTATTGGAGATAAATTTTCGTTAATTCAATTTATAAGAGACTTCTTCTCTTATAGCTTATTTTTATTGAAGAAAATCCCACTATATCGCGATATAACAACAAATTACAACAGAACTAAAAAGTTGCCCTCTAGTTGTAAATATGTATTATAAATTACGAATGCTTGCCGATTCCTCAAACATTAATCCTATTTTTGCATAAGAATCTGTTGTTATACACAATTACGAAATAGAATCTGAAATGATACAAACGCTTTATATCGCGATCGATGCTGCGATCAAAGCTGGTGTGGAGATTATGAAAATATACAATGATCCAACATCTGACTTTGGTATTGAGAAAAAAGCAGACAACTCGCCCCTTACTATTGCAGACAAAAATGCCAATGAAGTTATTTGCTCTATCTTAGAAGAGACTAAGATCCCAATTTTGAGTGAAGAAGGTAAGGCCATCGACTTTTCAACACGTAATCAATGGAAAAAGCTTTGGATTGTTGACCCTCTCGATGGGACAAAAGAGTTTATTAAACGTAATGGCGAATTTACCGTAAATATCGCTTTAGTGGAAAATGGCACTCCTATATTAGGCGTGATCTATGTTCCTGTAAAACGTGAGCTTTACTACGGAACCGTAGGAAATGGAGCTTTTAAATATCATTTATCTAGCGACGATACGTCTATAGATCTTGCAGAACTAGAAACAAAAGCAACAAACCTTCCGATAAAAAAAGACGATGACCAATTTGTTGTAGTGGCTTCTCGCTCTCATTTGAGTGAAGAAACTGAAAATTACATCGAAAAGTTGCGCAACATCCATCATTCTATTGATTTAATTTCTAGCGGCAGCTCACTTAAGATTTGTCTTGTTGCTGAAGGCAAGGCTGATGTATATCCTCGTTTTGCTCCAACTATGGAATGGGACACTGCGGCAGGACATGCTATAGCCAGTGCAGCAGGTATGGAAATCTTTCATACCGACGAAATAACTCCTCTTCGTTACAACAAAGAAGATTTATTAAATCCTTGGTTTATCGTAAAGAAAAACAATTAATCTTGTATCCTTAATGACACTCGAATCCTTGTTTGTTTTGATTATTCTTTGCGGAATGATCATTGCATTGGCGATGGACAAAATGCGTCCGGGTATGATCTTCTTTACAGCTGTAATCCTTTTTATGCTTACCGGTACAATTTCTCCCAAAGAGGCTTTGTCCGGATTTAGCAATAAAGGGATGATTACGGTGGCTGTGCTTTTTCTTGTTAGTGAAGGCGTACGTCGATCGGGGGCTTTGAATAAAATCATTCGAAAACTACTTCCTCATACCAGAAAGTCTGTACCCAGATCGCTTATCCAAATATTACCATCAATTGCAGGCATTTCTGCTTTTCTCAACAACACAGCTGTTGTTATCATTTTTGCACCGATCATTAAGAAATGGTCGGAAGTTATGAACCTGCCATCAACTAAATTCCTCATTCCTCTTTCGTATGCAACCATCTTCGGAGGTATGTGCACACTGATTGGAACATCAACAAACTTAGTTGTAAACGGGATGATGCAGGCTCAAGGATATCCCGGATTGGGAATGTTTGAATTAGGAAAAGTTGGATTCTTTATTGCCATTGTCGGCATCATATATCTTATTCTTTTTGCGAAAATGTTATTACCAGGAAGCAATAAAGATGACAATACGGTTCCCGAATACAAAGAATACAACTACGATGTTAATATTATTCCGGGAAGTCGATTTATTGATGCAACAATCGAACATCGCAAGATAAAAGAGTTACAGCAATTTGAAGTACGCTCTATTATTCGAAAAGGTAAGATTATAAACGTAACAGAAGCTCCGTTTCAAATTGCAGAAAACGACCAGATTGTTTTGGGCGGAAAATCAGGAAACGTACAACAGCTAATTAATATCGAAGGATTGGAATTAAACTGCTTAGCCAATGCTGATAAAGAATTCGTAAAGAAGAAAGCCGTAAAACAAGTAGAAGCTGTACTTGGCGGTCGATTCCCCGGATTGGAAAAAACACTGGGAGAGTTCGACTTCTATCGTCACTATGGTGCCGTCGTAATGGCTGTACACCGCAATGGAGAACGTATTAGCGTTGGTTTAAATCAGTTGGTACTGAAAGAAGGTGATAACCTTGTACTTCTTACTGATGGAACTTTCATTCCAACCTGGGGAGACTCGTCTGTATTCTTGTTATTATCAGACGTAGGAGATTTCAACATTCCCGGAAATAAATCCAAGCGTTTGTTGGCAATTGCTTTAGTTATTATGATGATTGTAGGAGCTACACTTGGAGAATACCTTCCTGCTATGGATGGAGTCAAGTTTGACATGTTCTTCTTTGCTTCAATCACAGTCGTTATCATGGCTTGGGCCAATATCATTCCAACTCAAAACTATACCAAGTTTATCAGTTGGGATATCCTCATTACAATCGCATGTGCTTTTGCCGTTAGCAAAGCCATGATGAACTCGGGAATAGCCGATCAAATAGCAACAACAATCATTAGCATTGCCGACGATTATGGGCCTCATGCTATTCTTGCTGCAATTTATTTGATCACAAATCTATTTACCGAAGTGATTACAAATAATGCAGCTGCAGCTCTTACATTTCCAATTTCGATAGCTGTAGCATCACAGTTGGGAATCGACCCTCAACCACTGTTTGTAACAATTTGTATTGCGGCATCTGCCAGCTTTGCCACGCCAATCGGATATCAAACAAATTTGATCGTGCAGAGCGTTGGTAATTATAAATTCTCTGATTATGTACGCATTGGTCTACCGCTCAATATCATCGTATTCATATTGTCGATATTCCTAATACCATTAATCTGGGAGTTTTAAGTCATTAAGAAAATAACACATACAACTATCTCGCTATGAAAGAGAAACATATATATCCTATCTTTGACCGAATGTTACAACGTCGCGATCGTGAAATGCTATTAAAACAGCGTGGCAAAATGATCTGGTTTACCGGACTTTCGGGATCAGGGAAAAGCACCCTGGCTATTGCTCTAGAACGAGAACTTCACAACCGTGGTTTATTGTGTCGTATTCTCGATGGAGATAATATCCGTACAGGGATCAATAATAATCTTGGCTTCTCTGAAGAAGATCGAATTGAAAACATTCGTCGTATTGCTGAAGTTTCTAAGCTTTTTGTAGACTCAGGTGTCATTACAATTGCAGCTTTTATCAGCCCTACGAATGAAATAAGAAAGATGGCTTCTTCAATTATCGGAAACGATGATTTTATTGAGGTATTTGTTGATACGCCGTTAGAAGTCTGCGAACAACGCGACGTAAAAGGATTGTATAAAAAAGCACGCGCCGGAGAGATCAAAGAGTTTACAGGTATTTCATCCCCTTTTGAGGCACCGATGCAGCCAAATCTACGTATTGATACGTCTATACAAGAAATTGAACAATCAATAAGCCAATTGCTTGATTATATCTTGCCAATTGTAACACTTGATGATAAATAATTCTGGTTTATCCAGAATCAGAAAACCCTTTCTACAACAGATTACACTGTTGTAACTGTAATATCTGAACAATAATACGCTAAATATAACGAAATGTCTGATTATAAATTAAGTCATTTAAAGCAACTCGAAGCCGAATCAATCCATATCATCCGTGAGGTTGTAGCCGAGTTTGAGAACCCAGTTATGCTATACTCGATCGGTAAAGACTCTTCTGTAATGGTACGTCTTGCCGAAAAAGCTTTTGCTCCGGGTAAAGTGCCTTTTCCATTGATGCACATCGACTCGAAATGGAAATTTAAAGAAATGATCGACTTCCGTGAGCAATATGCAAAAGAGCACGGATGGGACTTGATCGTTGAATACAATAAAGAAGCTTTTGAAGCTGGTGTTGGTCCATTTACTCACGGTAGTAAAGTTCACACAGATATGATGAAAACGCAAGCGCTATTAGCAGCACTTGACAAACATAAATTTGACGCTGCATTTGGTGGTGCGCGCCGCGACGAAGAAAAATCACGTGCAAAAGAGCGTATTTATTCTTTCCGTGATAAATTTCACCAATGGGATCCTAAAAATCAGCGTCCCGAATTGTGGGATATCTACAATGCAAAGGTTCATCAAGGAGAATCAATTCGCGTATTCCCTCTTTCAAACTGGACAGAACTTGATATCTGGCAATATATTCGATTGGAAAACATTCCAATTGTTCCACTTTATTACGCAAAAGAACGTCCTGTCGTTAATATGGACGGAAATCTAATTCTTGCGGATGACGACCGTATGCCACAAGAGCTACGCGACAAAGCCGAAATGAAGATGGTTCGATTCAGAACACTAGGTTGTTACCCTCTTACAGGTGCTGTTGACTCAGAAGCTGCTACAATTGAAGAGATTGTGGAAGAAATGATGACAACAACTAAGTCGGAACGTACAACTCGTGTTATTGACTTTGACCAAGAAGCGAGTATGGAACAAAAGAAAAGAGAAGGTTATTTCTAATCGGTTTACTAAAAAGCTAGAATAATGAGTACTAAATTAAATATATCTGAATTTCTTGATCAAGACGAAAAGAAAGATCTTTTGCGTTTACTTACAGCCGGTTCGGTAGATGATGGAAAGTCTACACTGATTGGCCGCCTACTTTTTGACAGCAAAAAACTATACGAGGATCAACTAGACGCACTTGAACGTGACAGTAAACGTGTAGGTAATGCCGGAGAAAATATCGACTATGCATTACTTCTTGACGGATTAAAAGCTGAGCGCGAACAAGGAATTACGATCGATGTAGCTTATCGCTATTTCTCTACAAATAAACGTAAATTCATTATTGCCGATACCCCGGGGCATGAGCAATATACCCGCAATATGATTACAGGCGGATCTACGGCCAACTTGGCGATTATCCTTGTTGATGCCCGTACCGGAGTAATCACGCAGACTCGTCGTCACTCGTATTTGGTTTCATTACTTGGAATCAAACACGTAGTACTTGCCGTAAATAAAATGGACCTTGTTGATTACAGTCAAGAAGTTTTTGACAAGATTGTAGCTGACTATAAAACATTCGCAGCACCACTAGGTATTCCGGATATCCATTGCATTCCTCTTTCGGCATTGAACGGTGATAATGTTGTTGAGAAATCAGAGAATATGCCTTGGTACGAAGGTACTTCCCTACTTGATTATCTCGAAAACATCCAACTTGAATCAGATCAAAACTTCGAAGACTTTAGATACCCGGTGCAGTATGTACTTCGCCCAAATCTTGATTTCCGCGGCTTTTGTGGAAAAGTTGCATCCGGCGTTGTACGCAAAGGTGACGAAGTGATGGCTCTACCTTCGGGAAAGAAGTCTCGCGTAAAAGGCATTCACACCTATGAAGGTGAGATAGACATGGCATTCGCTCCACAATCTGTAACGATAACTTTGGAAGATGAAATCGATGTTTCGCGTGGCGAAATGCTTGTTCACCCAAACAACCAGCCGCGTGTAGAACGTGATTTTGAAGCCATGCTTGTATGGATGGATGAGAACACGATGGACCCTGCTCAACAGTTCTTCATCAAACATACCACAAACTTAAGTCGTGTACGTATCGACCAAATCAAATATAAAGTAGATGTAAATACGATGGAACAATCCGATGCTGACAAATTAGCATTGAATGAAATTGGTCGTGTCACATTTACATCAAACAAGCCGCTATTTTTCGATCCATACTTGCAAAACAAAAGCTGTGGTTCATTCATCTTAATCGATCCGGTAACAAATAACACTTGTGCTGTTGGTATGATTATTGATAAAGTGAACGGCAACAGCAAACAAGTAGCCATCACAGAGGCTGATCGCTTGATTATGCGCGAAGGAAAATCGCTCATCGTATCAAAAGAGCGCGAAAATCGTTTAGAGCAAAAACCAACAACCCTATGGATTGCAAGCAACGATCGTGAAGCAACGAACGAAGCTGCTTATACATTAGAGCGTCGCTTGTTTGACTATGGTAAAACAGCCATCGTTCTTCCTGCTCAAAAAGCAACAGAACATGTAGCACACATGTGTAATCTGCTCAATGAACAAGGATTTATTGTCATTTGCACAACGGAATCTCTATCTGAGAAAGATGCACATGACATCAAGATTGTGATTGGAGAGAACAGATTTACATGGGTTACAGTAAACGAAGCATGCGCTCATGCCGACTTTACGATTCAAACCGGCAATATTATGTCGGGAGTTGAAGCCATAGCCAATACACTTTAACGAAACGACGACAATTAATGGGAAAATTAGAATTTCAAAAGCTACCAATTACTCCTTTGGTTGGTGCACATTGGAAAACATTCAATGACATTATTAAAGGACGTACTATTGATAAAAATTATAAAGGCAAGTACCAGCTTACTCGTTTTGTTTGCCGTATATTGAGTACTCTAGCTCCACTCGAAGAGCGTAAATATAAGAAGCTTCTTGCGGATAAACCGCTTGAAATGGAACCTGTTTTTATCCTTGGACACTGGAGAAGCGGTACTACATTTGTACACAATGTGCTTTCATGCGATAAGCATTTCGGATACAACACAACATATCAAACCGTATTTCCTAATTTGGTATTATGGGGACAGCCATTTTTCAAAAAACAAATGGCTTGGTTAATGCCGGATAAGCGTCCAACAGATAACATGGAACTAAAGGTAGACCTACCTCAGGAAGAAGAGTTCGCTCTTGCAAACATGATTCCTTATACCTTCTACAACTTCTGGTTCTTGCCAAAGCACACACGCGAATACAGCAAAAAGTATTTGTTGTTTGAAGATGCATCTAAAGAAGAGATAAACATATTTAAACAAGCTTTCATGAAGCTGATTAAGATCTCGCTTTGGAATACAAAAGGGACACAATTCCTTTCAAAGAATCCTCCTCACACAGGACGTATACCTGAGTTGCTTGAGATGTTTCCGAACGCAAAATTCATTTATCTGGCTCGTAACCCGTATACAGTATTCGAATCTACTCGTAGTTTCTTTACTAATACGATTCAGCCGCTAAAGCTACAAGATATCTCGAACGATGAAATTGAACAAAACATCATCGACGTATACCGTGATCTGTATTATAAATACGACAAAGACAAAGCGTTGATTCCTGAAGGAAACTTGATTGAAGTTAAGTTTGAAGACTTCGAAGCCGATGCAATGGATATGACTAAGAAGATCTATGAAACACTTTCAATTCCAGGATTTGAAGAAGCTAGACCTGAAATTGAAAAGTATCTTGCTAAAAAGAAAGGATACAAAAAAAACAAATATAAGTACGATGATCGTACGGTAGAGATTGTAAATGCCAACTGGGATTTCGCTCTCAAAAGATGGGATTATTCTCTTTGATAAGATAATGGAAAGCCGGATGCGACTTACCTCATCCGGCTTTTTCGTTTACTACTAATGATATTTAAATGCAAATAAATAAGATGAAAGAGCAGATCAAACAACTTGTTTCGATAGGTTCATTGAGTATGATGCTACTAACATCAGGGCAAGTCTTTGCACAGTCGGCATCAACAGGAGGATATCGCAGTATTGAGCCAATTGCAATGGGCAACTTTGACCAGTGGGTAGTTCGCGAGATTGAAGAATCGGCAATTTTGGGTGGAAATAAACGACTGTTATATGAAGTTGCACCCACTGATACTATAGTCGGGAATATTGCATACAAAGCAAACCCGAAGTCACCCTGGGCAACGTCGAATGTTATGGCTAATGTAGGTGTAACGAAAACTAGTGTCACTGTTTTTCCTGAAAAAAGAGACAACGGTCAATGCGCACGCCTCGAAACTCGTATGGAGACTTGTAAAGTTCTTGGAATCGTAAATATCACTGTTCTTGCATCGGGAACACTGTTTTTAGGCGAAGTACAAGAGCCTATCAAGAGTACTAAAAACCCGCAAAGTAAATTAGCGATGGGAGTACCATTCGCCAAACGACCAAAAGCTCTTCTACTCGACTATAAAATGAAAGTCACAGGAGAGAAAGATCGTATCAAAGCTACCGGTTTTAGCAAAACAACTGATGTTTCTGGTGAGGATTATGCAGAGATCACGATCTTACTACAAAAAAGATGGGAAGATGCAGACGGTAATATCTTTGCAAAACGTGTGGGTACCGGCAGTGAACGCATTCATAAAACAACACCAAACTGGATTAATGAACATCCGGTCGAAGTGCTTTATGGAGACATCCGTTCCAATGCAAAGTTTAAACCTCAAATGCAACTCTACACCGGCGACGATGTAAAGTATGCAAAAAATAAAGCAGGAAAAGTGGTTCCAATTCAAGAGGTAGGTTGGGCTGATGCCAATGAGCAGCCTACACACCTTATGGTTCAAATCTCTTCTAGCCACGGAGGGGCATACATCGGTTCACCAGGCAATACAATCTGGGTAGACAACGTAAAACTAGCATATTAATACGATATTCAAAAAAGCGTCGGAGTTCTCCGGCGCTTTTTTTATAGCTGTAAACATTTAATTAATCAAGCTATTTACTTTTTCTTGCACATTCGGTGTAAAACCATTCATAAACTCAGGCAATGAATAAGACATATCAAAATTATGATAATGAATTAAATCTTCTTGAGGTAAAGGAAATGGCTTACCAACCTCTCCATTTTCAGAGACATAAGCAATAAAAGGTCTTGTATATAATCCATCAAAACGACGACTACTAAACATCAACCATCTACTGTTTGAAGACCATGAATGATAACTTTCCGTATCCTCTGAATTGAGCTTCTTTACCTCAAGTAATCTTTGTTGCTTCAAATCATATAATTCAAGGTCAGCCTCGCGATGCCAAATCATCAAATTACCGTAATCTGCAACCGTATATGCTAAAATAGTTCCATTGGGAGATATTCTTGGCATTGAAGCACTTTTACCCATTTCAAGAGCATTATAAAGCGTATCAATGTTGCTGACTAATTTTCCTTTCTCGAAATCAATATCTACCGCACAAATACTATATCGAATCTTATCGATCGAATCCGGAAAAGACACTGCTGGTGCTGACGCAAAGTAAAGCTTGGTCCCATCGGGCGAAAAACAAGGGAAAGTCTCAAAAGCCTTATCTGATGCCAAAGCTTCAAAGCTGAGTATTTCATTTTTTTGAAGATCATAGAAAACAATGTCAGACTCCAGATCTGTATACTCAACCCTATTGGTCGAAGATGAATGTATAATCTGTTTTGTATTATTCAGGGAAAATGCGATATATCTTCCAGAAGGATGCCATGCAGAATGAACAAATGCTTTCCGTTGCTTATCCATTACAGCTCCATTCATTTTATTTAAAACGCCATTTTGATAAATAAAAGTTCCTCCATCTTTCGTGCGCACATGAAAAACAAAGCTTTTATTATCGGCCTGATTGGGCATATGACAGTTTACACATTTATCTTCGTTATATGTATTCTCATAAATAGGTTTTTCATCATAGGAAGTCAAATCTCGCTGGTATAACCCCATCTTACTCCACAGTTCATACCCAGGAGCTATCAATCGATAACTAATATGCGTATTAATGGAATCGGACGAAATTTTAAATTGAAAATCTGAATATTTAGTCCATTGATTATCCTTCCACTCTAATAAGTCTACATGTACTTCTCCTGGCTCTTCGCATAGTTGTTTCCATTGTTTGTCATTCAATTCAACATCTTTACTTTGCGATTCTACATTTATTTCTTTCTCCAAAAATTGAAAAACTGCTTTTACCTTTTGAGCATCAGGCTTATTTACCCGAAACTTTATTGGCACAATATTAGGAGGTAATATAACATCTGAATAATCCGGATATATCAGTGTTTGACTGAGGTAATAAGGCAGTTGCTTTGCTGACGGATTACAAGAGATCATTAAAAGAATTATAAATAAGATTATAACACAAAATGAATATTTACCATATATCTTGGTAAGCTTGAATATATTACTTTTCATAACATTAATCTATCTGATAATAAAACCAGTAATTTAGCATCTCTTCTGATTTAAGGATTGAAGGTAACAATGGAATGTCCCTTTGCTGTTTAAACCAATCAACAAACTTCCGAAAACGAGTCCAACCTGCTTTCGAAACTTTATATTCAGATAAAACAGACACATCGCTTTGAGCATAAATAATAACAGCCTCTTCCATTGATACAGGAAGGCCTTCACTATCATTTAGGTCAATCTTCGCCAAAGCTTCAGAAAAAGATGCTATATCTTTATCGAGTAGATAATAGCAGAGTAAATATTGTGATGCCGGTTCATTTATCGATCGTTCGTTTGAATAGAACTTTAGCTCATCCAAATAATCTCCCGAGTAAAAGAAATGGTTCTTTTCTGCTAATCGTTGCCGACCTTTATTCAACACCTCATCATAAATAACTGCATTATCATTATACAGATAAAGTCGTTTTTCCTTTGCCCACTCAGCATAATAGAATGTTTTTTCCAAATAGGAAATGTATTTTTCGGCTATTGCATATTCTCCATACATTAGATTGATATCGACTAAACGCTTTAAGTTTCGAGGATACCCGACCGATGACGAATGAATATTTCCCTCTAAAGCATAACGACGAGCTGTAGCCATATCTCCGACAAGAAAACAAATATCGCTTGAGAGCATTGCCCAATATTGAGAATATCCCCATTCAGGAACAAGTCCGACCGAACCATTTTGAGGATAATGAAATAATGAGTCTGCAAGTATCCCTTTATTTGCCAATGCCATATTTTGCAGTGCAAACGATGTTGCATTATGATCCGTGATCATGGTTTGTTTACACTTTTCAAGCACATTATCCCATTGTAAACGTGCCGAATAATAATCGAGCTTCTTACTTAGCAACGACATATGATCATCGTACTTTCCTACAAAACAAAAAAAGAGAGAAATAAGAACCACTAGCTGTATCACATTAAGGACACCGAAACGCACCTGCAAGATTCTTGCTATCCTATCCAAAATTGGATATAATAAAAACAAACCCGGAACACTCCACCAAAGCAATTGTTGAATAAAACCAGCTTCTAATTTAGGGTTGTATACCCCATCTACCGAATTAAATATTCGAAAAGTCGTTATATTACTTACTTCGTAAAGAACAAATAGAAAAACTGCGTTTACAACAATCAGACTCAGTAAAGACTTCAATCCAAACTGCTCAAGCTCTAAACGATCATTCTTAAAACCACAGAACCGCCCTAGCTCCAGACCAACAATCGATAGAAAGAACAACAAATGGATGGGAGACGCCATATAATAGAGAAAAAGTATCGAGAGAATTGAGTAAATCAATCGATATCTTACTGTTTTAATGAATACATATCCATATAATGCGATTGATAGAAGCAAAAAACAAACAATTCCTTTATATAAGAAATTGAAATCAAGAACCGATAAGAGCAACAATAACCCGATCCAAAGACTAAAACTATAAAAAGCTGCTTTACGACTTAAGACATTCCAAGTCTCATTTAACAAACCTTGAATAACAATAATGAGTAAAGCCGAAACTACAGCACCTATAGATGGGTAGTAAAAAAACTGAACAATAAACTCACCAATATATTGAGCTACTCCACCGGGTATCTGCAATGCTTTATTTAAATAGTCTTGTCCGAACAAAAACAGTTGATATTGCTCAATGTATGAAAAATGATATAAATACCGAATCTGAAAGAGCAGCCATAATACAATAAACTCTATCGACAAAAATAAGAATCGATTTTTCAGCATATATTTATTCATTAAATTACACATTACTTTCGTTTCTGTTTAATGACAATTCAACTAATTGCAATCGATCCGAAGTCCATTCATCACCGGGAAGCATTAAATACAATGAATCACCCATCACAAAACAATTTCGAAAAGAGCCTAAATCAGTAGGCAACTCAACTTCAAGTAGTTTCTGTAAATTCTTCGTTTTATCAAAAATTGAAAGAAAGGCCGTATGTGCATAAATGACATTACCATTCGCATCCTTTTGATCCATTTTCTCACCTTTACCTAAATGAATACGAAAAAGTAAATTTCCGGAATCACATGTATAAGGTGTTCCAAAATGAATATTCTCAGCACACCAAGCTTTTGCTCTCAAATCATCATTAATATCAACCAAAGGCAATATTGCGTTATCCGTTAATTCTGATAACATATCAAACGATTTAACTGCATTTGTTGAAACATCATAAAAGAACATATCAGATAGCGCTGGAAAGTTATACCAAACACCTTCTTTTCCAAATCGAATATTCGGAATATTTTTGTACGGATAGTATTCAGACTTTCCAGTCATGCATTCAGGGTATGGAAAGCAGTGCAAAGCAACACTGTCAGATGCCAACAATACCTCCCACACAAAAGCCTCTTTCATTTTTTTCCTATCAACTTGATCCGATGATATCCAAAAACTATTCAAGTCTTCATTATAAAAAACATTTGCTTCATATAAATTAAGCAAGCCTTTACCTCGTAGCATTGATTCCGGTAGTTC
>JBOFPV010000146.1:0-13821 GCA_051660585.1 Tannerellaceae bacterium
ACTCCATATAAATTGTCGGGTACTGTATTTGTTTGCTTATAGGGAGTGTATAAGCCACAACTCCCTAGTGAAAGCAACAGTATAAAAAGTGATATGTGTTTCATTGCTGAATTATTCTTGGTTGGATACATCGTTATTAGATCCCTCTTCGTTTGTCGAACGTTTCATCTTTTCTTCGGCATAACGCTGTTTTTCGTGTTCGATTTGTTGATCTTTTACTTTCGAAAAGTGCAATGGTTTGATCTTTTCTTGTAACGTCTGGAACACAATAAACAATGATGGAACGATAAATAGTAAAGCAAGTGTACCGATAAACATACCACCAATAGTACTGGTTCCAAGAGATCTATTTCCATTTGCACCTACCCCCGTTGCAATCATCATCGGGAATAGACCAAAGATCATAGTCAAAGAGGTCATCAAAATAGGGCGTAGACGAACTTTTGCAGCTTCTACAGCCGCAGCTGAAATACTCATTCCCGCTGCACGTCTTTGGCCTGCATACTCGGTAAGAAGAATAGCCGTCTTTGCAAGAAGCCCAATCAACATGATAAGCCCTGTTTGAAGATAGATGTTGTTTTCAATACCCATCATTTTTGCAAAAAGGAAACTACCCATCAAGCCGAAAGGTATTGATAAGATAACGGCAAAAGGAACCATGAAGCTTTCATAAAGTGCACTCAAGATCAGGTAAATCAAAACAATACAAATGCCAATAATAATCACCGTATTGCTACCTCCCTGACTTTCTTCACGCGTGATACCTCCGAAGTCGAAACTATATCCCTTTGGTAGATATTCTGCAGCCGTTTCACGAATTGCGGTAATTGCGTCGCCAGAGCTATATCCTTCAGCTGCTGTTCCGTTTGCAGAGATGGAACTAAACATGTTGAATCGAGTCAGAGTTTCGGCTCCATATACACGCTTGATGGATGCAAACTCACTGATAGGAGCCATGTTGTTTCCTACCTTAACGAATAAGTTCTGTAAACTTTTTTCATCGATGCGATATTCGGGCGAAGCCTGAATCATTACACGATATATCTTGGAGAAACGGTTGATGTTTGAAACATAGTTACCACCACAAAAAGCCGATAAAGTAGAAAGAACCTCATCCGGACCGATTCCAGCTCGTTTACATTTAGCCGCATCTACATCGATTTCCCATTGCGGATAATTGATGTTGAAGGTAGAATAAACTGAAGCTACTTCTGGGCGTTGACGTAGTTTCCCTAGAAACTCTTGAGTTGTTTGCTGGAAAGTAGCCAAGTCTGCATCAGCTCTGTTTTGCAAGTGCAATTCGAAACCATTACCCAAACCATATCCCGGAATCATCCCCGGTGCGATTGCAAATATACTTGCATCCTTGATATCTTGAGTGCGGCCATAGATTTGTCCGATTACAGCTTTTACGTGATCGGTTTCCTCTGGACGTTCTTCCCAATCTTTTAACTTGATGATAAATGTACCGAATGAGCTACCTTGTCCCGAAAGCAAACCGAATCCTGCAATTTTTGAATAATTATTTACTTGAGGAATCTGATTAATTCTTGCTTCTACCTTCTTAAGTATTTCTTCAGTTTGAGAAAGAGAAGTACCGGGAGCTGTACTAACGTTTACGAAAATAGTACCCTGATCTTCGTCAGGCACCAATCCTGTCTTAGTTGAATTTACTAATAATACAAGTACAACGCAAGCGCCGATAATGCTTACACCGGCAAGCCATTTACGTTTGATAAAGAAAACAACAATGTTTTTATAACGTTCGCTCATGACATCAAATACAGCTGTAAATGCTTTTCTAAAGCGTGCTGCAAAGTTGTCTTTCGGATTTCCGTTTTCGTCTAGGTACGGTTTTAGAATCAACGCACATAATGCAGGACTCAATGTCAATGCATTAATCGTAGAGATACCTACAGCTACAGCCATCGTAATACCAAACTGTGTATAGAATGTACCGGCAGTTCCTCCCATAAAGGTTACGGGGATAAACACGGCCATAAACACAATGGTTGTTGTTACGATTGCGGAAGTAATATTACTCATCGCATCGATAGTTGCTTTGTAGGCCGAACGATATCCTGCGTCGAAGCGTTCTTGTACGGCCTCGACCACAACAATGGCATCATCCACAACGGTACCAATAGCAAGTACGAGTGCAAACAAGGTTAGTAAGTTGATACTAAAACCTGCAATTGAAAGAAAAGCAAAAGTACCAACTAGTGACACTACGATTGCAACGGTAGGAACGATGGTTGAGCGTATATCTTGTAAGAATACATATACCACAAGAATAACAAGGAAAATGGCTTCAATCAATGTTTTGATTACGGCATCCATCGAAGCATATAAGAAGTCATTTACACTCGTAAGGTGTACAACTTCGATACCCGGAGGTAAGTTTTTCTCTGCTTCTGCAAGAAACTTATCGATGTTTTCTACTACTTCTGTAGCATTAGATCCTGCAGTTTGGTAGATCATACAAGATGTTCCGGGTCTACCATTCGACTCTCCAATGAATCCATAAGACTCTTTTCCTAGTTCGATTGTAGCAACATCTTTCAAGCGAAGTACATTGCCTTCAGGAGTAGAGCGGATTACAATGTTCTCAAATTCTTCAGGTGTACTAAGACGTCCTTTGTATTTCATTGCATACTGGAACGTTTGATCGGTATTTTCACCCAACGCACCCGTAGGAGATTCGATATTTTGTTCTGCAAGTGCTCGATTGATGTCTGTTGGCGTAAGTTTGTACTGTGCCATAACGTCGGGCTTCATCCAGATACGCATGCTGTAGTCTCCACCAAGAATCATAACGTCACCTACACCGGAAATACGTAAGATTTCGGGGCGAAGGTTGATATTCAGGTAGTTTGATAAGAAATTTTCATCGTAGCGATCGTCAGTGCTTCTCAATGAAAAAACTTTAAGCATACTAGTCTGACGCTTGCTGGTTGTGACACCGATACGATTCACCTCTGCCGGAAGAGATCCGGTTGCTTTAGAAACTCTATTTTGAACGTTTACGGCAGCCATATCAGGATCTGTTCCTTGCTTAAAGTAAACGTTGATTGATGCATTCCCGTTATTACTAGTTGTAGAGGTCAGATAGGTCATGTTTTCAACCCCATTAATCGCTTCCTCTAATGGAGCGATAACACTCTTTTGAAGTGTCTCTGCACTAGCTCCGGGATATGAAGTCGAAACCTGAATAGTTGGAGGTGCAATATCAGGATACTGCTCTACGGGTAGAGTGGCAATACCAATTACACCGATCAAGACCAGTGTAATGGAGATGACAAACGATAATACAGGTCTGTCAATAAATGTCTTAATATTCATCGATTATCCCTCCATCTGTTTTTTAGCAACGATTGGTGTTCCTTCGCGTAACGTTCCTACACCTTCAGTAACGATAATATCACCATTATCCAAACCTTTGATAATGGCATATTCTTTGCCACCGTTAAGGGCAACACCTTCTACAATTGTTGTTGTTGCAGTGCCATCTACTACTTTATATACGTAAAGCTTGTCTTGTATTTCAAATGTTGCTTTTTGTGGAATAACCATCGCATTGCTAATTGACTCAGGGATTAAAACTTTGCCAGAGGCACCGCTAATCAATACACCTTTATCATTTGGGAATACAGCACGTACACTTACACTTCCGGTTGTTTGATCAATCACACCACTGATTGATTCAATCTTTCCTTTTTCGCTGTATGTAGAGTTGTCGCTAAGAATAAGATCAATTGCAGGCATTGCTTCAAGCACTTGCTCCATCGAGCCATATTGGCGCAAAAGAGAAAGAAGTTGTCTTTCGGTGAGCGAGAAGTAGATGTGCATTTTAGAATTATCAGAGATCGTAGTCAAAGGCACTTGTAAAGCCGGACTAACGGAAGCTCCAATTCGATATGGTAGGGTACCTACTACACCGTCTGATGGACTTTTTACTTCTGTATATGAAAGGTTGTTTTTTGCACGCAATTCTTGTGCCAATGCTTGGTCTTGTTGGGCTTTGGCCGATTCTAATTTGTTTTCAGCTGTTTGTAAGTCAAATTTAGAAACAATGTTTTTAGCAAAGAGTTCTTTCTTACTATCATATGTCAATTGAGCAGTAGCGACTGCTACCTTGCAAGCCTGTACATTTGCTTGAGCTGTTTTGTATTCAGCTTGGTAAGGAATTTGATCGATAACAAAAAGGACCTGACCTTTTTTTACTTTTTCCCCTTCTTTGACACATAACTTAGTAATATAACCAGACACCTGCGGATAGATATCAATGTCTTGTCTACCCTTTATTGAGGCTGCATGTTGGTTAGTAATAGTACGTTCGGAAGGTTTAATTTCCATAACTGCGTATTCTGTACTCTGCTTTACTTCTTGCTTTTTATCACAAGAGATTAATAAAATGCAGCAGAAAGCAATACATAAGATGTTAGTGTTTCTACGATTCTTCATGTCTCAATTGGTTTAATGCTACAAAAGTAAGCGACTGAGAGATGTTAAAACGATTCGATAAAGGAACACAATTGTTCAAAATCGGAACTAAGATGTTGTTTTTTTCTAAAATCCAAATACTTTTGTTCTAGTCAATATATAATAGAATGAAAGCAGATATAATTCACACGCTCGATTTAGAATTCTTAAAAGTAGGAAAGTCTCGTCTCGACTCTTATTTAGGCAAAACCATAAAGCAAGAAGCTTTTGCGTTGTTGGTGTGTCGAAGTGGAGTTGCAAAGATAAGTATTGATTTACAGGAATATATATTAACAGAACATAGCGAGCTAATTTTAATGCCTTTTGTCAATTTCAGAGTAGATTATATTTCAGATGGGTTTGAAGTAGAATATGTTGTTATTGAATTTGCCTTATTACGAAGTGCATTGTTTAATTTGAATCCAAAGTTTATCGGGTTTATACGTAAACATCCCTTTTATTGTTTCAATGATATTACCATCAAAGGACTTAACCTAACCATTGATGGATTCAAGTATATTTTTAATGACGACAAAAATCAGTTTCAAAAAAATATTGCACATAATATACTCGAGAATTTCTTCATGGACTTTTATGATAAGGTAAGCCGTCATGTAGAGTCGTTAAATACAGATGGAACCTTCCGTCAAGAAGAGCACTTCAAACGTTTTATGGGATTGGTACTCCAAAACTGTAAAACAACAAGAGATGTTGCATTCTATGCTTCACAATTATGCTTGTCGACACGATATTTATCCAACATTGTGAAAAGTGTTACTGGTAAGACGGTGAAAGATATAATCAATGAACATGTTATTATGGAGATTAAAATCTTATTGCATTCAACAAATCTATCGTTGCAAGCTATTGCTGATACTATGCATTTCCCCTCACAGTCATTTATGGGTAATTTCTTCAAAAAATACACCGGAATGTCTCCTTCCAAATGGAGAGAGGTGCATCGTACATAAAAGGATAAAGTATTTGCGATCGAGATGTATCGAAAAATAGGGCTTGTTTATGTATATTTGAAAATTGAAAAGAGTATAAACGAATAATAATCGCGAATACTTTAAACGCTAACAATAATAACCATGAAAAACAGACACAAATTGATTGTTGCAGCACTCTTGTTGCATCAGTTTGCTTTTGCGCAGACAAACTATCCATTCCAGAACACAAAATTAACTACTCAAGAACGCACAGAAGATCTTATTCAGCAAATGACGCTAGAAGAGAAAATCGATTTACTAGCCGGCTACAATGACTTCTATCTACATCCTTGCGAAAGATTGGGAATTCCGGCCTTTAAAATGGCTGATGGACCACTAGGAGTTTCATCGTGGGGACTACATGGCCGAGCTACGGCATTCCCGGCAGCATTATCGTTGGCCTCTTCTTGGAATCGAGATCTTGCACGCCGTGTAGGAGCAACTTATGCAGAAGAGTGGCGTGCAAGGGGAATTCATTTTTTGTTGGCTCCCGGTGTAAATAACTACAGGGTTTCGAAGTGTGCCCGCAATTTTGAGTATTTTGGAGAAGATCCTTTTCTGGCATCAGAAATGGTGGTTCCTTTTATCGAAGCAGTGCAAGACGGAGGTGTAATTGCAACGATCAAACATTATGTAGCAAACGATCAGGAATTTGATCGATACACGGTTAGTACCGAATTGTCAGATAGAGCATTGCATGAAATATACCTTCCTCCTTTCAAAGCGGCTGTTCAAAAAGCAGGCGTGAAAGCCGTAATGACAGGATACAACAAAGTAAGAGGTGTTTATAACACCGAAAACAAAGAGATGATTGACATCCTCAAGAAAGATTGGGGGTTTCAAGGTATGCTTATGTCTGATTGGGCATGTACGTACTCTGCTGTAGAGGCAGCCAATCATGGTCTCGATCTCGAGATGGGAAGTAAGAGTTGGTTCAATAAAGAGAAAATGTTGCCATTAATAGCCGAAGGCAAAATCACGGAAGAGGTAATCAATGACAAAGTACGTCGCATCTATGGCACTTGTATGGAGATGGGATTCTTTGATCGCCCGCAAAAGGTTGACTCGATTCCGGTATTCAATCCTCGTGCAAACAAAGCTGCATACGAAGGAGCATGTGAAGGCATTATTTTGCTAAAAAATGACGATCAAATATTACCTATTAAACAAGTAAAGACAATTGCAGTAATCGGACCTACAGCAAATCCGTCTGTTATATCCGACCGTGTCTTTAATAACCGAGGCATTGTATATGGCGGCGGCGGAAGTTCGAAGGTAAATCCGTGGTATATTGTCACAGATCTTGATGGAATACGAAATGAATTTAACGATGTTGAAGTCTTATATGCCGAAGGTGTTTCCAATCAATTCAAATCAAACCTATTCAATAAAAGCAAATTTAAAACTGCCGAGGGTAAAAATGGATTACAAGCTAAATACTATACATTAGGCAACAACGCCGATGCGGCAGTATCTGACCAACTTCTGCAAGAGCAAGCTATTGCATCGGGAAGAGCAGTTGATAAGAAAACGAAAGATCGACCAAATGAAAATACGTCTCAAATTACAACGGACGATCTTATCTTGGAACAAATAGACGGGAAGATCAACTTCGAATGGTGGGGATACCCACACAATCAAGATAAACTCGGGACCGACTATAAAGTAGAGTGGGAGGGATATTTTGAAGCAGAAAAAACAGATTCTGTTTTGCTTGTCGCAGATGCTCAAGGAGCTTATCGACTATGGATAGATGGTGAGCTCTTGATTGATGCTTCAAAATCGGAGTCTTTCTACTTCGGTCAACAAAAGATCTTTGTCAATAAAGGAGATCGCAAGGCTGTAAAATTAGAATTTTGTAATCAACGATCGCTGCCATCTGAGATACGTTTCGGATACGAGTACCTATCAAATATTGATTTTTCAGAGGCTTTAAACGTTGCTCGAAAAGCAGATCTAGTTGTATTTTGCGGAGGTCTAGACGGAAGCATCGAATTAGAGGGGAGAGATCGTCCGTTTGAATTGCCTTATGGGCAGGATAAACTAATCAATGAATTAGCAGCAGTAAATCCGAATCTAGTCGTAGTTTTACATGCCGGAGGTGCGGTGGCAATGGAAAGCTGGATTGATAATGCAAAGGCCGTTGTACATGCCTTTTATCCCGGACAAGAGGGAGGAAATGCATTGGCGCATATATTAAGCGGAAAAGTAAACCCTTCTGCCAAACTTCCTTTTACGATTGAGAAAAAATGGGAAGATTCTCCCGCTTTCGGCAATTACGACGAAACTCGAAAATCAAAGCAAATTCATTACAACGAAGGCATATTTACAGGTTATAGAGGCTACGATAAGAATCAGACGACCCCACTATTTCCATTCGGATTTGGTCTATCGTATACTACATTTGCATACGGCGATTTGAAGGTTGCAAACGTTGATAAGAAGAACAAGACTGTAGAAATAGCCTTTCAAGTAACCAATAGTGGAAATTGTTTTGGAGGCGAAATTGCACAAGTGTATATACACGATGCTAAAGCCTCGGAGTCTCGTCCCGAGAAAGAGCTAAAAGGATTTGAGAAAATATGGTTAGCTCCCGGAGAAACAAAAGAAATCACCATTACACTTGAAGCTGAAGATTTCATGTTCTACAGTGCGAAGAAAAACAAATGGGTATTTGAGCCGGGCGAGTTTGAAGTTCGTCTCGGAGCTTCATCAACAGATATCAAAGACTCGGTAGTTGTGAAGTTATAATCAATAACGTTATAAATTCGATTCTAAATAGAAAAAGGCCTGCAAACGAATTGCAGGCCTTTTTTACTTATAAGAAAAACAATTAATCGGCTAAGATGCTGATTTCAGCACCGGAAGCAAAGTCTTGTTTATTCTGAGAGTTTAACGCTGTAAAGCGGATGTAGCGAGCTTTTGTAGGCTTGTCGAAAAGAACTTTCTTTTCAGATGCATTGTTTTCGAATGTACCCTTATGAATTGGTTCTCCCCACTCTTTACCATCTTGGCTTACATGAATCGTATAATCCTTAATACGACCGTTCGATCCACTTTGGCGAGGAAGGAATGTGAAGCCTTTAATTGCTTTTGCTTCTCCTGCATCCAAATCTACCCAGTGTGGGTATTTCGCTACGGTAACTGAGTACATTGTATGTCAGTAGGTATTTGGATCGCCGTCGGTAAGATTCTTGCCATCTCCTTCACCCACTTCTTGGCTACTTGAAAAGATTACTTCGGTTTGGATGCCTTCTATCTTTTCAAACTGAGCCGCTGCTACTAGCTGTGGTTTTTCTTTATACCAAGCTTTTACAGCACCTCCGTCGCGAAGTGTGATCGCTCCTTTGTACTCTTGTTTTTTGCCATTGTTGATTGTGTATAGGATTGGAGCATCTTGATCTTGCGACGCAATTTCCACTACACCGGCACGACTGCGTGTAATTGAAATAGGTAACTCACCCGATGCAGAAACGTTAGCAGTAGCGGCCAACGCTTGTTGTGCTTGAGCCGGACGAATGATGAAGCCCATATTATGATTGCTTGCATAGATGCGGTCTTCATTCAATGGACCACCCTGACCACAGCTATTTCCTCCGAGTCCGGTTACACCGAGATCCAGGTGAAGATACGTATCACCAGCCTTTGGAAGTTGGTAAGGATGTGGAGCCATGATCATATCAAGCGCCGAATATTGAAGCGCCGAAGCAGACAAACGATCTGTTGCAACAAAGATTGCCCCGTTACCTGCATTGTTTGTCAATGCACACCAACGCACATCTTCATGGTTACCCATGTCTTGTGGTTTAGGGAAGTTTACAAACTCACCTGCTACGGTAGACTTGTGTTCCTCTATAAACTGACCAGACTTACGGTCGGCATAGTTGTCGATAGGACCTCTACCATAATACGTAAAGTTGCCGTATTGTTGCGGAACCTTCATTACATAGCCCAAGCGAGGAAGTACCATGCTCGGATTATTAGAAGATATATTTGACTGCAACTCTACTGATCCGTCCGGATAGATTGTCCAGATCTGGTTGGTTGTAAATTTAAAGTCTTCCGGACCGAACTTTTTATCAGTTAGCTCTTCAATCGAGTTTTTGCCCGAACTAGTGCCTCCTAGTATTTTAGCTGCGTTAGGTGCTTGAGATTCTACTGTAAAGGCAAGCACAACTTTTTGTTTGCTTTTATCCTTTTTGTCTTTATCTACATATACACTTTGATTGGTTGTTTTGTGTACCAGGTTGTGTAGTCCGCGGTCGAACCAAGGAGAGTAGAACCAGTTGTCATTGTTTACAAACGCACGCAACGCATCAAGTTTCGGACCATTGCCCGGTGTGATAACGGTTTCGTTGCCATAAGTAAGGCTGTAGATCGTACCGGTATTGGTATCAAACTTCACTTCGAAGTTGTCACCTTTTACGGTTTGAATATTTGAGTCGGCTTTAAGTAACTCCAAGTTGCCTCCTGTAGTTGCTACCTCTGCAATAGCCGGACGAGCTCCTGCTTCTTTGATCAAGATTTGCTCTTCAGCTTGAGGGAATCCTTTATCTGCCCAAGGTTGTTTTTCATTCAACAGGAACTGAATTTTTACAAAATACTCCGAATCATTCTTTAGCTTAGCCAATTGATACGGAACCGTAATGGTGGTACGTTTGCGTGCATCAAGTGTTTGTGGCTGAAGGTTACCGGTTTCAATCTCTTTGCCATCTTCGTAAAGTGCCCATTTGATTTGATAATCCGATAAGTTCTTGAAGTAGTATTTGTTGAATAGTTCGAAGGTACCCTTCTGAATGTCGATAGGTTTTACGTCGATATGTTGGTATACTTTCTTTACTTCATAATACTGAGGCTTAGGCTCCAAGTCACCAAAGATAATTCCGTTCATAACGAACTGACCGTCATTCGGTGTATCTCCGAAGTCTCCGCCATAAGCTAAGTATTTGTCGCCCGTTTTAGGATCGTAGTTATACATTGATTGATCTACCCAATCCCAAATAGCACCGCCACAGAAGAAGTTTGTAGATTCGATAGCTTCCCAATAATCTTCGAGATTACCGCAAGCATTCCCCATCGAGTGAGCATACTCAGAAATGTGGAACGGATACTTGATGTCGTAGTTTCCTTTTACGGCACCACGAGTCCAAGCGATAGAAGGATATTGGTTAGACCCCATATCCACGATACTGTTGTTGCGCTCGTATTGTACCGGACGCGATACATCTGCCTTTTTCAACGCATCGTATGCCGCGACAAAGTTATTGCCGGGTCCGGCTTCGTTTCCTAGCGACCAGATTACGATAGAAGGGTTGTTGATATTGGCATGTACCATCTCCATTACACGCGCTACGTGTGCTTTTTTCCATTCTACCGGATGCGACAACGAAGCTTCGCCATAATAATACTGGTGCGACTCAATATTGGCTTCATCTTCAAGATAAATACCATATTTATCACACAAGTAGTACCAATACGGATCGTCTGGGTAGTGTGAGTTACGCACATGGTTGATGTTGGCACGTTTCATCAACATAACTTCTTCTTGCATATGCTCGCGAGAAATTACGTGTCCTGTCGCCGGGTTCGATTCGTGACGGTTTACGCCTTTCAACTTAACTGGTTTGCCGTTTACATAGTAGTAACGTCCGGCCAGTCCGAATTCGTCCTTTTCGGCAGGAGTATCTTTGATTTCTACTTCACGGAAACCGACAATCGTAGAAGTTACATCGATGGTTTTATTTTTCTTGTCCTTTAATTCGGCTACAAGTGTATAACGGTATGGCGATTCAGCCGACCATTTATTGGGGTTGTTTACTTGTAGAACCACCTTGTCTGCTTCTACCTCTTTGCCCGGAGCAA
Source organism: Tannerellaceae bacterium (assembly GCA_051660585.1). Lineage (GTDB taxonomy): Bacteria > Bacteroidota > Bacteroidia > Bacteroidales > CAMTPD01 > UBA12018. The sequence continues at coordinate 11,337 of JBOFPV010000146.1, forward strand.
CCTCCGTTACGGTTGCAGTTGCGATAGCATCGCCCACAGGTGTATTTTCGTCCGAATACAATTCATTTGCATAAAGCGAGTAAACCACTTTATAGTCTTTTACCTTCTTCTTATCCAAGTTGCGGATATCCGATGTGATGGCAAGAGAGCCATTGGTATATGAATCGTCCAGATCAGGTATGGCAACAAGGTTGCGAACGTGTACTTTCGGTGTAGAGTAAAGAGCAACGGTGCGGAAGATACCCGGCAGGCGGAACATATCTTGCGCTTCGAGGAATGAAGCATCAGAGCTACGGTATACTTCGGCTGCAACGATATTTTTTCCTTTCTTCAAGTAAGGCGTGATGTTGAAGTTTGCTGTGTTTCTCGAGTTCTTGGAGAAACCAACGTATTTGCCATTGATCCAAAGGTAGAAGAAAGAATCCACACCATCGAAACTAATAAACACTTCGCGTCCGTCCCAGTCTTGAGGAATGTCAAACTCTTTACGGTACGAACCTACTTCGTTACGATGTTTGAAAGTAGTCCAGTTTTCCGGTGGAGTACGCATAACGCCACCTCGCCAGTCGTCTACTTTAACACTGTGCTTGAAGATAACGGGTTGGTTTACATAAATAGGCACACCATATTTCAGATCTCCGTTTTTCTGAACTCCTTGGATATTCCAGTTTGAAGGAACAGGTATCTTGTCCCAAGACGAAGTACTGTATTCTTCCAGATAAAAGTCTTTGGGGCGTGAATCCGGATCAGGAGCCCAATTGAAGTCCCAGTCTCCGTTTAGCGATACCCAGTAAGTACTGTTTTCGGGTAATACCTTACGAGCGCTTTCAACGCTCTGAAAAGGGAAAATGTAGGCACGAGGTTGCTCCTTGTTCAAAGCAAGGTTCTCGGGCGATTGCCACTCGTTTCCTACAGGAGCCTGTTCGGTTTTGTAGTAGAAACCGTCTAGTACCTCTTGCGCGGCAAAGCTTTGTAGTGCGAAACTGCAAAGAATAATTCCAAATGTGAATTTTCGCATGGTATATTATTAAATTATTGTTGTTCGAATATCTAGAGGTCAGCCTATCGAATCGTTATTTAATATATTTCTTGTTTTTGTCTATTTTATTGAAAATGCAAATATAGGAAATCTTCTTATTTACAAAATAGAACTGATTGGGATAAACGACTTTCAAAATGAAAATAGTTGAAGTTTAGTTGTTTTGGTGAAAATAGCATGCGTGAAACAGAGAAGAAAGGACTTAAAATGAACCTTATTGGGCCTAAAAATAAACCTAATGAGGTTCTGAAAAAAAGTAAACTAGGTTTTTCCAAAAAGTAAGTAAGGTTTTTGGAAAAACCATGCATGGTTTTTATGTGTTGTAAATGAGGTGCTTACGAGGGTATAGCTTGGTGTTGCTTAGAACTTGGTATACCCCCCTCATTTTTAAAGAAATTCTTTAAATAAGTGCTTTATTGCGGCGGCCGGATTATAAAGGAGCATTCTTGGTCCCGAATAGCGCATTACTTTTCGCATCTTGGCGCGCATCAATGGCTTATAGCAATGTACCGGACATAATCGGCAGGTTGATTTCTTTTCTCCAAAAGGGCATTTAGACAATCGGGCCATGGCATAATCGAGTAGTTCTTGGCATTGCATGCACAACTCTTGATTACCTTCTTTTTTTTTGCAATAGAGTGTGATCATCAACTCTACCGTTCTTTTTTCTTGTTCGATATGACTCATAATTTCTGATTAAAAAGGCGCTTTCGCTTCAATAATGATGCATTGTTGGGTGATTGGGTGTGTAAACTCCAGGTATTCGGCATGCAAATACAAACGATCAGACTTCTTTCCATAAAGTTCGTCGCCTTTGATCGGTGTGTTGAGCCCTTCTACGTGTGCGGCATGCACGCGCAATTGGTGCGTACGACCGGTGATGGGATAAAAAGCAATACGTGTGGCGTTGTTTTCACACGATAATACGTCGTATTTTGTTACTGCGTTTTTTCCCAATTCATGATTTACCATTTGTCGTGGACGGTCGGTCGGATCTAAACAAATAGGGAGGTTGATTATCCCTGCTTGTAGCGAAATCGCTCCGTCCAGGATTGCGGTATAACGCTTGGTTACGTTGCGTCCGGCAAATTGCGCCTGCAAGGCTTTATGTATCTCTTTGGTTTTTGCAATGAGCAAAATACCCGATGTTGCCATGTCGAGACGGTGTACGATCAATGGTCCTGTAGCTTCGGGGTAAGTTTGAGTAGCCCACGACAAAAGCGATATTTGCTCCGTTTTACCTGGTACTGAGAGCATACCGGCCGGTTTATTAACAGCCACGATCCACTCATCTTCGAAGATAATCTCGGGTACAAAGCTTTCCGAATCTTTGAGCAGAGGATTTGCTTCTACATCCAAACCTTTGAGCATGTGACCAAGTATCGGTTCGCATTTTCCTTTGCAAGCCGGATAATAGAAACCATGCTTCCTGATTTCTGTTTTCGG
>JBOFPV010000147.1:0-8702 GCA_051660585.1 Tannerellaceae bacterium
GATTGTATAATCTAAAAGGTTATTACGTCATTAAGTTCGCGCAAGACTTCGTTTCCTTTGGCACATGGAAGAACGATGAAATTAGTCAGAACAATCGTACCGACAACGGATCTAAAGTTGGAGGTTATATTGAATTTACTTCAGATGCAGCCGATATTGAATTTAAAGTCGGATCTTCATTCATCAGCTTTGAACAAGCAAGTAACAATCTCGAAAAAGAAATCCCGCAATCTACAAGCTTTAATGCCGTTAAAAGCAAAGTAAAAAAGAACTGGAGCGATCAGCTAAATAAAATAACAATCAAAGGTGCGACAAAAGATGATTTAGACATCTTTTACACGGCGTTTTACAGAACAATGCAATATCCTCGTGAATTCTCAGAATATGGTCAGTATTATAGTCCTTTCGACGATAAAATTCACACCGGAACATCCTACAATGCATATTCTCTCTGGGATACATTCAGAGCCCAACATCCTTGGTTGCAAATCACACAACCTAATCGCGTAAGTGATATGATCGCCTCTCTCATCCAAATGTATAAAGAAGGCGGATGGATACCCAAATGGCCAAACCCTTCATATACCAATATCATGATCGGAACACATGCGGATGCGGTAATTGCAGATGCATACATAAATGGATTCAGAGACTATAACGTCCAAGAAGCGTATCAGGCAATTCATAAAAATGCATTCACTATTCCAAACGGTGACAACCAATTCAGATGGGGCGATCGTCACTTTTGGAATGGAAGTTATGAAGGACGGGGCGGACTAGAACAGTTCATAAACTTAGGATATGTTGCTTCAGACAAAACCAATGAATCGGTTTCACGTTCGTTGGAATTTTGCCTTGATGATTATTGTATTGCACAAATGGCCAAAGATCTGGGACATACCGATGATTATGCCAAACTAAAAGAGCGGGCCTTAAACTATAAGAACTTATTCAACTCTGAAACTGGGTTCTTTCAAGCCAAATTATCTGATGGAAACTGGAATAAAAGTACTGAAGAGGGCTTCACTGAAGGAGGTAAGTGGACTTACCGATTTTGTGTCATGCAAGATATACCCGGCCTGATCAATATGTTGGGAGGTAACGATAAGTTTGTCTCTGAGTTGGATAACAACTTTGATAACAACCATTACCGTCATGACAATGAACCGGGGCATCATTTTGCGTATATGTATAACTTTTGTGATCGCTTAGATAAGACTCAGCTCAGGATACCGGATATCATTGAAAAGAACTACCAAAATAAACCGGACGGACTATCTGGCAACGACGATTGCGGACAAATGTCTGCGTGGTATTTGTTTAGCTCATTAGGGTTCTACCCTGTAACACCGGCATCCGGAATGTATGCTTTAGGCATTCCCCGTTTTAAAGAGATAACCGTCCATTATCAAAACGGAAAACAGCTAATAATAAAAGCACCTGATTTACAGACAAAGAAAGTTTTATCCAACGTATTCTTAAACGGAAAAAAATTAGCAACACCATTTGTTCCGGTCAAAGAAATACTGGAAGGTGGCATTCTCGAATTCCTTGACAATTAAGTAACATAAAACTCTCATGAAATATTTAATCGTATCACTATTAATTTGTTTTTCGACGACAGCATTGCCACAGTTGAAAAGCAAGGAGTATCATGTCTCTATCACAGGAGACGACAAAAACGAAGGCTCTAAAGAAAAGCCTTTAAAAACCATTTCCGCAGCAGCACAAATTGCTATGCCGGGAGAAATTATCACAGTGCATGAAGGCATATATCGGGAAAAGATAGCTCCTCCACGAGGCGGGACATCAGACAAACAGCGAATCACCTACCAGGCAGCCCCGGGAGAGAAAGTTATAATAACAGGTTCGGAGCCTGTTTCCGGATGGCAAAAAGCACAAAACAACACGTGGAAAATAACACTACCAAATAGCTTCTTCGGCGATAATAATCCGTTCGACGAACAAATATATGGCAGTTGGTATCGCGGCAAAGGCCGTCCTAATCATACCGGAAGCGTTTACCTAAACGGAGCTCGTATTCGTGAGTGCTTCTCATTGGAAGAAGTTTTAATGCCTGTAAATAATCAACCTTTCTGGTATGCCGAAGCAGATGGTAACGGTGGCGATGTTTTAATGAACTTTGAATGGATAAAACCGGCCAACGGCAATAAGAAAACGTCGATGCAAGCCTCTGTTCAGGGAGGAGATCAATCGGTATGTATCGCCATCGTTGATCGTTGGCCATTCGGCTACTTGAAAAACAACTCTATTCTTTATTTCGATCAAGTAGATTTCGGAACAGGAACAGATACCCTTTATTATCAGGCTGCAGCAATGGGCAAAGGCGGATATATAGAGATGCGCCTCGATAACCCGAATGGCGAGTTGCTTGGCTACTCTGCTGTAAGCAATACCGGCGACTGGGAGCAATTTGAAGTCTTTCATTTGAATATGACCCGAAAACTAAGCGGAAAGCATTCTGTTTGCTTTGTGGTAAAAGCTCCGGAAATTAAACCTAATGGACAGACTACAATCTGGGCGCAATTTCCACAAGGGGTTAATCCAAACGAGCAACAGGTGGAACTTTCTGTACGCCCTCAAGTTTTTTATCCCGATAAAACAGGGATAGACTACATCACAATTCGGGGCTTTATTCTTGAGAATGCGGCAACAAACTGGGCACCACCTTCGGCCGAACAGCCAGGACTCGTCGGTACACGCTGGGGCAAAGGCTGGGAAATCGAAAACAACGTTATCCGCAATTCACGTTGTGCGGGTATCGCACTTGGCCGCCCTACTTTCGGACACGCACATCACTATCAGAAGTTACCTCCGAGAATCTATCCTGACCCTGTTGGCGGGCAAACAGAACAAGAGTTAAAAGACTATTTTCAGGATGCATCTTGGGATAAGAACATCACAGGACATCATCGCGTACGCAACAACCACATTTACGAATGCGGACAAGTTGGTATTGTAGGATGCAGTGGCGGAGCGTTTAGTATCATTGAAGGCAACAACATCCACGACATTTGCGTCAATGAAACATTTGAAGGAGATGAAATGGCCGGAATAAAGCTACATTTCGCAAACGATGTCATTATCCGCAACAATCACATTACCAATTGCATCAGGGGTATTTGGCTCGATTGGGGTTGTCAGGGAACTCAAGTTGTCAATAACCTGCTCCATAATAATGGTCCGCTCGAAGATGTGTTCTTTGAAGTATGTCACGGCCCCATCTTATTGGCAAATAACATCTTGCTATCGCCAAAAGGGTTAAGCCTTTCACAAGGCACAGCCGTTGTTCATAATTTGATACAAGGAGAAATAGGCGGTGGTGTAGATCGATGTGCCGGCGGAAGAAAGTCTTATTATTACGAACCACACGGAACCGTATCGCTGGGTAATGTATTAAACCAAGGCGGAGACTGGCAATTCTATAATAACCTTTTTGCAGGAAAAGCAAGTCTGGATAAATGGGACGAGCCTTTTCATCCGATTTCATATAATGGCAATGTATATATCGATCAGTCGCAACCCAACAAAGAGGAGAGCGGCACACTTATCGACAACACATTCAACTCGCAAATACAACTCATCGAAAAAAACAACGGCTGGTACTTATCGATGAATACAACACCAGATTGGCAGAAAAAACAAAAGCGACAAATAGTCAGAACCAAGACCCTTGGCAAAACAGTCACCGCTAATCAATCATTCACAAATCCGGATGATAGTGAAGTCTGCGTAAATAAAGACTTTACAAACAAGAAGCGAAACACCTCCAACCCCTCGCCCGGTCCATTTGAGATCTCAAAAGAGGGAGTACAAGAATGGCTCGTTTGGCCCCAATAATCGTTCTATAAAAAACCAATCATGAAGATACAATACGCTGCCTACAACGGAAATAATGCGGGCAGCGTATTGTATCGAAATAATCTAATAAATTAAATCAACATGAAATTAAAGACCTTTCCCCTTCGTAAAGGCCTCGTATTGTCAGTAATGAGTAATATTTTACTTTCTCAAGCAATCAGTGCCAATGTTATTCCTGAAAAAGAAACATACAAATCGTTGCGACCAGATGTGAATCAAAGAACATTTACCTCTGTGGCTGTAGAGAAGAAGTTAGCCTATATTGCATCGCAAATCACAGACCCTAAATTAAGATGGTTATTCTCTAATTGTTTCCCAAATACATTAGACACAACTGTTAAATTCCTTCTCAAAGATGGAAAGCCCGACACCTTTGTCATTACCGGCGATATTGATGCAATGTGGCTACGCGATTCATCTGCTCAGATATGGAATTATCTTGAATTAATGTCTGATGATCCTGAGCTTCAGGAGATGGTAAAAGGATTTATCAACCGTCAGTTGCAGTGTATCCTGCTTGATCCATATGCAAATGCATTTAACGACGGACCCACCGGCAAAGGTTGGCAAACCGACAACACTAAAATGACACCCGAAATCAACGAACGCAAATGGGAAATAGACTCCTTATGCTATCCGTTGAGAATCTTATACAGATATTGGCAATTAACAGGAGACACCTCTCTTTTTGATGGCACATGGGAAAAGGCGATGGCATCTGTTCTGCAAACGTTTGAAGAGCAACAACGCAAAGAGGGAGATGGCCCGTATTCATTCTCACGTTCATCGGGCAATCCGCTCAGCAATCCGATATATGGAGTCGGAAATCCTGTAAATCCCGTAGGATTGGTAGTCTCCAACTTCAGACCATCCGACGACGTTACCATCTTCGGATTCTTAATCCCGTCAAATATCTTTTTGGTTCAATCACTAAATCAACTCAATGAGATCATTAAAAAAACAGGAAAAGGCACACAGTTATTACGTAAAAGTCAGTCATTGGCAAAAGAAGTAGACACAGCGATAAAGAAATACGGAATCGTAAATCACCCCAAATACGGAAACATCTATGCCTACGAAGTGAATGGCTTTGGCGGACAGAATCTAATGGACGATGCCAATGTTCCGAACCTGATATCCATACCTTATTTCGGATACGGATCGCCCAATGATGCTGTGTACAAAAACACCAGAAAGTTTTTATTTAGCGAAGACAACCCCTACTACTTCAAAGGCAGCGACGGCGACGGTATTGGGAGCCCGCATACAGGAAAAGACAACATCTGGCACATGAGTATTATCATGAAGGGACTTACATCTACAGATACAAATGAAATAAAAGAATGCATCAAAACGCTCGTAAATACGGATGGGAACGCCGGATTTATGCACGAGTATTTCCACAAAGACAATCCGGAGCGTTTTGGCCGACCTTGGTTTGCTTGGGTTAACTCTCTATTTGCAGAGCTTATTCTGAAAGTAAGCAAAGAAAATCCAGAGCTACTGAAACAAATTTATTCAGAGTCATGATGTAAAAAAAGATACAAAAGGGAGTAGTCACATGATTGCTCCCATTATCACCTTTTGCTTTATACTTAAATATGACAGACTTCTTAAATCACGACCTAAAAAAAACAATCATTCGAAAATGAAGTTACGATACCACTTTAGTTACATAATACTTTTTCTATTTTGCAGCTGTTTTCCTACACTGGCATCTCAATATACAGGGCATGTCTACCTGGATAAAAATGGAGATCACAGCTTCGATAAAAACGATAAAGGACTAGCCGGCATATCCGTATCAGACGGCTTAAATGTTGTACAAACCAACAGCAAAGGCGAATTTCAACTACCCGGACACGATCATGCCCGTTTTATATACATTACAATCCCTTCCGGTTATCGCACCAATACATACTACCGGCGCATAACCGACCAGTCTGCTCCGTATGACTTTGAACTGGAGCCTGCCAACAAGCAAAATGTAAAAGCCGATGGCACCCATCGCTTTATCCACATATCAGACACACACATGTATGACGAGATGCGCACAGCTCTTGACGGTCACGCCATCAGCACACAAAAAATGCGCGACTATGTAGCCAATGAGCACATATCGTTTATTATTCATACAGGAGATATTACCAGAGAAGGCTTTAAATCCTACAAATACTTTCTCAACAATGAAAACATGCCCTCCTCTCAGGTATTCTATTGCATTGGCAATCACGACCTGGGAAGCGGCAAGTACGGAGAAGAAGCATTCGAGAATCATTTCGGCCCTGCCTATTATTCGTTTGAGGTAGGAAATATACATTATATTGTAACTCCGATGTCGGGAGGAGACGGAAGGCCCGATTATACACAAGAGCGCATTGCCCAATGGCTTCATAATGACTTGAAGCATGTATCACCAGACAAAGCCATCATTGCATTTAATCACAGTGTAAAAAGTGGCGATGGACATTTTCGCTTCGGAAGCAAAGACTCTGAGTACATCGACCTGGCCGACTACAATTTGAAAGCTTGGCTTTACGGACATTGGCATCACCATCGAATGTATAAATACGATGGATCTGATGTACAAATGATTTGCTCTCCGGGACAGATTCGCGGTTCGTACGACCACTCGCCATCGTCGTTCAGAGTATTAACAGCCGATGCCAATGGTCAGTTATCATCAGAGATTCGCTATTCGTACATGGATAAATCCGTGACGATTGCTTCAATCGACAACGGGCAAGCAGCAGTAACAAACACCGGCACAGTACCGTTGTCTGTCAACGCATACTCCACATCTTCACCGGTGCAACAAGTAACTTATAGCTGTAATAGTCAAAACAAGAGCTACATTACAGATCGAAACATGAAACAGAACACCGACTTTAACTGGAGTTCTGAAATACAGTTGCCGGAATCACTTAACGGACAGATTATAACCGTTGCCGTCACAGCTACCTTTGCCAACGGAGAAGTAGCCAAAGAAAGAACAACCTTTCGGTACGAGCACAACAAAAGCAATGCAGTTCAATTGAATAAAGACTGGGCCAACCTTCTTCAAACTCCCGCCCATGTTCCGGATTTAAAAGACACCTTAAAGCTGCCACTACAATTAGCTTGGGTGCAAAACATCGGAGCAAATATCTTTTTCACCTCTCCGCTTGTATACAAACAAGCCATCTATGCTGCTTCTCTCGATGACAATGGAAAGGGAAAAGCTTCAATTGCGTGCATGGACCCACACACGGGAGCAATTCGTTGGCAATATCCGCTTCGCCACTCGGTACGAAGCAGCATTGCCGCGGAAGACGGCTGCATCTTTGCACAAGATATTAACGGATGGCTTTATGCCGTTGATGCTGCTACAGGACTGTTAGTTTGGGAAAAAGACTTGAACATGGACAAACAAGTACCACTCGACGACGGACTTGTTACGGCCGAAGGTGTAGTCTATGCCGGGACAGGACGAGCTCTTTGCGCGCTAAAAGCAAAAACGGGTGAGCTAATCTGGCAAAATAAAGACTGGGACACGGCTCACGGCACTGTTGCAACGCTTGCTGTACATGACGGAGTATTAACCGGACAAGCCTTTTGGGAATCAGCACATGCCAATGATGCTCGTACCGGAAAGAAACTATGGAGCCGGGGACCATACGGCTTTGGCAGTTCGTCTGCTATCCACAAGGATTTGATTTACTCTCTAATCAACAGCTCGTTATTCGTTGTCGATGCAAAGTCGGGCAAGCCGGTTATACAGAAAACATACGACTTTGAGTTAAAGAACTTGTCTACACCACTCGTCACCGATCAAGAGATTATTTTCGGAACCGCGACAAACGGAATTGTAGCCGTCGATCGTGCTACGCTAGAGGTTAAATGGAACTTCAAAACAGGGCCGGCAATGATTTATACCGTTCCTACATTGGGAGATCCCACTTCACCGGTAGAAACCAGTCCGGTCGTTTCGGGAGATGTTGTTTATATGGGCGCGTCGGACGGTGTTCTGTATGCTTTGGACCGTAAAACCGGGCTACTCATTTGGAAACATGCCATGGGTGCACCCGTATTTGGGAGTGTAGCCATCAGCGGCAACGCTTTGTTTGCTGTCGATTTTGCGGGAAATGTATACGGTTTCACTTCAAAATAACAAACGATATACGCTTTCGCAACATTCTAAAGTGTTACCTTTACACTTTAGAATCTAACAACTTAATTTATTGCTAAACCTATATTTGTATGATGAAGAAGGCTTCTTTTCTGATTTCATGCTGCTTACTGTGCGGTTGCACGGCAAATGATTCATGGAAGTTCAATACCGACTACTTTAGTATTGTGGTCGACAACACAGGCTATATCAATAGCATGAAAAACACAACGGTTTCGCCGCAGCGCGAGTTTAGTGTGCAAGACCAACCATCGCCGTTGATGTCGCTTTACAACAGCGAAAGCAAAACGTACTATTACCCACAAAAGGCAACGTACAACAAGGCCGATCAGACCATGACGGTAGATTTCACCAACGGCTCGCAAGCTAAGATTCTGTTGCAACCGCAAAGCAAATACCTCAAAATGACGCTGCAAGATCTTTCTCCGCGCGAAGGGATCGACGGCATCCAGTGGGGATCGTACCAAACCAATATAACCAATCTATTGGGCGAGATTATCGGTGTGGCGCGTGATACGAGCGACGTGGTTAATTACAGCATTGGTATGCTCGCGCTCAACGATAACACCATCGGCGGAACACTTGACATCGAGGGCGACGCGGCACCGTTTCAGTACATCATTCACACGCCCGACTCGGTGCTTTATCCCCT